>JANRKM010000180.1:0-84788 GCA_033763475.1 Kofleriaceae bacterium
TCCTCCGCTCCGGGGATACGACCGAGAACATTGTCGCCTGCTTGTCGTCGGTGCCGCGCATGCATCCGACCCTATCCGGACCGGATCACCGAGTCGATCCCAGACTCGGGTTTCTCAGCAGCCTGCTAGTGGACTACGCGCCTATGCGAGGCTGCGTACGAAGTCGATGTGCGCCAGCCATGCTGGCAGTCCTTGGTACGGCCTCGGTGGACGGATCACACAGTGCCGCACGGAAGGCTCTTCGCCTTATCGACTTCAGAACGTTCGGTCCGCCGATCAAGGCCAGCAAGTGACGAACTTCAGAGCTATGACCGCATCAGCTCGATGGCGTGATCGCCGTAGATCGTGATGTCGACCGCGCACCCCTTAGCGTCGTAGCCGACCCACACCATTGCATGGTTGAGCGTCCCGACGTTGAACAGCACGACGCCGTCCTCCACCGCGAAGCCGATGCGGTCGGCAACGTTGTACGTCTCCTGCGCGCCAAATCGGAACTGCTGCGCCGCTTTCACGGGCGCCTTCGGGCCGACAAGAACGAAGGGCGTTAAAGCCCTCTCAACTGAGATGAACGACTCGAACCGGGCAACCTCTCGATCAACACATCGCATTCGTGCCGCCATGACCGACGGACGCGAATGGAGCGGCGACCACACCTCACCCTTCTTCTGTTCGACGTGCCGCTCGACAACGTCGACCGCATACGAAGCGTTGGCAGCTTCGAGCACACCCCCATCGTATTTTGGCCATCCTCGAGCAACGCCAACCTTACCCTTGAGGTGGATCACGTTGGGAAAGCTACGTGTCTCGAGCCGTTCACGAAAAAGACCGTCGAGCGTCAGCGCGGTCTCGAATGGCTGGAACAGCTCGGGAACCGAGCGCGGGGAGACGCGTCGTTCACCAGAGAGGATCGGTGGAGTCTGACCGTCGATCATCGCGACGATGGTCTCGAAGGTCTGATGCGTCCCATACCGTCGCGCCGCGACCGATTCGACGAACGCGACTCGTGGGGGCATTGCCGTCTTCAGCGCGCCCTTTACTTCGTCGATGGATACCGCGTAGGGCGAATCGCGATGGTTGAGCTGGAAAACGAAGGGAATGGTATTGGGGTCGAGACCAGCCCTCACAATTTCCGCCAGCGTGAGTTCCAGCCGTTCGAGTGAGGCGTCTAGACGAACTGACCGGGAATCGACGAGCAGGACGACACCCTGCACCCTTGAGATGTTGTTCGCGACCACCCGCCCGACCTCTGCGACCCATGGGGTCTCGCTCTTGGTTGCCGAATCGATCGAACCGACCGCGAGATTCGAGAAGTGCGGCATCACCAGCCGGAGCTGAATGTTTCGATTGCCAACACGAAATGGCACACCTTTCGCGAGGCGCGAGACCCACGTGCCCCGGTCTTCACCGCGCTGAAGCGGAGAGAAGATCTCAACAGTCGTGGTTCGGCCACCGAGTCCAGGCCCGTCGTACAAGACCGTGTATGCGGCGTCCCCCGTGCCTGCCGTCACCTCCAAGTCGTACGCCAACTAGCGCTCGGTTAACAGCGCTCCACCGTGAGCTAAGAGACGGCGCTGCTACAGTGCTACAGGTCGGACGAAGTCCAACGCATGTGAGCGCCGCCCGACTCTGGCGATCGCTGTCGAGTTGCACGAGAACACACGAGGGCTAAGCCCAGAGAACAAGGGGGCTTCTCCTTCACGAGCTTGCCGAGCGGCTCGGCGCTCGCGCCCTGGTCGCGCCACGTGATTGCTGCGGCCTCGCCGAACCGCATCGCGCCGAGAAAGAGCAACGCGTACGCCACGCGCCGATCGTCACGCACTTGTCGGGTGGCGCGCTGATGACGATCTCGATCTTCGACGCGTTTATGGCGCACCAGCCCAAGGTGGCGTCGCGCGTCGCGAGCTCGTCGAACAGTTTCCGTACGTCGTTGTGTTCGTCGGCTTCGCGGCGCGCGAAGACGGCTCCGGTCGCGCAGGCGGCAATCGATCTGATCCTCGGTCGGTATGAGCGTCGCGCATGTAGATGTCGGGCCCCGGGACCGTTCATACGAAGTCGCAGCGTCGCGACGTTGTTGATGCGCGCACGCGGCGTGCATCGGTTGCAGGTGCAGGAGAACCACCTATGCCCAAGCACGATCCTCCCAGGTCGAGGTCAAAGAGCTCAGTCATCTCCGCACAGCAAAGTTCGGCCGAGCTCGCAACGCTCGCGCTCCAGCGCGCGGTCAAGGCGGTCGTCTGGGCAACGCCGATTGTCAGCGTCGAGGCCATGCGCGAGGCCTTTCTGCGCGACGCGGGTGCCAACTACAACGACATCGTCTACTACTCGCAGCTCGCCGACTGGAAGCTGCGGATCACGACGCCGAACGCGTCGACCCAGTACGTCTACCTGCAGATCAACCTCAGCGACGGCCCAATCGTCATCGATGTGCCCGCCGCCGTGGGTGCGGCGCTGTTCGGATCGATCCTCGATGCGTGGCAGGTGCCGCTCGTCGACGTCGGCCCGCAAGGTGAGGACCAGGGACAAGGCGGCCGCTACGTGCTGATTCCCCCGGGCTTCGAAGACGACTTGCCACCCGGCGTGATCGCGGTCCGGTTCTCGACGATCAACGGATACGCCGCCCTCCGCGCATCGCCCGAAGATCAATCCCCGGCAGCGGTCGAGCGCGCGCTCGATCTCGTGCGGCGGTTGCGGATGTATCCGCTCGCGCGGCTCGGGCGACCGCCCGAGCAACGGTTTATCGACATGGCCGGCAAGCTGCTCGATGGCATCGTGCGCTTCGACGCCAGCTTCTTCGACAGGCTGGCCCGGATGATCGACGAGGAGCCCGCGTTACCGCGCGACGCCGCCATGATCGAGGAGCTGCGCACGTTCGGCATCGAGAAGGGCAAGCCGTTCGCCCCCGATGCGGCGCTGCGGAGCCTTCTCGACAATGCTGCGCGCACCGCGCACGCGTCGTTCGTCCAGCAAGCAGCCGAGGACGGCGCGCCCTACTGGCCGAATCGGCGATGGCGAACGGTCAACCCGACCGGTGCACAAACTGGGTTCACGTTCGAGAACGCCGACGGCACGATCGACATCAAGGCTCGCGGTCTCATCTACTTTTTGGCCTGCGCCCCGCCAGCAAGGCTCGGCAAGGCGACGTTCTACGTGATCGGATACACCGATCGCGATGGCAACACGCTGAGCGGAGACCACACGTACCGCCTTCACATACCCGCACACGTTCCGGCCAAGCTGTTCTGGGCCGCGACCGTGTACGATCGCGAGACCGCAACGTTCATCCGTGACGCACCGCGTGTCGAGGTGGGCTCCAACACCAGAGGGCTCGAGACGAACCCGGACGGCTCGGTAGATCTCTTCGTCGGCCCCGAGGCCCCCGCCGGCCGCGAGGCGAACTGGGCGTATGCCGCTCCCGGCAAGTCATGGTTCGTGATGTTCCGCTTCTACGGCCCGACCGAGGAGCTGTTTGCGAAGACCTGGCAGCTGCAAGACTTCGAGCGGGTCGTGGAAAGCAAGTCCCACGGTGAATCGGTCGACGAGGCTACCAAGCTCGCAGTAGACGCCTACATCTACGGCTATCCGCTGGTCACGTCGGAGCTGACCAGGCGCGTGATGACGAACGTCGCCAAGGTCGAGGGTCTGCGCGCGCCGATGGGACAGTTCGCGCACGCCCGCGAGTATCCAGATGCCGACTTCCGCGACGTGACGACGCCCAACGCGGACACGCTGTATTCCTTTGCGTGGATCGATGTGTCGGAGGAGCCCTACGTCCTCAGCATCCCCGACGCGGGCGACCGCTACTTTCTCTATCAGATGCTCGATGCGTGGACGAACGTCTTCCAGTCCCCCGGGACCCGGACGACGGGAACGCGGGCGCAGAGGTACGCCATCACGGGGCCGCGCTGGAACGGAACGCTCCCTGCGGGTGTGCAGGAGCTCAAGTCTCCGACCGGACTGGTGTTGATCATCGGACGCACCTACTGCACGGGTACACGGCAGGACTACGACGAGGTTCATCGGATTCAGGATCAGGTGGAGTTGGTCCCCCTTGGCCAGTACGGGCGGCCCTATGAGCCGCCACCGGGCCGTGTCGATCCGGACCTCGACATGAAGACCGCCGTGCGCGATCAGGTGCACGCGTTGAGCGGCGAGAGCTTCTTCAGGCTGATGTCGGAGCTGATGAAGAAGAACCCGGCGACCACGGCGGACGCACCAATGCTCTCCACGTTGGCCAAGCTCGGCCTGGCTCCGGAGCAGCCGTTCGACGCGACCAGCCTTGACGCCGCCGTTCGCCAGGCGCTCGAACGCGCGCCGATGACGGCGCAGCGCACGCTCGTTGCGGGGATCGAGCAGGTCGGCAAGCTCATCAACGGCTGGCTCGTCACGGTCGATACGGGTGCGTATGGCACCAACTACCTTCAGCGCGCCGTGGTCGCGCTCGTCGGATTCGGCGCCAATCTTCCCGAGGACGCGGTCTATCCGCTGTCGAAGGCCGATGCCCATGGGCAACCGTACAGCGGCGAGAACGCGTACATCCTGCACTTCGAGAAGGACCAGCTGCCACCGGTCAAGGGGTTCTGGTCGCTGACCATGTACGACGATCAGATGTTCTTCGTCGACAACGAGCTCGATAAGTACACCGTGAGCCCACGCGACAACCTACGCTTCAACGCCGACGGCTCGCTCGACATCTACCTGCAGCACGACTCTCCGGGCGCTGACCGTAAGGCCAACTGGCTGCCCGCTCCGAGCGGACGGTTCAACGTGATGCTGCGACTCTACTGGCCCGAGCCGTCGGTGATCTCGGGTGAATGGGAACCGCCGCCGATCGAGCGGCAGCAGCCGTAGACCGGATCTTCGGCGTCGATCGCGTCGACGTGCACGTGATCGCGCTACGCGGCGCGCCAGAGCATGCGCCGACGGGCTGTCATGCCGCGCAGGCGCGCCACGCGCTCCTCGACCGGCGGATGCGTCGAGAACCAACGCGTCATCGTCTCGAGCGCACCGAACGGATTGACAATGAACAGGCTCGCGGTGCCCGGCGAGACATGTGCAGGTGCGATGCGCGCGGTGTAGTCGAGGCGTTCGAGCGCGCTCGCGAGTGCCTCTGGGTCGCCGCTGATCTGCGCACCGACCTCGTCGGCACGCAGCTCGCGCGACCGCGAGATCGCGAGCTGGACAAGCGTCGCCGCGAGCGGGGCGACGATCAGCATCACGAACCCGCCGAGCAGGCCGCTACCCTGATCCTCCTCATCGCCGCTGTGACCGAACATCGCCCCGAAGCTCAGCACGTTCGCGACCGTCGCGATCGCCGACGCGAGGATCGCGGCGATGGTCGAGATCAGGATGTCGCGATTCTTGATGTGCGCGATCTCGTGCGCGAGAACCCCGCGAACCTCGCGTCGATCGAGCGCGTGCAGGAGTCCCTCGGTCACGGCGACGACGCCGTGGCGCGGGTTACGCCCCGTTGCGAATGCGTTCGGCTGGTCCCCGGGAACGACGAACACCCGCGGCATCGGAATGCCCGCACGCGCCGCGAGCTCGGCGACGGTCGCGTGGAGCCCGGGAGCCTCGCGCTCGGAGACTTCCCGAGCGTGGTGCATGGCGAGCACGATCTGGTCGGAGAAGAAGTACGCGCCGACGTTCATGACGACGGCGACCACGACGAACACGCCGAGGTGCTGTGGTGCGACCGCCCCTCCAATTGCGAGCAGCAACGCAGACAGCACCCCGAAGAGCAGGATGGTCTTGAGCTGGTTCCACATGGCTGCATTCGTAATGCTGCCGACGATGCGCGCAACCCCTACGGGACCGCTTGCGCGATCGCATGAGGAACCTTATGGCAGAGCGTGATCAGACCTGCTGAGCACGGGAAGCGTCGAACGTAGCCTCAGCGCTTCGCGAGGTGGCCCCAGCGCTCGAGGTCGGCGAGCGTGTCGAGGATCGACTCCGTCACCGGGCGGAACGTGAGGCCCAGCTCGCTGCGCACCTTGGTGGTGTCGTAACGGGGCACGCGCCCGACGTGCGTGCGCAGGTACGAGCCGACGCCCTTGGGCTGGAAGTACGACGAGAGGCGGACCGCGAAGTCACCGACCGCGCAGTCCATGCCGAGCTTTGGAAGTTTTCGGCCGGTACCCCAGCCGCGATTGGCGAGGAGCTTCACCACGTCGCGCATCGAGATCGTTTCGCCCGCCGTGAGGTAGCGACCGCGCGCGCGTGGGTTCTCGAGCGCGCGGACGTGGGCGTCGGCGACGTCGCGCACGTCGACGAAGCCCCAGGTCAGGTTCATGATGCCGGGGTAGGTCCCGCTCAGCAGATCGATGAACACCTGGTTGGACGTGTTGATCGCGGGCATCAGCGAGGGGCCGATCACGAGGAACGGGTTGATGACGACGAGGTCGAACGGCGGCTTGGTCTGCTCGACGAAGTCCCACGCCGCGCGCTCGGCGAGCACCTTCGAGTAGTAGTACGGGTTGCGCGTCAGGCTGGAGTGCGTGTTCCAGTCGTCCTCGGTGAGCACGCGATCGCTATCGGGCTCGTCCGTGATCGCGGCCATCGACGAGGTGACGATCATGCGCCGGACCGTCGGGGCCTTGGCCGCGGCTGCGAGCACGTTGCGCGTGCCGTGGACGGCAGGGTCGACGAGGTCGCGCTGCGGGTCCTTGGCATCGAGCATGTAGGGGCTCGCGGTGTGGAGCACCGCGTCCATGCCCTGGCAGGGCGCGTCGAACGCCCCCTCGCGTAGGAGATCCGCCTCGACGAGCTCGAGCCGTTCGCTCGCGCCGGGGAGCGCGCCCAGGATCGTGACGGCGTCCGTCTTCGCGACGGACCGGACGGTCCCGCGAACCTGATGCCCGCCCGCGAGCAGCTGCTCGATGATGCGACTTGCGATGAAACCGGTCGCGCCGGTGACGAGGACCTTCATGATGCGAGCTCCAGGATGGTGTCGGGATCGCCGAGGACCGCCGCACGGGCGAGCCGTCGAGCTGACTGACTGAACCAATAATAACTAACCGGTTCAATTCGTCAAGGCATGATAGTTTGGTCTGGTAGTGTCGAAATCCACGGATAAGCGCGAGCGCATCGTCGAGGCGGCGACGGCGCTGTTTCACCGCTACGGGTTCAAGCGCACGAGTGTGGACCTGCTCGCATCAGAGGCGCGGGTCGCCAAGCCCACGGTCTATGCGTACTTCGAGGACAAGGAGGCGATCTTCCGCGCGGTCGTCACCGCTGTGTGCGACGAGCTCGTAGAGACGGCGCGTCGAGCAAGCGCGCGCGCGGGCCCGATCGAAGAGCGTCTCGCGGCGATGCTCGCGGCCAAGTTCACGCGGTACTTCGAGCTCGTCCAGGCGTCACCGCATGCGCAGGAGCTGATCGATTCCCAGGGGCAGCTCGGCGCCGAGATCGTCCAGCGCTCCGACCGGGCATACCTCGCGCTCCTCGTCTCCGTGCTCGAGGGCTCCGAGCTCGATCCCGGCCGCGCCGGGCTGACGGCGACCGCCGCCGCGCAACTCCTGCTACGCGCCGCCTCGGGTGCGGCGTATGACGCGAAGACGCCAGCCGCGCATCGGCGTCACCTGACCGAGATCGTCCGCGTTGTCGTGCGCGCGATGCGGCGGTGACCTTTCACGGGCACCCATGGTCAGGTCGGGCGCGGTCCCCTCGCTCTACGTGCTGCAACGCCTCGCCCGGCGGACCGACGTCCCAGCTGCTGCTTGAAGAAGGACCACGAGGCGATCGAAAAGCAGTTTCGCGACGATGTGACTTCGTCTACGTGGGGAGCTTGATCCGAACGCTGCCGCCCATGGCGACCAGAAACTCCGTGTATTCGTCGGGCGTCAGTGCGGTGAGCTGAGCACCATCGGCGTTGGTGATCTTGATCGCCGGCTGGTTGTCCATCGTTGCACGCGCCCAGGTGCCCCCCGCTTCGACGGCACGCAACAGCGCCGCCACGCGCGGCGAACCTGCAAGCTTGCGCGCATACGCGAGCGTGACGGGCTCGCCGGGGTTCTTGACCTCGAGGAGGGCCGCGACGAGATCGTCGAAGCGCTCGCTATCGAACGTGCGGTTCTCCCCCTCGTGCCACGCGTGGAGGAGCGCGCGCGCCTCCTTGTCGATATCTTCCGGCGCGGCAACGGGCAGCTTGGTGCGCATGCCGGCGACGCTGGTGGCCTCGAGACGGAGCTCGAGGTAGCGCGTCTCCGTCGCTAGCTTCGCGGTGAGCGAACGCGCGAGCTTGATGTTGGTGGGCTCGTTGACAAGCAGCAGCGCACCCTCGGGATGCGGCAGCACCTGGACCAGCATCGAACCGGCAGCGTTCTTGTCGAGCTTCTCGAACCCGGCAGCTGCGAGCTCGCCCTCGACGAGGCTCTGCAGCTGCTTGGAATCCGCCGTCGTCGCGAGTGCCCAGCCTTGCGTGCTCATGCGCGGACGCTATGGGAGGGCAGGATCTGGTGCAAGTGCCATCAGCGTCTCTCTCCGCTGAAGCGGCGAAACGGGCCCGACCAAGCCGTCTTTCCACCGTCAGTCTCCCAAAACGGGCCGCTCGAAACAAGCTTACTTGTTCCGACGAGGTCTGTGATGACGGGCGCATGAACCAGTTCACCCTCGGCTTCGCCGACCTCGATGGGCCGAAGCTCGGACTCGCTGGCGGTAAGGGGGCCACGCTGAGCGCGCTCTCCCGGATCTCGGGGATTCGCGTACCGGCTGGCGTCTGCGTGTCCACCGACGCGTTTGCACGGGTCGTCGGGGACGTGGGAGCGCAGCTGGCCGGTCTGCGCGCAGAGCAGCGCGACGAGATCCGGGCGCGAAGCGCCGAGGTTCGACAGGCGATCCAAGGGCTGGTCATGCCGTCGGACCTGCGCGACGAGATCGCGCGTGCGGTCGCAGCGCTCGGGGAGCGAGCTGCCTTCGCCGTGAGGTCGAGCGCGACCGCGGAGGATCTGCCCACCGCGTCGTTCGCGGGACAACATGACACCTATCTCGATGTCACTGGCACCGACGAGATCATCAGGCACGTGGTGAAGTGCTGGGCGTCGCTGTTCACCGAGCGGGCCGTGGCGTATCGCGCGCAGCATGGCCTCGACCAGCGGAGCGTCAGGATGGCCGTGGTGGTGCAGAAGATGGTGGTGCCCGCGGTGTCCGGCGTGTTGTTCACCGCCGATCCGCTCAGCGGGAACCGGAAGGTGACGTCGATCGACGCGAGCTTCGGGCTGGGCGAGGCGCTGGTGTCGGGGCGCGTGCAACCGGATGTCTACCGCGTGCGCGACGGAACAATCGTCGAGAAGAAGATCGTGACGCCGCGGCAGGCCTTGACGGACGCGCAGCTCGTGGAGCTCGAGCGGATCGGCAGGACGATCGAGGCGCACGTCGGGCGGCCGCAGGACATCGAGTGGTGCCTGGCGGATGACGGCTTCTACGTGGTGCAGAGCCGACCGATCACGACGCTGTTCCCGATTCCAGAGCGCGATGACGCCGAACCGCACGTCTACATCTCCGTCGGGCACGGGCAGATGATGACAGATGCGATGCGGCCACTCGGGCAGAGCGTGTTCCAGCTCACCGCGATGGCGCCGATGTTCGCGGCAGGCGGGCGATTGTTCGTCGACGTCACGCGCGGGTTGATGTCGCCGGCGCGCGCGAACTTGCTGAACGTGATGGGCAACGATCCGCTCATCAAGGATGCGCTGGTCACGCTCCTCGAGCGCTGCGACTTCCTCCCACCAGCGACGATGGATGCGCCGCCGCCGAGGATGGTCCGAAGTCACCATGGCATGTCGGCCGCCGAGATCGCCGCGCCGGTCGCGCGCGGTGCGCAGCTGGTAGGCGAGTTGATCGAGGACTACGAACGCGCGCTCGCAGCGTTGAACGCGCGCCTTCGCCGCGCGCGTGGCGCCGAGCTCTTCGACGTCATCCTCGAGGATCTCGGGCAGCTGAAGCAGCAGCTCGCTGACCCGAGGAACATGGCGGCCGTCATGGCGGGCATTCATGCGTCGGCCTGGCTCAACGAGAACGTGGAGGCGTGGCTCGGCGACAAGCACGTCGCGGACACGATCGCGCGCTCGCTGCCGACGAACATCACGTCGGAGATGGGCGTCGCGCTACTGGATGTCGCCGATGCGCTCCGACCCTTCCCTGCCGTCATCGAGCAGCTGCAGCGCACGGCCTCCCTCGAAGGGTTGGCGAAGGAGCACGAGGCGCGCGCCGCGATCGACGCCTTCCTCGAGAAGTACGGGATGCGGTGCGCCGGCGAGATCGACATCACGCGCGATCGCTGGGCGGAGGCGCCGAGCACGTTGATCCGGTTGCTGCTCGGGCACGTGAAGCATGCGGCGCCCGGCGCGGGCCGGCGCCTCTTCGCGCTACGACGCGCCGCCGCGCTGGCGACGCAGCGCGGAATCCTCGAGCGCCTACGGCAGCTGCCCGATGGAGACGAGAAAGCCGCGGAGGCCGCGCGAATGATCGGGCTCCTCCGCGACTTCATGGGTTATCGCGAGTACCCGAAGTACCACATCGTCAGTCGTTACCTGGTCTACAAGCAGGCGCTGCTCCGCGAGGCGGACGCGCTCGTGCACGCCCAGGTGATCGAACAGCGCGACGACATCTACTACCTCACGTTCCACGAGCTGTACGACGGAGTGCGAACGCAGCGGATCGATCGCGCGCTGATCGAGCAACGGCGCGAAGAGCACCGCGCGTTCGAGAAGCTCACGCCGCCGCGCGTGCTCACGTCCGACGGCGAGGTCATCGTCGGCCGATACAAGCGCGGGGACGTTCCGGCGGATGCACTCGTCGGGTTAGCGGTGTCGACCGGTGTCATCGAAGGGCGTGCGCGCGTCGTGCGGTCCATGGAGGAGGCCGAGCTCGAGGAGGGCGACATCCTCGTGACCCTGTTCACCGACCCGAGCTGGACGCCGCTGTTCGTCTCGGCCAAGGGACTGGTCACCGAGGTGGGTGGCCTGATGACGCACGGCGCGGTGATCGCCCGCGAGTACGGCTTGCCCGCCGTCGTCGGGGTCGAACAGGCCACGCAACGGATCCGCGACGGCCAGCGGATCCGGGTGAACGGGACCGACGGCTTCGTCGAGCTACTCGGCTGAGTCATGCGCGCCAGCGGCCGTTCTTCGCGAGCAGCGGGCATGCCGGCGGGGTTGCCCGGGCTTCTTTGATCGGGGGTATCGGGTATCGTGCGGCCCGTCATGCATGCGAGCTAGCGGGTGGCGATCATTGGAAAAGTTGTTCGGGCGCCGTCAGTGGCAAGCTCAATCGCCACTGCCTCGCTCTCGCGGTTTCGTCTAGTGTCGCGCCGTGTTTCGCCTCGCCGCGTCCTCGATGCTCGCCGTCGCTGTGCTCGCTGCCTGTAGTCCGGAAGAGCTGGCTGAAGAGACGCCCGATGCCGGCGCCGACGTGACGCCCGACGCGCCGACGCCCGTCGTGCCGACCGGTGTCGCGCCCGACGATGTTCGCCCTGGCGCGATGCCGCTCGCGGATGGCGAGAACGACGTCCAGGTAACGGCGGGCGGCGAGGTGACGTATCGCCTCGAGTCGGACCCGAGCGAGCACGTCGCGTTCAAGTTGACGTTCCCGCCGACGAGCGGCGTGATCCTCGCCGTCGATCGCTGGAACGGTAGCGAGGCGGTCTCGCTCGGCCAGACCGACGCGGGCGCCGGCCTGCGGGTCCTCGCCGTACGCGATGCGAAGCAACCGCGGACCTACTGGGTGCGCGTCAAGGCCGGGAACGCCGCGCTGGATGCGATGCTCACCGTCACGCGCACGCCCTTCCACGAAGCGAATCGGTGCGACGACGATTGCGCGCGCTTGCTCCAGCTGCCGCTGCCCAACGATCCTGCCGTCGACGGGTACGCTACGGACAGCTCGACGGTGTTCCGCTACTGGTTCGGCCGGCGCGACCTGCTCATGTTCCTCCGCGTCGCCGGGCAGCTCCAGGCCGAGGCCGGGCGCGCACCGTTCATCCCGCAGGACCTCTCGCAGTGGAATGGCGAGACGCCCGGCAACGACGTCGGCGCGCCGAGGCACGCGTCGCACCAGCGTGGCAAAGACGTCGACCTGTCGATCTACGGCAACGATGGCCAGGCCCCGTGGCGGAGCTACTGCACGATCACCACGGCGAGTGGTGGTCGCCAATGTATCGCCGGGACGGTGATGAACTTCGACGGCGAGGCCACCGCGATCCAGATCGCGAGTCTGTTCGCGACGGGACGCGTGACCATGAGCTTCCTCGATCGCGAGCTCATCAAGATCGTGAAGCCCGCGGCGGCCGCGGCATCGCAGGATGGGCTGATCGAGTCATCCCTCGTCCCGTTGTACGGCGACGGCGTGCACATCCAGAACTGGCCGAATCACGACAATCACATCCACATCCGCGTGAGCGAGGAAGCGCCCGGCGTCACGAGCTTCGCGCCGGCGCCGTTCGAAGCTCCGTAGTCACGAGCCGTCGGCCGGGTGCGAATAGATCCCGATGTACAGGCCACCCATCCAACCGCGCTCCTCGGGGACAGCACTCGCGCCCACCATGCCGCCGATCGCGACCTGCGGATCCAGCAGGTACTGGAAGCGCACGCGTGGCTCGATGGCCGTGATGCCGACCGGGTCGAGGTCGATGTCACCACTGAGCCACTGGCGGCCGTAGAGGATCTCGATGGCGAGGCCGGCGCCCGACGTGCTCGCTTCGATGCCGGCCACGCTGTAGGCGGCAGCGAAGCTCGAACCCGGCGAAGAGAGCACGCCCGCCTCGAACTCCGCACCGAGGTACAGGTACCGGAAGGGGCGCAGCGAGAACTGCATCGCGCCGGTATACGCATTGTCGAGTGGCGCACTCGCATCGCTCTTCGCGGCTGTGCTGGTCGCCACGCGAGCGACAGAAGCAGGAACGGGCGTAGCGATCCTCCGCGCGTTACCGCCGAACTGCGTACGCAAGATCGGCTGGTCGAGAGGCGCTCCGATACAACCGGCGCTGGCAACGAGGCCGAGCGACAACACCTTCAACACGTTCAGCATGGAGACGACCGTAGCCCTTGAGTGGCGACGCGCCGAACGAGCGCTCTCGACGTACAACGAAGCACGTGAACGCTGCGTCCCAACGCGTTTCTGGCAGCCATGCGCCGACGCGCGCGTAGTTCACGCGAGCATCTTCGCTATGTCGACCGCTCAATTCGGCGACGCTGTGATTTCGTCCACGCTGCGAGCTGCAAGCTGCTCGGCGTCGATCGTCAGCGTCGATGACCTGAGCGATCCATCCGCGACCGCTGGAGCCCACCCGTGTCGCGAAATCCGGCGCACCGTCGAGAATCCCCACGCGTTGTGACCACGTGGCTTCGCATGTCGCTCTCACGCATCACTGGCAACTACGCGAAAGGTGGCGTGGTCCCGCGGCGCACGGCTTGCTCGAACGAGCGGTGCCGCCCTCGCGGCAAGAGGCCTACATGCAGTCCACTCGCTTTGTTTCGATCGCGTTCGCCGTCGCGCTTCCGTCCCTTGCCGCCGCGCAGCCGGAGCCGCCGCCCGCGCGCGAGGGGCTCGAGCTTTCCGTGGGACTGAACGGTGGTGAGATCCAGTGCGAGAGCGCCGGCGAGTTCTGCAACAGCTTCACCGAGGCCGGTGGTGCGAACCTCGCGGCGAGCTACTTCTTTCGCCCGACGCTCGGCATCTACCTCGACCTCTGGGCCATGTCGCATCGCAACGGCGATTTTACGTTCACGCACTACGTGAACACCGTCGGCGTGAAGTGGCGCCCGGCGCCCATCCTGACGCTGACGGGTGGCGTCGGTGCGGCGCACGCGACGCTCGACTATCAGGGCTTCATCTCGGCACGCGCGACCAGTGATGATGGGGCCGCGGTGCTCCTCGCCGCGGCGCTCGACGTGATCCGTGCGCGTCGGTGGTCCCTCGCGATCGAGGCGCGTGCGGGCGTCGGCTTCTACGGCGACGACATGAATGACGATGGCGAACCCGATGTCGTCGGGCGCAACCTCGGCCTTGGCGCGACCTTCAACGTCTTCGGGTTCTAACGCTACGGACGCTGGCCGCGCGGCGCCACGCAGTCGTAGCCGCGTGCGCCCACGTGAGCGCCTTCGGCGTGCCGCATGATGCGCACGGCGCCGATATACATCTCGAGCTCGTCCACACCCGCCGTGGCGGATGCGGTCACGGCCGGCGCGTCGTGCCATGGCCACTTGTACCAGCCGAGCTTTGGCGTGCCGCCGTACGGCAGGAGGTCGTCACCGTCGTCGGTGCCAACGGAGTACGTGTTGCCACCCGTCGCCGAGTAATGGCGCGTGCCGTTGATCCAGATCTCGGTGAGGCCGCGCGTGCCGCCGTCGACGTCCCACACCACGTGCACGACGAAGTCGTACCAGTGGTTCGGTTCGAACGTGACTGGGAGCGTTGCACGGTCGAACGTGTTGGTGTTCCAACCGCCCCAGCGCCGGATCACGTGGAGCTGCGTCCCGTAGGCGTTGTTATAATCGGCGGGCACCCAGTGCGCGATCTCGATCGGGGGATGGTGCCGTCCCGCGTGGAGCTGGAACACCGTCGCGCGACTCGACGTGTCCTGCACGTAGCTGGCGGGCATGTAGTACGAAAACCCGAGCCAGAGCTCGGTCCCGAGCGGCACGGCCTCATGCCACGGCCGACGCGCGATCTCGGAGCGAAACTGCGCGGCGTAGTCGGCGTTCGCGGGAACGGGAATGCTCGGGTCGACGAACACACGAATACTCGCGGTGCCGGGCTCGCGCATGTGCGTCGTATCCGAGCGAACGGCGCCCGCCGCGTAGTGCACGTCCCAGAACCACTGGCCTCCGGCGAAGTCGTACGGCGGCGCGTCACGCGCCGTCGACACGAAGTTTTCGCCGGTCCAGGTCCACTCCTGCAGATCCTCGCACACGAGCGGCGCATCGACCGGATCGTAAGCGTCCGCGCCGTAGGCATCCGTGGCGTCTGGCGCGTCGACCAATACATCCGGCGCGTCGATGCCTTCGCTTCCCGCGGAATCGCTACAAGCGGCAACGATCAAGCTCGCCGAGATTACGAACCCCCGTGCACCACGCATTCGCCGATTGTCGCACGGAAGAGGGGCTGGCCCCTTTCAAGGGATCCCTAGCCATCTTTTCCGGCCATCCCTCGTTACGCGACCGCTCGGTCCGGCCTCGGTCCGGCCTAGCCCTCGCCCTGAACAGGCGGCAACGGCTGAGGCGAAGGCCGACCTTCGAGTGCGGCGGCGGCTCGCTCGTGGCGCAGCGCGTTTTCGCGATGTTCGCTGGCCGCGTCTTCGTACTTCTCACTCGGATCGCTGACGCGAGGCCACGCGACATAGGCCTGCGGACCGTCCATGCGATAAGGATCGAACGTGTACGGAATGGCCGTGCCGTATTCGTCGTACGCGTAGATGTAGTCGTTCCATGGAACCGTTTCGCCCGGTTCGATGTTCTGGCCGGTGACCTTCGCGAAGCTGTCGTTGGCGAGCTGATGTTCGCGAGCGGCAGCCGCGCGATGCTCTTGCGCGGTCATCTGATCGAAGGGCTTCTGGTTCGAGGCTACGCAGGCGCTGATCAGCGCCGCAGCGACGGCGAGTGTGGTGCGCATGGGATACCCACGCGCACGAGCGTGCATCCCGCGCGCCGCCGCACGGAGACGTGCGCTGCGTCAATCGTCGGATCGCGACGAGCCGTCGATCGGGTGCGAATAGATCCCGAGGAACAGGCCGGCCGTCCAGCCGCGCTCCTCGGGCATCGCGTTCGCGCCGATCATGCCGCCCAGCGAGACCTGCGGGTTGAGCAAGACCTGCGCGCGCACGCGCGGCTCGACGACGTTCGCGCCGACGTCCGTCGCATTCAGGTCGTAGCGCAACCACTGGCGACCCGCGGCGACCTCCAGCGAGAGGAAGGCGCGTTGGCCGCCAGCCTCGACGCCGAGGACGCCGTACGCGCCCCCGTAGTTGGAACCCTCGCGCGCGAAGGCGCCCGCTTCGACCTCACCACCGAAGTAGAGAAAGCCGACCGGGCGCACCGAGAACTGCAGCGCGCCCGTGACGGCCGAGTCGAGCGGCTGGCTCGCTTCCTCGGGCTGCGGAGCCGCCGTCGTCGTGCGTGCGATCGAAGCAGGACGATTGCTCGACGGCGCCGGCATCGCGACCTGCCGCGCGTTTGCGCCGAGCGAGGCTCGGACGATGGGTTGCTCGAGAGCCGGGCCGCAGCCGGCCGCGACGAGGGTCGTGAACGTCAACACCTTCCACGCTTGCACCATGATCGCGAAGCTAGCGTGTGAGTGGAGCACCGACGAACGCGCGCCGTCGACGCACGCTACACGGCGTAGTGCGGCGCTCGATCACGTCGATTTCGGTCTCCGATCACTCGTCGCAGGCGGCTAGCCGCATCGTCGATTCGGCGCGGGGGCGCCGCGTCGATCTGGCCGGGCTAGCTCCCGAGGTCGAGCTTGCCGAACAGCTTGCCCGTCGCGATGTCGTAGATCTGCACGCGAGCATATTCGGAGATCGCCACGAACCGCTTAACGTCCAGCTGAAACATCGGGCCACGCCCGTGCCGCCCGGCCCCCTTCGTGCGGCCACTCGAATCGACGAGCTGCAACTCCGCGCGCGGACCTGCGCACGCGCCAGGCGACCGCCAGCAACTTGCCGATGGCGAGCACGAACTCGGCCGAAGCCTCCGCAGAGGGCGCCTTGATCTTGAGCGGCTTGTCCTGCGCCACGCTTCAGAGCTGCATGGACTCGGACGCCGAGATGCCGACGGCCTTCTGGTCGCTCGTGGCAGAGAGCGTGATCGGGCGGAAGGTCGTGCGGTCGTCGGGCTCGGCGAGCGCGGCCCTGCGCACTCGATCGCGGCTACAGCTTGCCGTGGCTGATCTTGATCTTCATCGTCACCTCGGTGTTCGGGCGATCGCTCGCGTCACGTGGGACGTTGGCGATCTTGGTGACGAGCTCGAGCGGCGCACACTTGCCGAAGATGGTGTGCTTGCCGTTGAGGTAGGTCGGCGCGCCCTCGGTGATGAAGAACTGACTGCCGTTGGTGCTGGGGCCCGAGTTCGCCATCGCGAGCACGCCCGGCTCCATGGTGAGGCCGGAGGAGGTCTCGTCGGCAAACGTGTAGCCGGGCCCGCCCATGCCGGTGCCCGTGGGATCGCCGCCCTGGATCATGAAGCCGGGGATCACGCGGTGGAAGATCGTGCCGTTGTAGTACGGCTTCGCCTTCTGGAGCTTGCTGGTCTTCGGATCGAGCCACGGCTTCTGCCCGGTGGCGAGGCCGACGAAGTTGGCGACCGTCATGGGCGCCTTGTCGGCGAAGAGCTGGCAGCGAATCTCGCCCTGCGGTGTGGTGATCGTCGCGATCAGATCACCCTTGCCGGGGATCTTCTTCTCGTACTTCGCGAGCTCCTCGGCGACGGGCGCCTTCACCTGCGCGCGCACGGCGGCCGAGGGGCCGGGCGGCAGCGACGGATCACTGACGCGCTTCATCGCGGCAGCGAGGGCGGGGTCCGTGAGGCACTTCTCGATCTGCGGGAAGTCGCGCTGCATGCGCTCGGCGAGCTTGGCCTCCGCGTCCTTCGGCAGGCGCCGGCCATCTTTCTCGTAGCCCTTGAGCCGCGTGAGCAGTGGCTTGTTCTTGTCGACGAGTGCGTCGATGGCGCTCGCCATCTTTCCGCAATCCGCCTTGTTGGCGAGCATCGTGTCGAGCATCGCGCTGAAGAACGTGAGGGTCTTCGCGGCGTCGTCGCCAGGGACCTCGGGGGCAGCGGGCGCCGGCTTGTCGGTGGGCGCCGGTTGCTCGGCGCGCGCGACGTCGGGAGTAGCGAAGAGCGAGAGCGCGATGGCGCTCGCGAGGAAGGTCGAGCCGAGGTGGTTCACGGTGGGATGGTGACACGCCTCGCGCGAACATGCTCGCCTGCGCTCAGCGAAGCTTGCCGGCGAGGGCGGCCATCAGATCCGGATCGTTGGCCACCCGCTGCACGGCCTTGGCGGTCACGAGGTTCGCATCGAGCAGGCGCGCGAGCGAGCGCTCGAGCGCGATCATGCCGACATCGCGGCCCGACTGGATCGCCGTGGGCAACGTCTGGAGCTCGCCCTTGCGGATGATGTTGGCCACCGCGGGCGTTACCGGGACGAGCTCGATCGCCGCGACGCGCCCACCGTCGCGACGTGGCAACAGATACTGCGTGACGATGGTCCGCAGACACGCCGAGAGCTGGCTGCGAACCTGCCGCTGCTGCGTCTCCGGGAACGCGTCGATCATGCGATCGATCGCGCCGATCGCACTGGGAGCGTGCAGCGTGGCGAGCACGAGGTGCCCGGTCTCGGCGGCGGTGAGGGCCGCGGCCAGCGTCTCGCGATCGCGCAGCTCGCCGAGCAGGATCACGTCAGGCGCCTCGCGCAGGGCCGAGCGCAGACCTGCCGCGAATGACGGGATGTGCGTGCCGAGCTCGCGCTGATGCACGAGGCAACGGCGCGGCCGGAACTGATACTCGATCGGATCTTCGAGCGTGATGACGTGCGCCGAGCGCCGTTGATCGAGCTGCTCGACGAGCGCCGCGAGCGTGGTGGATTTGCCCGAGCCCGTGGGACCGCAGACCAGCACGAGACCGTCGCGATGCTCGACGATCGACGCTAGCTCGCTCGGCAACGCGAGCTCCGACAGTGACGGCACGCGCTCGCGCACCAGGCGCGCCGCGATCGCATGACCGCCGAGGTGATCGAACGCGTTCACACGCACGCGGATGCCATCGAGCTCGAGCGCGACGTCGTGACTCACACCCGGCCCGTTGGAGGCGAAGGCAGCGACACACGCCGACAGCTCGGCGTCGTCGATCGGCACGTCCACGGTCTCGACGCGTCCATCGACGCGCATGCGCGGTGCCTGCCCGCTCGACAGGATCACGTCCGACGCTTCGCGCGCGCGTGCGTACGCCACCGCCGGTGAAAGCAGCTGCGCGAGCGCATCGAGCGAACGCATGGGCCGTGGCGCGGGAGCCGTGGGGACCGCCGTCAACACGGGCCTCGGAGCCACTGGAGGAACCTGTAGAGGCGGCTTGGCCGCGGGGGCCGGTCGCCGTACCACGAGGCGCAACCCGCTGTCGGTCTTCTCGACCGTGAGCGGATAGGTGACGCCCTCGTCGGTGTAGGTCAGCGACAGCGTTCCCGCGAGGGGCTTGCCCGCGAGCAGCGGCGCCACGAAGTCACCGAGCATGGCCTCGTCGAGCGCGGGCATGGCGAGCGCCTCGACCTGCCCTCGCCGCCGCAGCGTCGGAACGCGCCCCGACTCGATGGTGATGGCATCGGCATCGCGCAGGGTCATCACGCGCAGCAAGGACACGATCGCGGACATGGGTCACGGCATAGCAACGCCTGCGCCCGCGCCAAGCACGCGATTCACCGATGCCGCGGTGTCCACATCCGCGTCATTCTGGCGCGCGGCCTCGCTGGCCGTGTCGCGGTGGCAACCGCGCCCGCTTGCATGGGCACCGAACATCTGCGACCAAGCAGATCCGATGCTCTTCATGATGATGCACAAGTACGACTCGACGAGGGATGTCGACGAGAAGCCCTCCGACGAGCTCATCCGCCAGATGGGGCGCTTCATCGGTCGCTTGCTCAAGGAGGGCATCATGAAGGACGGCAACGGCCTCCACCGCAGCGAGACGCGTGCGCGCGTGACGTTCGAGGGCGGCGCGCCGAAGGTCATGCGGGGGCCGTACGAGGGCAGCAACGAGCTCGTCGCCGGTTTCGCGTTGATCTCGACCACGGGCATGGAGCGCGCGATCGAGCTCGCGACGGAGCTTTGCACGGCGAGTGGCGGCCGCGAGATCGAGGTCGGGCCGATCGTCGAGGGCTGGGATCTACACGGCGGGAAGCGCCCCGACAATGCACCGTATCGCTTCCTCCTCCTCATGAAGGCCGATGCGACGTACGAGAAGACCGGCGAGGTGAGTGGCGTCAAGCCGCTGCTCGAGCAATGGAAGCGCGACGGTGTGCTCACGGGCGAAGCGACGCTGTTGCCGAGCAGCCGGGCGGCGCGCGGCCAGTTCAAGGGCGGCAAGCAGCACTGGGTCGATGGCCCGTTCGCCGAGTCGAAGGAGCTCGTCGCCGGCTATGCGATCGTCGAGCTGCGGTCCTTCGAGGACGCGCGCACGCTCACCATCGAGTATGCGACGATCCTCGGCGATGTTGAAGTCGACATCCGCGAAGTTGCCGCGTGAGCCCGAGCCCGGTCGCGGCGCAATGCGCGAACAACTAGCGCGCGTCGCGCCGCTGCCGCGCCTCGCGATGAGCGTGCGCGACGCGCGGATCCTCGCGCTTGCACGCGCCAAGCTCCACGGCTCGCGTGTCGCATTCGCAGATGCCATACGCGCGCTGAACGAGGCCGTTCGCGAAGAGATCCTCGACGGGCGCATCTACCATCTCGGCCTCACGACATACGGCCCGATTCTCGGCTCGATCATTTCGGGCATCGGCATCGTCGATGGCCCGCTCGGTGTCGAGCTGGTGCGGGCCAAGCCTGGTGACCTCGTCGTCCCCGGTGGGCTGCTCTTGCCATGAAGGTCGTCCTGCCCTTCGACCCGGGAGACTACGATTACGGTCCCGCGACCGAAGCGATTCGCTCGATCCTCACGACGTGGGTCGCCATCGACTGGCTTGGACCATCCGCGGTCAACGACGAGACCGCCACCGAGCTATTCCTTGCGCATCAGCGACTCGCACATGCACATGATCCGGATCGCTTCCCACTCGAGCTCGACGTCAGCAATATCACCGGTGAACATGCCGAGTTCATCGCGCTCTGCGAGCGCGTGCGTGGTGGCAGCTGGGATTGGAAATACTCGGTGCTCAAACAGCTCTCGCACGAGCATGCACGCGCACGTGGCTGGAAGGCCGAGGACGAGGCGCGCGTGATCTCGCATGACGCTCCGCCGAAGCCCGGTGAGCTGTTCTTCCTCGTCGGCGAACCGAAGCAGCTCATCTGGCAGATGGTGCTGCCGAGACCTGGGTCCGGGTTTCTGCCAAAGGACCTCACCACCGAGGCCAGCTTCTACATCGACTACGCGGCGAACGATGGCCTCGACGCGATGAAGTGGCAGCTCGCCGAGCGCTCATCGGACCTACGCGCGAACCCGTTCCTGGCGCTCTTGCACTGTTATCAGGCGGGCGTGTACCCGTTCAGCCTCGATCGCACGAAGGTCGCGCTGTTCCGATTCGGGGCGGCGCCCTTACCGCGCGCGCAGCTGCTGCGTCGCCGCTAGCCCCTCTCGCCTTCTTCTCCGGCGGCGGATCGTCCTGTAACGGAGGATCCTCGACCGGGGGAGGCGCCTTCTTGCCCGGGTCTTCGAGCGGATCAGGCGGCGGATCGTTGCGCGGAGGAATCTCGAGCGGCGGATCCTGCTGCGGCATCTCGGGCGGCGACGGTGGATCTTTGCGCGGAGGCTCGGGTGGCGTGGCCATACGCGAAGCCTGGCCCGATTCGTTCAGGTAACTACCGCACGAGACGGAGGTCTCCGTGAGGCCAAGAAACCGTCGACGATGCCGTTGCAGTCGTGCGAGCGAAAGCGTCGCTGCCCATCCGCTAGGCGGGACCCGCGTCGGTGAGCCGGCTCAACAGGTCACAGAGCCTGGTCGCGAACCCCGGATCATGCCCCCACAGATCCGCGAGCTCCGAGCGCTTGGGGTTCTGGAGGTTCGGGATCGCACGCAGCGCGAGTTGCCGCAGAGCCTCGTCCGGGCCCAGCCCGCGCGCTGCGGCGCGAGCCTGCGAGGGGGCCGCGAGAAGATTGCCGTAGCCGAACCCCAGTGCCACAAGCTCCGCCGCCGCCAGCGCCATTTGGCCATCGTCGACGTCGAGGTAGTCCCCTGGCGCCGCTTCCGCACACCGGCGCAGTACCTCCGCGATCGTGTCGCGCGTGGCGCCCTCGCCGAGGAAGTCCAGCGCACCGTCGTTCTCGAATGGTCCGGATCCCCAAGCACCCATGCCGAGGTCTTACTCTAAATCCGGCGCGCTGGTGCTACGGACCGCGAGGGATACCGATCGGCCCCGACGCGCTCGGGCTCGTGCTCACCACGACCGGGGCGGCGTCCTTCGGCGCGTCCAAGCGCGTTGGAGCTGCCCGTCCGCGTCGAGTTAGCGAGCGCGTGCGACGTCACGAGCGATTGGGCGCTATCCTGGACGTGTGGCGCTCGGTCGTGCGCTCCGGTCGCGCAACTACCGGCTGTTCTTCGTGGGACAGGGCACGTCGCTCGTCGGTACGTGGCTGACCAAATTCGCGGTCCCGTGGCTCGCGTTTCAGCTCACGGGCTCGGCGTTCATGCTCGGCCTCGTCGCGTTCGCGAGTAACGCGCCCACGCCGCTGCTCTCGCCGATCGCCGGCGTGTTCGTCGACCGGTGGAATCGGCGGAGGGTCGTCATCATCACCCAGGTCGCCGCGGCCGGCCAGTCGGCGGCGCTCGCGGTGTTCGCGTTCCTCGACGTGATCACGGTGTGGCATCTGATGGTGCTCGGCGCGGTGCAGGGCGTGATCAATGCGTTCGACATGCCCGCGCGACAATCGTTCCTCCGCGAGATGATCGATGACCCGGCCGATCTGCCGAACGCGATCGCGCTCAACTCGGCGATGGTCAATGTCGCCAAGCTCGCGGGTCCGGCGGTGGGCGCGGCGATGGTGGCGCTGCTCGGCCCGGCGTGGTGCTTCGCGGTCGACGCGCTCAGCTACGTCGCCGTGGTGGTGTCGTTGCTCGCGATCCGCGTGCGCCCGCTGCCGGTGAAGGAGACCGGCGGCGTATTCGCGGAGCTGCGCTCCGGGTGGCGGTACCTGGCCAATCATCGGGTGCTGCGCGAGCTCCTGGTCCAGCTGGCGATCAACAGCGTGCTCGCCGGTGCGTACATCCAGCTGCTGCCGGCGATCGCCGCGGAGCTCGTCGGCACCGGGCCCTATGCCCTGGGCATCCTGATGGCGTCAGGTGGCTTCGGCGCCCTCGTCGGCGCGCTGTACCTCGCGAGCCGCAGCACGGTCGAAGGGCTGCGCGTGGTGATCGTGCGCAGCCGCATCGTGCTCGGGATCGCAATGCTCTTGCTGACCTTCGCGAGCCACATCGTGCTCGCCGCGCCCGTCATCTTCGCGATGGGCATGGCGCTCATGATCCAGCTGGCGGCGACCAACACGCTGATCCAGAGCATCGCGGATCAGGCCTTCCTCGGTCGCATGATGTCGATGTACGCGATCGCCAACACGGGCGGCGTGCCGGTCGGCGCGTTCGTCGAGGGCTTGATCGCGAGCCACGCCGGCGCGACGCACACGATCGCGGGCGCGGGCATCCTCGTCGTGGTGGCCGCGATCGCGCTCGGCCGAGGCTACAAGTAGCGCGTGCGCAGGTGGCGCTCGAAGTGCGCCGCGGAGAGCGGCGAGCCCGTGGCGCGCTGGATGAGCGCGGTGGTCTCCCAGCGCGACGCCTGGCTCCAGATGTTGGCATCGAGCCACGTGAAGATCGGCGCGAGGTCGCCCTTGGCGATGCGTGCGTCGAGGTCGGGAACGTGGCCGCGGATGGTGGCGAAGTATTGTGCGGCATACATCGCACCGAGGGTGTAGCTCGGGAAGTAGCCGAACGCGCCGTCGGTCCAGTGGATGTCCTGGAGGCAGCCGTCGGCGTAGTTCCCGCGCGTATCGAGACCGAGATAGGCCTTCATCTTCTCGTCCCACACCGCAGGAACATCTTCGGGCTGGATCTGCCCCTCGATCAGCGCGCGCTCGATCTCGAAGCGCAGGATGACGTGCAGCGGATACGTCAGCTCGTCGGCGTCGACGCGGATGAAGCCCGGCCTCACGCGCGTGTAGATGCGCGCGAGGTTGTCCACGGAGAACGCCGGCTGCCTGCCGAGGTGTTTCTCGACGAGCGGTTGGATCAGCTGGAGGAACGCGCGGCTGCGTCCGAGCTGCATCTCGAACGACAGCGACTGACTCTCGTGCACGCCCATCGAGCGCGCCTGGCCGAGCGGAAGGTGCACCCACTCGCGCGGCAGGCGCTGCTCGTAGCGTGCGTGGCCCGTCTCGTGGACGATGCCCATCATCGCCTGCACGAAGTCGTCGGCGCGGTAGCGCGTGGTGATGCGCACGTCCTCGGCGACACCGCCGCAGAACGGGTGCGTGGAGACGTCGAGGCGGCCACCCTCGAAGTCGAAGCCCAGGAGCCCCATCACCTCGAGGCCGAGCGCACGCTGCGCCTCGATCGGGAACGGCCCCGAGGGCGGGATGACCTCTTCCGTGCGCTGCTTCGCGAGCACCTCCTGGACGAGGGGCGGAAGCCAGCGCTTGAGGTCGGCGAACATCGGCTCGATGACGGCCGACGTCATGCCGGGCTCGAAGCGGTCGACGAGCGCGTCATAGCGCGAAAGGCCCGTGGCCTCGGCGAGCAGGGTGGCTTCCTGCCGCGCACACTCGACGACGGGGCGCCAATTGGCGAGGAAGCCCACCCAGTCGTTCGCCTTGCGCTGCGTGCGCCACGCGTGCTCGCAGCGCGACCCAGCGAGGCTCTTCGCTTCGACGAGCGACGCCGGCAGGAGGTTCGCGCTCTGCCACTGGCGCTTCATCTCGCGCACCGACGCGCGCTCGATGGGATCCGCCACCTCGTCATGCGCCGTGGTGAGCGCCTTTGCGAGGTGCGGCGCAGTCAACGTCTCGTGGATCAGGAGGGCGAGCTCCGCGAGCGCCGCGCCACGGGCATCGTTGCCGCGTGCGGGCATCATGGCCGCTTGGTCCCATGCTGCGATCGCTGAGAGATGTTGGTAGCGATACAGCTTGGTGAAGCTCGCGACGAGCGTGGCGTAGGAGTCGGCCATGAGCAGTCGTAGCATTTTCACCAGATGACGAGGTCGCATCAGCGAATGCCGCAGACGAATTGTGCGGCGTCGTGCACGGGGGCTCGCGTACGCTCGCGCTCCCTTGCAGCGAATCCACCTTGCAGTTCTGGTGTTGGCGGCATGCTCGACGCAAGACGAGGTCGAGACGATGTTCGACCCGTGCTCGCCGCTCACGATCGCGGTGACGACCGCATATCCGGATGACCTGGCGGCAGTCGAAGCGGCGATGACCGAATGGGGCCGCGTGATCTCCGCGAACGAGGTCACGGTGACGAGCGAGCCCGCACCGGAAGGCGCCCTCAGGGTGCACTTCATCCCAGGGCAGCGTGCGATGCGCGGTGGCTACTTCGACGCGGTTGGGGTCATCGAGATCGCGCGCGACATGCTCGCACCCGAGGCGCACCCGATCGCCGTCGCTCACGAGCTCGGTCACGCGTTCGGCCTGTTACACGTCGACGGCAGCCAGCGCCGTTCCGTGATGAACGTCGGGAACACCACCATCACGCCCACGGCCGAGGACGCCGCCGCGGTCATGGCCCAGTGGGCCAGCTGTCGCTCCTTGCCCTAGGTTGCCCCCGGGGCGGGATGCTAAACACCACGCCCCACGATGGACGCGCCCTCTTCCCCACCGCCGCCGGCTGTTCTGCGGCCAGGCCTGCGCCTGAGCGAGCGCGTCGTGTTTCCGGCGGAGCTGCCGATCAGCGCGTGCGTCGTGGACATCGCGAACGCGATCGACGAGCACCAGGTCATCATCATCGCGGGCGAGACGGGCTCCGGAAAGACGACGCAGCTGCCCAAGATCTGTTACGCGATGGGCCGCGGCACGACCGGCCAGATCGCGTGCACGCAGCCGCGGCGGATCGCAGCGACCAGCGTGGCCGCGCGCGTGGCGCAGGAGCTCGACACTCAGCTCGGCGACGTGGTCGGCTACAAGGTCCGGTTCTCGGACAAGGTGAAACGCACGTCGGCGGTAAAATTCCTGACCGACGGCATGCTGCTCGCCGAGATCCAGGGTGATCCGCTGCTCCGCGGCTACGACACGATCATCATCGACGAGGCGCACGAGCGCAGCCTCAACATCGACTTCCTGCTCGGGTTCGTGAAGCGCCTACTTCCAAGACGCTCCGACCTGCGCGTCATCATCAGCTCGGCGACACTCGAGACGTCGCGGTTCAGCGCGTTCTTCAACAAGGCGCCGGTGATCGGCGTCTCGGGCCGGACGTATCCCGTCGAGGTGCTGTACCGGCCGCCGCGGGAGGACGAAGGCGACCTCGCCGACGCCGTCGCGAACACGGTAAACGAGATCACCGAGATGGATCCGCGCAACGACGTGCTCGTGTTCCTGCCAGGCGAGCGCGAGATCCGCGAGGCGATGGTGGAGCTCGAGCAGCGCGCCCAGCCCCACACGCAGCTGTTGCCGCTGTACGCGCGGCTGTCGGCGGCGGAGCAGCAGCGCGTGTTCCAGCGCGGTGGCGGGCGGCGCGTGGTGCTCGCGACCAACGTCGCCGAGACGTCGCTGACCATCCCGGGCATCGTGTACGTCGTCGACTCCGGCGTCGCGCGCGTCAATCGCTACAACGTGCACACCGGCGTCTCGCAGCTGCTCGTCGAGCCGGTGTCGCGCGCCAGCGCCGACCAGCGCAAGGGCCGCTGCGGACGCACCGAGAGTGGCGTGTGCTTCCGGCTCTACGAGGAGCAAGATTACGCATCGCGCGCCGCGTACACGGATCCCGAGATCAAGCGCGTGAGCCTCGCGGGCGTGATCCTGCGCATGAAGACGCTGCGCCTCGGCGACATCGAGGCGTTCCCGTTCCTCGATCCGCCGCAGGCGCGCGCGATCACCGACGGCTACCGCGTCCTCGAAGAGCTCGGCGCCGTCGACGAAGAAGGCAACCTGACGCAGATCGGCGAGCGCCTCGGCAAGATGCCGCTCGATCCACGGCTCGGCCGCATGGTCCTCGGTGGGCGCGAGGAGAATGCGCTGCGCGAGGTGGTCACCATTGCCGCGGTGCTCGGCCTCCAGGATCCGCGCGAGCGGCCACAGGCGGTGCAGCAGAAGGCCGACGAGGCGCACCGCAAGTTCCGCGACGAAGGCAGCGACTTCGCCGGCCTGCTCAAGCTGTGGGCGTTCTGGCAGGACGCGCGCGCCAAGTGCTCGCGCCGCCAGCTGCAGAAGCTGTGTCGCGAGAACTTCCTCAACTACAACCGCATGCGCGAATGGGAGGACATCTACGATCAGCTCGTGCGCGTGATGAAGGAGCTGGAGTTTCCCCCCAACGCGCAGCCGGCCTCCGCCGACGCGATCCATCGCGCGCTGCTGCCCGGCCTCTTGAGCCGGATCGGCATGTGGAACCCGGAGTCGCGCATCTACATCGGTGCGCGGCAGACCAAGTTCTTCATCCATCCGTCGTCGGGCCTCGCCAAGAAGCCGCCCGCGTGGATCGTCGCCGCCGAGCTCGTCGAGACGTCGCAACTGTTCGCGCGCACGTGCGCGAAGATCGATCCGGCGTGGCTCGAGAAGGCCGGTGGTGCCCTGTGCCGCCGCAGCTACGGGGATCCGCACTGGGAGCAGAAGCAAGCGCAGGTGATGGCGCGCGAGCACGTCACGCTCTACGGCCTGCCGATCGTCAAGGACCGCTCGGTGCCGTTCGCGCGCTACGACCAGGCCGCGTGTCGCGAGCTGTTCATCACGCACGCGCTCGTGCGCGGTGAATTCACCACCAAGGGCGCGTTCATGGAGCACAACCGGCGCCTGGTGGCCGAGGTACAGCGTCTGCGCGACAAGGCCCGCCGCAGCGACATGTTCGCCGACGAACACGAACAGTGGACGTTCTTCGACCAGCGCCTGCCGCCGTCGGTGTTCAGCGGCAAGACGTTCGAACAGTGGCGCACCGAGGCCGAGTCCAAGCAGCCGAAGCTTCTCTACCTGTCGCTCGAGGACATCCTGCTCGACGAAGCGCACGACGTCTCGCCCGCGCGCTATCCCGACGAGCTGAAGCTGCGTGGGGCGACGTTGCCGCTCTCCTATCGCTTCGATCCGGGCGAGGACGACGACGGCATCACCGTCACCGTGCCGCTCGCCGTGCTGCCGCAGCTCGATCCCGAGACGATGAGCTGGACCATCCCCGGCTGGCACCAGCCCAAGATCCTCGCGCTGCTCGAGTCGCTGCCCAAGGCCACGCGCAAGGCGCTGGGCCCGCTCGACCAGCTTGCGCACGAGCTCGCGCGCAAGCTGAAGCCGTTCGAGGGGCCACTGCTGCCGGCGCTCGAGCGGGCGATCTTCGAGCTCACGGGCGAGCGCATCTCGCGCACCGCGTGGGACCTGCGCACGGTCCCCGCGTACTTCGAGCTCAGCTACCGCGTCGTCGACGAGCGCGACAAGGTGCTCGGTGCGGGGCGCGACCTCGCCGATCTGCAGCGCACGCTCGGACATCGCGCGAAGGAAGTGTGGGCCGCCGTGCCGCGCGAGCGCTTCGAGCGCGCGAACATCCGCGCGTGGGACTTCGACACCCTACCCGCCTCGGTCACCGTCGACGTCAGTGGCCGCCGCATCCAGGCGTTCCCCGCGCTCGTCGAGACCGAGACGACGGTCGATCTTCGCCTGCTCGAATCGCCCGCTGCCGCCGAGGCCGCGTCGCGCGACGGCATTCGCCGCCTGTGCATGGTCGCGCTCGGCACCACGTGGACCAAGCTCGACGCGCAGCTGCCCGCGTCGCTGCCGCTGCCCAAGGAAGCGCGCCGCCAGCTCCTCCAGCGCGCGCTCGACGAGGCGTTCCAGCTCGCGCCGCCGGCGCAACTACCGCGCGACAAGGCCACGTTCAACCAGCGCGTGACCGAGGGCCGGAACCAGCTGCCGATCATCCTGATCGAGCTCGCGCAGATCGTCGTCGAGGTCTCGCGCGAGCACGACAAGGTGCGCGCCGCTTTGCGCCCGCTCACCGGCAAGCCCGGCATCGTGCGCGCGGTCGTCGAGGACGTCGAGAGCCAGCTCGCGCACATCACGCCGCCGGATCTGCTGCGCACCACATCCGTCGCGCGCATCCAGCACATCGTGCGCTACCTCAAGGCGATCCAGATCCGCCTGCAGCGCCAGGCCAACGATCCGCAGAAGGATCAGCAGAAGGCGGCCCAGGTCGTGCCGCTGTGGCAGCAGTTCGTCGGCAAGCGCGAGCAGCTGAAGCAGAGGGGCCGCACGCCCGCAGAGCTCGCCGAGCTCGGCTGGCTGTTCGAGGAGCTGCGCGTGCAGGTGTTCGCGCCCGAGCTCAAGACCGCAGTCCCCGTCTCGGTCGCGCGCGTGCACGACCTGTGGACGTCGCTGTCGCGCTGACTACGTCTCGCGGCCTCGCGTCGGTACGTTAGAGCGCCTGGTACAGCCCGCCACTCTCCGACGCGAGCGTCCCGAGCAGGTACGAATCCTGCCCGCGCCCGACGCCGATCGTATCGATACGCACGCCGCCACGAATCGCCTCGCGGGCGTCGCGAATCACCGCATCCGCATTGCCGCCGATGTTGCCGAGGCCGTCGGAGAGCAACACGATCCGGCGCGCGTTCATGAGGAACGCGATGCGCATCGCGGGCGCGAGCGCGGTGCTGCCGACGGGCGATGCATCGCGCACGTACCCGATGAGGTCCATGCGCGTTCCATCGTCGAGCGCGATCATGTTCGGCGCGTACGCATCGAGCGCGTCATTGAAGAACAGCACGTTGAGCCGCACGCCGGCGGGCAAGCGCTGCAAAGCGTCGACGAGCTCGGCCTGCGCGACGTCGATCTTGCGCGGCGTAACCACGGCAGGCTCGCTCGGCGGCGGCGGCGGGGCATCCGGGGGCGGCGGCGGTGGCTCCGAGGGCGCCATCGACGAGGGTGGCGGGGGCGGTCCATTGACAGCCGGCGGGGGACTATCCGGCGGCGGTGGTGGTGGCGGTGACGAGACGCTCAGCTCGGCGAGCCGCCCGCGCGCGCGATCGGACATCGAGCCCGAGCAATCGAGCACGAACACCACGTCGGTCGCACCCTCGAGGGGCACGCCGAAGAACTCGACCACAGGCGCGTTCTGAAGGGGCACCGCCACGACAGGCTCCGTCTGCACCCGCGCCTCGACACGCGTGGTCGCCTTGACCGAGATACCGATCTCGCCCGGCTTGGGCAGTCGAACACTGCAACCAACGCCTACCAGCGCGAGCGAGATGAGCGACCATGGACGCATGCGTGACATCCCCCGGAGGTCCACTCCTACGGTAACCGGGATCCGTGCTGTCGTGGTCGCCGCAGCGATCTCGGGCTGCGTGAGGCAACTGCCACCTGCGCCGCCACCACCGCCGGTCGCCCCACGCGTCGATGCGGCCATGCCACCCCCCACCGGCTATGGTCGCCTCGTCGTCGATATCGTCGAGGGCCCCATGCCGGTGCACCAGCTCCGCATGGCCTCCAAGCCCCGCGATGCGGGTGGCGGCCGGGTGACCCACCGCTTCTTCGAGGTCCCCGAGCTCTTCTGCGCCGCCGCCCCGTGCGCCAAGGACGTTCCCGTCGGCAACATCCTCCTCTCGTTCCCCGTCATCGGCGATCCCGGTGCACGCGAGGTCGAGCTCGTCCACGTGGGCCCCGATCCCTCGGTCTACCGTCGCTCGCTCAGCATCTACGAGGGACGCACGGGCGGCACGCGCACGAGGGGTATCCTCGGCACCATCTTCGGCGGCACCGCGCTTGTCGTGGGCACCACGTTCTTACCGATCGGCCTTGCCAGGGACAACACGGGACTCACGGCCACTGGCGGCATCTCGCTTGGCGCCGGCGCTCTCCTCCTCACGCTCGGCATCCTTGCGATCCGCGCCGACTCCCCCACCTTCCGCCCTGGCGCGTCGAGCCACTTCCCCCTGAACGCCGCGCCTGGAAACTAACGGGGTACGCCCCTAGAAACTGGGGAACCGGGGACGGGCCCCGGTTTCGCCCCCGCGCAAAAACCGGAGACGGGCCCCGGTTTCAAGGCCGCGCGTCAGAAGCGTGCGTGACAGCAACCGGGGACGGGCCTCGGTTTCGCCCGCGCAACCGGGGACGAAAAACTGGGGACGGCCCGCGCTCAATAACCGGGGACGGGCCCCGGTTTCATGACGGCCCAAACCGGGGACGGGCCCCGGTTTCGCGCGTCAGAGGCGTGCGTGACAGCAACCGGGGACGAAAAACTGGGGGCGGCCCCCGGTGTCGCCCGCGCAACTGGGGACGAAAACTGGGGACGCGCCCCGGTGTCGCCCGCGCAACTGGAGACGAAAACTGGGGACGGGCCCCGGTTTCATGAGGGTCGCGCCTCGGTTGCTGCGCCGTGCGTCAGAGGCGTGCGTTAGAACGCCGCTTGGGGGAGGAGAACAGGAGTTCTCTTGTGCCTCGTCGTGCGCGTATCATTCTTCCGGGCGTCGTCTACCACCTCATCTCGCGTTTCGTTGCGAGCGAGTGGTTCATCAATACCGAGTACGAGCGCAGAACGTACCTTCAGCTTCTCGGTCGCGGGCTCGAGAGCGCCGACTGGCGCTGCTTTGCCTTCGCAATCATGAGCAACCACATTCACCTCGCGCTCGTCGCGGGGCGGGCGCCCCTTGCGTCGTGGCTTGGCGAGGTACATGGGACGTTTGCGGAGTGGATCAACGAGCGCCGCGAGAGAATCGGGGCGGTCTTTGTTCGCGGGCCAAGGTCAATTGCGATTCGGCATGACCGGGTGGATCGACTGGTGGCGTACATTCACGGCAATCCCGTTCGCGCCGGAGTCGTCCCCCACGCCATGGACTCGAGCTGGACGAGCCACCGCGCCTATCTTCAGCGCGAGCTCGCCCCATCATGGTTGGACGTCGACCTGGGGCTCGAGCTGACGCGATTCGCAGACGGTGCCGAGCTGGATGCGTGGGTCGAGCGCTCGTCGATCAGCCGCACGCAGATGGATGAGGCTCGCCTCGTGCCCGTGAATCGAGGCGGACGTCCGCCTGGCAGGACCGGGACGGGCCTCGCGGCTCGCTGACCGTGGGAGCCGGAAACTAGCGGGGTACGCCGGCGACGGGCTCTGTCTCGAAGCGATGCCCGAAGCCGGCGATGATGGGTCGCGCCCTCGCGATCGCCGCCTGCACCGACGGCAGCTTCAGCGATCCCGCATGTGCCTCCTTCGAGTCCCACACCTCGGTGATCCAGATGGCGTCGGGATTCGTGGGGTCGAGCGCGATCACGTACGCGAAGCACCCGGGCATCGACGTGGTGCCCTCTCCGAGAAGAGCGACGAGCTCGTCACGCTTGCCAGGCACCGCGAGCATCTGGCCGATGAGTCCGTACATGCCCGCAGTGTAGGCTATCGCGCGTCCACCGCGAAGTCGGCGCTGAGCGCGGCGTGGTCACTGCCGCCATAGCCATCATCATCGCGCCACACGCGCGCCGAATGCGGGATTCGCACGGCGGCGGCGGTTGGCGCGAGGAGCAGATGGTCGATGCTCTGGCCGTTGCCCTGGTAGTAGTAGGTGGCCTGCGCACCGGGCGAAAGGTCGTCGGCGACGCGGATCAGGCCGCCATCGACGACGAGTGCGTCGAGCGGGGGCGAGCCGGGCGTGTCGTTGAGGTCGCCGCCGAGAACGACGATCGCATCCGGGTCGAGGGCGGCGCGCTCGTTGACGATGCGGGCGGAGACCCGGGCTTCCGCCAGCCGGCGCGCGGGCTCGTCGTTGAGCTTGGAGCGGAAGTGGGCGGCGAACAGGACGAGCTTGCGGCCGGAGTCCGCGTGGACGTGCACCTCGAGGAGCTCGCGGCTCAACGCGGTGACGGTGCCGTCGGGTAGCGTGAGCGGGTTGGCCGCTCGGTGCGCGAGGACGGCGTCGATGGGGCGCTTGGAGAGGATCGCGACATCGACGGACGCCGTGGTGCCGATCTCGCCGAGGACGCCGTAGGGCATCGTCTCGGTGAGCCGCGCGAGGAGTGCGTCGAGGCAGGTCTGGGTCTCAACCTCCTCGAGCGCGACGAGGTCGGCGTCGAGAGCGCGAATGGCGTCGGCGATCTGGGTGGCGCGCTGCTCGAAGTAGGTGGGTAGGAGCTGGACCTCGTAGTCGTCCGACTCGCACGCGCCGCTATCGCACACAGTGTCGAAGAAGCGGCGCACGTTGAACGTGGCCATGCGCACGCGCTCGATGTCGGGTGCGTCGGGCGTCGGGCCGGCGTCAGGGCGACACGCAGCGACGGCGAGCGCGGCGACGAGGAGGGCGCGCATCAGAGGCGCGGGCGGATGCCCATCTCTTCGAGCAGGTGATCCGCGCCGTCGATCTTGTCCATCACCCACAGCATGTAGCGCACGTCGCAGTGGATCTTGCGCACCATGCTGCCGTCGAACACGACGTCGGACGCGACGCCTTCGATCGTGCTGTCGAAGTTCAGGCCGACGAGCTCGGCCTTGTCGTTGAGGACCGCGGAGCCGGAGTTGCCGCCCGTGGTATCGAGGTCGCTGAGGAAGTTGACCGGCAGCTCACCGTCGGAGCTCGCGTACGGACCGAACTGCTTGGCCTGGACCGCGGCGAGGAGCGGCGCCGGCGCATCGAACGGCTCCTTGCCCGTGTTCTTGGTAAGGAGCTGCGCGGCGGTGGTGAACGGCGAATCGGTGGGCTTGAACGCCTTCACCGTGCCGTAGGTGATGCGCAGCGTGGAATTCGCGTCTGAGGAGAGCAGCCCGCCGAGGACCTCGCGCATCGCATCCGCGTACAGCGGCGCGACGAGCATGACCTCACCGGCGTGAGCATCGGCGCGCTTCTCCTCGGCCTCGTAGGTCTTCCACACCCGCTGCGCGGCGCGGAGGAACGGATCCTTGGACGCGGCGAGCTTGGCCCTGGTGCCATTCTGGACGAGCTCGAGCCGGAGCTTCTCGTCGGCAAGCGTGGTGGTGCGGTACCAGCCGTCGAGGGTCTTGTCGATCAGCGCCTCGTCGATCTTTTGCGTCGCCTTCACGCCGAGGAGCTGCGCGAGCCATGGCCGCTCCGCCGCCGGCAACGCGAGCGCGCGCACGAGGGCGAGCCGGAGCTGCGCGCGATCGAGCGTGGCGTCGTACTGCTTGGTCAGCTGCTTCTGGCCGGCGAGCGCCGGTTGAAGATCGCGCTGCTGAAAGCCCGGCTTGCGATCGGCGTCCGGCTTGGTGCGCTCCTCGGCCCAGCGCGTGATGCTGATCGCCGACGACAGCAGCGCCGAGTAGTTGAACGCGACGCTGCGGTGGTAGTCGGCGCGCGCCGTGCGCTGCTCGGCGAGGATAAGCTGCTCGAGCTTGTCGATGGCCGCCTTGTGGCGCTCGTGCCCCGGCTGCGCGGCCCACGCCTTGGTTTTCGCATCGAGCGCGGCCTTGCGCTCGAGCAAGTCGCCGGAGGTGAGGCCCTTGAGGACGCCCTGGATCTTCTCGAGGCCGTTCTGCACGCGCTGCTTCAGCACGCCCGCCTTGATGGCGGTCTCGCCCGGCGCCTTGAGGTGGGCCTCGGCGATCGCGTACCGCTGCTTCGCGAGCTCGATGTAATGCGGGTAGTACCACTCGACGTCGTGCTTCACCTCGGCCGCCGTCTTGGTGCGCGTCGTGCGGCCGGGGAAGCCGGTGATCATCACGAAGTCACTCGGCTGCAGGCCTTTGTCGGAGACCTTGAGGAAATGCTTCGGCTTGAAGGGAACGTTATCGGGCGCATAGTCGGCGGGCTTGCCGTCCTTGCCGACGTACGCGCGGTAGAACGAGAAGTCGCCGGTGTGGCGCGGCCAGCGCCAGTTGTCGACCTCACCGCCGTAGTTACCGACGGAACGCGCGGGCGCGTAGACGAGGCGCACATCGCGGATCTCGAGCTCCTCGATCAGCACGTACATGCCGCCGCGGAAGTAGGTGGCGACATTGCAGCGGATGCCCGGGCGATCCTTCTCGCACGTCGCGAGCTGCTGCTTGATCCGCTTCTCCGCCTCTTCCTTGCGCGCGATCGGATCAGCGATCTGGTCGAGCCCGCTGCGCACCGCCTCGGTGACATCGGTGAACGCCTGCGCGACGAACACGCGCTCGGCGGGTCCGGCCGACGGCTCGTCGGCGCGGGTCTTCGCTAGGAAGCCTTTCTCGACGATGTTGTTGTCGGGCTTCGAGTTCACTTGCAGCGCGCTCTGCACGCAGTGGTGATTCGTGACGACGAGGCCCTCGGGCGACACGAACGAAGCCGAGCAGCCGTTGAGCCGCACGATCGCGTTCATCGGGGCGGCGAGTGGGTCCGCGAGCAGCTTGGGGTCGATCTTCACCCCGAGCTGCTTGAACGCCTCGGCGTGGCCCGGCAGCGTCATCTGCTGCGGCATCCACATGCCACCCGGGTTCGCGTAGGCCCGCCGCGCGGCGAGATATGGATCGACCGGTGCCGCCGAACCCGCCGCGGAGCCGTTCGGGGCCGCGTACTGGGCCGTCTCCGTGACCACCGGTGGCGACTTCGCGCCACACGCGACCAAAACTCCGAGGAGCAGCGCGCGGAATTTCATGCCCCGACATAGCACGAGTAGGCATGCGCCGGATGCAGTTATGCTGCCTCGGCATGAGCACGCCGCCTCGCCTCCTCTCGTTCGAAGAAGCGGATCAGCGCACGGAGAGCGCGCTGTCGCGCACGTGCACGCCCCCCGGTACAAGCGGATGAACGCGAGCTACTGGCAACGGGACGCGAACTGGCGTGACCAGTGGCGCGAGACGCGGCTGCCCGCGCGCGCGGACGTCGTTGTCATCGGGGGCGGCTACAGCGGCCTCGCCACCGCCATCGCGTTACGTCAGCGCGACCCGGGCGCGGAGATCGTGCTCCTCGAGGCAGAGCGCGTCGGGTTCGGCGCGAGTGGGCGCAATGCGGGCTTCCTGTCGCCGCTCGCCGCCCCTGTGTGGCTGCTCGCGGCGTATCGCTCGCCCGACCACGCTTGGGCTGCCGCGCAGATCAATCGCGAGATGCACGCCGCGGCGCGTTGGATCGGAGCGCACCTCGAAGATGTCGAGCTACAGCCCACGCCGCTCTATCTGATGGCGGAGCTCGGTCTCGCCAGCACCGCTCTCGACGAATTCGAGACGGCGCTGGGCCACACCAACCTCCCGTTCGACCAGCGCATGGATCGATCGTCCTCGAAGCGCGTGCTCGTGATGGATGCCTACACCGTGCATCCCTACAAGCTGGTCCGGGCGCTCGCGCACCACGCCGCGGCGCTCGGTGTCCGGATCCGCGAGCGTGCGCGCGTGCAAACCGTCGCGCCCGTTGCCACCGGTGCACGGGTGCGTCTCGAAGACGGAGGCGAGGTCTCCGCGCGCACGGTCGTCGTCTGCACGAACGCGTATACGTCGTCGCTCGACATCGGTGAGCGGGTGCGCGCCATCACCTTGCATAGCTTCATGCTCGCCTCGACGCCGACCACCACGCCGCCCGGCCCACCCTGGTTCACCGTCGAGGTCAACCGCGATCAGACGTTCCATCGCATGCACGGCGACCGCCTGCTCTACGGCGGCATCGATCAAGTGCTCGCTCCCAAGGGCACCGAGTTTGCCCTGCCGCGCGCCGTGCAAGAGCGGCTTATCGCGAACCTAGGCCGAAGCCTACCCGGCCACGCGATCACACCGGCCGAAGGCTGGTCCGGCAAGTTCCACGCGACCGCGAATGGGTTACCGATGATCCACCGCTCGACGAAGAATCCGGCCGTCGTCATCAATGTCGGCTACGGCGGCACGGGCGTCGCGCTCGCCCTGACGTGCGGCAAGCTCGCGGCAGCGGTCGCCAGTGATGACCGCTACGCGTCCACCGATGAGGAACGCCTGCACACGGTCATCCGCGACACGCGGATCTCCGTCCGTGACGCCGCGCGCGCGGGCCTGGGGATCCTGCGCAGCTTTCTTCGCTAACGCCTATTTATCTGCAGACGAACATCTCGACCGTGCCCGCTACGGTCTTCCACACCGCCGCCGATCGCACCTCGGCAAACGTCTCGCGCACGACCTGCTCGAAACTCCCGTCGCGGTGAGGTGTGGTGTTCGTGAAGCCGTCGAGCGGCTGCTGGATGCAGCTGAACAACGCGCGCTGCAGGAAGTCGCGCGGCACGCCGAAATCGACGACGACAAAGCAGCCGTCGCGCTCGAGGACGCGGTGCGCATCGGCCAACGCCTCGCGCTTGGCCTGCGGGCGCAAGTGGTGAAACACCATCGTCGAGTAGACGCGATCGAAGTGGCCGAGATCGGGGAGCCGCGTCATGTCGCCCTCGTGAAACATGATGTCGACGCCGGCCTTCGCGGCGTTGCGACGCGCGCGCGCGATCATGCCTGCATCGGTATCGAGCGCGTCGATCGTCGCATCGGGGTACCGGCGCTTGAGCGCGATCGCGAGGCGGCCGGGGCCGGCACCGAGCTCGAGGAGGCGCTGCCCCGGGCGCACGTCGAGCGCATCGATCACCGAGGCCCGTATACGTGCCGCGGCGCTCCAGCAGCGGATCAGCGGATCGTAGAGGCCCGACAACCTGTGGAAGCCCAGGGCCGGGACGTAGCGTTTGTCGCGACCCACGTCAGCGCACCGAGCCGTTGAGACACGTGATGGTGCGAGGCGCGAGCACGCTCGACGGTTTGCCGGTGGGCATCGGCAGGTTCGGCGCGTAGCCCTCGTCGACGGACCACGTCGGCTCTGCATCCGGTGCGAGCACGCGCAGCCCGCTCTGCAGAAAATGGATCGCGTAGGTGTGGCCCGCGGCGCGACAGCCGAGAAACCGCGTCCACGCGCGCGCGAAGTCGTGGCCCGCTTGCGTCCCGAACGTGCCGCACGTGCGGAACCACCACAGGGCGTCGGGCGCGAGCCGCGCCTTGAGTGCGACGAGCCGTGCATGCACCGGATGCCCCGGTGCCAGGCACGTGATGTCGAGCTTGTCCTCCTCGACCCACGCACAACCATACTCACCGTGCCCCCAGTACTGGACCTCCGAGATGGTGTGGCCCTCGGAGCGATCGAGCAGGAAGTCGAGGCCCTCGAGCCAGGTCGAGACGCCACGCCAGTCGTCGAGCCGGCGCAACGCAGCGTACAGGATGCCGCCCGCCGTCCATGCTGCGCTGAGCCCGGGCAAGAGGCCCGTCGCACGACACGTGCGATCGAAGAACATCAACCGTAACGGAGCCCCCACGTCAGCCATCCGTCGCATCATAACGGCCCTGGCTCTTCACGTGAGATGTCGCGTCCCACCAACATCTCCCACGTGCGCTGCGAGGCGCCCGGATAGAACCCTGCCACCGCTCGCCACTCGCGCGGGTTCCGAAACGTGCCGAACACGATGTCCCACAGCGGCAGGTTCGCGTAGTTGAAGCCGTGAATGCCGCGCTCGTGATGCACGCCGTGTGCTTCGGGGCGCTGGACGAAGTAGCCGAGCCACACGGGCGTACGGAGGTTGCCGTGCTGGAACAGGCCATTGAGCGGCTGCCATACACCCGCGAGCACCGCCGCCTCCGGCGACAACCCGAGCACCACGTTGAACAGGATCACGCCGACGACGGTGCCCTCGATGATCTCGAATGGATGAAAGTACGCCGCACCGAACACGTCGACGCGCTCGGCGCTGTGATGCAGCTGATGCACCCAGCGCCACAGCACTGGCACCGTGTGATGCAGCCGATGCGCCCAGTACACGATGAGCTCGGAGACGAGGATGCCAACCACCGTGCCACCGGCGATGCCGAGGCGATCACCGGGGAGTAGCCTCACGTCGTCGATGATCTCCTCCATCGCGAACGGAATCGAGCCCGCGAGCGCGAGCACCACGACGACGAACGCCATGCACTTGAGGCGCCAGCCGCGCACCTCGACGAACGTGCGTGCGGGCGCGAACCACTCGACGGCGATCAGCAGGGCCAACGTCCCCATCACACCCGCGATCGCGACGTCGCTGACGTCCATGCACTTCCAGCATACGCGAGGTCACGCTCCGAAAGGCTGCGTGGTACGTCATCGACCATGCAAAGCCGACTGAACCCGTATCTCCATTTCAAGGACAACGCGCGCCAGGCGATGGAGTTCTACAAGTCCATCTTCGGCGGCAAGCTCGAGATGAGCACGTTCAAGGACTTCGGCATGCCGCACGAGCCGTCGGAAGCCAACCTCGTCATGCACTCGATGCTCGAGGCGCCCAACGGGTTCACGTTCATGGGGTCCGACACGCCGAGCCACATGAAGTTCGAGCCGGGCTCGCGGATCACGATGGCGCTCAGCGGCGATAACGATGCCGAGCTCGGTGGCTACTTCAACAAGCTCGCCGAGGGCGGCCAGATCACGCTGCCGCTGAACCAGTCACCGTGGGGAGACAAGTTCGGCATGGTGGTGGACAAGTTCGGCATCGAGTGGATGGTGAACGTCGCCGGCAAGAAGGCGTAAGCTCGCCCTACCGATGCCGCCCAAGAATCATCGGGGCATCATCGTGTGCAACGCGCGCCGCGCCGCGCAGTGGCGTAAGGCGTTCGTCGCTGCCGGCATCCAGGCTGTCGTCGTCGAGACGGATGCCGACGAAGCCGAGGGAGGCGCCTGCAAGGTGATGGTGCCCGAGCGCAAGCTGATCGAGGCGAACGCGATCGTCACGGAGGTCAACCAGGGGAAACGCTCGCTGCCCGGCATCGTCGTGCCGTGGCAAGCGGTGATCGCCTCCGTGATCGTGCTCGCGATGCTCGCCGCGACGGTGATGCGCTGACCGCGTCCTCCTGCGACGGGCGCTTGCGAGCATCCGCGAGAACATGTCGCGTCGACACGTCCGCATCGCCGGGCTACGGTGTCGGGAGGATCGAAGCCTGGAGCTCTGCGGGTCGGCCGTAGCCTTTTGGCGGATCCGAAGGAGCTGCCATGAGGCTATGTCGTGCTGGGCCAGAGCGGCGTCGGGACGTGCGAGTCGCGCCCAAAGGCACGGTCCGGATCGTCGCTGACACGTACAACATACGCGGTCGGATCATGAACCTCAGCCGAGGCGGGCTCGCGGTACGCACGCCCAGCTTGGTGCCGGAGCGTTTGCTCGGAAGCAAAGCGAGGATCGAGCTGCGCCTCGACAATCCGACGGCGAGCTGGTTCGGGTTGATCGGCACCCTCAAACGCGTCGGCTCGCAGTGGATCGCGGTTTCCTTCGATGCGGTGCCCCTGGCCTTCGGGCGGATCATCGAGAACACGACGTACGCGGCGCACCGCAACGAACGTCACCTGTCCATGGTGCTGGTCGACCCCGCGCCGGGTCGCCGGGACGCAATGGCTCAGGGATTCCGCGACGTGGGATGCCACGTGATCGCGACCTCCACGCCTCTCGAGGCGATCGTTCGTCTCAACGAAGCGGGCTTCGAGCCCAACCTGGTCGCGGTGGCCGACTCGTCTCCCTCGCGAACCTCCGACGAGCTCCGCCAGTTCATCGTCGCCGAGCATCCGAGCGCCAAGCTCGTCGCGATCGGCGATGTGTGCCCAGTGGCGCGCCCGGACTGTCTCTCGGCGAATGAAAGGCTCGACGATCTCGCGCAACGCATCCGCCGGCTGCTGGCCAAGGTCATCCCGGTCGGGTACTAGCCCCGCCAGCCCGCGAGGAAGCGGCGAAAGTCATCACGCGCGACCGGAAAGAGCGCGCGTGCTTCGGCTTCGAGTGCATCCGCGTCGACGCCCGGATCGAGCGCCGCGCGCAAGCGGCGGAAGTATACGGGCAGGTGCGCTTCCTCGTCGGCGCGGCCGTACAGCAGATACGCGACGTCTTTCATCGGGCACCCGCGGCCCGCGTACTGGAAGTCGACGGCGGCGACCGCGCGACCGTCGGGCGTGAAGCAGAAGTTCGCGTCCTTCGGATCGCCGTGCAGCAGCGTCTGGAACCGCGCCGCGGAGAGCTGGGCGTCGAGGGTCTCGGCGGCGGCGCGCAGCGCGCGGTCGGTGATCGCGGCGAGCTCGTCGCGGCGCGTCGCGAGATGCCAGTACGTACCCGTCGGCCACAGGCCGTCACACGCGTCCTCGAGGAACCGTGCGTGAAAGGCGGCGAGCCATGCGAGGCACGCCTCGAGGCCCACGCGCTCCGCTTCGTCGTGACGCGCCGTGAAGCCGGCCGCATCCAGGTCCTCGAACACGAGCAGCCACTCGTCGGCAGACACGCGGCTGCCGTACAGCGCGGCCACCCGACAGCTCGCATCACAGCGTGGTGCGTAGTGCTGATAGAACGCGAGCTCGACGTCGTACGAGCGTCGCTTGCGTGCATCGGAGATGGTGTCGCGCGCGCTGCGTGGAGGCGACACGCGCTTGATGATCGCCGTCCGAGCAACGCCGCCGTCGAGCGCGACGCGGAACACCTCGCCGTAGTCGCCCCACAGGTTCTGCACGCGGCCGAGGCGGCGCGCACGGCGAGCGCCGGTGACGCTGGCGATCCAGTCCTCCACGCGGGCGATGGTCTACCATCGGCGCATGGTGACGCGTAGCGCTTCGTGCAGTTGTGGGCAGCTCACCGCCACGGCGGTCGGCGAGCCCGTGCGGATCTCGATCTGTCATTGCCTCGCCTGCCAGCGGCGCACCGGTAGTGTCTTCGGCGCGCAGGCGCGGTTTCCCAAGGAGAACGTGACCACGCATGGCGAGTCGACCGTGTTCGAGCGCGTCGGCGACAGCGGCGGGCGGGCGCTGTTCCACTTCTGCCCGCGCTGTGGCGCGACAGTGCACTACGCGGTCGACATGTTTGTCGCGATTCCCGTGGGCGCGTTCGCCGATCCGCAATTCCCGCCTCCGCGATTCTCCGTATACGAGGAGCGAAAGCACGGCTGGGTCCACGTCCCCGGCGAGATCGAGCACATCCCGTAGGAGGTGATACCATCGACGGATGCGAGCGCTCGCTGCCATCCTCTTGCTTGCCGCGTGCGGTGATGACGGTGTCGTCGTCGTCGATGCGCGAGAGGCCGATGCGCCGATCGATGCCTCGACGCGGCGTGAGGTAAACGTGCACTTCGCGGACCGCTCACCTGCGCAGGGCATTGTCGTGGTGTTTCATTCCGCGACGGGCCAGCCGATCCAATCCGAGATCACCGATCCCGACGGCAAGGTCAGCATCGATAGCGCGGCGATCGCGATGATCACCGTCGCTGCCTATGATCCGGCCAACGACGTGCGCGAGCTGAACACCTACGTGGGGGTCCCGCAAGACGCAACCATCCACACGTTCCTCGGGTTCGGCGGTGCCAGCATTCCACCGGCGACGCAGATCGGCACGCTCGCGATCACGTTTCCTCCGAACGCGCCGGCGGGTACTAACATGTGGATGTTCGACATCCAGTGCGCGGACACCACCGTCGGTTCGCCCACCGGCTTCGAGATGGAGGTCTACAGCTACTGCCGCCGTCCCAATAGCAACCTCGTCGACGGAATCGCCTACGCACTGCAGGACGACACGCTCGTCGGCTACGTGCCAGTGCTCGGCATCGATGTCGCTGCCACCGGCACGACGGCTGTCGATCTGTCGGGGCAGACATGGCGCACCGACTTCCTCGACTACGGGCTCACGTTCAACAACATGCCCGCAGGCGTCACGAGCGCGCGCCCTCAGGTCACGCTCGATGTGAACGGCAGCGGCTACTCGCGCCCGTCACCACCTTCGTCGTCGGTCGCGCAAGGAGAGGCCATCACGCGCACCTTCCGTCTGCCGCGTAACTTCGGCACAAGCCTGTTCCCCGCGACCGAGGTCTATTACGGCGAGACGTCGCCTCGCGGCATGGGCCTCTACGTTCGCAAGCAGGCGCTCGCCGACAGCGACACCTTCGACGCGACCGCCGTGCTCCTGCCGCGCATCACCGCCGCCGCGACGACCGGCCGTGACACCGTCCGCCCGAGCGTGAGCTGGACGACCGCGGGGTCCGAGGCCGGTGCCGATGCCGGCGTCGCCATGATGGAGTGGCCCAGGACGAGCTGGTCGATCTACTTCCCGCCCACCACGGTCTCGCCGCTCCAGGCTCCCATCCTGCCCGACGCGCTCGCCGCCTACCGCCCGCCGACCGACAACACGGTCGAAGACGCGCCGTACGTCGTGTTCTACGACGCCGATTACGTCGACGGATATGCGGGCGCACTCGCCAACGAGAACCTGTCGCGACCGGCTACGTACGTCGAGCGGTCGACGCGCTATCCGCTCTAGGCGTAAGGCCGTTTCGGTCAATTGTGGAGACGTTGACATAGTCGTCGACGTGAACCTGACCTGAACCGCCGGCATTGACCGGGTCAGGTCATCTTGGTGAGCATGGCGACAATGCCCTCGAGCATGTCGATGCCCAACGCGTAGCGAGGCTCACCAGAGCTCAAAGCCTGTCAACGTCCAAGGTAGCGTTCAGGTTCAGGTTCAGGTCGACGTCGACGCAAACTGACCGTCATTGGCTCTAGGCGCTTACAGGTTCGACGAGATGAAGTCCCAGAAGATGGGGGCGGCGAGGTTGTCCTGGCGGCTGTGGTTCTGCCCGGTCGTCTGACACCACGTGACGCCCTTGCCGGCCGCGCAGCCGGCGTATTCGACGCACGGCGGGTGATCGGTGTCGGGCGACGACGACGGCGGCGAGTCGCAGGTGTTGCGCATGAGGTGGTTGTCGCGCGCCTGCACGCTGGCGCTGATGTCGACCGTGGTGTCGCCGTCGTCGTGGATCAGGAGTGCAGCGACGTTGCCGGTGCAGTTACTTCCGCCCTGCCCGCCTGCGATCGTCGCGACGCCGCGCAGCTTGTCGCCACGGATGCACGCCATCCGATGCGTCATGAACGAACCGCTGCTGTAGCCGGTCAGGAAGCGACGCGAGGTATCGACGCAGAAGTTGTTCTCGATGTCCTCGAGCATCTTGTCGAAGTACGGGACGTCGGGACCTGTGGTTGCCGTATCCCAACAGTTGCCGGCGGCCTTGCCGCGCACCGCGATCGCGTTGCCGTCGATTTCGCGCTCGACCGGGACATTGTTGGTCTCGCGGTTCGGCCCGCTGAGGCAGCCATGCAGCTCGTAGATCACGGGATACGCTCGCGCCGGGTCGTAGCCCTCGGGCAGGTAGATGAACACCTCCCGCGCACCGCTGCTGTCGATGTCGCGCTTGGTCCACGTCTTGGCGGCGACCGCGGTGGTCTTGTTGCACCCCGCGCTCGCGTTGACAGACCCGGCATCGGTACCGCCACCGTCCGGCGAGCCGCTGCCGCCGCCGTCGTCACCACATGCGCCGATCACGAGCAAGAGGGAACGCAAGGCGGTCCGCATGGACCGATACTATCCCTACCCATGAAGTCCCGGGCGCGGATACCGAGGCGCTTCACCCTGCGCGTCCTCGCGCGTTACGTCACTTCAGCGTGATCACGCCACATGCGACGCGGCCACCGGCGTTGCCCGTGGGCTGCGTCTTGAAGTCGTCCTTCTTCTCGTGAACGATGAAGCCCTTGCCGACGACGGACGTCGGACCATCGGCGAGCGTGATGCCCTTCATCACGAAGGTCTTGGTCGCCTTGCCGTCCTTGCCGGCCGTGAGGTTGCCGAAGTCGCCCTCGTGGTGCTCCTCGGCATCCGGCGCACCGTGCTTGTGACCGCTCGGGTTGAAGTGCCCACCCGCGCTGGTCGCATCCGGGGCCGAGCAGTCGCCCTTCTCGTGGACGTGATAGGCGTGGTCGCCGGGAGTGAGCCCCTCGACGTTGGCGGTCACCTCGACCCCACCCTCGACCTCCTTGAAGGCGATCATGCCCTTCACCTTCGACTTGGCGGTCGGAGCGAGCTCGGCCGATGCCTCCTTTGGCGCGGGCGGCGCGGGCGGCGCGGGCGGCGCGGGCGGCGCAGCGGGCTCGGCGGGCGCAGGGGGCGCCGCAGGCTCGGCGGGAGCCGCAGGCTCGGTGGGCTCCGTGCTCGCTCCGTTCGGCGCGTTGGCGGTGCCGGAAGAGGACTTCTTGCAGCCACCAACGATGGCGGCACTCAATGCGATCGTGAACAGAGCGCGTTTCATGCGCCCGAGCGTGCCTCGAAGCGCGCGCCGTCACAACAACCCGAGCTGTGCGAGTTCGCTCACTACCTGCCGGTAGGCACGGGAGCTAACCCGATATCATGCGGTACCACGCTCTCGCCGCCGACTTCGATGGAACGTTGGCCCACCATGGCGTGATCGACGACTTCACATGGGCTGCACTGCGCCGCCTGCGCGACTCGGGTCGGCGGTTGATCATGGTGACGGGACGCGAGCTCGACGAGCTACTCGCGCTGATCCCCGAGCCCAAGGTGTTCGACCGCATCGTCGCGGAGAACGGAGCCCTGCTCTACGACCCCAGCACGAAGATGGAGCGCACGACGGCACCCGGCCCTCCTGCCGAGTTCGTCGCCGAACTGATCGCTCACGGCGTCGGCCCCATCTCCGTCGGCCGCGCGATCGTCGCCACGTGGGAACCGCATCAGGACGTGGTGCTGCACGTGATCCGCGACCAGGGCCTCGAGCTCCAAGTGATCTTCAACAAGGGCGCCGTGATGGTGCTCCCCAGCGGCGTGAACAAGGCGACCGGGCTCACGCTCGCGTTGCACGATCTCGGCCTGTCGCCCCACAACGTCGTCGGGATCGGTGACGCCGAGAATGATCACGCGCTCCTCGCATGTTGCGAGTGCGGCGTCGCCGTCGACAATGCGCTCGCAAGTATCAAACACGCGGCCGACCTCGTCATGAAGGGTGACCACGGCCGCGGCGTGGCCGAGCTCATCGACATGCTGCTCGAGGACGACCTCGCGAGTGCGGCGCCGCGCCTCAAGCGCCACCGCGTCCGCCTCGGACGCGCGGATCAACGCACGATCCTGCTCGATGCCTACGAGACCAATGCCATGGTGTGTGGCACCTCCGGCAGCGGCAAGTCGACGCTCACTACCGGCCTGCTCGAGCGCTTGCACGAGCAGGGTTACCAATTCGCGATCGTCGACCCCGAGGGCGACTACGCTACGGTCGAGTCGGCGGTCGTGCTCGGCGGCCCGAAGCGCGCGCCGCTCGTCGAGGAAGCGCTCGACGTCCTCCGGAGCCCGAGCGAGAACGTCGTGATCAACCTACTCGGTGTGTCCGTCGAGCATCGCCCGGAGTTCTTCACCAAGCTCATGCTCCAGCTCGCGGATCTGCGCGCGAACACCGGGCGTCCACACTGGCTCGTCGTCGACGAAGCGCATCATTTGCTGCCCGCGTCCTGGGAAGCGGCGAACGACCTCTCATTGCGCCCGCACGGCACACTCTATGTCACCGTGCATCCGGGCAGTGTCTCGAAGGCCATCCTGTCCTCGTTGAACGCAGCCCTCGCCGTCGGCGAGCATCCCGACGAGACGCTGCGCGAGTTCGCGCGCAAGGTGGGTGTCCCGGCTCCGGACCTCGCGCCGATCGAGAAGCTCGCGCCCGGGCACACGATCTACTGGAAGCTCGGCGAAGATCCGATCGAGGTCGCCACCGAGCGCGGCACCACGGAGCGGCGGCGGCACTCGCGCAAGTACACCGAGGGAAACCTCGGCCACGACCGGTGCTTCTTCTTCCGCGGCGAAGCGGCGCGCCTCAACCTCAAGGCCCGCAATCTGCACTCGTTCCTCGACCTCGGCGAGGGCGTCGACGAGGACACGTGGCTGTTCCACCTGCGCCGCGGCGACTACTCCAACTGGCTCCGCACGCAGGTCAAGGACGTTTCGCTCGCCGACGCCGTCGCGATCGTCGAGAGCAACGCGTCGCTGTCTGCCTCGCAGAGCCGCAAGGAGATCCGCGCGGCGATCGAAGCGCGCTACACGCTGCCGGCCGACGAGCCGACCGGACGTGTCGACCCGATCCAGCCACCACCCCGCGCTTAAGTCCCCTCGCGGCTAGGTCCCCGCGCGCCCTCGGCCAACAGGTCGCGGTCCTTCGACGACGCGCGTGCGCGCTTGAGCTGGTCCGAGAGGAACTCGCTATCGCGATCCTCCGCGCCCTCCGGCGGGCCCTGGATGTGTGCGGGCGCGATCGCCGGCACGAGTTCGGGGAACGGGATGCCGGCGGCGATCAGGGCCTCGTGCACCGCGCGGCGCGCCCGGCTCTCGACGGACCGGAAGTTCGCGACCTCCTGATCGACCCACGCGAAGAACTCGACCTCGATCGCCCCACGCTCGAGGCGATGGGTCTGCATGAATGGCGGCGGCTCGTGCAAGACGCCACGCAGCAGGAGAAGTGCCTCGCGCCCGACCTCGTGGGCGGTGTCGAGATCAGCCGTCGGTGCGAGCGACACGGTGAAGTGCAGGCGCCGCTCGCGGTGCTCGCTGTAGTTGATCAGCGTGTCGCGGAAGAGGTTCGCATTCGGGATCTGGATCTCGGTGCCGTCTGGCGTCAGCAACACGATCACGCGCGGCGACAAGCGCACGACGCGTCCCTCGATATCGCCGAGCTGCACGAGGTCGCCGCTCTTGAAGGGTGGGTGAAGGCCCAACATCATCCCGGGGAAGTAGTTGGCGAGCCAGTCCTTGAAGGCGAGGCCGGTAGCGAGACCGAGGAGACCGAGGGCACCGAGGAGCGCGCCGACCATCCCCATGATGCCGAGCAAGTGGAAGGACAGGAGCACGCCGATCAGCAGGATCGTGAACCGCATCACCAACCGGAACAGACTGCCGGTGATCGGACTGACGCCGAACCGCTGTAGCGGCCGCCGCCACCGCCGCAACGACAGGGACAGCAACAAGAACGGGATGAAGACGACGACCGCGGCCGCGATCTCGGGCAGAGCAGCGATGGTCGCGCGCCCCATCCGCGACACGCTTCGCCAAAGCGGTGCGAGGCGCGTGTCCACCTCGGAGCGCTCGATCTCGTTGCGCACGTAGGCAACGCCATCGAGGCGACTCGCGAGATCGACGGCTTCGTGCTCCTGTGCGGAAGTGCCAACGCTGCCGGCGAGGTGGACGACGCCTTCGTGGACGCGGATCCGAACGTCGTCTAGCCCCTCGACTTGCTCGTAGATGCCGGTGAGTCGCCGTTCGAGCTCTGCGTCGGTCGGGAACTCGAGCAGGATGGTGCGGTTCGCACTCGGCCGCGTTTCGGCGGCCGGAGGGCGCCCCACGCCTGGTGCCGTCGGAGGGACTCCGCAGCCGAACACGCAAAGCGCGACGAGGGTCGCGCGCGCGACCGCTCGGAGAGCGTGACTCGTGATTGTCATGTCGGAGGTCGGCTGGCTCTTGGCCGTGCACGCGGCGTGCACGCTGCTCACGTCAGCAAAGGAGGCACCATGGCAATCACCGATACAGCGGGTACGAAGTCCGCCGCCGACCTGAAGCAAAAGCTGAGGATGCACTTCGAGGAGGCCAAGCAGCGCATCGAAGATGCGGAGGAGCAAATCGCGCAATTGCGCGAAGAGGACGAGGCAAGCCTCCGCGCGGCAGCGGACGAGGTGCGCGATCGACTCGAGCAGCAGCGCAACCGCGCCGAGGATCTGCGCCGTGAGCTGCAGAGCTGGCTCGAGGACAAGAAGGAGCACACGACGGAGGCCATCGCGTCGTGGAAGCAGAAGCGGGAGATTCGGCATCTCGAGAAGCGCGCGGACCGCGCAGAGGAACACGCGGTGAACGCGGTGCTGCTCGCGATGATCGACGCCGACGAGGCCGAACTGGCGGTCATCGACGCGATCGAGGCACGGCTCGACGCCGACGCGGTCACTCGGTGAAAACCGCGGTCACGTTCGTAGCGCGCGCCGGGGCGCGCCGTGCGCTCACATCGCGGTTGGTGACGAGCACCACCCTATGACCACGATGCCACCGCGTGGAACACGCGATGCAACCTCCTCGAGAGAGCCACCACGGGAGGATCCGATGCTAGACGACCGCGACAGACATGCGACGTACCGACAGTGGCGCTGGTGGTCGGTCGCCCTGCGCGGACTGTTCGCGATCGTGTTCGGATTGTTTGCCCTGGCGTCCCCGAAGTCGGCGTTTTTCTCACTCGTGATGCTGTTCGGCATCTTCGCGCTCGTCGATGGCGTGCTCGCGCTGTCCTTCGGCACGCGCACCAAGGCGCTCCCCCGCGGCGCGATCATGTCCCGCGGGATCATCTCGATCGTCGCCGGCGTGCTCGCCCTGACGATGCCCGGGCCTGCGGGACTCGCGTTACTGATCCTGATCGGTGCGTGGGCGATCACGTCGGGCCTCGCCGAGCTCTACATGGCGATCAAGCTGCGCCACGAGATCGAGCACGAGTGGCTGCTGGGTATCGAGGGCGCGCTCTCGGTTGCTTTCGGGATCATGCTTCTAATGTCGCCGCTCGCCGGCGCGATCGTCCTTGGCCTGTGGGTCGGCGCCTTCGCGCTCGTCCTTGGTGGAATGATGATCGCGACCGGGTTCCGCCTGCGCGGACTGCAGCACCGCGTGCATGACCTGCGGGCTGCTGCGGCATGAGCGACGTCGTCGCAGGGACGTCGGATGTACGCTCCTTCCTGCGGCGATACCGCGAGGACATCCTCGCGGAGTGGCGGCGGGTGGTGATGGCCGTACCCGATGCGCGCGAGCTGCCGAGCCATGCGTTGATCGACCATATTCCCGACGTCCTCGAAGAGATCGGCTACATCGCCGAAGATCTCGAACGCGGCCCGACGCAGCCCGAGACCGCGCGCCGGCACGCGCTCGACCGGCTCGGGGAGGGCTTCGATATCGCGTCTGTCGTCAGCGAGCTCTCGATCCTGCGCGGCGCGATGCTCACCATCTGGGTGCGCGAGAACGCGGACGGCAGCCTCGGCGAGCTCAGCGCGCTCAACCTCGCGGTCGACCGCGCGATCACCGCCTCGGTAACACGCTACTCCGAGGTCCGCGAACGCACGCTGCGCGGGATGGATCGCGTCTCCACGGTATCGCTCGAGGCCACCGGCGTCGATGACCTGCTGGACAGGCTCCTGCGCGTATTCGAGGAGACCACACCGTCGGTCGACACCGTCGCCGTGCTCCTCGTCAAGAACGGCCGGCTCGTCGGACGCGCTGGCGTTGGACTCGAAGAAGAGCACGCGCGCGAGCTCGATATTCCGATCGGCCAAGGCTTCGAGGGCTTGGTCGCGGCGAAGCGGACCCCCATCGCGCTCGCGAATGCCTACAAGGATCCCATCCTCGAAAACGACGTCCTGCGCAAGGCCAAGGTCCTCGCGTTGTACGGCCTGCCGTTGGTCCACGAGGGCAACGTGATCGGTGTCGCGCACATGGGCTCGCTCACCGCATCCGAGTTCTCGCACGAGGACCGTCAGCTGTTCGCGTCGATGACCGCGCGCGCGACGAGTGGCATCGTGCATCAGGTGCTTCGCCAGGAGCTCTCGGTCTCGGAGCGGCGGTCGCGCCTCGCCGTTGCCGAACGCGAACGCGCCCTCGCGAAGCTGGAGGCACTGCTCGCCGCGGCCCCGGTGGGCATCGGCTTCGTCGATAAGGAACTACGGATCGTGCGCCTCAACGAGGCGCTCGCGGCGCTCAACGAGATGCCGGTGGCAGCGCACATCGGACGTACGGTCGGCGAGATGTATCCCGATCTCGCGTCGAAGCTGGAGCCCATCATGCGGCGCGTCCTCGAGACCGGTGACCCCGTGATCAACCTCGACGTGGTGCGGAGGTCCAGACGCAACCCCGGGGAGCGCCAGTGGTTGCTCGCGACGTATTTCCCGGTGCGCTCCGAAAGCGGATCCATCACTGGGGTCGGCGGCATCCTGCTCGATGTCACCTCCAACAAGCGCATGCAGGACGCGCTCAAGAGCGAGCAGCTGCTGCTCGAGTCGATCCTCGCACACGCCCCCGCAGCGATCTGGGTCAAAGACGCCGACGGCCACATCGTCATGGCCAACCAGCGCCTAGCGAACGCGCTCGGCCACTCGCCGAGGGAGGTCATCGGCCGCCGCACGTCGGACCTCATCCCGTCGGCTCTCGCGACCCAACACGAGGATCACGACCGCACCGTCCTCACCGAGCGCCGCCCCATCGAGGTGGAGGAAGAGACGGCCGACCATCGCACCTTTCTCACCGTGAAGTTCCCGATCCCCGGTGAGCCGGGGTTTGTCGGCGGCATAGGCACGGAGATCACCGAGCGCAAGCAGATGGAGGAGCAGCTGCGGATCGCACTACGCACGCGCGAAGAGCTCCTCGCCGTCGTCTCGCACGACCTACGTGGACCGCTCGGGACGGTCCAGCTCAGCGCGAGCCTCCTGGCCTCGCAGGTCGGCGACGACCAGCGCGCGCGCCGTCACCTCGACGTCATCACGCGCAACTGCATCCGCATGGCCAACCTCATCAACGACCTCCTCGACAGCGCGAGGATTCGCGCGGGCCGGCTCCAACTCGACATGCGGCGCGAGACCGCCGAGTCCGTGGTCCTCGAGGCGCTGGATCTCCAGCAATCGCTCGCCGAGGAGAAAGGCGTCCACCTGACGCTCGAGTCGAGCCTCAACGGGATCCAGATCGAGTGCGACCGAGGTCGCATGCTGCAGGTGTTCGGGAACCTGATCGGCAACGCGATCAAGTTCTGCCGCGCGGGCGACAAGATCACGGTCACCGCGAAGCGCAACGCGCAAGAGGTCGAGTTCACGATCGCGGATACCGGGCCCGGTATCGCGCCGGACGCCATCCCGAGGCTGTTCGATCCGTACTGGTCCGGGGCGGGTCACACCAAGGAAGGTGCGGGCCTCGGTCTGTTCATCGTGCGAGGCATCGTCGAGCGCCACGGTGGACGCATCTGGGCGGAGAGCACGCCCGGTCACGGCGCGAAGTTTCGGTTCACGATCCCGATCGCGCCGTGACGTGATGACCGTCGAGGAGCTCGGTCGCTTGTGCGATCGCGTGTGGCGTCCCGGCGATCGCGAGCAGGTCACCGGCGAGGAGCGGGTCATGCGCGTCGGGCACCGCGAAGCCCTGATCGCCGCGGACAATGGCGAGGACGGTGGCGCCCGTCGCGCTGCGTAGCTCGAGGTCCGCGAGCGTCTGGCCGACCGCCGGGCTATCGGGCTGGACCTCGTAGCGCACCGGCGCGCCGAGCCCCGGGAACAACGCGCGCGTCTGCTCGAGCGGATCGACCTTCGTGGTCCCCGTTTGGGCGGCGAGCACCTCGATCACCGCCTGCGCTGCGGCCTTCACGTGCCCGTGGAGACTCGCGGTGGTGCGCCAGAACATGAACGCGAGCACGACCACCGCGATCACGAGGACGGTCGCGGCCGTGTAGCCAGGCAAGAACGGCTGGGTGATCGCGATCAGTGCCGTGCCGGAGATCAGAAGTCCGACGAGGCGTACCGCCGCTTCGATCACGTTGCGGGGCTGGCGGCCGAGATCGACCGCGTCGCCGGCGGCTGGTGGCACGGCTACTTCGCCGAGCAGACGCCCGAACCGATGCGTCGTGCGTAACACGCTCACGCAGAACGGCAGGACGACCAAGCCCGCCGCGCTCACGATGACGAGGCGCCCCAGGTTGCGCGACATTCCGAGATCTTCGACGAGAAACTGGATCGCCGCCGAGAAGGTGAGCGATGTCGCGATCAGGACGCTGGCGATGACCGAGACATCGAGCAGAAGCGTGCGGGCGAACCTGCGCATCAACGAGCGCGACTCGCGGCGCGAGATGCGCAGCTTATCGATCCAGCTACCGTACAGCGCCACGAAGGTCTGCATCGGCTTCGGGAGCTTGGCGTCGACGAGGTTCGCGAACCGGTGCGAGCGCCGGATCAGCGCCGGCGTGAGCAGCGTGGTGATCGCCGAGACCGCGACGGCAATCGGGTAGATGTGGCTGCCGATTACACCGAGCGAGAGCCCGAGGCTCGCGATGATGAACGAGAACTCGCCGATCTGCGCGAGGCTCATGCCGGCGGCCACCGACGTATGGGTGTTCTTGCCGGTCATGAACGCGCCGAACGTCACGCTGGTGACCTTGCCGACCACGACGAGCACCGTGAACGCGAGGATCTCGAGCCAATGCGCGCCGATCTGGGCCGGCGCGATCAACATGCCCACCGCGACGAAGAACACGGCGGCGAAGATGTCGCGCACCGGGGCGACCAGGTGCTCGATCTCCTGGACCTTGCCGGACTCGGCGACCAGCATGCCGGCGAGGAATGCGCCTAGCGCGACGGAGTAGCCGAGCTCCTGCGCGAGCAGCGAAACGCCGAAGCAGATGCCGATCGCCGCCACGACGATGGTCTCGGGACGACCGAGCCGCACGATGGTGCGCATGAGGCGCGGCACGACGAGCAGCCCGACCACCACGGTGCCGACGAGGAATCCTCCGAGCTTGAGGATCAGCACTGCCAGCTCGTACGCAGACAACCCGCTGCTCGACGACGCGCCGGTGAGGATCGCCATCAGCATCACGGCGATCATGTCCTCGACGATCAAGATGGCGACGACGAACTCGCGGAGCTCTCCGCCGATCTTCTGCTCGTCGAACGCCTTCGCGATGATCGTGGTGCTCGAGATCGAGACCAGCGCCCCTGCGAAGATGCTCTCCAGCGTACTCCAGCCGAGCAGGCGCGCGAGCACGAAGCCGAGCGCCATCATCACGCTGCACTGCAAGAGCGCCGTGAGGCCTGCCGTCGGAGCCGCGCGGAACAGCTTGCGCAGGTTGAACTCGAGCCCGAGGCCGAACATCAGGAGGATCACTCCGAGCTCGGAAAGCGTGCTCACGACATCGAGGTCGGCGACGAACGGCAGCGGCAGTTGCGGCCCGATCAAGAGGCCCGCGAGGATGTAGCCGAGCACCACCGGCTGACGCAGGCGCTGGAACACGATCGTGGTCACGCCCGCGACGCACAGTACGATGGTGAGGGCCTGGAGGAACGCGTGGGCGCTGTTCATCGCATCTCCGGGATCGAGACATGCATGACCAGCGCCCGCCTGCGCCCGTGCGCAGGCGCCACAGCTGAGAATTTGCCCGGTGTGGCAAGATGCTGGCCGCGATGCCCGATCGCACGCTGGTCGCCTCCGCCACCAACCTCCTCGCCCGGGGCTACCTGGTCGTCCCCACCGACCGGAAGTCGCGCGCGGGCGATCCGGTCAACGGCCTGTTTGCGGTCGCCCGCGCGATTCACCGCGTGATGGCGTTCAAGGAGCCTGCGCGCGCGATCGCCGTCATCGACGCCGATGCACCGGATCCGAAATGGCCGGCCCTCCTCGCCGCCCAGCTACCGGTGCTCTCGGAGCTCCTCGCGGCGCTGGGTGTTCATGTCGTGCACGCCCGCGGCGAGGTCCATGTCGTCGCGTCATATGCGCGCGCTGCGCTCCAACGGGGCGATGACGCGATCATCGTCGGAGTCGACAAGCGGTACGCTCAGCTCGTCGGGGATCGTCTGTGGTGGTACGACGCCAACAAGGACGCCCGCTACACGCCAGAGATCGTGCAGAAGCGCTTCGGCGTGCCTGCCGAAAAGGTCGGCGAGTGGCTGGGGCTCGTCGGCGACGACGATGCCCTCCCCGGCGTGACGGGCATCGGCGCCAAGGGCGCCACCACGCTGCTCGAAACCTACGGCTCGGTCGCCGGCGCGCTCGCCTCGATCGACGACATCAAGGGCCGGCTCGGCAACGCCCTGCGCGCCGCACGCGACGAGGAGATTCCGCGCGAGCTCGCGCGCGCGAAGCTCGACACGGATCGCGCGCTGCCCCTCGCTCTCGACGCGGCTGCCTACACGCCGCCGCACGCGGCCGCGCTCAACGCGCAGTACGACAGGCTCGCGTTCGTCGAGCTGCTGGCTGTCGAAGGAGTACCGGCGCTGCGCACGGAGGTGTGCTCCACCGCCGACGAGCTGCGCGGACAACTCGCCCGCATGGCCGCGGGGCCGATCGCACTGCACGCGCTGATCGAAGATCCGGCGCCGGTGCGCGGCGCCCTCACCGGAATCGCGCTCGCCGATGGTAAGGGTGCCGCATGTTACGTCGCCGCCGGCACGGCTGCGTGGGACGCGCTCGCGAGCTGGCTCGCCGACGACACGGTCCCCAAGCTCGGGCACGACCTCGTCGCGGCAGTGGTCGCGCTGCGCCGGCTGGGGCTCTCGCTCGCGAACATCGCCGGTGACTCTGCGTGTGCGTCGCACCTGACACAACCGAGCAACTGGGCGCCACATGACCTGCCGCTGGTCGCCAAGCACGTGCTCGGACGCGCCTTGCCCGAGGAGGATGCGCTTCGCGGCGTGGGCCAGAAGCGCAAGGCATGGAGCGCGCTGCCGATCGATCGCGTCGCGATGTTCGCCGGGGAGCGCGCGGACGCCGCCGCCGCGATCTGGCACGCGCTCTCCCCGAACCTCGCCCCCGCGCGCTGGCACGAATACCGCGAGCTCGGCGACACGCTGGTGCGTATGGAGCTGACCGGGATCCTGGTCGAGCCCCCCGCGCTCGACGATGCCGAGCAAGCCTTCGTGGCGATCGAGACGGAGCTGCAGCAGCAGATCGAAGGGCTCGCCGGCCGTGCGTTCAACATCAACTCGTCGCAACAGCTCGGCAGTGTGTTGTTCGAGGATCTGAAGCTGCCGATCGTGAGTCGCACCAAGACCGGGTGGAGTACGTCGATCGAGGCGCTCGAGCGCATCGAGCATGCCCACCCGATCGTCCCGCTCGTGTTGCGCTGGCGCCTGTTGCGCCGACTCCGCGACAGCTGGGTGTCATCGCTGCGCCGCTGCATCGACGACGATGGGCGTGTGCATTCGCAGTTTCACCTCGCGCGCTCGTTCTCGGGCCACCTCGTCAATACCCACCCCGATCTGTCGCGCGTGCCCGGCCGCACGCCCGAGATGGCGAGAATCCGGCGCGCCTTCGTTGCTCCGCCGGGGCACCTGCTGATGTCGGTCGACTTCAATCAGCTCGGTCTTCATGTCCTCGCGCACCTGACCAAGGATCCGGCCCTCGTCGAGCCGCTGCGTCGCCGCGACGACATGCACGTGCTCACCGCGGCTGCCGTACTCGATCGCCCGCGCGAGACGATCACCACCGAGGAACGACAGCTCGGCAAGGTGATCAACTTCGCCACGTTCGCCGGCCAGGGTGCGAGCGCGCTCGCGTTGCAGCTCAACGTCTCGGCAGCCGAAGCCAAGGAGTACATCGCGCGGTTCGACCGTCGCTATGCGCTGGTGCGCGCGTTCCAGGACGAACAGCTCCGCCTCGCCCGCGAGCGCGGCTACATCGAGACCATCGCTGGTCGGCACTGGCCGATCGGCGGCCTGGAGTCACTCGACTCCCACGATCGATCCTACGCCGAGCGCCTCGCACGCCGCGCGACCCACGAGGGCTCGGTCGCCGACGTCGCGCGCCGCGCCCTCCTCGAAGCCGACCGCGCGCTGCGCCGCGAAGGTCTTGGCACGGTCCCGCTGCTCCAGGTCGTCGACGAGGTTCTGTTCGAAGTCCCCGAGGAGGAGCTGCACCGCGCCGCGCGGGTCGCTGCCGATGCCATGCGCCATGCATTCGAGCTCGAGGTCCCACTGGTCCTCGGTGTCGAGGCCGGAAGAAACTGGGCCGACCTCGAGCCCGTAGCCCTGGACGCCTGATCTCGGCACGCTAGACTGCGCCCGCTTTGTCCGCCGCACCTAGCTCGATCAACCGGCAGCTGGTTCGGATGTCGGTGCCGATCATCGGCCTCAACGTCCTCAACGTGCTCATGCTGGCCGTCGACGCTGCGCTGTGCGGCCGCATGCCCGACGCCAGGCACGTACTCGCGGCCCTTGGCTACGCCACCCAGGTCATCTTCCTGTTGATGGTGGCCATGCTCGGCCTCCTCGTCGGTACCGTCGCCCTCGTCGCGCGCGCGCATGGCGCGGGTGACACCAAGCGGCTCGATCACCTGCTCGCACAGTCGACGCAGCTCACCGCGCTCGTCGGCATCGTCGTGGGCTTGATCGGCGCGGTGCTCGCCGGACCGATCCTGCGCGCACTCGGCGCCTCTCACGAGGTCGCGGAGCTCGGCGTCGCCTACCTGCGCCCGCTCATGATCGGGACGCCGTTCTTCTATCTCGGCCTCCTCTACGCCGGCATCCTGCGCGGCGTCGGCAACACGCGCCTGCCGTTCGTCTGCGCGCTCGGCGCCAACATCGTCAACGCCGTCCTCAACTACGCGCTCATCCTCGGCAACCTCGGGCTGCCCGCCCTCGGCGTCACGGGCTCGGCGGTCGGCACCGTGATCGCGCAGTTCTTGAACTGCCTCGCGCTCGCGTGGCTGCTCCGGCGCGGTTCGATCCCGAACGTCGTGCTGCCGCTGCGTGTCACCCGCATCGATCGCTCCCTCGCCGTCGAGCTGCTGCGCATCGGCTGGCCCGCCGCGATCGACATGTTCATCCTCAACGCGGGCTTCCTCACCGCACTCGGCATCCTCGGCCGCATCGACGAGACCTCCGTCGCTGCCCACGGCCTCGGCCTGCGCGTGCAGTCGCTCGCGTTTGTTCCCGGCATGGGCATCGCGCAGGCCGCCGCCGCGATGATCGGGCAGGCCCTCGGTGCGGCGAACGTCGACCGGGCCCGCCAGATCGCGCGCGCAGCGGTCGTGCTGTGCGTCGTCGTTATGACCGCGCTCGCGATCGTGATCGTGCTCGCCGCACATCCGCTGGTCGCAACGTTCGACGTGCCGGCGCACACGCCGCTCGAGGAATACGCCGTCGAGTGGATGCGCATCCTCGCGTACGCGATGTTGCCGGCCGCGGTGAACATCGCGCTCGTCGGTGTGCTGCAGGGTTCGGGTGCGACGCGGATCAGCCTGCGCATCAACATCTGGACCACGCTCGCACTCCAGGTGCCGCTCGCCGCACTGCTCGGCCTCGCGCTCGACTTGGGCGCGACCGGCGTGTGGCTCAGCTTCCCGATCTCCTTCGTCGCCAAGTCTGCGATGACCTATCTCGCATTCAAGCAGGGCAACTGGGCGGTCACCGGCGTGCGCATCCCGGCCAAGCCCGTCGTCTCTGTCGACCACTAGAGCTTCGCGGCGCGCTGGAGCAGCAGGTCGCGCTCGCGCGCATTCTTGGTCATTGCCGCGGCGCGCTCGAGCTCGCGGCGCGCCTCGTCGGTGCGGCCGAGCTTGGCGAGCAGCTCCGCGCGCGCACTCGGCAAGAGGTGATAGTCGCGCATCGCAGGTTGCTTGGTGAGCGCGTCGATCAGCGGCAGCGCGACAGCGGGGCCATACGCCATCGAGATCGCGACCGCGCGATTGAGCTCGACGACGGGCGATGGCACGAGCTGCACGAGCTCGGTGTAGAGCGCGGCGATCTGCGTCCAGTCCGTGTCTTCCGGACGCACCGCACGCGCATGGCACGCAGAGATCGCCGCCTGCAACGTGTACGGTCCGCGCGACGGAGCAGCTTCGGCGAGTGCGAGTGCGGCGAGGCCGCGACGGATCAGCAGCGCGTCCCAGCGACGGCGATCCTGCTCGAGGAGGAGCACCGGCTCCCCCGTCGGGCGGAGCCGCGCCGTCATGCGCGATGCGTGCAGCTCCATCAGCGCGACCAACCCGTGCACCTCGGGCTCGTTGGGCATCAACCTCGCGAGCACGCGCCCGAGGCGCAGTGCGTCGTCGGTGAGTGCGGGCCGCATGAGGTCGTCGCCCGCGGTCGCCGAGTAGCCCTCGTTGAAGACGAGGTAGATCACCGACAGCACCGACGCGAGCCGGGTCGCGAGCTCGTCGCGCGGTGGCACCTCGAACGGCACGTTCGCGTCGGCGAGCGTCCGTTTCGCCCGCACGATCCGCTGTGCGATCGTCGCCTCGGGGACGAGGAACGCCCGCGCGATCTCCTCGGTGGTGAGACCGCCGAGCATGCGCAACGTCAGCGCGACCCGCGCTTCCGCCGACAGCACCGGATGACACGCAACGAACACGAGTCGCAGCAGATCGTCGCCGAGATCCTCGTCAAGGACGGTGTCGAGATCCGGCGTGACCGACACCGGCGCACGTACGTCGAGCTCCTCGTGTTTTCGCGCGAGCATCTTGGCGCGGTTGAGATGGTTGATCGCGCGATTCCGCGCGGTGGTCATGAGCCATGCGCCGGGATTGTCCGGAACGCCCGTGGTCGGCCACGTCTCCAGCGCCGCGACCAGTGCATCCTGGGCGAGCTCCTCGGCGAGGCCAACGTCACGCACCATACGGGCGATCCGCGCCACGAGCTTGGCGGCCTCGAATGTCCAGACGGCACGAATCGCGCGATGCGTGTCGGACTCGCTCACGCGTAGAGCAAAGCACCTTTCGCCGTCCCGCGTCATCGGCCCGTGCGCTCGGGATCCGCCGAGCGGACATGCCGGGGCGTTACCGACACGAAACGCACGTGGTGCATGAGTCATCGCGGGGTTCCCCGGGGATCAAAAGCTGCACTGGCCGTCAGAAAAAGATGGCGCTGCTCACGAGTTTTCAGGCGGTCAACCCGGCCTTCCGCGTCTCGCACGTACGACCGCATACGTGGTTGGCTGCAGTGGCGGCCGAGATCGAGGAGGTCGGTGAAGTCGTCGAGGGCAGTAGGGTGACCTACGACCTCCCCGACGACCCGAGCAAGGCCGGCCCAGGCGCACGCGCACGCCTCGCCGGTGAGGTCCTCGATAAGTATTTCGCATCCTCGTACGCATCCACCGCGGCGCCGCCCGACGAGCTCATCCACGTGACCTGCGGTGGCAGCGTCACGCCGAGCGGTGCCGAGCGTCTCGTCGCAGAGCGCCAGTGGCCCACGCGCGTCACCCACCTGTATCGGCAGGGCGGCCACGCCGCGGTCACGGCGATCCACACCGCGGCCGCACGGCTACGCGACGTCGAACGCATCGACATCGCACACACGGAGCTGGGATCGTTCGGGACCACGGGTGCGCGCGACGGGCTCATCCGCTACTCGATGATCCGCGACCAGCCGGTGCGCGGGTTGGGCTTGCTCGCCACGCACCAGTGCGCGCTCGGTGACGTTGTCGATGCGTTCACCCAGCCACCGCCGCCGAGCGGGGTGCCGGAGTCGATCGCGGCGGCGCTGCGGACGTTCGTGCGCGAGCTGTTCAGGCTCGCGGGTACCGACCTCGGCCGCTTGCGCGACGCGATGCTCGCGGTACACCCCAGCGATCCGTGGGTGCTCGATCGCGTGATCGATGTGCTGCTCTTGCGCGATGAACAACTCGCCGCGAGCAGCTTCGTGGTGCGCGAGCGCGGCGAGCTGCAGTCGGCCACGCTCCCTCACATCTGGATGCGCATCCTCGACGATACAACGATCGATCCCGGGACGCTTGTGCCGAGCCTCGCCTTCGGGCCCGGACCGACGCTGTGGGGTGCGCTGCTCGAGAAGCGCGCGGCTCAGTGAGGCGGCCACTCGGCGCCGCCGACCATCGCGCGGATCTCCACCTCTCCATCGCCGGCGACCGAGAGAAACGTGCGCGCGTGGGCGATCGCTTCGTCACGCGTCGCCGCGTTGATGATCGCGTAGCCAACGATCAGCTCCTTGGTCTCCGGAAACGGCCCGTCGGTGTGCGCGTGCTTACCTGCGACCTGTTTGACCCAGGTGCCGCTCGCCTCGATGGTGCCGGTATCGACGAGGATGCCGGCACGGGCGGCCTCGGCCGCGTAGGCGCCGATCGCCGCGTGATGCTCGGCACTCTGGTTTGGATTCGTGGGGGTGTACTTCATGAACCAACGCATCGGTGGTCTCCTCAGTGATGGAGTGGGGTTTCGTGTGAGCCGTACATGATCTGCAGTTGACCGAGACCATCGCCGGCGACCGCCATGAAGCGACGCGATAGCTCTACCGCCTCCTCCTTGCTCTTCACCTGCACGATCGCGTAGCCGACGATCAGCTCCTTGGTCTCCGGGAATGGCCCGTCGGTGACCGTCACTTTGCCTTTGTCCTGCTTCACGACCGCGCCCTGCGAGAGTGGCAGGAACCCGCCGCTCTCGAGCACCACCCCGGACCTGGCCATCTCCTCGCTGAACGTCGCGATCGCAGCCATCTTCTCGGGACTCGGGGGCGACCTGTCGTCGCCCATGTAGCTCATCAGCACGCGCATGGCTGTCTCCTTTACCTTCACGACAAAGCTGCCCCCAGCGGTTCGACACGCCCCGACGATTTTTTCGCCGGCGCAACCGCCTGAAATCACGATCCCCGTGAGGAAACCTGACCGAGGATGTCGATTTTGGGATGTCTACTTCGTCGTCTACCTGTGAGCGAGCTCGACATCCCCTGCACCCTGCTCGGTCGTTGGCACGAGCTGGCGCCGTTGATCCGTCGCCTGGTCGCGACATTTCTCCCTCCGCGGGTACGGGCAGACCCACGCGCGGTGCCCGAGCCGTTCGCCGCCGATGTGGAGGAAGGCGCCCCGCGCCTGCGCGCTGCCTTCCCTCACCTCGAGCGCTCGCTCGTCGCGGTCGAGCTCGGCGACGAGATCACGATCCGAATCGCGACGCGCGCGACGCACGAGGCCACGTTCTACGGCTTCCTGCAGGCAACCGGGCGCGCCGTGCAGTTCGACGAGGTCCACGCGCTGTCCCTCGAGCACGGCCAGGTGACCGCACATCGCGTGGCGATCGACATGCGCTCGATCGTACGACAGCTCGGCGCGCGTCCCTGACTGGTGTAGTGTCGGCCCATGCTTCTCCGCACGCTCTTGCTCGCGACGTTGGTGCTCGGGTTTGTTAGCTGTGGCGACGAAGAGCCCGAGGCATTTCCGACCTACCAGGCGTGCTTCGATGAGTTCTGGGACACCGGGATGGGCCTCCCCGTCCGCGATACGATCCTCGAGTGCTGCCTCTCGCACCCGATCGACGGAGTGACGCCAGCGTGCGGCCCGACCGCACCGGACTGCATCAACTACCTCACGGCGAACCTGAGCCAGACAAGCGCCAGCACCGTCGAGGTGATGGAGACCTGCGCGATCTACGCCGACCAGCTCTAGCAAGCGCCGGCGCGACTACGACGAGCCGCTCGCGCCGTCCGCCGTGGTGGGACGATCGACATCGATCACCGCACTGGTCGCGGCCGCCATCCGAGCCGTGAGCTCGCCCGCCGTGGGCTGCGCCATCGACGGCACGTCCCACACGCGCACGGTGCCATCGCGCGCGCCCGTGACGAGGTGTGCCGCGTCGCGCCACGTGATCTGATCGACGGCGCAGTCGTGGCCGCGCAGAACGCGGTGTTGCGTGCTGCCGAGGTCCCAGATGCGGATGGTGCGATCGTAGCTGGCCGATGCGAGCTGCGTACCGTCGGGCGAGAACGCCACGTCCATCACGAGATCCGTGTGGCCGCGCAGGACGACGACCTGCTTTCCCGTGCGCAGGTCCCACACGATCACGCGGCGGTCGCCCATGCCGCCTGCGAGCAGGGTCCCGTCGCGCGACACCGAGTAGCGGTTCACGAAGTCCGCTGCGAGCTCGAGCACGCGGTTGTCCGGGGTCATGATCGCGAAGCTCATGTCGCAGCGGTTGAGCACGAGACGATCGCCAACGTCCTCGAACTCCGCGTACGCGATACACCACTTGCTGCCGGTCCCGAGCACGCGCATCGTGCCATCGCGCTCGATCATTCGCGCCTCGTCTCCGACCTGCACCGCGACCCGCCCGTCGCTCGCGATCGCGACGCCGCGCACCGGCGCGTTGCCCTCGATCAACGTCGAGGACGTGCCGGTCCGCGTATCCCAGCGACGAAGGGTGCCATCGAATGAGGCGGTGTAGAGGTACTTGTCGTCGCGCGTGAACTGGATGCTGGTCAGCGCGCCGGTATGCCCCGCGAGCACGAGTGGCGGTGCATGGCGGCGGCGCAGCTCGAGTGACCAGTCGGCGCGTGGCATCGCGAGGAGCTCGCCGCTGCGCGACGGGTAGCCGGCGCCGAGATTCTTCTCCTGGCCCCACGCAAACATCGGCTCGCGCTCACCGGTCATGACGTTCCACTTGGAGACCGTGGTCGGCGTGCGCACCACGGCGATGTCGCCATCGAGATGGAGGCGAACGATGTCGTCTCCCTCGAACCAGGTCTTCGCGCTCGGGCTGCGGACGTTCCAGACGCGCGCGCTGCCGTCGATGCTGGCGGTGACGACCTGCGTCTCGTCCGGGGAGAACCGCGCGCGATAGACGTCGTCGTCATGCCCGCGGAGCACCACCGAGGTACGTTCCGCGATGTCCCAGATGCGCGCCGTGGCGTCATCGCTGGCGGACAGCAAGCGCTTGCCGTCGCGCGTCCACTGCACGGTGTACAGCGCGTCGGTGTGACCGCGCAGCTCGCGGCTGTGGCCGGTCTGGGGCTCGACGATCACCACGTCGTGGCCGTGCCCGACGAGTGCCACGCGCTTCAGATCTGGCGACCACTCGAACGAGAGTAGCTTGTCGCGATAGGTGGCGAGCTTCGTGAGCGGCCCGCCGCCGAACGGGACCATCCACACGACCGCGCCGTCGTGGGCGAGCACGAAGTCGCCGCGCGGCGAGAGCGCGAGGAATTCGATCGCCTTGTCGGTGGTACCGAGCGGGCGCAGCGTGTCGCCCTCGTAGATCGCGATCGTGTTGGGCGCCATCGACACCGCGACCTTGCTCCAGTCGTCGCGCGCGACCGCTGTACGCAGCGCGCCGCGGGGCCCCACGCTCATCGGCTCGCCACCGTTGGCATCGACGACCACGACGTCGCGCACGCCCTTCTCGCGTTCGACGAGCATCTTCGAGCCGTCGCGCGAGAACGCGATTGCCATCACCATGCGGCCGGTGCTCGGTAGCAGTGCCTTGGGCGGGCTCCCGTCGAGCGGCCACGACATCACCTCGCCGAGCTTGCCACCGGTGACCACGTGCGCACCGTCGGGCGCGAGCACCGTGACCTCCGCGGCCGAGGCCCCTACGCCGAGCCGGCGCGCATGCCCCGTCGCGAGGTCATAGGCGAGGAGCTCGCCCTCACGCACGGACGCGATTAGTGACTTACCGTCGGGCGTGAACACGCCGTCGTACACGCGATCGCCGGGACGGAACACGTGGCGCGCTACGCCCAGCGCGATCGCTTCGTCGATGACGTTGACCACCTGCGCGCGATCCGCACCGTCGAGCTCGTAGGTCTTGAGCCACGCAATGGACGCGGTCGGATCCTTGCGGAGCGATGTCACGGCCTGCAGCAGCACGAGCTCGCGCCGCTTCTTCTCGTTCTGGGCGAGTGCGTCCTCGGTGCGCCCGCGCTCCTGGCGCGCGATGTTGCGCTCGTGCACGACGCGCCGGAACGACTCCACGCCGACGACGCCCAGCGCCACGGCACTCGCGACCGCCACCGCGACGACGCCACGGTGCTGCGCCAGCTTCTTGCGTAGCAGCGCCCACGACGAATACGAGTGCGCGCTGACCAGTTTGCCCGTGTGATAGCGACGGAGATCCTCCGCGAGAGCCGTCGCGCTCGGATAGCGCTCCGCCGGGTTGCGCGCCATCGCCTTCGCGACGATCGCCCCGAGCTCGCTCGGCACCGAGGGCATCGCGGTGCACAGCGGCTGCGGTGGCCCCGCGATCACGCGCTCCAGCGTCGCGCGTGGCGTGGTGTCCTGATGCGCGGGCGCGCCGGCGAGCAGCTCGTAGAGCACCGCGCCGATCGCGTAGACATCGGCGCGCTCGTCGACGATCTCGCCACGCGCCTGCTCCGGCGCCATGTATGCGGGCGTGCCGATGACCTTGCCCGACACCGTCGAGAGAGGTCCCGAGCCGGACGCCGGTGCGTATTCGCCCTCCTCCGGATCGGGGACATCGCGCTTGCAGTCGCGCGCGAGGCCCCAGTCGACGACGATGGTCTCGCCGAACGCCCCGACCATGATGTTCGACGGCTTCACGTCGCGGTGGATCACGCCTTCGCTGTGCGCGTACCCGACGGCATCGGCGACCGCGATCACGTGCGGCAGGAGTGCGAGGCGATCGCGCATCGTCGTGCGCTCCGCGATCAGCTCCTTGAGCGTGCGGCCCTCGACCAGCTTCATCACGTAGTACGGATCGCCGTTGGGCCAGCGTCCGGCCTCGTGCACCGGGACGATACCCGGATGCTCGAGGCGCGCCGTGATGAGCGCTTCGCGCATGAACCGCGCCTCGTTCGATTCGGTGTGCCGCAGCAACTCTTTCACCGCGACGGTGCGGCCGAGGCGCTTGTCGACCGCACGCACGATGCGGCCAAGACCACCGCGCGCGTGCTCGCCGATCTGTTCGTAGCGATCTGGATCGTCCGCGCCTTCGACCTCCCGCTCTGCATCGGCCCGGGGTTCCCTCCCCGAATCAGGTACGGGATCACCCGTCGATGCGCGGGGCGCGAGCGTCAACGTCCGGTCTGGAAGGGGGGGCGGCGCCATGGGAGATCGGTCAGGAGGAGGCCGAGAGGCAGGCACAACCGGCCTGGACACCACGTGATTCCCACGATCGCACGACGGTGGACGAAGGTGCGATCGAATTCAGATGTAACTGACACCGAGGGTGAGTAGAGTGCGCCCCGCCATGAGAAGCATCCCGATGGCGTTCGTGATCCTGGCGGCTTGCGACCCCTCCAACCGCCCGGATGGCGGTACCGGGCCCGACGCGCCGCCGATCCCGACCGGGGACGCACCCCCTGTCGCAGACATGTCGCGGGTGTACGCGCACAGCGGCGGGATGCTCTACCGCATGGATGCGTTGACCCTCGCGGCGACGCCCATCGGGGCGATGACCGGAATCCTGCCTCCCCAGGGTGGGCAGACCCCGGCGAGCCTCCTCGATCTCGCCGTCGACAGGGACGACAACCTGGTCGGCATCAGCCGGTACGAGCTCTACTCGCTTAGCAAGACCACGGGCGCAGCTACGCTCGTCAAGAGCCTCAAGGCGTCCGCGCAAGGCTTCACCAGCCTTTCGTACGTGCCGGGTACGTCGGCGTCCGATCCGGAGATGCTGGTCAGTGCAAACGACCAGGGGGACGTCTTCCGGATCGACCCGACGACCGGCGACGCGACCAAGATCGGCAACTACGGGACGGCACCTGGCGGAGCGCAGATCAAATCGAGTGGTGACCTGTTCGGCGTCACCGGCTTCGGCGTCTGGGCCACCGTCGACGTCGGCGAGGAGGAGATGGACTACCTCGCGCGCGTCGATCCCACAAACAACTGGAAAGCCACGCTCGTCGGCCAGTCGACCGGCTACGACAAGATCTTCGGCCTCGGCTTCTGGGGCGGCAAGATCTACGGCTTCGTCGACAACGGCTTCGACATCGGCGGGGGCAAGATGATCCAGATCGACGAGACCAACGGCTCCGCGATCGAGCTAAGCACGGCCGACATCCGCTGGTTCGGCGCGGGCGTCACGACCAAAGCGCCGATCATCGAATAGGGTCGGACCCTAATCAGCCAACTTGCAGCTCACGTAGCCGCGCGGCGGTGAACGGGCCTCCGGCCTACGTTGCACGCAAGTTGAGCAAGTCGGGTCCGACCCCTCACGCCAGCGGCGCCAGCAGGTCGTCGACGTCGCGCTCCGTGAGCTGCGGCCCGGCCGTGTTGCCGTTGTCGAGGATCGCGTTCGCGAGCTGGCGCTTGTGCTTCTGCAGCGACAGCATGCGCTCCTCGACGGAGCCGGCGACGATCAGGTCGTGCACGAACACCGGCTTGGTCTGGCCGATGCGATGCGCGCGATCGGTGGCCTGCGCCTGCGCTGCCGGGTTCCACCACGGGTCGTAGTGGATCACGGTGTCGGCACCGACGAGGTTGAGGCCGGCGCCACCCGCCTTGAGCGAGATGAGGAACACGTCGGCGCGGCCCTGCTGGAATGCATCGATTGGCTTCTGGCGATCCGGAGTGTGGCCGGTGAGCGCGACGTGACCGATGCCACGCGCGAGCAGCCCCTCGGAGATGAGGCCGAGCATGCGCGCGAACTGCGAGAAGATCAGGATGCGGCGCCCGTCGGCGAGGCCGTTTTTCACCATCTCGAGCAGGACGTCTAGCTTGGCGCTGCCGGTGACCTCGCGCGCGGGGTCGATGGTGACGAGGCGCGGATCGCAGCACACCTGGCGCAGCTTGAGGAGTGCATCGAGGATGGCGATCGTCGAGCCCGCGAGGCCACGCTGCTTGATGTGCTGGCGGACGTCGGCGTGGGCGGCGACGCGGATCGATTCGTACAGCTCGCGCTGCGCGCCCGTGATCTCGACGGCGCGCACGAGCTGCGTCTTGGCGGGCAGCTCGGGGGCGACCAGGTCCTTGGTGCGGCGAAGGATGTAGGGCCGCACGAGGTCGCGCAGCGCGTTCAGGCGGACCTTGTCGCCCTTGTCCTCGATCGGATAGCGGAACGCCTGGTTGAACTCCTCGCGCCCGCCGAGCAGCGACGGCATCAGGAAGTCGAACAGCGACCACAGCTCGCCCAGGTGGTTCTCGATCGGCGTGCCCGAGAGGCAGATGCGGTTCTGCGCGTCGAGCTTGCGCACCGACTCGGAGGCCTGCGCGTCGTGGTTCTTGATCGCGTGGGCCTCGTCGAGGACGAGCAGGTGGAGAGGCTGCTTCGCGAGCTCGTCGCGATCGCGCGCGACGATGGGGTACGTCGTGACGATGACGTCGTGGTTGCCGAGCGTCGGCAGGTTCGCGTGGCGGTCTGGACCGTGGAAGGTCGTGACCGACAGCGTGGGCGCGAACTTCTGGATCTCGCGCACCCAGTTGCCGACGAGGCTCGTGAGCGTGACGATCATCGCCGGCTTCTGCAGGCGGCCATGCTCCTTCTCGAGCAGGACATGGGTGATCGTCTGCAACGTTTTACCGAGGCCCATGTCGTCGGCGAGGATGCCGTTCGCGCCGTGCGCGCGCAGGTTCTGCATCCACGCGACGCCTTCGCACTGATAGGGGCGCAGGTTCGCCTGCAGCGTCTTCGGCGGCGCGAAGGCATCGATGCCCGCGCTCGCACCGAGCGACAGGGACTGGGCCTGATCGCGGATCCGGGTGTCGCCGATCCAGCGCACCGGCGCGGCGCGATCATGGATCGTCGTGCACAGCTCGGCGATCAGCGGCGCACGGGTCGCGGGCGCCTGGAGCTTGGGCCCGTTGCGGTACATCTCGACAAGGACCTTGGCGAGCAGCTTGAGCCGCCCCGGGGGGATGGGGAGCCAGCGCTTGTCGTCGACCTTCAGGGCCACACAGCGACGGGTCGGCCGGGTCAGCGAGGCGAGGTCGGTCGAGCCGTCGAGCAGATCGAGGATCGCCGGCAGTAAATTGATGCGCTGGCCGTCGACCTCGACACCGAGCTCGAGCCCGAACCAGTCGGGACGTTCGCGGTCGGCCTCGGCGGAGGCGTACATCTGCGATTCGGCGCCGACGACCTGCCATGGATAGTCCGGATCGATCTCGACGCGCCAGCCGAGGGCACGCAGCTGGGGCACCGCGTGCGCCGCGAACGCGCACAGCTGGTGGACGTCGCCGTCGACCGCGACCACGTAGTCCACCGTGGCACCGGGCGACACCGCGCAATCCTCGAGCGCCCGCAGCTCGATCGCGCCGAGGCTCTCGAGCGTGCGGCAGGCGATCAGCTCGGCCTCGCGATCGCGGGCCGGGTTCCGGAGGTCATTGGGGCGGTAACGGCGGTCGCCGTACGCGAGGTCGAGCCGCAACATCGCGGTCCGAACCTCGTCCCCATGACGGGAACCGTCATCGACGTACAGCGTGTCGGCGAACAGCCGGAGGCACGGGACAACCCGTGTTGCTGGCTGGGCCGCAGTAGCCCCGGGAGGATACGACATCAGTGCAAAGCACCCTGCCTATCTCCGCGATCGGCGTCCAGTTTTCCGCGGTCCTCAACCACTGATCAGATGGATCGTGGTGATCCGGAATCGCACCGATCACGCTGGGGACTTGACGGCCCCTTCGCGGTCCACCGCGATGCCCATCGCGGCGTAGCCCTTGTCCACATAGACCACCGTGCCGGTGATGCCACTCGCCAGCGGGCTCGAAAGGAACGCTGCGGTCGCGCCCACCTCCTCCGCCGTGAGCTCTTCCGGCAGCGCCGCGTTGCGCTTCGCATAGTCGATCATGTCGGCGATGAAGCCGATCGCACTCGCGGCCCGCGACGCGTACGGGCCCGCGGAGATCACGTTGACGCGGTGGCCCCACTTGCGGCCCGCCTCGAACGACAGCACGCGCGCATCGGACTCGAGCGCCGCCTTCGCCGACGACATGCCGCCGCCGTAACCCGGGATGACGCGCTCCGACGCCATGTACGAGAGCGACAGGAACGAACCGCCGCGACGCGTGACCGGGCCGAGCTGCTGGATCATCGAGACGTTCGAATACGCCGACGCGGACAGCGCGGAGAGGTAACCCTTGCGCGAGGTCTCGATGAGCGGCTTCTTCACCTCGGAACCATTGGCGAGGCTGTGGACGACGATGTCGACGCCACCGTCGGCCGCGACGGCTGCGGCGAGGCCGCTGATCGTGAAGTCGCCGAGGTCGCGATAGCGCCGGCTCTCGCGAACCTCCTGTGGCACGTCCTCGAGCCGATCGTATTCGGCGTCGAGCGGATAGATCTTCGCGAACTGCATCTTGCCGCCATCGGGCAGCGCCAGAGAGGCGTCCAGCTTGCCGCGCTCGAGCATGGTCTTGAAGATGCCGAGGGCGGGCGGCCAGGTCGCGACGGACACGGTGGCGCCGGCCTGAATGAGGGCCTTCGCGATCGCGAACCCGAAGCCTCCATCGTCGGATACGCCGGCAACGAGGGCATGCTTCCCGGTGAGGTCGATCTTCAACATGGGCGGGTGATCGCGCGAAACGGAAATGGAATCAACATCACACGCTGCCTCGCAAGGAGGACCCTCGGCGTAAGGTGCCGCCGGCCCTCAGGACGCGGGCCGTATCTACCTTCGCCTCGGGCCTGATGCTCCAGGTCGCGAACAGGCGGGACGTTGCCAGCGCGCCGACGAGGTTTCCGCTCGCTCCCAACCCTACCCTCGCCTACCGTTTCGGCGATGCGCGCCGTTGTCCTCGCCACCGTGCTCGTCCCGACGCTCGCCGCCGCCGAGGCGCCGCTGCCAACGGTGGTCTACCAGAACCGCATCAAGCCGGCGGTCACGCAACCCGGTATCGCGGCCCTGTCGGTCTCGCGCAAGGTCTACATCAACGACTGCCGGCCGAACGGCTGCACCGTGACCCCGGGCAACGACGACTCGCGCACGAACCGCTCGTCGATTCCGCAGCAGCCCGTGGTGCTCGATGCGTGGCCGCACGGCGATGGCCGCTGGGACGAGCTCATGGCCTGCGTGAAGGAGACCTTCCTTCCGTTCAACATCGAGGTCGTCACCACCGACCCGGGCACCGCGAATCACTTCGAGGTCATGGTCGGAGGCTCTTCGGCGCAGCTCGATCCCGAGCTCGTCGCTGGCGGCGTCGCACCGTTCGTGGGTTGCGGCGCGAGCGACGACAACGTGATCAGCTTCGTGTTCGCCAACGGCTCGGCCGACATCAACTATCTCTGCGGCGCCGTCGCGCAGGAGGCCGCGCACGTGTGGGGCCTCGACCACGAGCTCAACAAGCTCGACCCGATGACGTACCTCGACCTCGGCAGCAAGAAGCGGTTCCAGAACACCGACTCACCGTGCGGCGAAGAGCTCTCCGATCCGCGCCCGTGCTGGTGCGGTGGCGCCTCGCAGAACAGCTACGCCTATCTCGCGGACCTATTCGGCGCGGCCACGCTGCCGCCCGCGACCCTCGATCTCGGGACGCCGACGGAGGGCCAGTGGGTGCGGCCCGGGTTTCCCGTGCGCGCCGCGCTGACGTCGGTGCTCGGCGAGACCAGCGCGTCATTCTCGCTCGACGGCGTCGAGATCGCGAGCCTCTCGCCCGGCCCGTTCGCGTTCAACGCGCCCGCGACGCTCGCCGGGGGCAACCACGTCGTGCGCGTCGATGCCGTCGATGGCGGCGGGCGGACGGCGACCGCAACGGTGAACGTCCAGGTGACCGCCGCCTGCACGGCCGGCTCGCAGTGTCCCGACAACGCGCACTGCATCGGTGGCTACTGCATCCCCGGTGCGTCGGTCGCAGGTGGTCTCGGTGCCGAGTGCACCGGCAACTCCGCGTGCATCACGAATCAGTGCGGCCAGGCCGATGGCCAGCAGCTCTGCACGGCCGCCTGCGATGCCGGCAATGCGTGCCCGGATGGCTTCGCGTGCCTCGCCGCCGGAGAGAACAGCGTGTGCTGGCCGACCGCTGGCGGTGGAGGCTGCGCCGCGAGTGGAGACACCGTAGCTCCCGCGTGGTTGCTCGCGGGCGTGGGCGCTCTGGTGCTGCGCCGCCGCCGTCGTACGCGATGACAAGGCCGTGACGACTTCGTGGTGAGCGTTCGGTAGGGTCGGTTCTGCCTCGCCAGCAGAACAGGAGTGTGGCCGGAGAGAAAGCCCCCGTGAATGTCGAAGCTCGTGCTCCTCGGAGCCCTTGCCCTCAGCACGTCCGCCGCCGCCGACAACTACGACCGTAAAGCGAACAGCAAGATCGACGTCAAGCAGACGGAGCGATCCAAGCCACGCACGCCCAAGACACCCGATGCCAAGGAGCCTGCTGTCCGCGCGCCGGACATTCTAGGAGTCGAGCTCGGCAAGTCGACCTACCGCGCTGGCATGGCCGACGTGTTGATCCAGATCATCGACAACACGCCCGACACGAACGTCAACGACAAGGCCGACGCATACTTCCGCCTCGCCGAGCTGTATGCGCTCGAGCATCGCGCGCATCGGCTATCGAGCGTCGAGCAATCGATCAAGGGAAACAAGGCGAAGGCCGACGAGCTCGCCGCGACGGCGCGGAGCTACCTGATCAAATCGGTGACGGCGTACCGCGCGCTCACCGATAACGACGCGTTTCAGAACTGGGCCAAGATGGACGTCGCCCTGTTCTATTACGGCTACACGCTACAGAGCGGGACCTACATGAAGGAGGCGCGGTCGGTGTTCGACAAGCTCCTCAGGAACTACCCGCAGAGCAAGTATGTCGCCGCCGCGCACCTCGCCTTCGCCGACTACTACTTCGAGGCGGGTCAGCTCTCCGACGCCGAGGCCCGCTACAAGAGGGTCCTCAAGTTCCCGAAGTCGCCGTCGTACTGGTACGCGATGTACAAGCTGGGCTTCATCCAGCTCAACTCGAGGAACTTCCTCGAGGCGCTCGACACGTTCTCGCAGGTCGCGATGGCGACGCAGAACGACCCGAAGAGCGAGATCCTCCATCGCGCCGCGAAGAAGGACTTCGTCCGCGCTTATGCCGAGATCGGCAAGGCCGACAAAGCGTACCTGTCGTTCCAGCGCATCGACTCGATGCGCGCGCTCGAGATGCTCGAGACGCTCGCCGACACGTACATGAGTCAGGGCAAGAGCGACAAGGCGATCTACACGCTGCACGAGCTGATGAAGCTCGCCCCCACGCACGGGCACGTGTGCGTCTGGCAGCACGACATCGCCACCGCGATGCTGACGCTGCCGGGCGCGAGCGTCGGCGACAAGGTGAAAGAGATCGAAAACCTCGTGCGGCTGTGGGGTGCGCTGCGGTCATCGAAGCTCACCAAGGCCGAGAAGCAGGAATGCCATGACAACGCCGCCGCGATGAGCGGCGAGATCGCGCGCCAGTATCACTCCGAGGCTGCAAGGACCAAGAACCCCGAGACCCTCGGGTTCGCGGAGCGCCTGTATCGCGTCTACCTCGACGGGTTTCCCGACGCATCCGACTACGCGCAGACCGCGATGTACTACGCAGATCTGTCGTGGACGCGCGCCGAGGCCGAGACCAACGAACGGCTGAAGCCCGAGCGCTGGGAGCAAGCGGCGCTCGCCTTCACCGAGATCCTACAGAAGGTGAAGCTCGACGCCGCGCAGACCAAGGACGCCGCGTACGCCGCCGCGCTCGGGTACATGCGCGCCCTGCAGATGGATCCGCGGCCGCAGTCGGTGCAGATGCCCGACGCCGATGCCGACTACGCCACAGTGCCCGCCCCCGTGCCGGTGCCCGCGCGCGAGCAGAAGCTGATCGAAGCGTTCGGGCTCTACCTCCGCTACGTCCAGGACAAGAACGACGAGGAGCGGATCGGGATGATGTTCATGATCGGCAACACCCTGCGTCGCTACCACCAGTACGACAAGGCGATCCCGATCTTCGAGGAGCTCCTCGCCGACCACCGCGCTCACGAGATCGCCGAGCCCGCGGCGAACCTCCTGCTCGACATCTACAACCGCAAGCACGACTTCACAGCGATGCTCGCGCTCGCGAGCAAGCTGCGGCGCGACAAGGCGTTCATGGACGGCAAGGCCGACCTCGAGGCTCGCTTGCGCGACCTCGAGATCACGAGCGTCCGCAAGCGCGCCGAGGAGAAGGAGAAGCAGGCGCGCGCGACCAAGGACTTCGCGGCATTCATCGCGTGCGGCCAGGCGTACCTCGACGCGTACAACCTCGACCCGGAGAACAAGAAGAACGACGAGGTCCTCTACAGCGCCGGCGTCTGCTTCCAGGACGGGCGTTCGATCACCGCGGCGATCACCGCGTTCAACTCGCTGCGGCGGTACTACCCGGCGAGCAAGCTCTCCGCGCGTGCGCTCGCACGGATCGGCAAGGCTTACGGCGACATCGCGTATTACGAGGAGAGTGCGGCCGCGCTCGAGGAGTACGCAAAGAGGTACGCCGGCGAAGGCGACGCATACGACGCGATGAACGACGTCGTGTTCTATCAGAAGGGGCTCGGCAATGACGCCAAGGCGATCGCGAACACCCGCTACTTCGTCGCCACGTTTGGAGCGAAGCGCCCGCAGGAAGCGGCCAACGCGAGCTACGCGCTCGCCTCGGTGTACGAGAAGCAAGGTGACACCGACGCGCTCGTCAAACATCTGCGCGAGTACATCCGCACGTTCGGCGAGCGGGGCGGCAACGACCGGCTCCTGATCGCGTACGCAAAGATCGGCCAGGCGCTGTGGACACAGAGCTGCCCGGTCAGGCTCGTCGATGGCTCGTGCGTGAAGGTCCGCCGCGAGCGCGCCATCAAGCTGAAGCTCGGGCGTGGCGCGGCGACGCAGCAAAAACAATGCGGGGACGACTCCAAGATCAAGCTGACCGTCGTCGCGCGCGACGAGCGCAAGGTACGCGACGCGATGCAGGCGTTTGCCGCCGCCGCGCGCGTGTTCGAGACCACGCAGGGCAAGACGGGCGGTGACGAGGCGGGCGCGCGCTACTGGTACGGGCTCGCCAAGCTCGCCGAGGCCGACAAGGACTTCGAGGCGTACCTCGCCGTCACGTTCCCGCAGAACCTTGACTTCGATCCGCGCTCGCCCGCGACCGCGGCGAAGAGCATGCAGCGGTTCAACACGTGGGTCGCGCACAAGAACAAGCTCGGCGGGAGCGCGAGTAGCAAGTACGAGCGCGTGCTGACGCTCAAGGATGCCGCGAGCTCGATCACCGCGGCGGCGCGCCTCGGCCAGGTCTCGCAGAACTTCTCCGACGCGCTCTACACCGCGGAGATCCCCAATGACCTACGTACGGGTCCGTTCGCCGAGGACAAGGTCGAGGCGTTCTGTAGCAAGCTCGAGGAGATCGCCGGCCCCCTCGAGGCGCGCTCGCTCGCCGCGTATCGCGTGTGCTTGCATAAATCGACGGAGCTGGGCTGGTTCAGCGACTGGTCGAAGTTGTGCGAACGCGAGCTCGGGCAGATCAAGCCCGAGGACTACCCGACGGCCGCCGAGCTGCGCGCACAGCCCACCAAGGTCTCGTCCGTGATCGCGCTCGAGCCGCCGGTGCAGCGCCTCGAGTGAGGTGGCTGACGCTCACGCTGGCGCGGGCGCATAGATCGGTTCCTGGTGCGGAAGCGGCACCAGGCTCACCGTCAAGGTCAGCTCGGCGCGCATCGCCTGCGCGATCGGGCCACTCTGCTTGGCCTCGTGGCAGATCGCGAGGAACTCCTGCGCGGAGATGCCCGGGACGATCGCCGAGCAGTGAATGCGCACACCGGGAATCTCCCAGTACCCACTGGGCTTGATGAGCATCACGCGCGCTTCGGTGCGCAAGGACATCGGGTGATAGCCCGCAGCGTCGAGGTGCTGCGCGAGCATCATCGTGAAACAACCCGCATATGCCGCTGCGAGCAGTTCTTCGGGGGTCGACGCCGTGGGCACTGCCTCGAGATCGAACCGCGCATGCGGCGAGATCGGTGTGTTGGTCAGCGCACCAGAATCGGTGGTGAGCATGCCAGCGTCGGTCCTCGGGTCGTTCCAGATGCAGATCGCTCCGCGGTCCATGGTGCTGCTCCTTCCTCGCAGAGACGAGGGTGCATCGGGCGTTCCAGCCTATCGCTGAGGTCGAGCGCTAGGATTCTGGCATGCCGTTCACCCTCTACTTCTCGCCAGGGGCCTGCTCGCTCGCGCTCGCGATCGCGCTTCACGAGGCCAACATTCCATTCGAGCGTGTGCGCGTGAACCTTCGCGACAAGACCCTGCCGGACGGCAGCAGCTACCTCGTCATCTCGCCCAAGGGCTACGTGCCGACGCTTCGGCTCCACGACGACCAGTTGCTCACGGAGGCCTCGGTCACGCTGCAGTACATCGGCGATCAGCGGCCCGATGCGCAGCTGATTCCGCCGTATGGAACCTTCGAGCGCTATCGTGCGCAGGAGCTTCTCAATTTCATCGCGACCGAGCTTCACAAGGGCATGAACCCCTTCTACAACCCGGCCGCGAACGAGGAGCTCAAGGCGTCGCTGGAGAAGAAGCTCGCCGACCGCTGGGCAGTGCTCGCCGAGATGCTGCGCGGGCGACCGTTCTTGCGCGGCGGGAAGTTCACCGTTGCCGACGCGTACGCCTTCTACGCCCTCCGCGCATGGCAACACGCGGTGAAACGCGACCTCGCAGCATGGCCTGCGCTCGTCGAGTACTACGGCCGGCTCGCGACGAGGCCGTCCGTCATCCGCGCGCTCGAGGAAGAAGGCCTCAAGGCATGAGGCGCATCAGGCTGGCGTGACGAGCGAAGCCAGCGTGACGCGTAGCGCACCGTAAGCTCACGCCGCTCGGCCATGCCGCTCTCACGAAGCGCGTCGTGGGTCGCCCGCTACAGTCGACCGACGGCATGCCGCTGGTTGTTCTGGTGCTCTTGCCCTTTGCGGGCTGCGTACTCGCAGTGCTGTTGCCGACGCGGTCGCGCACGGTGCTCGCGAGTGTCGCCGGTGTGGTGGCCGTGGTCGCCGCCGTCTGGATCATCAGCTTGTACCCCCGCGTGCGCGGCGGAGGCGTGATCGAGGAGACGCTCGCGTGGGTCCCGTCGCTCGGGCTCGACATCACGCTCCGCATCGACGGGTTCGCGTGGATGTTCGGCGTGCTCGTCACCGTGATCGGTGCACTCGTGGCGCTCTACGCGCGCTACTACATGTCGCCCGCCGATCCTGTCGTGCGGTTCTACGCGCTGTTCCTCGCGTTCATGGGCGCGATGCTCGGCATCGTCTTCGCGGGCAATCTCCTGCTACTCGTCGTGTTCTGGGAGCTCACGAGCGTGGTCTCGTTCCTGCTCGTCGGCTACTGGCATCACCGCGTCGATGCGCAGCGCGGTGCGCGCATGGCGTTGATCGTGACCGGTGCGGGTGGGCTGGCGCTCCTCGGCGGTGTGATCGTGCTCGGGAACATCGTCGGCAGCTACGAGCTCGACGCCGTGCTGGCGGCCGGCGACCGCATTCGCGCGCATCCGTACTATGCGCTCGCCCTCGGCCTCATTCTCGGTGGCGCGCTGACCAAGAGCGCGCAGGTGCCCTTCCAGTTCTGGCTCCCACGCGCGATGGCCGCACCGACGCCGGCATCGTCGTATCTCCACTCGGCGACGATGGTGAAGGCGGGCGTGTTCCTGCTCGCCCGCCTCTGGCAGGTGCTGTCGGGCACAGAGCTGTGGTTCTGGCTCGTCGGTGGTGCGGGTGCCACGACGCTGCTCGTCGGCGCGTACCTGGCGATGTTCCAGTACGACCTGAAGCGGATCCTTGCGTATTCGACGATCAGCCACCTCGGGCTCATCACGCTGCTGTTCGGGCTCAACAGTCCGCTCGCGGCGGTCGCCGGCGTGTTCCACATCATCAACCACGCCACGTTCAAGGCCTCGCTGTTCATGGCGGCGGGCATCGTCGACCACGAAACGGGAACGCGCGACATCCGGCGCTTGCACGGCCTACGCCGCGTGATGCCTCGCACCGCGGCGCTCGCACTCGTCGCGACGGCGGCGATGGCCGGTGTGCCACTCCTCAATGGCTTCTTGTCGAAGGAGATGTTCTTCGGCGAGACGCTCGACCTACAGGCGAACCCCTGGGTGGACTTCGGTCTGCCGATCCTCGCGACGGTCGCGTCGGGGTTCGCGGTCGTGTATTCGCTGCGCGTCGGGTACGACATCTTCTTCGGAGCGCCGCCGATCGCTCTGCCGAGAGAGGCCGAGGAAGCGCCGCGCTGGATGCGCACGCCGATCACGCTCCTCGTGATGTGCTGCCTTGTCGTCGGCATCGCGCCGGGCCTCGCCATCGGCCCAACGCTCGCCACCGCGGCGCGTCCTGTCGTGGGTGGGCCGCTGCCCGCCTACAGCCTCGCCGTGTGGCATGGGTTCACCACGGCGTTCGTCATGAGCCTCGTCGCGATCGCCGGCGGTGTCGCGGGCTACTTCTGGTTGCGCCGGCGGCAGGCACGCGACCGCCTCCAGGCAGCACCCGTGATCGCGCGCATCGACGCCAGTCGCCTGTTCGAGGGCGCGCTGGTCATGCTCGCGTGGAGCGCACGGCGTACGTTGCACGTGCTCGCGCCGCGCCGCCTGCAACCGCAGATGTTCGCGATCGTCACGATCGCGACGTTGCTCGCCTTGCTCGCCGCGCGCAGCGTCCCGCTGGCCTGGGGCGAGCGCGCGCGGCAGTCGGCGTCGCCCGCGTTCGTGATTCTGTGGTTCATCGGTGCGGTGTGTGCCGTGGGGGCCGCCGTGATGGCGACGATGCGCCGCCTGGTGTCGATCACGCTGATGGGTGGCGCCGGGCTCGTCACGTGCGTGACGTTTGCCTGGTTCTCCGCGCCCGATCTCGCGCTCACGCAGATCGTCGTCGAGGTAGTGACCACGACGTTGTTCTTGCTCGGCTTGCGGTGGCTGCCGATGGACGAGGACGTGCGCCCCATCCGCGTCCGCAACCGCGTGCGCGCTGCTCGCGACCTCGTGCTCGCCGTGAGCGCAGGAGCCGGACTCGCGGTGCTGTCGTACGCGCTCCTCACCCGGCCGGCGCCGCACAGCATCTCCACGTTCTTCCTCCGACACGCCAAGCCCACCGCGGGCGGCGCCAATGTCGTCAACGTGATGATCGTCGACTTCCGCGCGCTCGACACGCTCGGGGAGATCACGGTCCTCGGCGCGGTAGCGCTCGCGGTGTTCGCGCTGTTGCGGCGCTTTCGTCCTGCCGCCGAGGTGATCGGGCCACCCGAACAGCAGCGCTTGCTCGACGACGCGCACACCACCGATCTGGTGAAACCGGGCACACGGCGTGCGGTCTCGCATGGCTACCTGCTGGTGCCCGAGGTCATCGCGCGAGTGATGTTACCGGTGGCGCTCGTCGTAGCCGCGCATCTGTTCCTGCGCGGGCACGATGCGCCCGGCGGTGGCTTCGTCGCGGGACTCGTCGTCGCGATCGCGCTGCTCCTGCAGTACCTCGTGTCCGGCACGCGCTGGGTCGAACGCCACGCGCGGCTCCGGCCTCCGCGCGAGATCGCGATCGGCCTCCTGCTCGCGGTGCTCACGGGCCTCGGGGCCATGCTGTTCGGGTATCCGTTTCTCACCACGCACATCGCACACGTCACGCTGCCGGTGATCGGCGAGGTGCACCTGTCGACGACGCTGCTGTTCGATGCCGGCGTGTTCAGCGTGGTCATCGGGGCGACGCTCCTCGTCCTCACCTCGCTCGCACACCAGTCGATCCGCACCCACCGCGCACCGGAGGTCCGCTAGATGGAGGCGGTGCTCGCGCTCGTGATCGGCGTGCTCGCCAGTGCCGGCATCTGGCTCGTGCTGCGCCCGCGCACCTTCCAGGTGATCATGGGACTCACGCTGCTGTCGTATGCGGTGAACCTCTTCTTGTTCTCGATCGGCAGCATCTTCGTCGACAAGCCGCCGATCGAGCAGCCGGGCATGCCGCCGGATCTCGAGCACTATACCGATCCGCTGCCACAGGCGCTGGTGCTCACCGCGATCGTGATCAGCTTCGCGACCACAGCGCTGTTCCTCGTCGTGCTGCTGGCCTCGCGCGGCCAGAGCGGCACGGATCACGTCGATGGAATCGAGGACGAGCGATGAGCGCGGCCGTGCCCCAGCTCCTCGTGGTGCCCATCGTTTTGCCGCTGGTGAGCGCTGCGCTGCTCGTCTTGCTCGGCCACCGCAAGCGCCTCAAGACCGCCGTCAACCTCGCCGCCACCGCGGCTGGCCTCGTGGTGGCCGTGGTGCTCGCGCAGCGCGTCGACGCGGTGCCCGACGTGTACCTCGCGGGAAACTGGGAGGCGCCATTCGGCATCGTCCTCGTCGCGGATCGACTGAGCGCGCTCATGCTCGTCGTCGTCGGCATCCTCGGTCTCGCCGTCGCGCTGTACGCCGAGGCCGCATGGGCGCCCGCCGCCGTGTACTTCCATCCGCTGTTCCAGATCCAGTTGATGGGGTTGAACGGGGTGTTCCTCACGGGCGACCTGTTCAATCTGTTCGTGTTCTTCGAGGTGTTGCTCGCGGCATCGTACGGCTTGCAACTCCACGGCTCGGGCTGGCCGCGCGTTCGCTCGGGGTTGCACTACATCTCGATCAACTTGCTCGCATCGGCGCTCTTCCTCGTCGGGCTAGGCGTGCTCTACGGCGTCCTCGGCACGCTGTCGATGGCGGACCTTGCCGTCAAAATCGCGCAGGTTCCTCCCGGCGATCGTGGCCTCTTGTATGCGGGTGCCGCGTTGCTCGCCGTCGCGTTCCTGATCAAGGCGGGGATCTGGCCGCTCAATGCCTGGCTCGTTCCTGCGTACTCTGCCGCGAGCGCGCCCGTGGCAGCGCTGTTCGTGGTGATGACCAAGGTCGGCATCTACGCGCTCTTGCGGCTGTGGACGCTGTTCCTCGCGTCGGGCACCACGGGCTCGGGCCACATCGGCGCGACCATCCTGCTCCTCGGCGGGCTCGCGACCCTCGGGATCGGTGCGCTCGGGATGATCGGTTCGCTGCGCCTCGGCCGGATCGCGAGCTACTCCATCATCGTGTCCGCTGGGACGATGCTGGCGGCGCTCGGTCTCGACGAGGTCGCGGCGACCTCGGCGGGGCTCTTCTACCTGGTAAGCGCCTCGTTCGCGGCGAGTCCGCTGTTCCTGCTCGGCGAGCTACTCGAGAGGTTCGAGGCAACCCCGCAGGAGCAGCTCGCCGCGACGCCCCTCGACGAGGACACCAACCTCGACGACGAAGCGGCACCGCTGATCGGCCGCGCATTCACCAGCTCGGTCGTGTCGCTCGGGCTCGCGTTCGTGACGTGTGTGGTGCTCGTCGTGGGTCTGCCGCCGTTGGCGGGCTTCCTCGCGAAGGTCGCCCTCCTGACCGTGGCCGCGAGCAACGGCACGTTTGCCGGCTGGCTGCTGCTGGGCCTCTTGCTCGTCGCGAGCCTGTTCGCGCTGATGTCGCTCGCACGCGCCGGCATCCGGCACCTCTGGCCGGCGGGCCGCACTGTGTCTGCGCTGAAGCTCACCGAGATCGCGGCGATCGGCGTCCTGCTGCTCGCGAGCGTACTGCTGACCGTGTTCGCCGAGCCGGTGCTTCGCTATACGCTGCTCACGGCGGCGGAGCTGCACGCACCCCACGCTTACGTAGAGGCCGTGCTTTCGACGCCGCCGGTGCCGCGATGACCATCCTGCCTGCACCGCTCGTCTCCGCCGGCCTGCTCGTGTTGTGGCTCTTGCTCGCGCGTTCGACGAGCGCAGGCCAGATCGTGCTCGGGCTCGCCCTCGCGGTCATCGTTCCGATCCTGAGCTCGCGCTTCTGGCCGGCGCCCTATCGCGTGAGCCGGCCGCTGGTGGCCGTGCGCTTCTTTCTCGTGGTCGGGCTCGACGCTTTGCGTTCGAACCTCGAGGTCGCGTGGGGCGTGGTCACCTGGCGCTGGCGGCGGCCGGCCTCGAACTTCGTGATCGTTCCGCTCGACCTCCGCAATCCGCTCGGCCTCGCCGCACTATCGATGGTGGCGACGGTGGTCCCGGGGACCGTGTGGGCGGAGCTCGTCCTGGACCGCAGCGCGGTGCTCGTCCACATCTGGGACGTCCCGGAGGAGGCCGCGTTCATCGCGAGGTTCAAGGCTCGCTACGAGCGGCCGCTGATGGAGATCTTCGAATGAGCAGCATCTTGTCGGGCGCGATCTCGTTCGCCCTCGGCTGCTATGCGGCGGCGTCGCTCGTCGTGCTCGTGCGGCTCATCTGGGGGCCGCGTGCGCAGGATCGCGTATTCGCCCTCGACCTTCTCTACTTCCACGCGATGCTCGTGCTGCTCGTCCTCGGCATCCGCTATCAGAGCGACGTCTACTTCGAGGCCGCACTGTTGATCGCGATGTTCAGCTTCGTGAGCTCGACCGCGATGGCGAAGTTCATCTTGCGTGGAGAGGTGATCGAATGATCGAGCTCGCCGTCGCCGCGCTGCTGGTGCTGAGCGGGATCTTCGTCATCATCTCGGCGATCGGGTTCGTGCGCCTCCGTGACTTCTTCCTGCGCATGCACCCACCCGCACTCGCCTACTCGTTCGGCAGCTGGTGCGTGGTGCTGGCGGCGATCCTCTCCTTCGGCGCGCTGCGCGCCTGGCTCATCATCGCGATGCTCTCATTGACGGTGCCGGTGACCACGCTGATGCTGGCGCGCGTTGCCCTGTTCCGTCGCCGAATGGCAGGCATGGCCGGCACCCCACAGCAGCTTGCACCGCGCGACGCAGCGGACTGAGCTATCGTTCGCACGTGAAGTACTGGCTGTTGCGGCCGCTCGCGCGCGTTGCACTCGATGGTCCGATCGCTCGCGTCGTGGCGCGCAAACGCCAGGGCGGGCGCGACGAAGGACTCGACCCGCAGGTGGCCGCGATTCTCGAGGTGGAGCGCATGATGCGGTTACCACCGCTCGAGTCGCTCTCCCCGGCGGCCGCGCGTGCGCACTCCGAAGCCGGGCTCGCGCCCCTCGAGTTGCCCGTGGAGCCGATGGAGCAGGTGATCGACACGATCGTCGACGGTCGCCGTGGGCGTATCCCCGTGCGCATCTTCGTACCGCCGGACGCGAGCACGAGCTGGATCGTGTACCTGCACGGTGGTGGCGGCGTGGTCGGTTCGATCCGCGCGGCGGAGCCCTTCACCCGGTATCTCGCAGCGCGCACCAAGTGCACCGTGGCGTCCGTGGACTACCGGCTCGGCCCCGAGGACAAGCACCCTGCGGGGATCGACGATGCGTGCGATGCGTGGGACGCGCTCGCCGCGCGGATCCCGGCGGGCGGCCAGGCCATCGTCTCCGGGGACAGCTTCGGCGGGTTCTTGGCGCTGTATGTCGAGCGACACGCACGGCGCAGCGCGCGTCCGGTGGACCTACAAGTATTGTGGTACCCGCTGCTCGATCTGACCCTCAGCTCGACGTCGAGCCTGCGCTACGCCGAGGGCTATCTGTTGACGCGCTCGATGGAGGAATACTTCCGCCATCACTACTTGAACGCGACGGACGACCGGTGGGAGGCCTCTCCGGCGAGCTGGGGAGACCTCGCGGGGACGGCACCCACGATCGTCGCCACCGCCGGCTTCGACCCGCTGGTCGATGAGGGCGACCAGCTCGCCAGCCGCCTCGCCGGTGCAGGCGTTCAGGTACAGCACCGCCGTTATGGAAGTCTGATCCATGGCTTCGTCAGCCTCGCCGGGGCGGTCCATGCCGCGAAGGCCGCCGTCGACGAGGTCTGCGATGACCTCGGAGATTTCGCGTCGGCCAGAACACCAGTGCTACGCTGACGCCGTGACCATGGTGCTGCTCGCGCTGGCCGATGTCGGGTCGGCTGTTCAGCTCGAGGAGCAGCTCAACAAGGCTGGGCTCGTCGCGCGGTGGGACAGCCGCCAGGTCGACGGGCCCGTGCATGGCGTGGGCGCCGCGGTGGTAGTGATCGATGGCGATCACCTCGGCGACAAGATCGCCGACGTCGCGGAGAAGTGGCGCGACCAGCCGTCGGTGCCGGGTGTTGTAGCAATCGGTAGCTCGGCGGCCGCGCGCGAATCGGCACCCAAGGCCCGCGTCGCGCTGATCGCCCCGACCGCCAAGCTCTCGACGCTGGTCAACATGATCCAGGAGGCTGCGAAGTTGCGGCTCGCGTCCGGCATGCGGTGGGCCGTCTTGCGCGCCGCGACCAACATGCTGCCCGTGGACGACACGCCGCAGGCCTGGCAACCGACGCTGCAGGCCGCACGCAAGGTCGACATCGAGATTCCGCGCGCGGCGCTGCGCTGGCATGCGGCGCACTACGTGACCCCCATGCCGCGCCTCGACGAGCTGCGCGAGGAGCGCTACCTGACCGTCCCCGAGCTCGAGTTCGTCCGGCGGATCGACGGCACCACGACGGTGCAGACCCTCGTGGGCTCGGTCAACGACGCGGCGGGCATGGCGCGGTTTCTATGGACGATGGGCTCGATGAGCGCGCTCGACTTCACGCCGGAGGTGCGCGATCTCGCGACGGTGCCCCGGCGCATTCTCCACGACATGCGCACGCACCTTCGCGCACGCGTGCAGCGGCTCGAACGCAGCACGTACTACGACGTGCTCGAGGTCTCGCCGATCGCCGAGTACGAGGAGATCGAGAACGCCTATCAGTGGCTCGGTAAGCGCTACGCACCGAACGTGCTCTCGCAACTCGACCTGTCCGATCTGGCGCCGCTCGTCGCGCCGCAGTGGGAGCTCGTCGAGAAGGCGCGGTCGGTGCTCGTCGATCACTCGGCGCGCGGCCGTTACCACGACTGGCTGCGCCAGCGGATAAAAGAGCTGAACACGGTGTGGGCGCGCGACCCGCATGCGGTCAGTGCAGCGGCGGACATGTACCGGCGTGGGCAGGCGTCGCTCGGCCAGGGCGACGTGCACCGCGCGATGAGCGAGCTCGCCGGCGCATGTCGGCTGTTTCCCGATCACCCGGACTACGAGGCCAACCTCGCGTGGGCGCGCTATCGCGTGCAAGTGTCGTCGGGGCGTGACCGGATCGAGACCGCGCTCGTCGAGCGTAAGGCCGTCGAAGATCTGATGTATGGCCGCCGCGTATGGCCTCGCGCATTGCTCGCGCTCGCGCTCTTGTGTGCGGCGGGTGGAGATGCCGACTCGGCGCGGTGGCACCTCTCGCAGGCGCTCCTCGCCGAGCCGACGATGCCCGCAGGTGTCCAGCTAGCCAAGCGTCTCGGCATGCGGCGCTAGCCAGGGGCCGCCTACGACGCCGGCGCTTGACCTCGCTCATCGTCGTGAGGAGGTCTCCTGCTACGCTATAGTCGGCGCGTGCGCGACATCGAGGATCGCCTTCATGCGGCCTCCGCTGGCTCGATCGAGGCAGAGCTCGTCGCGATCGCGCTCGAGCACACCGACGCCGAGCACGGCGCATTGTTCGTGTGGAGCAAGGAGGACGAAGGGCTCGCCCTCGTCCATCACGTCGTCAATGGCGTGACCGTCACACTGCCGCGCGTGGTCAAGAAGGAGGGCGCCAAGCCAGGCATTGCCCTCCACGTATTCGAGACGGGCGAACCGTACCTGTGTCCGGACACGTCACGCGATCCGCTGTACACGCGCTACCTGATCGACGTTGGCGCGATCGTCGCGGCGCCGATTCGCTATCAGCGCCGCTCGATCGGCGTGCTCACGGTGTCGATGCGCGATCCGTTTGCGCTCGATGCCAAGGTGCTGCGCGCGCTCGCCGCGATCGCCGACGTGGCTGCACCGCTGCTCCGCCGCGCTCAGGTCGACCGGCTGTCGCGTGCCGCGACCGGGCGTCCGCTGATGATCAAGGGTCTGTCGCCCGCGTGGCACGAGGTGGAGCGCAAGCTCGAGCTTGCCGCACCGACGAACGCGCCGATCCTGATCCGCGGCGAGAGCGGCACCGGAAAGGACCTCGTCGCG
>JANRKM010000181.1:0-1870 GCA_033763475.1 Kofleriaceae bacterium
CACGCGCAAGCGGCGCGCCTTCGTGCGCTTCTTCGCGTGCCAGCAGGATCTGTCGCACGAGTCGCCCGACGCGCCGCTGCCCGCGGCGGTCGCGTCGGGCAGCGAGCCCTTCATCGTGCTCGGCGCGATGGCCGGCGGCTAGATCGAGGAGGAAGCGATGAAGTTCATGCTCTTGATCTACGAAGACGACGCGGATCGCGTGGCGCACATGGACGAGCGCATGCCCACCTGCGCCGCCTACGTCGAGGCGATGAAGAAGGCCGGCATCTACGTGGTCGGCGAGCGGCTGCGTGCGGTCGGCACCACCACCGCGGTGCGCATCACCGACGGCAGGACGCACGTCTTCGACGGCCCCTACGCCGAGACCAAGGAGCAGCTCGGCGGCTTCCACGTGATCGACGTGCCCGACCTCGACGCCGCGCTCGCCTGGGCGGCGCGCTGCCCGAGCGCGAGTCGCGGCATCGTCGAGGTGCGGCCGGTGTGGCCGTTCGAGGGGCTCTAGCGGGAGCGGCGCGTCACTTCATCTCGACCCAATCGGCGATCTCGCCGTCGTCGCCGACGGTGCAGGCGACCTTCCGGTGGCCGCTCTTCGCCTTCAGGATGAGCTCCCAGTAGCCGGGCTTCAGCGCGCTCACCTGCGCGATCTCCGCGTCCACCCCGATCTTGTACAGGCAGGCGCCCTTCGCGACCTCGGACGGAGCCGCCGCTGCGGCCGGCGCGCTGCCCTTGCCTTCGCCGGTGACCTCGAACGAGATGGCGTACTGGCACGTCTCGTTGCGACGAGCGGTGGCGCGCATCTGATACACCTGGATCCGGTAGCGGCCGGCCTTGGTGGGGCTCGCGCCGAACTCGTTGCCGGAAGTCGATCCGATGTGGACCGCCTCGCTCGCGTTTCCCGGCTCGAAGACGTTCATGTAGCAGGAGCCGCTCGACGTCGAGAAGAGCACCTGCATCACCTGGCCCGCCTGGACCTGCAGCATGTAGTTCACGCCGGCGTCGCCCTGGATGCTCGACTGGAATTCCTTCGAGTGCTTGCCCGCGTCGAAGTGGACGTCGACCGTCGCGTCCTTCGCGAACGCGACCGGAGCGACGGTCATTCCCATGACGATGGCGATGACGATGGCGAGCGTCGAGATTCGGGACATGTGGCTCTCCTGCGCTGGGATCACGAGGGCGGCGGCCCATCGGGTGCGAGGTAGCGCACGAGCGGACCATCGTCTCCCGCTCGTCGAGCTCTCGCCGCGTGCTCGCTGCCACGCCACGCAGGACACCCGGTGAGACACGCTCGCATCCCTGGCTCTCATGCATTCCACGCCGGCCCTCGATGCATTGCGCTGAAGGAGCGCGTCGGCCGTGGGAACGCGCGGTCGGCTGCAGCATGTCGTGATAGATCGCGGCCCGCTCGAGCGCTGAGCAGCGCCGGCCGTGAGCAGACCCGACGTCGGTGGGAGAATGGGGCACGCGCCGCCGGTGCGATGAGCGATCTCGAGTCGCGCGGCTTCCGCAACGTCGCCTCGTTCCGATCGGGGTCGGACGGCGCGGGCACGGTCTGGTGGAACGGCCAGACGAAGCAGTGCTTGCAGTTCATCGTCGTCGGTGGACGCGTCGACTCCGTGGCGGACATCGGCACCCATCCCGACTGTCGCTGAGGAGCCTCCTCGAGAGCGCCGGTCGCCGAGGCGGGCGAGCGCTACGCGCCCTTGCTCGCGACGCGACCCTTGCGCGACTTCGCGCTCGCGAAGGCGTCCCATGCCGGCTCGGCGCCGAGCGACTCGGCGAGGTGGTCGATCAGCGCGCGCACCTTGGGCGACGGGTGGCGGCTCTGCGGGTACACCGCGAAGGCGGACGCCAGCAGCTCCGTGTCGGGGAG
>JANRKM010000182.1:0-4684 GCA_033763475.1 Kofleriaceae bacterium
GTCATGGTCGGCCAGTGCCTCGATCGCCGCATCCCGGACAAGTCCACCTTGATCGCCGAGGTCACGAAGTGGGAGCAACGTCGCAACCGCGAGCGTGCCCGCATCAACTGGCTCTTCACCGTCGACCGCGCTCGCGAAAAGATCGGCCGTGCCTATCCAACTCCAACTGCTGGGACGCGACGGCACCTCAGGGTGGCTGCGTGAACCGGTCAGATCCTCCGCGGCGGGGTACTAGGAGCTGTCCCTGGTAAGAAGTAGCGCGAGGAAACTGATCTTGGTTTGTTGTAGCGTGTCCCACCGGACCTCGACGGCGAATCCGATAGAGCGTGCGGTCGAGTGGCAAGGCGCGCTTGCGCTCGGGCTTTGAATGAATGACCGGCTTGATCCCACGTGCCTTGCGCTCGGCACGAAACTCGTCTCAGTCATTGCTGGTGTCGGGGATGAAGGGCGCCCGACGTTCGGCGAACTCACGCGCGCGCGTGGTCGCTTGGGCGCGTCTACTTCGCCTTCGATATATCGCCCGCGTCGACGACGATCAGCTTGCTCGGCTGGAGGTACTTCTTCGCCACTCGCTCGACGTCCGCCGGCGTGAGTGCCTGGATCCTCTTGCGCAGCTCGATCGGGAACTGCATCGTGCGGTCGCGGTACGCTTGGCCCGCGAGCATGCTGGTGACGTAGCCGTCGCTCGAGAGGCTGGTGTCCTGGCTCTTGAGCCAGCTGTCTTTGCCACGCTGGAGCTCGTCGGCGGCGATCGGACCAGCGAGTAGCTTCGTGATCTCCTCAAGCAGGGCGGCCTTGGCCTTGGCGAGGTTCTGCGGGGCGACGATCACGGAGGCGCCGAAGGCACCACCGTCGTCCATCGAGCCTGCGGAGGTCCAGGCGTAAGTGCCGTAGGAGAGGCCTTCCTTCTCGCGCAGGCGCATCCAGATCCGCGAGCTGTTATCGCCGCCCAGGAGGTGCCCGACCATGAGCCACGCGGCGTAGTCCGGATCGGTGTCCTTCATCGCCACGTCGTGCGCGGCGTAGAGCTGCGTCATCTCCTTGTCCTTGATGTCGATCGACTTCGCGGTGGGCGCGGCGTGGAACGGCTTGTCGACGAGGCGCGCGTAGGGGCGCTTGGACGTCCAGCTGCCGAACAGCTTTTCGACCTGCGCCGTCAGGGTGGCGGCCTCGAAGTCACCGACGACGACGAGCTCGGCGTGGTTGGCGCCGGCGAAGTCGCGATAGAAGGCCTTGATGTCGGCGAGGGTGACGCGCTTGGTGGCGTCGATCTCGTCGGGGACGGAGCGCGCGAAGCGTGGATCGGTCTTGGGCCACGGGCTCACGAGCTGGTCGAGCGCGACCCAGGCGACGTGGCTCGGCTCCTGGAGCTGTTGCTCGAGCGACGCGAGGCTCTCCTGCTTGAGGAGCTCGAGCTGCTTGGCGGGGAAGCTGGGTGAGGTGAGCATCTCCGCGGCGAGGTCGAGCGCGCCGGGGAGCTTGTCGCGCAGCGTTTCGAGCTCGAGGACCGCGCCGGTCGCATCCCCATAGATCGAGATCCGGCTCTTGAGCTGGTTCTCGAGGTCCATGAGGTCCTGGTAGCTCTTCTTGGTGGTGCCGCGCGACAGCATCGCGGCGGTGAGCTCCGCGATGGTTTGTTTGCCCTGCAACGATTTCTCGTCACCCCAGTGGAGGGCGAGTCGAAGCTGCACCTTGCCACCGCGCGTCTTCTTGGGGAGGAGCGCCGCCTTGATGCCGTTGGCGAGGGTCTTGCGGGTGGTGCGGCCCTCGATGTTCTCGAGGGTGGCGACGAATACCTCGCCGACGTCCTTGGGCGTGCCGCTCTCGATGCCCTTCACCGCCGCGGCGATGTCGGGCGTCTCGGTGTGCGGCGCACGGTCGGCGTCCTTGGTGGGGATGAAGCGGCCGCTGGTGCGGTTGGATTGCTTGAAGTACGCCTTGGCGACGCGCTGCACGTCGGCGGTGGTCACCTTCTCGATCTGGTTGCGATAGGCGAACAGCGACCGCCAGTCGCCGAGCGCCGCGAACTCGGAGAGCTCGACCGCGAGCTCCTGGCTGTCGGTGAACGCGAGGTCGAGGACCTTGGTCGCGCCCGCGCGCCAGCGCTCGACCTCGCGCTCGTCGATCTTCGAGCTCCCGAGCTTCTCGATCTCCGAGGTCAGGATCTGCTCCACCTTCGCGACGTTCTTCGCATCACGGATCTCGACCATCACCGTCGCGAGGTACGGGTCGCGGAACATCGTCTGCGAGGCGTTCACGCTCGCCGCGAGCTCGGTCTCCACGAGCTTCTTGTACAGCCGACCCGAGGGCTCGCGATCGAGCAGGTCGAGTGCGGCGGCGACCGCGGTGTAGTCGGGCGAGGCCGCACCGACAGTGTGATATGCGACGCCCACGGCGTAAATGTCGCCGTTGCGGCGCACGGTGACGGAGCGCTCGCCGTCCTGCACCGGCTCGACGCTGTATGTCGGCGGCAACACGCGCGTGGGTTTGGGGATCGGGCCGAAGGTGCGTTCGATCGAGGCGAGCGCGTTCGCTTCATCGAACTTGCCCGCGACGATCAGCACCGCGTTGTCGGGCTGATAATACTTCTCGTAGAACGCGCGGAGTGCGGGGACCGGGACGCGCTCGATGTCGGAGCGCGAGCCGATCGTGTCCTTACCGTAGTTGTGCCAGAGGTAGGCGGCCGAGACGATCCGCTGCTCCAGCACGGCGAGCGGCTCGTTCTCGCCCATCTCGAGCTCGTTGCGTACGACGGAGAACTCGGTCTTGAGATCGTCCGGCGAGATCAGCGCGTTGATCATCCGGTCGGCTTCGAGCTCGAGCGCGAACGTGAGATTTTCGGGCGTGCCGGCGAGGGTCTCGTAGTAGTTGGTGCGATCGGTCCACGTGCTGCCGTTCGACTGGGCACCGCGCTCGTCGAGCAGCTTGAGCACGTTGCGGTACTTCGCCGTGCCCTTGAACAGCATGTGCTCGAGCAGGTGCGCCATGCCCGTCTCGCCGTAGCCCTCGTGACGCGAGCCGACGAGGTACGTGACGTTCACCGTGACCGACGACTGCGTCGGGTCGGGGACCAGCAGCACCTGGAGGCCGTTGGGCAGCGTGTACTCCGTGATGCCCTCGACCTCGCGGACCTTGGTGGCCCTGGGTACAGGTGCCGGTGCCGCCGGCTTCGCCAGGGGGGGCTCGACGGCTGTGACCGGCGGCGCGACCGGGACGACGGGGCGCGCTGCCGGGGCGCGGCAAGCCGTGATCAGCGATACCAGGAGAACGGCGCGCAGGCTCATGGTGCCTGGCGTAACACGAAGAAACTAGAACTCGAAGCTCGCGCCGGCGAACCAGGTCGAGTCACCGACGGACAGCTTGGTCTCCGGGCGGAAGCCGTCGACCTTGCCGACCGACCACTCGGCGAAGAAACCCGCGTGCTGGATGCCACTCGACCGCATCGACGACGCCGCCGCCGGATCGATGCGCTCCGCCCGGATCGCGATGCCGACCGCGCCGACGATGCCGAAGCTGCCGCCGATCGCCTTGTCCGCGTCGCAGCCCCGGTCGTCCGTGCCGTCCCAGCAAACCTTGGAGAGGTCGCCGTTGGTGGTGAGCCACCACAGGTAGTAGCCGACGCCGCCGCGCGCGTAGGGAACGATCGGGATGCCGAACTCGTCGTCGAGATAGGTAAACCGATAGATGCCGGAGAGCACCAGCGGCATCAGGTGGAACGTGTTCTCGTTGCCCGGCGAACGTGGACGCATCGGATCGTCCGGGCTCGAGCCGTCCTCCCAGGCCTTCGCCGTCTTCTGCATGTAGCCGATCGAGCCGCCGACCCCGAGCTGGCCGAAGCCGCGCCACAGGATGCGATCGACGTCGAGCATCGGCAGCCACTGCGAGCCGCCGAACATCTGCTCGTACGGGCCGGGATCCATGTCGATTTGCTTGTCGATGGCGGGCGTGTAGGGGCCGATGCGAATGCCTACGTGCCACTTCACCAGGCCTTCGGCTTCTTCATCGACGGTCCGCACCTCGTCATCCCAGTACGGCGTGGGTCCCTGCGCGCTCGCCACCGACGGAAGCAGGAGCGCGAGCGTGGCGAGCAACCCGCGCCGTGACCGAGGGCGAGAGATGGCCCGCGGGGCAGGGGCCCCGCGGCGCCTTCGCCCGAGGAACTCCCTGCGGGACTTCCAGACCACCGCCAGTACGACGAGCGCGAGCAGGCCGGGCAGGGTGAGCGTGTGCCAAAGCAGCGCGATGGCGATCAGTGGCACCAACGCGATGCCGGCGATGATCTTGAGCACGAGCGAACCGTGGACGACCGTGCCGAGCTGGCCGATCGAGCCGTAGTAGACGTCGACGAGCGCGCGGCCGAACGCCGTCGACGCGAGGGTCTCGTCGCGGAACGCGCGCAGCGTCTGCGTGAGGCCGCTGCCGTCGCCGTAGGTCTCCGCGATCAAGCAGAAGCCGCCCTCGACGTCGGAGCCGCGATCGTGGAGGTCTTCCCAGAAGTCGGTCGCCGGCTGCGGCGTGATCGTCTGCGAGAGGAACGTGGATGACGCGTTGCCGTAGCGGTCGACCGCGACGAGCACGATCGTGTAGGCCACGCCGTTCTCGAGGTCCTTCACCGCGATCCCTTCCGCGGTGGCCTCGGTGGTCTCCCCGCACACGAAGGCGGGATCGAGCGTCACGAGCCCCG
>JANRKM010000183.1:0-2476 GCA_033763475.1 Kofleriaceae bacterium
ATCGTCAATGCGGCACGTCACTCCGAGCGCGACCGGACGATCCGGCTCACCGTGGAGACATCCGCCGCCGACATCGCGCTGCGCGTGATCGATCAAGGCTTCGGGATCGCGACCGCGGATCGCGATCGCATCTTCGAGCGCTTCATCCAGGGTCCCACCACGACGCGCAGTCCAGGCCTCGGGCTCGGCCTCTCGATCTGTCGGTCCCTCGTCGCCGCACACGGCGGAAAGATCTGGGTCGAGAGCGAGGGTCTTGGAACAGTTAGCACTTTCATCGTGACGATTCCGCGGAGCAACTTCACACACCCGATCATGCAGACCGAGCTGCCCATCCCGTCGCGCACGAAGTCGCGCGAGAAACGAGGGCGCCTCCTGGTCGTCGACGACAACACCGACGCTGGGATGATGCTCGCGGCGGCGCGATCGCTGAACGGCTTCGAGACGACCACCGTCGGTGATGGCCCCTCGGCGCTCGCCATTCTCGATGGACGGCTGCGAGCTCGCCTCGCCTGCGCACGCGCACCACCCGCCTGATCGCACTCACCGGCTACGGGCAGGACGTGACGCGTGACCGTGCCTTCGCCGCAAGGTTCGACACCTACCTGGTCAAGCCGGCCCAGGTCGCGCAGCTGCTCGAAGTGATCAGCGGTCAACCAGGCTGAGCTTCGAATGGTGTGGCATCGTCATTGCTGTGCGCGCACGAATAGCCGCGATGATCGTTGGGTGGTGTGGTTGTGGCGCGAGCGTCCCGGGCGCACAGCCCGCGCCCACGCCCTCCTCCGGGGCACCCGCTGCGGTCGCGTTCCCATGTGGAGTGACAACCATCGCCGAGCTCGATCCGTTCGAGCCTCGGCGGTGCGCCCCGAACGGCACGTGCCTGCGTCCCCCTCCGCGCGCTGCTGTTGGTGCGTGCACCATCGCGGCGTCCTCGTCTTCAGACCTCGGGGCGGGACAGGGGCGACTCACGGTCCTGGAACAAGGCCGCCCGATCCTGTCCTCCGATGCCCCGCCCCATGCACGGAGCGTGGTCTTCGATCCACGCGTCCCGACGTGGGATGGGCTCCGTGTCGGCATGACCGGTGCCGAGCTCGCGCGACACGTCGAGTACACCGAGATCGAGTGCCGACGCGATCACACGTTCTGGCCCGGACGCATGCTGTGTGCGCTCCGCGAGGCCTCCCATCCCGAGTGCGATGACCCGGATGCCAATGGCCCCCTCGTCGTCTTCGATCTGGACGTCGCGAAGCTCGCCAAGAACGAGGTCTCCGCCGCCGAGGCGCGCCATGTTCTCCGTGACCGACGCATCGTCGCGATCGATCTCGGGCCGGGCTGCGGTGAGTGACGCCAGCGACCGGGCTTACACAGCGCGCGCGGTCATCGACCCTTCGCCGCGAACCCCTTGCGATAGAACCCGCGCAGCTCCGCGAGCATCTCCGGAATGCGCCGGCGCGAGACGAACGTCTCCTCCAGCCACGTCGTATAGCGATGCGCATTGTCGTTGGCGACGCGATAGCGATCCTGTTCGTCCTCGTCCAGGTCCGGCTCGTACTCCGCATCGCCGAACAGCCGCCTGCGAAACGTCGCCGACAGCTCCATCTCCGGCTTGGTGGTCAGGAGGCACGTCACGTACTTGTCGACCTCGGCCTGCAGCTCGAGCTCGAGCTGACTGACAGGGCGCTCCGCGCGCGCAGCACACCGTATAGATGAAGTGGCTCACGCCTTCGACGGCGAGCTGGAGAGATTCACGATCACGGCGGGCTCCAGATAGAACATGCGCTCGGTCGGAGGCACCGAACCGTGAACAAGGTGGAGATCCTCGCCTGGGCGAAGGGCATCCTCGCCAAGGGCACCTTCAGATCGCCCCGAATGCCACCGTGAGCGCCGCCGCGGATGCGTTCATGAACCTCGCGCGCGTCGCGCATCCCGATCTCCATCGCACCGCGCTCACCCCGACCGAGTTCGATCAGCTCGTGCTCGCGTACTCGCGCGTCGCCGGCGCCTATCAGGACCTCCGCACCGCCCGGCCGCGGGGCAACACCCTCATTCCCCCGATCAGCCCAGGCCCCGCGCCCACGCCGCCTCCGCCCTCTGTGGCGGCGTCCGCGTCGATGAACAGCAAGGCCATCATCTACTTCCGCAAGGCCGAGCTCGCGGCCAAGCGCGGTGATCTGCGTACCGCGATCCTGCAGATCAAGATGGCGATCGCCGCGGACCCGCAGTCCGCGATGCTCCGCACGGCGCTCGGACAGGTCGAAGCCGAGCTCGCGAAGTCCAAGGCGTAGTCACGGACAGTCGGTTCGCGTTGATCACGCGATGTCGATTCGCTTCGGATACCCGCTAACACTACTGCGTCATAATTCGACGTCGAATTCCGGATCGATTTCGATCAGTTGTGAGATTCCTCGTCGAGACGATCGCGTGTGACCCTTCGTTGTGATCAAAGGGGGTATGGCGAATCTGATGAATGCTGCCGCAG
>JANRKM010000184.1:0-60298 GCA_033763475.1 Kofleriaceae bacterium
TTCAAGTGCCAGTCGATCACGCTGCCGTTCCCGTACAACACTGTCGTCGATTCGCTCGACATGGCAGCGTCGCAGGGGCGCAAGCAGCTCGGTGATCCCGAGCCCGACGATCTCAAGAAGTACGACAAGAAGGACAAGCAACGGTGACGACCGCGGCGACGCCGAGACCGCTGACCGGAGCAACCGCTGTCGTGACGGGGGCGAGCCGCGGCATCGGGCGCGCCATCGCGCTGCGGCTCGCGGCGGCTGGTGCCGATGTCGCGTTGTGGGCGCGCGACATCACCGCGCTGCAGGCCGTGCAATCCGAGATCAGCACGCTCGGTGCCCGTTCGCAGGTGTTCGTCGTCGACGTCACGGACTCCGCGGCCATTCGCGATGCCTCCGATGTCGTGCGCAGTACGATGGCGCCAGTCAGCATCCTCGTGAACAATGCGGGCGCCGTGCTTCGCAAGCTGACCATCGGCACCACGGATGCCGAATGGCGCCGGATCATGGCCGTCAACCTCGACGGAACGTTCATGGTAACGCGTGCGTTCCTCACCGATCTGACGCGGAGTGGCGGACGGGTGATCAACATCGCCTCCATCTCCGGCCGTGAGGGAACGGCGATGCTGTCAGCGTACTGCGCGGCAAAACACGGCGTGGTTGGGTTCACGCGTGCCCTTGCCGAGGAGCTACGCGCTGCTAAGGTCTCGGTGAATGCGATCTGTCCGGGTAGCGTCGACACCGCGATGCTGCGTGAAGGCTTGCCAGGAGCAAGGCCTGACATGAGCCCGGACGATATTGCGTCCACGGCGTTGTTCCTCGCGACACCGCCTCCGCTCGGCGCTCCGCACGCCCTCACGGGTGCGTGCATCGACGTGTTCGGCTAGGGACTGACGCCATGGATGAGACAGCATTCGACGCTGGCGCGCTGTCCTCCCTGCCGATCTTCCCGTTGCCGAATTGCGTGCTGCTTCCCGGCGGCCTTCTCCCGCTGCACGTGTTCGAGCCTCGCTACCGCGAGCTCACGCGTGACGCGCTCGCCAGCCACCACCTGATCGGCATCGCGCGCCTGAAGCCCGGGTACGAGGCCTCGTATTACGGCCGTCCTCCGGTCTACGAACGCTTCGGCGTGGGACGGATCATCTGCTCCGACGAGCTGCCCGATGGACGGTTCGCGCTCCTCCTCCGCGGCGTGGCTCGCGTCGAGATTGCCCGCGAGCTGCCACCCGACCGCGCGTATCGCCTCGTGGAAGCGCGGGAGCTCGATGACCTCGGAGTCGACGACAACGATGCGCGCCAGCATCACCAGAAGCTGATCACGCTGTGTGACCGGCTGGCGGAGGTGATCGACTCCGGCGGCACGCAGCTGCGCGATCTCGCGCGCGGGTTCCGCACGCCGGGCGCGTGTGCCGACGCCGTGGCGGCCGCGTTGATCATGGACGCAGATGCACGGCAGGAGCTGCTCGAGGCACGCGACCCGATGGTCCGCCTGCAACGCACGCTCGGGCACGTGAGCCACTTGTTGTGCGAGCTCGCCCCGTGCGAGCCATCCGTCAATTGACCGGCGTCGGAGCGGGCGTGGTGGTCGGCGCGGGCGTCGTCGACGGCACGAAAGGTGTCGGCCCCGGCGCGGGCCGCACGCACATGCGTTGCGACGAGCATACGAGCCCGTAGACACACGAACCGTTCGACCAGCACACACCGCCCTCGTAGCCAGCGGGCGCCTGCTGCGGGTAGCCCTGCTGCGGGTAGCCCTGCTGCGGGTAGCCCTGCTGCGGGTAGCCCTGCTGCGGGTAGCCCTGCTGCGGATAGCCCTGCTGCGGATAGCCCCCTGGATAGCCGTAAGGCTGTCGTCCTTGCGGGTTCGCGGCGATGAACGCTGCGTGCGAGTCCTCGCACCGCTGGGTGCGCTTATATCCGACGACAGCGCTCGCGATCGCGACCGCGCCCAGGATGCTCGCGCTGATCATCGCTTCCCGGCGATCATCCTCGGTCTCGTCGACGTCCCTGGCCGCGGCGGTTGCTGCCCCGAGGCCCCACAGGATGCCGAGCCCGGCGTCGACGGCAGGCCAGGTCAGCGAGGTCGTACATTCAGCGTAGACCGTCGGCGGGTTCCCTACATCACCCGGTCCGCGCACGAGCAAGAACGAACAGCCGGTGAGCGAGAGCGTGGTGACGAGAGCGATGGGCTTCAGCATATGCGACCCCCATGGCGATCATCGCTCCGATCCGGGTGGCACGTCCGTCCCGATCGCTAGTCTCACGCGAAGCTACGTCTCTGGCGACAATTTGGCGGCGCGATAGCCCTCTTTCTTCTTCTGCGCCGCGCGCTTCTCCGCTTCCGACTTCGCCGCTTCGGGGGTGCCACTATCGACCATGCGGATCTGGCCGGAGGTCCCGATCTTGCCGAACCGCGTGATGTGCGACGAGCCGCGCACCTCGATCTCCCAGAACTTGCCGTCCTCGTGCTCGAGACGCTCGCGATACAGCGTCTTCTGCTCGGCCTGCGGTGCGAGCTTGGGTGGCAGCGCCACGAACACGGTCGCCGGGCGCGGGTCCTGGACAGGTGCGTGCGGATCACGCTCGACCTTCTCTGCCACCATCGCGATTATGCCAGGCGTGATCGGGCGATCGATCTTCGTCGGCCGCGTGTCCGTGTTGAGCTTCTTCGTGCCCGTTCCGAGCGGCGGCGGCGCCGCAGGCAAGTCCACGTCGTGGCGCTCGCCGACATACGACGGGAACCGTGGCACGCCGTCCTCTGTGAGCTCCTGGTAGCGGAACGAGATTACCGCGCCGATCGCGGGCGGCGTCTCGCGCTCCGCGTCGGAGAATCCGGTGCCGACGTTGAACGTCACTCCGTCGGGGAGCTGGCACACGAGTGCGCCGAGACGCCCCTTGTGCTTGCCCGCGCCCGGGGCGTGCCCGATGACGCGCGCCTCGGCGTCGTGGAACGTCTTCACCTTGAGGAGCGTCGTCGAGCGCCCGACCGTATACGCCGAGCCCGGCTCGCGCAGCATGAGCCCTTCGCCGCCCAGGCCCTCGACACGCGCGAGCTCCGCGCGCAAATGGGCAACGCCTTCGCACAGGACCTGATCGAGCATGCGGAGGTGGTCGACGTTGGCCGTCTCGATCAGCGTCTTCGCAGCCGCAAGCCGCTCCTCGAACGTGCCCGGAATCTCGGGTGCATCGAACACCACGTACGCGACGCTCGTCCATTCCACGCCGCCCGACCGCACCACGCCGCTCGTCCGCTGGAACTGCTTGCGCGCGATCCACAGCTCGCCATCGAGCTTCTCCTTCGGCAACGCGTCGGTGAACCACGTGGGCGCCGGGAACCGGTTGCCGAGCCGCGAGATCAAGCCCTCGCCGTCCCAGTAGGCGCGCACCCCGTCCAGCTTCTCGCTCATCCACCACCCCTTCGGGTCGTGGTCGGTCTCCCACTTGTGCGCGAGCAGGATCGGCGGCGCCGTGTCCTTCTTCACGGCCTGCGCGCGGCCGCCGGTCGCCGCGGCGCGCGCGGGCGTCGCCGAGCCCACACGCGCCGTCTCCTCGGCATCACCGAGGTACTTGCGCAGGTGCTTGCATGTGCGGCGATCGATCACCGCTCCCTGGTTGCGCCACGCGGGACACGAGCACATGTACACGTCGCCCTTGCGGGATAGCGTGTACACGCCGCTGGAACCTTGAACCTCGACCTCGTCACCGTCGTCGAGCGTCGCACCCATCGAGGTTGAGCTTACTTGATCACGGCGAGTCGCGGAGAGCGCTTCGGCTTGCTCAGCACGGAGCCAGCGATCTTCATCGCCGCCTTGGTCGCGAGGTCCATGAACCGCAACGCGTTGTCGGAGTCCGGGCTGGCCTGGACGATCGGCACGCCCGCGTCACCACCGAAGCGAATGCGCGTATCGATGGGAATCTCGCCGAAGAAGTCGGCACCGATCTCCTGCGCCAGGCGCTTTCCACCGCCATGACTGAAGATTTCGTCCGTGTGCCCACACGCAGGGCACTTGTAGTAGCTCATGTTCTCGACGATCCCGAGGATCGGGATCTCGACCTTCTCGAACATCGCGATGCCCTTCACGACATCGACGATCGAGACCTCCTGCGGCGTTGTCACCATCACTGCGCCCGCGATCGGGATCAACTGCGACAGCGACAGCTGCACGTCACCGGTGCCCGGCGGCAGGTCGCATACCAGGTAGTCGAGGTCACCCCACTCGACGTCGCCGAGGAACTGCTGGAGCAAGCGGTGCACCATCGGACCGCGCCACACCACGGCTTCTTCCTTGTCGACGAAGAAGCCGACGGAGATGACCTTGATGCCCTGGTGAAGGGCCGGGATGATCTTCGAGTCTTTGCTCGCGGTCGCCGGCACTTCGGGCGTGCCGAGCATGGTCGGGATCGACGGACCGAACACGTCGGCGTCGAGCAGGCCGACCTTCGCGCCGTGCTTCGCGAGCGAGAGCGCGAGGTTCACGGCGACGGTCGACTTGCCGACGCCGCCCTTACCCGCAGCCACCGCGATCACGTTCTTCGGCCCCTTCAGCACGGCCTTGTCGCTCGGTGCCGGCAGGTACGCCGTCGAGACCTCGGCGAGCACGTTCACGCGCTTTGCGCCGATGTCCTTGAGCGCCTTCTCGATCGCCACCTGCAGCTCTCTCCGCTTCGCGAGCGGATACGCGTGCGTGGGGATGTCGAGCTTGACGAGCACGTCGTCGCCCTGCACCTCGACGGACCGCAAGATCCGGTAGCTGACGATGTCGTGCCCGAGCAGCGGGTCATTGACCTTGCCGAGAGCTTCCTTGACGCTGGCTTCGTTCATTCGATCCTCGTTCCGATGCTCAGGCCAGATGCCCGAGCTTCTTCTTCTTCACGTCGAGGTACCCCTCGCTGTGCTCGCTGCCACCCACCCAGTGTGACTCCTGGGTCTCGACGACGACGCCGGCACTTTCGAGCCCGGCGATCTTCTGCGGATTGTTCGTCATGAGACGAACGCTGGTGACGCCGAGGTCGCGCAAGATGCCCGCCGCGAGATCGTACGACCGCAGGTCGGCATCGAAGCCGAGCTGCAAGTTCGCATCGACGGTGTCGGCGCCTTTGTCCTGCAGCTGATACGCCGCGATCTTGTTGCCGAGGCCGATGCCGCGACCTTCCTGCACGAGGTACACGAGCACGCCGCGGCCTTCCTGGGCGATGCGCGCGAGGGCCTCGTCGAGCTGTGCCCGACAATCGCAGCGCTGGCTGCCGAGCACCTCGCCCGTGAAGCACGACGAGTGCACGCGGGTCAGCACGGCCTTGCCGGAGACGTCGCCGAACACCATCGCCACGTGCTCCTCGGGGCCGACGCCAACGGCCGAGGAACCCGGCCCTCCCTGATTTCCCGTCCGGTAGACCACCACCCGGAACTCGCCGTGCGGGGTGGGCAGCCTGGCCTCGGAGTACCGCGTAATCATGGGGATGGGCGTGTATGGCTTTGGGCGCTCCGGTTGTCAATCGCCCGACCGGGTGGGACGCACCACATGCTAAGGTGCGCCCCATGGCAGTTCGCCCCGTCGTCGTCTGGCCCGACGAACGTCTCCGTCAGCCCTCCGTTGCGATCACCACGATCGACGACTCGGTGCGCGCGCTTTACCAGGATCTCGTCGACTCCATGTACGCGGAGAATGGGCTCGGCATCGCCGCGCTCCAGCTCGGCGATGCGCGACGGATGTTCATCGTCGAGCCCAAGCTCGCAGGTCTCGAAGAGACGGATCAGCCGGTCGCGTTCATCAACCCCGAGGTCCTCGAGACCAGCGAGGAACAGCAGGACAGCGAAGAGGGCTGTCTGTCGTTCCCCGACATCTACATCAAGGTGAAGCGCCCGCTGCGCGCGAAGGTTCGCGCGATGGGGATCGACGGCAAGATCTTCGAGATGGAAGGCGAAGGCTTGCTCGCGCGCTGCCTGCTCCACGAGTACGACCACCTGACGGGCAAGCTGCTCGTCGACTTCGCGGGTCCGCTCAAGAAGCAGATGATCAAGAAGAAGATGACGAAGCTGAAGAAGGGGATGGACGAGGCCGCGGAAGACGCGGAGGCCTAGCTTCGCGTAAGGTCGGCCGCCTATGACGGACACCTCGGGTCGCTCCGCCTCTCTGCGCGATGCCGTCTTCGTGCGCGGCCTGGAGTTCGAAGGTAACCACGGCTATACCGCCGCCGAGCGCCGCGGGACGCGTCGGTTTCGCGTGAACCTGACGATCGAGCTGCCGCTCAAAACCGCAGCGGCGTCCGATAAGCTCACCGACACCGTCGACTACTGGAAGGTGAGCGAGATCGTCGTGGCGCTCGGCACCAAGTCGACGTTCAAGCTCCTCGAGGCGCTCGCCGGTGCGATGGGTGCCAAGATCCAGGAGCTCTATCCGGGGGCGGTCGTCGCGATCGAGCTCGAGAAGCTCGCGCCGCCTTGTCCCGGAGTCCCCGCTGCGTGCGGCGTTCGCCTCGTGCTGCCGGCGGTGCAGGCGTGAGCGCGTTCACCTATGCGACGCCAGTGCGGTTCGCCGATGTCGATCACGCGGGCATCATGTACTACCCGCGGTTCTTCCACCTGTTCCACATGGCGTTCGAGGAGCTGTGGCGCGCGCGCATCGGACCGCGTGCCTACTCGCAACTCATCGATCGCGACAAGGTCGGGTTTCCCGCCGTGCGCGCGGAGTGCGACTTCAAGGCTCCGCTCGCATTCGGGGATACGGCCGAGATCGAGGTGAGCGTGGCGCGCCTCGGCGGCAAATCGATCACGTTTCGGTACCGCGTGTTTCGCGCAGCGGACTCCGAGCGCGAGCGCGCGCTGTGCGCGGAAGGCCAGGTCGTGTGCGCCGTCGTGGATCTTGCGAAGTTTGTCGCGATCGCCGTTCCCGAGCGTGTCACCGCGATGCTGGCCAACCTCGTCGAGCCCCCAACGTGAGGTAGATCATCGCATCCGGCGGGCCATGAATTTTGCACCCGGACAGTGCGACTTCTCGCTTTACCCCGCTTAGGCACCCGTACTAAGTCGGAGTCCCAATGCTCGAGCGTGACCCCAAGACTCTGGCCAGGCTGCAGACGGTCGTCACCGCGCTGATCGAGCACCGTGTGTCCACGTCGCTCGTCGACGTCGAACGGGCACTCGCGCGCTGGCGAACCGGTACGCATAGCGCCCTCGCCGCCCATGGTGCCGTGCTTCGCCACGCGGCGCGCTGCGAGCGCACCGTCGAGCGCGTCACCGCCGCCGCGGGCGACCGCCCCGAAGGAATCCTGCGCGATGCCGTCGACGCGGGCCTGATGGCCGAAGAAGAGTTCGTGCAGCTCGTCGGCAAGCCGTCCGCCGAGATTCCCTCGATCGATGCGCTGCGCGACGAGGACGATGCGAGCGCGCCCGACAAGCGCCGTACCCTCGAGCAGCTCCTCTCGCGCGGCCCGGTGCTCGTGCACGTCGATGCGCGCCGTGCCGAGGTGGCCGTGCCGCCGCGGTTCCGCGCGGACCCGAGCCTCGTGCTGCGCTTCGGCTACAACCTGAACCCCGCGATCGGCGACCTCGTCGTCGACGACGACGCCATCGCCGGCACGCTGACGTTTGCCGGCCAGCCGTTCCGCTGCATCCTGCCGTGGACCGCAGTCTACGCGGCCATGGTCGAGGGCGAGCAGCGCGGCACCGTGTGGCCTGAGGATGTCCCCGAGGACGTGCTGACCGGCGGTGGCGAATCGCCTGCGCCGCCTCCTCCAGCGCCGCCGCCGCCCGCGAAAGAGGAGCCGCGGGCCAAGCGGGCGACGCACCTCAAGCTCGTGGATTAGTGAGCTCGTACTTCATCTGCGCCCGGAGCCACGGCTCCTGCTCGTGGGCGAGGAGCTCGGCGAGCAGCCACCGATTCTCGCGCGCGATGTGACCGACGAGCCGCGCGCGCGGCCAGAACGGCAGCCCCGCTCCGGTGATCAGCGCGTCGTGAACCCCGGCGACTAGCGCGCGCCGCAGCTCGGCAGCGGCGCGTTCGTTCATGCGCTCGACCGCGGTCACCAGCGCGCTCGCGATGCCGGCGGAACCGCCGCCGACGCAAAGCCAGAGCTGCTCGGCATCGGCGGGCGAGCGCGCCGGATCACCGACGAGCGTGTTCCCCACCTGCTCCACACGATCTGGGCCCGATGTTCGGTTGCGCGAGAGATATGCGTCAGAGCGACGATCGCAATAGTGCTGCTCGCCGAGTGGCAACGGCGGATTGTGCGCGAGCGCGGCCGGCCCGATGAACGCGGGGCGCGCCAGCACCGCAACGGCGAACGCATCGAACCACCGGCCGCCGCCGTTGGCGGCCTGCGTGACGCCGGCCCGCAACGCGTCGAGCGCCAGCGCCGCCGGCTTGCCTGTCTGCGTCGACGCGGCGTTCATCAGCGCACCCGCGAGCTCGCGGGCGTCTGGCGCCGACGCGAAGTCCCAGGTGTAGCCAGGGAGCTGCGGTGTGTATGTGCCGTGCTTCGCGAGCCAGCTCGCGACGTCGATACCCATGCGGGGAATTTACCGCGCCACCACGTGCGACCTACAGGCCCTGCGCCTGCTTCGCAGCGTCGAAGCTACGCACGCTGCGATCCGCAGCCGCACCGTCCGCAGGCGACGTTCCTCAGCCTGCCTTGGGGAGCTCGGTCGCCTTGGCGGCCGCGAGACGCTTGCGCTCCTCGGGATTCTCGTCGAGCCACGCGCGCAGGCTCTCTTCGCTGATCTCGACGACGACATCCTCGTCCGCGAGCTTCGCCTGACATCCAAGGCGCGACTCCGAGCGGACGTCGAACGCCTTGTCCATGATGTCGTTCTCCTTGTCGGCGATGTCGCCGAGAGAAGCGAGACCTTCCTCCACGTAGACATGGCACGTCGAGCACGCGAGGTTGCCACCACACGCATGGCCGACGCGCGCACCGCACTCCTCGGCGGCGTCGAGGATCGACAGCCCACGACGGCAGTCGATCGTCTTCGGCGCCGAACCGGGACCATCAGGATTCTTGAACGTGACCTTGGGCATCCTAGGCTCCAACCTTGCGTGCCGCGTCATCCAGGTTCACCCCCTGGAACTGCGCCGCGATCGCTCGGTTCATGCGCTTCTGCGCGAATGGCTTGGTGGCGATGTCGACCGCCTCGACCGCGTGGCGGATCGCCAGGTAGTCAGTGCCCGCCATGGCGGCCTCGAGCTTGGCCATCGCCTCGAGACCCGCCGTGCGGACCTCGTCGTCGAGGAGCTCGGGGTCGGTGGCAAACGCTTGTTTGGTAGCAGCGAGGATCCGGTCGGCCTCGACGCGCTCGATGAGAAGATTGCGCTGCTCGAGGTCTTCCTCGGCGTGCTCGAACGAGTCGAGGAGCATGCGCTCGACCTCCTCGTCGGACAGGCCATAGCTCGGCTTGACCTCGATCGAGGCTTCCTTGCCCGTGGTGAGCTCCTTGGCCATTACCTTGAGCAGACCGTCGGCGTCGATGAGGAACGTGATCTCGACGCGCCCCATCCCGGCGATCATCGGCGGCACCCCGCGCAGCGTGAACCGCGCGAGCGAACGACACGCGTCCGCGGTCTCGCGCTCACCCTGCACGATGTGGATATCGAAGCCGGTCTGGTTATCCGCGTACGTGGTGAACGTCTGCGTGGCGCCCGTGGGGATCGTGGTCTGGCGATGGATCAACTTCTCGACGACGCCGCCCATCATCTCGATGCCGAGCGAGAGCGGCACGACATCGAGCAGCGTGACGTCCTGACGGCCGCCCGCGAGCACGTCGGCTTGCACCGCCGCACCGAGCGCGACGACCTGCTCGGGATCGAGATCTGAGAGTGGCTCCTTGCCGAACAGCTCGGCGACGTAGTCGCGCACGACCGGCGACCGCGTCGAGCCACCGACGAGGATGACGCCATCGAGGTCGTCCTTGGTCAGCTCCGCATCCTTGAGCACGCGGCGGCAGGCCTTGCCCGTCTTCTCGAGCAGCGGCTGCGCCCAAACCGTCAGGTCGGCGCGCGTGACGGTCCGGGTGATCGCGTGGCCGTCGATGCCGAGAGTGAACACGGCCTCGGGCGCGTCGGTCAGCGCCTCTTTCACGCGCCGCGCCTCGGCCACCGCCGCACCGACGAGCTGACGCGACGCGTTCGCAGCCAGCGCCTCGCCGACGATCGCCTGCGCGATCGCGCGATCGAGATCATCGCCACCGAGTGCGGAGTCGCCGCCCGTGGCCTTCACCTCGAACACGCCGTCGACGAGCTTGAGGATCGAGATATCGAAGGTGCCCCCACCGAGGTCGAACACCGCGTAGGTGCCTTTGCTGCCCCGGTCGAGGCCGTACGCCAGCGCGGCGGCGGTGGGCTCGGCGAGCAGGCGCATCACCTCGAGGCCCGCGAGCCGGCCCGCATCGCGCGTGGCCTGGCGCTGGGCGTCGTCGAAGTACGCGGGCACCGTGATGACAGCGCCTTCGATGGCTCCGCCGAGCGACGTCTCGGCGCGCGTCTTGAGCTCGCGCAGCACTTCGGCCGAAACTTCGACGGGCGATACGGCCTTGCCGCTCGACACCTTGATGCGCACGGCGCGGTCATCGCCCTCGAGCTCGTACGGCAGCAGGGCACGCACGGAGGCGAGGTCCTTGGCACCGCGACCGATCAAGCGCTTCACGCTGGCGAGCGTGTCGTGCGGCGCATCGAGCGCCTTGGCGACCGCCGGCTTGCCGACGATGACCTCACCGTTGCCACTGTAGTGCACCACCGACGGCACCAGCGGGCCGCCCTCGCCCGAGATGATTTCGGGCGACGCGTCCGCGACGTGCGCGACGAGGCTGTTCGTCGTGCCGAGGTCGATGCCGACAACGCGGGGCTTGCACGCCTCCTTGATCGGAGACTGCCCGGGCTCTGAAATCTGCAACAACATCGCTAGCTATTCCTCGGCGTCTAGCGCCGCATCGCACTCTGCGAGATACCGATCCAGGTAGCGCAGGACGATCAGCCGTTCCTTGATCGCGACGAGATCCTTGGCGGCGAACAGCGCGGGTAGCTCGGCGAGCACGCCCTTCTTGCGCTTGGCCATCGCGCCCTGCTTCTCACCAACGACGTCGAGCTTGCCAGCTGCGCGCGCCTCGGCGAGCTCCTCGCGCAGCTCGAGGATCTCCATGAGGAACGTCGGCTCGAGCCGCTCGTTGTCCCCGATCGTCACGCCCGCACGCGCGAGCATGTATTCGGCGCGCGACACGGGCTTCTTCAGCGTCTGGTACGCGTCGTTGAGCGCGCGGCTCCTGGATAGGGCCGCGACGCGCTCCGCCGCCGGCGCGCTGGCAAAGCGGTCCGGGTGGAGCTCTTTGCTCTTCTCGAAGAACGCCTTCTCGAGCTCGGCGACGTCGAGATCGTAGCGCTCCTCGATGCCGAGCAAGGCGAACAGGTCCGCCACCGGCGTACGCGTGGAGCCGCGCTCGTTAGAAGTTGACGGACTCGCCACAGCCGCACGCGCCCTTGGCGTTCGGGTTGTTGAACTTGAACCCGTGTCCCATCATCCCGCGCACGAAGTCGAGCTGCATCCCGCCCAGGTACACCAGGCTCTTCGGATCGACGACGATCGACTGGCCGTGAGCCGAGAACACCTTGTCCGTCGGGCGGACCGACTCGGCCCACTCGAAGACGTACGTGAAGCCCGTGCACCCGCCGCCACGCACGCCGATGCGGATCATCGCGTCGGGCGTTCCCCGCTTCGCCTTCTGCTTCCCGATCTCCTCGGCCGCGGCCGCAGTGATCTCGATCTCCTTCTTCGACACGGTGGGCGCCGGAGGAGCTGCAGGGGTGGAGCTATTCGTTGCGGTGGCGCTCATCGTCATCACTTCGCGTGCTTCTTCTTGTAGTCCTCGATCGCGGCCTTGATCGCATCCTCGGCGAGCACCGAGCAGTGGATCTTGACCGGCGGGAGGTTGAGCTCTTCGACGATCTGCGTGTTCTTGATCTGCGCGGCCTCGTCGAGGCTCATGCCCTTGATCATCTCGGTCGCGAGCGACGACGAGGCGATCGCGGAGCCGCAACCGAACGTCTTGAACTTCGCGTCGGCGATCAGGCCGTCCTTGACGCGGATCTCGAGACGCATCACGTCGCCGCAGGCGGGAGCGCCCACGAGGCCCATGCCGACCTCGCTCGCGTCGATGTCTTGCTCGGTCTTGAACGTCCCCACGTTGCGGGGGTTCTCGTAGTGGTCGATGACCTTATCGGAATACGCCATGGTCGTTCCTCTTCAGACTCGTTGGGACTTTCAGTGCGGGGTCCACTGGATGGAATTGAGGTCGATGCCGTCCTGGTGCATCTCCCAGAGTGGCGACAGCGCGCGCAGGCGCTCGACGCTCTTGGTCACCAGCTCGATCACGTAGTCGACCTCGGCCTCGGTATTGAACCGACCGATGCCGAACCGGATCGAGGTGTGGGCGAGCTCGTCGCCGACGCCGAGAGCACGCAGCACGTAGCTGGGCTCGAGCGACGCCGACGTGCAGGCAGAGCCCGACGACACCGCGATGTCCTTGAGCGCCATGAGCAGGCTCTCGCCCTCGACGAACGCGAATGAGATATTGAGGTTGCCGGGCAGCCGGTGCTCGAGCGAGCCGTTGACGTAGGTCTCGGTCAGGCGCGAGGTGATGCCGCGGAAGAGGCGGTCGCGCAGCGCGCGTAGACGAACGGCCTCGGCGTCACGCTCGGCGAGCGCGAGCTCGGCCGCCTTGCCGAAGCCCACGATGAGCGGCACCGGCAGGGTGCCCGAGCGCATGCCGCGCTCGTGGCCGCCACCGTCGATGATCGGATCGATGCGGACGCGCGGCTTGCGGCGCACCCACAGCGCACCGATGCCCTTGGGGCCGTACATCTTGTGCGCCGTCACGGCGACGAGGTCGGCCTTCGACTTCTCGACGTCGAACGGGACCTTACCCGCGCCCTGCACCGCATCGATGTGGAACAGGCACTTGCTGTTCTTCGCCTTGATCGCCGCGCCGATCGCGTTGACGTCCTGCACGACGCCGATCTCGTTGTTCGCGAGCATGATCGAGACGAGGATCGTCTTGTCGGTCATCGCGGACGTGATCTGCTCCGGCGAGACGAGGCCGTCCTTGGCCGGCGTGAGATACGTAACCTCGTAGCCCTCGCGCTGCAGGCGCTTGCACGTGTCGAGCACGCTCTTGTGCTCGGTCTCGACGGTGATGATGTGGTTGCCTTGCTTCTTGTAGAAGCTGGCGACGCCCTTGATCGCGAGGTTGTTCGCCTCGGTCGCGCCGGACGTGAACACGATCTCCTTGCCGTCACCGCCAATGAGCGCCGCGATCTGCGTGCGCGCGTGCTCGACCGCGGCCTCGGCCGTCCAACCGAAGACGTGGTTGCGGCTCGCCGCGTTGCCGAAGTGCTGCGTGAAGTACGGCAGCATCGCCTCGACGACGCGCTGGTCGGTCGCGGTGGTGGAGTGGTTGTCCATGAAGATCGGCAGCGTCACGCCCTGTGGGACGGGGATCTGGATGGGATTCTTGGCGACGGACATCAGTTGTTTCCTTCTCGGTACAGCACGGTGACCGGCACGTCGTACGCCTTGTCCTTGCTCTCGATCGAGGCTTCGGAGCGGCGGGACAGCCCGGCGAACAAAGGCGGTGCCTCGCCCTTGTGATGACCCTGGTGATCGCAGGCGCCGCACGCCGTGGGCGCGAGGTCGTCGCTGCATGACTGGCAGCTATCAAGGTACGAGAGCGCCTCCGAGAGGTCGTTCTCGATGACCTGAAGCTGCGTGATCTGTTCGCGGATCTGCGCCTGCTTCTCGGTGAACAGCGCGCGCACGCGCGCGGTGGCTTCGCGGCCGGAGCCCGCGCCCTGGAAGTCCTTCACGAAGCCCTGGATCTCCGCGAGCGTGAAACCGATCGCCTGGAGCTTCACGATCCAGTGAATCCGATCGATCGCATCCGGACCGTAAAGCCGGAAGCCGCCTTCAGACCGCGACCGCGGCTCGAGTAAGCCGAGCTCCTCGTAGAGGTGCATGGCGCGCACGGTCTTGCCGACTGCCTTGGCTAGCTCGCCAACGCGCATCAGCTTGTCCTTGTCCGGCTCTTCCTTCATCGCTAACCCTCACCCTTACGTGAGGTTTCGTTCGTATGACGCGACTATGCGGGGTTGGCTCTAGTGTGTCAAGGTGAACCCTTACCTTTACGTAGGAGTTCCATTCGGGGAGCTTCTGACGCATCGCTACCTGGAAACCTACGAGGGTTCGCCTGGTTGATGCCGCCGCGGTGACAGCGGCGAGTGCGAGCTCGCGCCGAGCTGCGCTGCCCCGCGTGTCGACCCGGGGCCGAACCGGCCGCTGGCGACCTGTGAATGCAGCCACCGACGTGTCGACCGCGAGGCGGGACGCGAGCAGCTGGGGAGCTCGAGGAGAACGTGAGATCGGCCGTGATCAGACGTGGCGGCGAGCGTCGCGCTGCTCTTCTTTGCAGTGCCGCCACGGATCCCCATCCTCCTCGAACGGCGTCGCGCCTCCCTTCTTGGGATGGAACGGCACGTGCGGCTTCTTTGGATCTTCGTCGTCGTGGTCGAACATTGGAACAGCGGTTCGCAGTGCAGTGCGTGTGCCGAAAAGAAATCCAGGCAAGACGCCGTCACTCGTCTTGCCTGGTGGCACTTCGCTCGCCGGAGAGCCGAGCGTCATGCCCACAACGTGGCACTCGCGCCCGGTGAAGGCGCGCGCGTCAGAGCTCGTTACCTCCGACCGACCCAGGGCCCGAACGGTTGCTTCGATATCCCTGCACGATCTCGAGCTGGTTGTGGACATCGCGAACCCCCCAGATGCGATCGACGACATCCTCCGCCATTCGCTTGGTCGGGCGATCGGGAACGCTGCCCGACAGCGTCACGATACCGTCACTTACGGTGACCTCGATCTGCGTCGCGTCGACCTGATCGTCTTCGGCGAGGGCCTCGCACACGAGATCACGGATGCGATCGTCCGGGCGCTGATAACCACGCGGCCCCTTGCCGCGATGCGGGCCAGGTCGCGCGGCGCCGATCGGCCGAACATCGGGGCTTCGATACGACGTCGGCTCGCTCGGCGTCGCTTCGTGCTCGCGGTCGGTGCGATACGGACGGTCGATCCAATACCCCTCGCGCTCATCGGCGCCCCGTTCGTCGCGCGACTTCGACGAGGGTCCGACCCGACCGATCGCCGTGGTGCGATACGCCTCGTCGCGCCCGGGCTCATCGTCGCTCCCACCCTGTCGGCTCCAGCGTCCCCGTTCGCTGCGGCTCAGCTCGTCACGCACGTACGTGTCGCGCGGGTTACGGCCGTTCTGATTCTGCGTCGTCATGCCTGCACCGCCTTTCCGAGTCTTCGGGGCCGTGCATCGCGCGTGCCCTGTCCAGGGCGCTCGCCCCCTACGGAAGCACGCCTCCTGCAGACGACGAGTGCCGTTGCAGCCAACACGCGCGCGCAGCCGCCGCGCAGGGAGCGGCGGGGAGCGGAGCTAATTCGCCGTGGCGGTCGCTTCGAACGCGCGAATGACAGTGACCTTGATCTGGCCGGGGAAGGTCATCTCTTCGGCGATCTGCTGTGCGATCTCGGAGGACATCTCGACGACGGTGAGGTCATCGACATCCCGCTCGCGTACGTAGACGCGGAGCTCGCGGCCACCATGCACTGCGTGCGCGAACGCGACGCCGCGGCGCGATGCACCGATGCGCTCGAGGTCCTCGACCTTCGCGGTGAAGCCTTCGGCGAGCTCGCGCCGCGCACCAGGCCGCGCACCGCTCATCGCATCGGAGGCAGCGACCAGATATGCGTAGACCGAGTTGCACGGCTCGTCGGCATGGTGCGCGCCGATCGCATTCGCGACGACCTCGGCCTCACCGAGCCGGCGGGCGATGTCCGCGCCGATCACGGCGTGCGAGCCCTCGATCTTGTGGGTGAGCGCCTTGCCGATGTCGTGCATCAGCGTCGCACGGCGCGCGAGCTTCTCGTCGAGCCCGAGCTCGGCGGCCATCATGCCGGCCAGGTAGCTCGCCTCGACCGCGTGCCACCACTGGTTCTGCGTGTAGCTGGTGCGGAAGTTGAGCGCACCGACAAGCTCCACGATCTCGGGATGCGATTTGTTGATGCCGAGGATCTGGAATGCACGCTTGCCGAGCGACCTGATCTCCTGCGTCAGGTTCTCGCGTCCCTTGGTCGCCCACGCCTCGGGATCCGCCTTGGCATCGCCGATGGCCTCGGGCTTCTTGATCAGCTTGTTGATGGCGCGGCGGACGAACTCCTTGCCGACGCCGTCGAGACCGTCGAGCCGGATCGCATCCTTGTCGTCGTTGACGAGCAACTGCACGCCCGCGACCCGTTCGATCGACTGGTGCAACGCGCCATTGTTGTCGAGCAGCACGGCCACCAGCTCGGGCCCGATGCGCAGGTTGTTCTGCGCGCGCTCGGTCAGGTAGTGGTGGTGGTACCGCGTGGCCGCGATCTCCATCACGCGCTTCGCTTCGCGATCATGCGCGGGGTCCGCGGCGGTCTGATCGATCGCGCGCACCATGGCCGCGGCGCGTGCTCGCGCATCCTCCAGCCACCCATGGCTCAGGCGATCCATCAGCTCGGCGGCCTTCACGCCGGCGCGCTGCTCGAGCTCGCTCCGCAGCTGCGCGTGCCTGCGCTTCGCATCGTTCTCCAGCCCCGACGCACGGTCGCGCCGCGACTGGACGTCCTTGTGAATCCCGTCGAGCGCGGCCTGCCGCTGGTCGAGCGCGTCATCGGTCGCCGCCAGCTCGGCCTCGGCCTTGTGCACCGCCGCTTCGCGCTTCGCGACCTTTGCCTCTTCTGCGGCGAGCGCTTCATCGGCGGCGGTCCGCGCCTCGAGTGCTTCGCTGCGCGCTGCCGTCTCCTGCTCGAGTTTGCTGGCCGCCGCCTCGAGCTTCGCCGCCTTGACCAGCGCCGCGGCCTCTGCCCTCGCCTCGGCCACCTTCTCGCGGGCCTTGCGACTTGCCTCGGCGGCGCTCGCACGTCCCGCGAGGATCGCGGCGACCACCGCGACCGCGAGCGCTGCCAGAACTGCGACGAGCATCGCGGCAGCATAGCGCGAAACGGCGGCTCAGTCGGGGCGCTCGAGCCCGTCTCGCCCGGTCATCCCGTTGACCTCTTTCGGAGGTTCGTCGGGCTGTCCCTTCTGCCCCTGCGTCCCCTGTGGCGTCGCTGCGCGGATCTTGGATAGCTCCGCCTGCATGAAGGTGTTCTTCGTGACCGTGACGTCGACGGGCTTGTCGCGATAGCCACGCAACTTGAACACGAGCTTCACGGGATCCGGCGACGGCTTCCAGTCGATCGAGATCGGTGCTTTTCCAAGCTCCGCCCCATCAGGCCCATAGACCGTCGCGCCGGTCGGATTCGAGTCGAGCGAGAGCCGCACGAAGCCCGCGGCCGGCGCTGCGCCAGTGGCCCCCGCGCCCGTCGCCCCCGTTCCAGCTGACCCCGTCTGCGCTGGGCCCGCCTGCGCTGAACCCGCCTGCGCCCCCGTGGCCGCTTGCGCACCCGTGCCCGCCTGCGCCCCCGTGGCCGTCTGCGCACCCGAGCCAGAGCCCGAGCCCGTCTGTGATGTCGCCGCCTCCGACGTTTCCGTCGCACGCCCCTTCCCGAACCGCATCACCGCCATCACGCCACCGCCGATACCGAGGACGACTCCCACCGCGAGCACGATCGGCCACACTCTCTTCGGTGCAGCGGACGAATACCCTGCCGGGGTCGCGATCCGCATCGTATTGAGCTTCGGCTCCGCCGGAAGCGGCATCCCGGGCGGACGTGGCGCGACGATCGGGGCCGCGCCGTCATACACGATCGTCCGCTGCGCGCTCGGCGAGCCCGCCGGCACCGCCACCCCGGCGGCTGACTGCTCCTTCATCATCCGCGTGCGCGCCTCGGCAGCAGCCATCACCTGCCTCGCATCCGCCGGCGCCTGGCCCGGTGCCACCGATCGAGCGGCCGCGATCGGGGGCGAGGCGCTGAGGTACGCCTCGGGATCGAGAAGCGCGTCGCGGAGCGCGTTCATCGTCGGGAATCGCGCGTCGGGTGCCTTGGCCAGACAGCGCAGCAGGATCTGCTCCACGGACGGCGGAATCGTCGGATTGAGCCCACGTGGCGCCGGCGGGAGTTGGGTCACCTGCTTGACCAGCACTTCGCCCATGGTGTCGCCGTCGAACGGCAGCACACCCGTCATCATCTGGAACAGCAGCACGCCGAGCGCATAGATGTCCGTGCGGTGGTCGACGTCGCGCTTGCTCTCGCACGCCTCGGGTGACATGTACTGCGGCGTCCCGAGCAGCACGCCGATCGCCGTCTGCACGGCGGCGGCCCCGCCCGCCTGGAACATCTTCGCGAGCCCGAAGTCGAGGACCTTGACGAAGTCCGGATCGCCGAGCCGCTGCACGAGCATGATGTTGTCGGGCTTGAGATCGCGGTGGATGATGCCGCACGAGTGCGCGGCTCCGAGCGCGTTCGCGATCTGCGCGCCGATGTGCAGCGCCCGCATGATCGGCACCGCGCGCTCGCGCGTGAGCACCGAGGCCAGCGTACGGCCATCGATGTACTCCATGATGTAGAAGTGATCGCCCTCGGGCGTCACGCCGAAGTCGTGCACCTCGACGATGTGCTCGTTGCCGATCTTGTTGACCGCGCGCGCCTCCTGGAAGAAGCGCTGCACGACCTCCTTGTTGTTCGCCAGCTCGCGATGGATGACCTTGAGCGCGATGCGCTTGCCGATCAGCGGGTGCTCCGCAAGATACACGGCCCCCATACCTCCAGTTCCGATCTTCTGGAGGACACGGTAATTGCCGATAACGTGCCCGGCGGAGAACAAGGCGCTCGCTATTGTAACAGCCGCCGCCGCGCGGGGCTCGATGCGTGCCGCTCAGTGCGCCGGGCCGGCGCAGAACTGCTCGTAGTCGATGAGCGGGATCGCCGAACGGTCGACGCCGTCGCCACACGTAGGGCAGCTCGGGTCGCGGCGCAGCTTGAGCTCGCGGAACCGCGCCTTGAGGGCATCGTACACGAGCAGCCGGCCGGCGAGCGTGTCACCGAGCCCGAGGACGAGCTTGATCGCCTCGGTCGCCTGCAGCACGCCCATCACGCCCGGCAGCACGCCGAGCACGCCGGCCTCCGCACACGAGGGCGCTTCCTCGGCCGGCGGGGGCTGCGGATACAGGCACCGGTAGCACGGGCTGCCGTTCGCACTGAACACCGTGAGCTGACCTTCGAACCGGAAGATCGAGGCGTGCACGACCGGCTTCCCGAGCCGCAGCGCGCAGTCGTTGACGAGATACCGCGTGGCGAAGTTATCGGCGCCGTCGATGATGACGTCGTAGCCCCCGATCAGCGCCAGGGCATTGTCGGACGTGATCCGCGTGCGGTGCTTCTCGACTTTCACGTCGGGGTTGAGCCCGCGCAGCGTCGCCTCCGCACTCTCGACCTTGGCGGTACCGACGCGCTCGGTGGAGTGGAGGATCTGTCGCTGGAGGTTCGACGCGTCGACGATATCGTCATCGATCATGCCGATCGTGCCGATGCCCGCGGCGGCGAGGTACATGCTCGACGGCGAGCCGAGGCCCCCGGCGCCGATGCACAGCACCTTGCTCTTCAGCAGCTTCACCTGGCCGGCGACGCCGACCTCGGGGAGCATCGTGTGCCGCGAATAACGCGACTCCTGATCGGCCCGGAGGGCAAGCGGCTGTTCCCACGCGAGCCCGGCGCGCTTCCAGCCCGAGAACCCACCGGCGAGCGAGCGCACGTTCGTGTAGCCGAGCTCGACGAGGCTGCGGGCGGCTAGCACCGAGCGCGTCCCCGACGCGCAATACAGAACCACCGGCGCCGCCCGGTCGAACACCGTCTTTTCCACCCGGAGCTCCAGGAAGCCACGGGGGATGTGAAGCGTCCCCGGGATCGTTCCCTGCGCGTGCTCGTCGGCCTCGCGGACATCGATCAGGGTGGGCCTTGGACCCGTTTTGAGGTCGCGATCGAGCGTTGCCGCATCGATCTCCTGGATTTGCCCTCGCAAGTCACGGAGCAGTGTGTCAAACGTCGGCACCCAGGGAGATTGCCACGACCCTCACGTAAGGGTAAGGTCCTGGTCCAGGAGTCGTACATGTCCGAGTTTGCCACGTCTGCATTCAATGCCCCCCCTGTCCTCAACCCGTCGATCGACCCGGGAGGTCCCGAGTCGATGGTGAAGATCACCCCGGTTGCGGCCACGAAGATCAACGAGATCCGGCAGGCCGAGGGGATTGAAGGAAACATGGGCCTGCGCCTCCGCGTCGTCGGCGGCGGCTGCGCCGGCTTCTCGTACGATCTCTACTTCGACGAGGCCGCGGAGGTCGATCGTCGGTTCGACGTCGCGGGCGTGAGCGTCGTCGTCGACGAGATGAGCCTCATGTACCTGGTCGGTGTGGAGATCGACTACGTCGAAGGCTTGCAGGGCGCCGGCTTCAAGTTCAACAACCCGAACGTGAAGTCGACCTGCGGCTGCGGATCTTCCTTCTCGGTCTGAAGGCTATCCTTGGCCGGTGAAGTCACCGAGTGACATCGTCGGCGTACTCGAGCGCGAGCTCGGCGCCGATGCGATCGTTGGGCCGGGCCACGAACGGATCGAGGACTATGGGCGCGACGAGAGTCCGCTGCCGGAGTTCTATCCGCCCGAGTGCGCGGTCCTCGTCGAGTCGGCGGAGCAAGCCTCGGCCGTGCTGCGGATCTGCCTCGAGCGCAAGGTGCCGGTCACGCCTCGCGGCGCCGGCAGTGGTATGTGCGGCGGCGCGTTGCCCATCGCGGGCGGCGTGGTGTTGTCGACCGAGCGCATGCGGCGGATCATCGAGATCGATCCGGGCGACCTCGTCGCGGTCGTGCAGCCCGGCGTGATCACCGGCGTCCTGCAGGCTGCCGTCGAAGAGCAGGGGCTGTTCTATCCGCCCGACCCGGCCTCGCTCGAGTTCTGCTCGATCGGCGGCAACGCGGCGACCAATGCCGGCGGCCCGCGCGCCTTCAAGTACGGCGTCACGCGCGAGTACGTCCTCGGCCTGCAGGTCGCGCTGATGGGTGGTGAAGTGTTGCGGTGCGGTCGGCGCACGGCCAAGGGCGTCACGGGCTACGACCTGGTCGCCGGCTTCATCGGTACCGAGGGCACGTTCGGCGTGATCACCGAGCTCACGCTCAAGCTCCTGCCCAACCCACCCGCCGCCGCAACCGTGCTCGGCGTGTTCGCAGACGTCGCCGCTGCAGGTGCAGCAATCACGATGCTGCTGCGCGACGGGCTCCGGCCGCGCGTGCTCGAGCTCGCCGACAAGGCGTCGATCGACTACGTCCGCCCGAAGAGCCGTTACCGCTTCCCCGCCAACGCGGGCGCCATCGTCCTCATCGAGGTCGACGGCGAGCCCGAGGCGATGGAGCGGATGATGGAGAAGATCGGCATGCGGTGCGACGAGCTCGGCGCCCTCGACGTGCTCGCCGCCACCGAGCCCGCCGATCGCCGCGCCGTGTGGGAAGCGCGTCGCCTGATCTCGCCCTCGCTCAAAGAGGCGTACCGCACCAAGGTCAACGAGGACGTGTGCGTCCCGCGCGGCAAGATCGTCGAGATGCTCGCACGCGTCGACCAGGTATCGGCCGAGACCGGCATTCCGATCGCCGTGTTCGGCCACGCCGGCGACGGCAACTTGCACGTCAACATGCTCTCCCACGACGATCCGAACGATCCGGCCGTGCAAGCGAAGATGTGGTCCGCCGCGCGCAAGGTCTTCGATCACACGATCGCGCTCGGCGGCACGCTGTCGGGCGAGCACGGCATCGGGCTCACCAAGCGCGACTTCATGCACCTCGAGCAGACGGAGCAAGTTCTCGAGTGGCAGCGCAAGTGGAAGTCGATGTGGGATCCGTCGGGCCTGTTGAATCCAGGGAAAAAGATCCCACCAGGTGGCAGCAAGTGCTCTGAATAGGAGCCGCGCGGATGGCTTGCACATGATCTACGCCGCGGGCCGCCGGTGATACCTTCGCCGAACGTGTCGTTGAGGCTATTGCTAGATCTCGTCGGTAAGGTCGAGGTGGGGACGCTGGCGGGCTGGTTGTCGCCCGCGGCGATGCGCGCGGTGATGCTCGCCGACACCCAGGTGGCGAGCTCGATGCTCGAGGGGCTGCGCGAGAACGGCGCGCAAGCACAGGCCGTTGCGTTGGCGTTCCCCGAGGCCGTCGCGCTCGCGGCGCCGATGCCGGCGCAGGTCGAGCACGATGCAGGCTCGGATCGTCCACTGCTCGATCACATCGCCACGCGCCTCCTCGGCCGCAAGCTCCTCGGGCTCGAGCAGCGCGACCTGACGCGCTTCCAGGACCACGGTCTGACCGAGGGGCGCTTCACGCGGCTCGCCGACATCGCACACCGCGTGCTGCACGCGGGGCTCGGCCCTACCCTGCGCGCGGCGATCTTCCACCTCGACATCGCCAAGACCGCGAGCGCACAGCACCGCGCGGCATGGACCGCGCAGGGGCTCTCGCTCGAGGTGCACAACGAAGCGGCCGCGGCGATCGTGCGCGCGAACGGACGCGTGCGCGGATGGGGCCTCGGCGAGGCATGTGGCGAGCTCGCGGTCACGTGGATCGAAGCCCACGGGCTCGCCGGCCAGCACGTGCGCGGTGAGGGTCCGCTGCGCATGTTCGCGCCGTTCGTCACGTCGCTCCGCGAGCTATCACCGCGCCTCGCGGGCGAGCTCGGCGTTTCACCCGAGCAGGCAGTCGCGCTCGCCCTCGATGCGCTGCACGTGCTCGATGCGTGTGACACGAGCGCGGTTCGTGAAGGCCTGCTCGACGACGCGCTGCTCGACCGCCTCGTCGCCGTGCGCGCGCAGCTCGGCATGGTCTGCACGGCCCCTGCGTGGGACGATCCGGATCGTGCGCTCGCCGCGCTCTCGCCAGCCCTCGATCGCAGCACGCTGGCGACACGACTCCGGGCGCTGCGCACAGGCCGGCAACACGCGGGTGAGCCCGCCGCCGCCGTCGACGCCGCCGTCGCCGCCGTCGGCGATGCGGAGCTCGTCGCCCTAGCCCCTGCCCTCGCGGCCTGTCAGCTCTGGTACTGCGAGTCGGCGACGAGTGGCCTGTCGCCCGCCGCGCAGCTCGGCGTGCTCGCAGCGGCGGTCGGCGCCGCACGCGCTCACGGCATCGACGTCACGCGGCCGTGGCACGCGCAGCTGCGGCCTCTCGTCGCGCGGCTGCATGGCGACAGCTCCGCAGTGCGTTACCGACTGCGCCTCGTCGAGGCCGCGCTCGCTGCCACGCCCCTCCGCGCGCTGCTCACCGGCCATGCCTCCCTCGGACCGCTCGGCACGTTGTCCGCGCGGCTCGCGCACCCGACGGATCCCGATACCATCGTCATCGATTACGTCGATACCGAGGAGAGTGCCGCGCTCGTCACCCTGCTCGGCCTGTACGAGACACGCTCGCAGGTCGCGTATCACACGATGCTGAAGGCGCTGTGCGACCTCTATGGCCTGCGCAAGGACGACTTCGACCGCGTCGCGAACGAGGCCAACTACCTCGCGACGATGAACGCCGCGCGCACCGACAAGGAACGCATGCTCGACTTCGTGAGGCCAGGGACGATCGTCGAGATCGGGCCCGGCGGCGGCGTCGTCCTCGATCTGCTCGAGGCGCGCTTCCCCGACGCGGAGGTGATCGGCGTCGATCTCTCGCGCGAGGTGATCGCCGCGCTCGAGGGCCGTGCGCGCGCCGGCGGCAACCGCTGGAAGGTCCTGCTCGGTGCAGCCGAGGATCTCCCGCAGCTCGTCCCCGCGACCGACACCGTGGTGTTCTGCTCGATCCTGCACGAGGTCTTCTCGTACGCCGAGCCAAGGTTCTCGCTCGACAACGTTCGCAAGGTCGTGCGCGCCGCGTTCGATACGCTGCGCCCGGGTGGGCGCATCGTGATCCGTGACGGTGTGATGCCACCGCCGGGCACGCGTCGCATCCGTATGCTCGCGCCCGATGTGCGATCGACGCTCGAGCTGTTCTGCGCGCAGTTCGAGGGCCGCCCGATCCGCTACACGGAGCTCTCACCGGATCGTGTGGAGATGAGCACCGCCGATGCGATGGAGTTCCTTTACACGTACACCTGGGGCCCGGCGAGCTTCCCGTACGAGGTGCGCGAGCTCTACGGCATCCTGCCCTATGCCGAATACGTCGCGCAGCTCGTCGCCTGGTGTGGCGGCGAGGGGGTCGCGCGGATCGTACCGAATCCGCTCGGCTCGTATCTCCAGCCCGGCTACCGCGACAACCTCGCCGGCAAGATCGAGCTGACCGACGAGCGCGATCAACCCGTCGACCTGCCGGACTCGAACTGCGTGATCGTGCTCGAGCGGCGCGCGGCTACTCAGCCTTGAGAAACGACGTCACGAGCCACGACTCACCGCGCGGCTCGACGAGCAGCTGCCAGGTCCCCGCCTTGGGCTCGCCCGCCGGGCACGCAACACCCTTGCCCTGCGCCGCACAGCCCGCGGCGATCACGCGGCTCATCGCGTCGAGCGACTCGGAGTCGGCCTGCCACATCGCCATCGCGGTGTCGGCACCGGGCGCACCACCGAGGCTCCACACCACGTCATCGGCGATCGCGGCGCGCAGGGCGGTGTAATCGCGACGCGCGAGCGCGTCCTTGACCGTCGCGAGCCGCTGCCCCGCGGGCGCGGGCACGTCCTTGAACGTGGACGGATCGGTCTTAGGCATCTTCGGCGTATTTTCGACGACGACCTCTTCCTTCATCGGCACCGCGAACGCCTTCATCTTGCGGTAGATGTCGAGCTGCAGCGTCTCGGTGCGCCCGTCGAGCCACGGTGGCCGCGCCATCCCGCGCAGCTCCGTCGGCATCGCGTTGCCCGGCTCCCACTCGGCGGCGTGCCCGACGACCTTCACGCGCCACGGGCGACCACCGACGACGGAAATGTCAAACCGGACGAAGTAGCGCTTGTACGCGAGCCGCGTCGGCGTGGTCATCCCGTTCTGCCCCTGTGTCCCGCCCATCGTGTTCTGCGCTTGCGTCGACCCCGCTGAGACGCCCTGCGTCTGCTGCACGGTGCGCGGGCTCCCGAGCTCGTCGTTGTTGTTGGCGTATTGGACCTGATGCCATGCGGTCTTGATCATCCCGGTGCCGGGGAAGTCATCGACCTCGGAGTATTGCGCTTTGGTCGCTGCGAGCGCGGCGCTGTACACGACCGCGAAGTCCGTGTCGTAGAGCGACGACTTCGCGTTCTTGATCTCTGCCTTGTTCTTGCACCCGGCAAGTCCAAGAGAGGCAGTGAACGCGACAAGGAAGATGGTACGGTGCGGCCGCTGCATGGGAGAGCGCACTCGGAATAGCACACCGCCCCCGCCACGTGCCTCGGGAAAGCCACGAGCGCCCAGCAAGGCGGATGCCATGGTTATCGCCACCTTGCTCGGGGAGGCGTGGCCCGATGCGGTCGTGGAGCTCGATCACCGAAACGCCTACGAGCTCCTCGTGGCGACCATCCTCGCGGCTCAGTCGACCGACAAGATGATCAACACGATCACGCCGGCGCTGTTCGCCAAATATCCCGATGCCACCGCGCTCGCGGAGGCCGACCCCGCCGAGCTCGAGAAGCTGATCTACAAGTCGGGATTCTTTCGCGCGAAGGCGCGCAGCCTCCTCGGCATGGCCCACATGGTCGTCGAGAAGCACGGCGGCGAGATCCCGGAGACGATGGAAGAGCTTGTCGAGCTCCCCGGCGTCGCGCGCAAGACGGCCAATGTCGTGCTCGGCAGCGCGCTCGGCAAGAACGTGGGCATCGTCGTCGATACGCATGTGACACGGCTCGCGAACCGCCTCGGCCTCACGACGAGCGACAAGCCCGTCGAGATCGAGCAGGACCTCATGAAGCTGCTGCCCGAGGAGCAGTGGACGATCTTTGCCCATCGCCTTATCTGGCACGGCCGCCGCGTGTGTTTCGCCAAGAATCCCGACTGCGCGCATTGCCTGCTCGCGCCGCGGTGCCCGAGCGCCGAGTTGTTCATGATCAAGCCCGTCGCCAAGGCCAAGGGCACGACAGCCCCCACGGACAAAGCCGCGCCCAGGAAGGCCACGCCCAGAAAGGCCACGCCCAAGAAGGCCGCGCCCAAGCCCCTGCGAGGCCGCGCGTGACCCCGGTCGTCGCGGTCGCCGCGATCGTGTTCGACGCCGACGGGCGCGTGCTGCTGGTGGAGCGTGGCAAGCCGCCAGGTGAGGGGCAGTGGACCGTCCCCGGCGGCCGCCTCGAGGGACAGGAGACGCTCGCACAGGCGGTTGCGCGCGAGGTACGTGAAGAGACCGGGCTCCTGGTCGAGGTCGGCCCACTTGCCTGCGTCGTGGAGCGGATGGGCGACGATTATCACTTCGTGATCCTCGACTACCTCGCACGGGTGATCGGCGGCACGCTCGCCGCCGGCGACGACGCCCGAGGTGCGCGGTTCGTGCCGCGCGAGGAGCTCGCGAGCCTGCCGCTGACCGACGGGCTCGTCGAGGTGCTCGACCGTGCCCGTGGCGCCGACTGGCCTCGCTGACCGTGCTACACCCCCCGCGTGGTCCGTCTCCCGCTCGCGCACGAGCTTCCTGATCTGCCTCGCTCCGGCCTCCGCCGCGAGGAGGTGAGCGACGCGCAGTGGAATGACTGGCGGTGGCAGCTCGGCCACATGCTGACCACTGCCGACGAGCTCGCCCGCGTGATCGAGCTCTCGCCCGAGGAACAGGCCGGCCTCGCGGTCTCCAAGGATTTGTTCCGCACGGGCCTCACCCCGTACTACGCGAGCCTCATGGATCCGCAGCATCCCAGCTGCCCGATCCGCATGCAGGCGATTCCGTCGGCGGCCGAGCGAGACATCCGCGAGGAAGAGCTACGCGATCCGCTCGGCGAGGATTCGCACAACCCGGCGCCGTCGGTGGTGCACAAGTATCCCGATCGCGTCCTGTTTCTCGTCGTCGATCGCTGCGGCATCTACTGCCGCCACTGCAATCGCCGCCGCCTCGTCGGAGGCGACGAGCCGCCGACCACCAAGGACCTCGAGCTCGGCCTCGCGTACATCGCGAAGACGCCGCGCATCCGCGACGTGTTGATGTCGGGCGGCGATCCGCTGCTCTTGTCGACGCGCCGCCTCGACTACTTGCTCGGCCGGCTGCGCGCCATCCCACACGTCGAGACGATCCGCATCGGCACGCGCCTCCCCGTCGTGTGCCCGATGCGCATCGATGACGAGCTGGTCGCCGCGCTGAAGAAGCACCACCCGGTGTTTATCAACACCCACTTCAATCACATCAAGGAGCTCACGCCCGAGGCCCGCCGCGGCTGCGAGAAGCTGGTCGACAATGGCATCCCCGTCGGCAACCAGACCGTGCTGCTCCGCGGGATCAATTCGTCGGTGCGGAGCCTGCGCGCGCTGATGCGCGGCCTGTTGCGGTCGCGCGTTCGCCCGTACTACCTGTTCCAGGGAGACACCGTGATCGGCACCGATCACCTGCGCACGCCGATCGAGAGCGCGATGGAGCTCTACAAGGGCCTGCGCGGCTGGATGAACAGCATGGCCGTGCCGATGCTGGTGATGGACGCGCCCGGCGGCCACGGCAAGGTGCCCTTGATCCCCAGCTACCTCGAGCATCTCGACGAAGAGCGCGTGATCGTGACGACGTATCGTGGCGTCCGCGTCGAATATCCGCAGCCCCGCGAGCGCGATTGCACCGTCGCCTACGACGCAATCCAGTTCGCCGGCGAGCCGCCCGACGACGATCGCGAAGGTAGCGCCGAGGCGTCGCCCGAGGTCTTGCCCGAGGTCGTGTGATCGCTGACGTCGTCGCGCTCGCGCGCGAGCTCGGCTTCGTCCGCGCGGCCGTGGTGCCGATCGAAGCGCCGCGCCGCCACGATCTGTATGCGAGCTGGCTCGCCGCAGGCCACGCCGGCGAGATGGCGTACCTCGCAGCGCCCGAGCACGTGCAGCCGCGCGCTGATCTGCGCTCGCTGCTCGGCGACGCGCGCGCGCTCATCGTCGTCGCGCTCGCGTATGCGAAGGACGATCCGCTCATCCCGCTCGACCGCGTGCTGCGTGGCAGGATCGCGCGCTACGCACGCGGCGAGGACTATCACCTCGTAATGCGCGACAAGCTGGTCGCGCTCGCGGAGCGGCTCTCGGCGCAGCTCGGTCGTCCCGTCGCGAGCCGTCCGTGCGTCGACTCGGCCCCGGTGCTCGAGCGCGAATGGGCCGAGCGCGGCGGGCTCGGCTTCGTCGCCAAGAACACGATGCTGATCGCGCCCGGAGCCGGCAGCTACATCGTGCTCGGCGAGCTGCTCGTCGACGTCGAGCTCTCCGCCACTGCGCCCGACACCCTTCCGAAACCGCGCTGCGGCTCCTGCACCGCCTGCCTCGATGCGTGCCCGACCCAGGCATTCACCGATGCCTACCTTCTCGACGCGCGGCGCTGCGTCTCGTACCTAACGATCGAGCACCACGGCGTGATCCCGCGCGACCTGCGCGCCGCGATCGGCACCTGGGTTTTCGGCTGCGACGTGTGCCAGCAGGTGTGCCCGTTCAACGCGGGCGCTGGCGAGCCGCACGCGCCACTGCTGTCCCCGCGCACCGGCGAGCACGCGCTGCCCGATCTCGTCGCGCTCGCACAGAAAGGCGCGAACCAGCTGCGCCAGTTCGTGAAACGCACGGCGCTGCGCCGCGTCTCGCGCGAGGTGCTCCTGCGCAACGTCGCCGTCGCGCTCGGCAACACCGGCTCCTCCGATGCAATCCCCGCGCTGGTCGCGCTCCTCGCCGAGCGCTCGCCGCTCGTGCGCGTGCACGCCGTGTGGGCCCTCGAACAGCTCGATGCGCGAGACATCCTCGCGGCCCACACCGACGACGATCCCGACGTGCGCGCCGAGCTCGCGCTCGGTCTCGGCTCAGCCCCAGTCGGCGGCTAGCCGCTCGTACGCATCGTCGGGCAGCGTAGCTACAGGTCGGCGGCGAGCTTCGCGTACTGCGCCTTGGGCAGGATGCGCTTCGCCTTCTTCAGCGACGCATCCGGGTCGTAGAACCTGACCTCGTTCTTCCACTGGCCGGTCTTGTAGATCTCGATCATCAGATCGTCGAACACGCCGAGGGCACGCGCGTCGGCGAGAAAAAGGCTCTTGCACGGTTCGTTGCCGTCGACGACGACGTGCGTGGTGTACATGCATAGCGCCACGGCGGCCTTCTCCAGATACGCCGGCTTCCAGTGCGCCTTCACGCACGGGAGCGCGAAGTATGCCATCGGGAACTTGGTGGGCAGGAACGTGTCCATCGCCTCGTCGAGGAGCTTCTGTGCGCGCGCAGCCGGCAGCGCACCGATCGCCGCGTGCAACATCGGCATCACGTAGTCCTCGAGCTTGTATCCGAACCATGGGTTACCGAGGAGGTACGGGTTCTTGCTCAACCACAGCCCTTCGGGATCGAAGCGAAGGTACTCGTCGTAGGCAGCAGGCCACTGATTGCCGCGCGCGGCCTCTGCAGCGAGCGCGGCGATGATCGCGATCCGGTAGAGGAGCTTGGTGTGCTTCGCCAGCTTCTTCGTCGCGTGGGCCTCGACGAGACGCGGCACGATGGCGAGCCCGAGCATGCCGACGCCGAACGGCAGGTACGCGTAGCGCAGGTCCGAGTGCCCCTCGACCACCGCGCGCGCCGCTGCCCAGGTCTCGTCGGTGAGGCAGTACTGCAGCAGGAACAGCGCCGCATTGTCCTCCGGCAGCCAGCCGGCGAGCAGCGTGCTCGCGGTCTCTTGGGAGCGCGAGGTCAGCGCGGCAACGTGCGCGGAAAGCTCCTCTGGCAGCAAGAACGCTTCAGCCGTCGAGAACGTCGGCAAAGGCTCGGTGGGGGAATAAAGGGACCGAAGGTCGAATGACGGAAAGCTCGTCGGCGCCTTCGCCGTCATCGTCTTCGTCTTCGTCTTCACCTTGGTGACCTTCGTGCTCGTCTCATGAAAGGTCGGACGCGGGCCTCCCGCGCACAGGCGCGCGGCGGTCGGCGATAGGATCAGCCGTCCGCCGTAGGTTCCGCCGAATCACTTCGCGACAAATGCCGGGCTCGCGACATAGGCCGCCACGGCCTTGATCTGCGCGTCGGTGAGCGCGCCCTGAAACGCGGGCATCAGCTTGTTCTCCGAGCCTCCACGCACCTGCTTCTCGACCCTGTCGGCGGTCAGCTTGGCGCGGACCTTCGGGTCCGTGAGATCGCGGACACCCAGGCGCGCGCTCATCGCTTCCGGGGGCTTTCCGGTGGGGCCGTGACAACTCGTGCACATCGAGTCGAACACGACCTTGCCGTCGACCGAGCCGCCCGTGGGATCTCCCGAGCAGCCGACGAGCAGAGCAACGAGGATCAGGCGCTTCACGCTCGCGTGATATGCCACCGGCGGCAGGCGCTGGCTACCCCGTGCTAGTGTTTGGCCATGCGGCGCTTTGTCCTCGCATCTATCCTCGCGGCCGCGGCCTGCGGCGGCCCACAGATTCCGACGCACAACGGCTACAAGAGCGAAAAAGTCAAACCCTGGAAGAAGCCCAAGACCCTCGTATGGGACGAGAAAGGCGAGACCAAGGCGGACGGCGAGCTCTCGTATCCCGACATGCGTCGCGCGCGCTGGTACGCCTTCGAGCTGCCCGCCCCGGGGGAGGTCTCGCTCAAGCTCGAGGTCAACCCGCCGGGCGATGCGGTCAACGAGGACTTCGATCTCGCGATGGAGGTCCTCGATCCTGGGTATCGCGTGATCAGCAAGGCCGACGCCGAGGAGGAGGACGTCGGCGAGCTCACCAAGACGCGCAACCTGCTCGACCTCCAGCCGGGCAACTACCTCGTTCACATTTACCTGCAGGGCCGGATGGACTCCGCCGACTACGTGCTGCGTGCCAGCTACAAGCGCGCTGGCTCGACGGACGTGAAGAGCGACTTCCCCGCACAGGTCGCGTTCCTGCCGGCACTGCCGATGGTGCCGCTCAACGATGACACCCCGGCGAAGTACAAGCCGCCGACGTCCACACCGGTGGTGGTCAAGAAGCCCAGCGGCGGCGGCGGCAGCCCCAAGAAGCCACCACCGCCAAAGGAGGAGCCCGCCGCCCCGCCTGCCACCACCAAGACTGCCCGCATCATCGCGACCTCGGTTAGCGGCGGCGGTACTCAGATCACCATCGGCATGGGCACCGCCCAGGGTGTCGCCAGTGGCTGGAAGGCAAAGATCGCAGGAGTTCAGGGTACGTTCCCCCTCAACTGCGACGAGCGAAAGTGCACCGCCAGCGTCAGCGCCACGGCCGATCAGGTGAAGGCTGGAGGCGGCACCGTGACGCTCTCGCCGTAGCGGATCCCGGCCTAGCCTATTGAACCGCTAAGCGGATTCAGTAACACTTCGGACATGCTCGGGAAATCGGTGGGGCTCGCCGATCGTCGTTTTGGGTTGGCCCCATACTTTGCAGTCGCATGTGCCGCCCTGGCGCTGTCGTGCGCGCACAACGTTGCGCAAGACAAAGCCACGGGAGCTGACGGCAAAGTCAAAGGCGCCAAGCCCCTGGAGTTCGATAACGGGGAAGCGCGCGCCAACGGCATCGTGACGTATCCAGGTGGTGATCGCGTCGACTGGAAGCTGATCCAGCTTCCAGAGAATGCGAAAGGCACCCTCGACTTCAAGCTGCAGTGGACGCCGCCGCGTCCGGGCCTGCAGCTCGCGTTCGACGTGTTCGACGAGTGGAACCAACCAGTCATCTCGTCGAAGAAGACGAGCAAGAGGCGCGCGAAGGGTCGCACCAAGCTCGCCAAGCTCGAGAACGCGAAGGGCAAGTACTACGTGCGCGTGTACGCCGTCGGCCGTGGCGATGCAGGCAAGTACAAGCTCACGGTCGAGTTCAAGGAGCTCGTCGCGGGCCCTACCTTCGATGCGCTCAAGCTCGATATCCCCGAGCCTCCGAAGCTAGCCGCAGTTCCCGAGCCAGAGATTCCGTGCACGGAGTTCAAGGCCGACAACCCGTCGTGCAAGACGGTGTGCCCCGAGTTCGGCGCACCGCCCGGATGGCCGCCGTGCAAGGACAAGTGCCCGACGCCGCCCGACGCGAACATCCCGTCGTGTCAGGCCTCGATGCCCTGCCCCAACCCGCCCGACCGCCGCGTGAAGTCGTGCAAGAAGTCGCAGTGGCCCAAGTGCGATCTCAAGAACCCGGACCCGCAGAACCCGAACTGCGACGACGCGACCGCTGATCCGGTTGTCGCGCGCGTGATGAAGAGCGAGGTCCAGGGTGGAGATGTGGTCATCACGATCGGCGCTGGTCAGAACTCCGGCGTCGCGAAGGGCTGGCGTGCGTACGTGCTCCGCGGCGACTCGGACTCCGCGCTCCCTGGCGGCGAGGTTTCGGTCGTCCGCGTCGACAAGCAGTTCACCATCGGCAAGGTCAAGTTGACGGCCGATCAACTCAAGGCCAACGACCGCGTGAAGCTCAGCCCCAAATGACGCTAGATCCTTTCGTTGGCAAGGTCATCGACAACCGCTACGAGATCCAGGCTCGTGTCGGTGAGGGCGGCATGGGCGTGGTCTACAGGGCCCGCCAGATCTCGATCGACCGCATCATCGCGCTGAAGATGCTCAACGCGCAGATGGCCGCGGACCCGACATGGGTCCAGCGCTTCTACAACGAAGCCAAGGCCTGCTCGCGGCTCCAGCATCCGAACACGATCCGCATGTTCGACTTTGGTCAGACAACCGACAACCGGTTGTTCATGACGATGGAGTTCCTCGATGGCATGTCGCTGCGCGATGCGCTGGCGAAGGGGCCACTCGCGCCGAATCGCGTGATCAAGATCCTGATCCAGTGTTGCGCTTCCCTCGCAGAAGCGCACTCGATCGGCATCATTCACCGCGACATCAAGCCCGATAACGTGTTCCTGCTGAACATGGCGGGCTCGCCCGACTTCGTGAAGCTCCTCGACTTCTCCGTCGCGAAGCTGCTCGAAGGCGATCGCATGAAGACGCAGGCCGGCGTCGTATTCGGAACGCCGCAGTACATGTCGCCCGAGCAGGGCCGTGGCATGCCGCTCGATGCGCGGTCCGATCTGTACGCGCTCGGCATCCTGGCGTTCGAAATGCTGACCGGCACGGTTCCGTTCCACGACGAGAACCCGATGACGGTGATCCAGATGCATCTCCAGGCGGGGCTGCCGCCGATGCCGCAGTCGATCCCATACTCGGTGCAGTCCGTCGTGCGGCGCGCGCTCGAGAAGGATCCGGGCCGTCGCTATCAGTCCGCCGGCGAGATGATGCAGCACTGCCAGCAGGTGTTCGCCGAGGTCACGCAGGGCAACGTCTCGATCGGCGGTGGCGGCGTGCCGAAGACGATGGTCGCCGTGCAGTCCCCGATGGCGGGCATGCCCGGTCAGCCCATGCCCGGTCACCCTATGCCCGGTCAGCCCATGCCCGGTCACCCCATGCCCGGTCACCCCATGCCGGGTCAGCCCATGCCACCGCAAGGCATGCAGCCTGGGCCGCAGACGTACTCGCAGGCCTCGCCGCAGCAGAAGACGGTGGTCGCGCAGATGAGCCCGTTCGCCGGCGGTCAGATGCCGCAGCCGGGTGGCATGCCTCCACAGCAGCAGCCGCCGCATCAGCAGGGCTACGTCCAGGCAGGCTCCGCGCAGAAAACGATCGTCGCGGGCATGGCGCCTCCGATCCAGATGCCGCAAGGCGTGCACGTGCCAGGGATGCCGCAGCCGGGCATGCCGCCGGGCATGCAGCCCGGTATGCCGCCGGGCATGCAGCCCGGTATGCCGCCCGGGAGCCCGGGCCCAGGTGGTCCGGCGAAGACCGTCGCCCTGCAGACCAGCGAAGGCGTGGTTTCGATCGCGCGCTCGGGCCAGTCGCTGCAGCCCGCCGACGCGGGTGGCGCGATCAAGCAGGGCGCGACGCCGCTGTTCTGGTTCTTCTCGCTGGTCATCGGCATCGCCGTGGGCGCGCTCGCCTACGTCGTCGTGCTGCAGACGATGTAACCCATGGCGCCCGACGACGAAGCACCACCGAAGTCGGACCCGAAGGTCAAAGACCTGCTCGGGCGTCCGCTCAAGGACGTGGTCGACGAGATCACGGCGAAGGAGCTCGAGCGCTGGTTCGGGCTGCCGTCGTTCGAGGACGTCGAAGAGACCGCGGCGAAGGCGCCGGCAGTGGATCCAGATCTCATCGCGGTGCGCGAGCGCCGCGCACAAGCTATCGCTGCCGTCGATCCCGCGCTCCTCGCGTCGATCACCGCACGCACCAACAAGCCGCCCGAAGAGCTCCTCGAGTTCGAAGCCAACCTCGCGGTCCACGTGGATGCATCGATCGCGCGCTTCGATCAGGGCATGCTCGCGCGGATGATGACGATTTCGGAGCCGCGGTGGTTCGAGCAGCCGCCCGATATCGAGGAAGAGCTGCGCAACAATACGCCACAGGCCCTGCTCCGCGATCTGCATCGCCCCGAGCTCGACTTCTACAAGACGTTCGAGGTGGTCGACATGGTCGCCGACCAGCGGGTCGACGCCTCTGCTGTCGTCGAGGAAGCGATGCGCACGAGCTGGAGGCTTCCCCTGCGCGCCGACCGGCAACTCGAGGTGCGCAAGGTGTTCGCCGAAACGCGCGCCGAGATCCGCTCTCCCTGGAGCGCGATCCTCACGCGCATGGAGCTTCCCAACCGGCGGGTGACCGAATGATGGGTAATGGCGAGAGCCGGCGCGTCCCCGCCGAGCGGTTCCTGCTGCGCGCCGTCGGGCGCACCGACGTCGGCGCGCAACGCACGCAGAACGAAGACGCGATGTACTACGACGACTTCCTCGGCGTGTACGTCGTGTGCGACGGCATGGGTGGTCACGCCTCGGGACAGATCGCGTCCGACATCGCGATCCGCACGATCGTCCACTCGCTCAAGACCGGCGATCCAGTCCCTGCCCCGGGCCAGGATCCGCTGGTGGCGGCGATGAAGGCCGCCAATGCGGCCGTGTACCAGCGCTCGCTGATGGACCATACGTGCCACGGCATGGGCACCACGGCCGTCGGGCTTCGGTTCGAGGAAAACCTCGTCCACATCACCCACTGCGGCGACTCGCGCGCCTACCTCTTGCGCCACGGCCAGCTCCAGCAGCTCACGCGCGATCACTCGCTGCGCAACCTCTACCAGGATCGCCCGGACCTGATCGGTACGCTGGGGCCGGCGACGTCGAACGTGATCATCCGCGCCGTAGGCCTCGATGCCAATGTCGAGATCGAGCACAACACGATGGTCCCGGACCACAACGACGTGTTCCTGCTGTGCTGCGACGGCCTCTCCGATCTCGTCGACGACTGGATGATCCGCGAGATCATGACGTCTGGCGACTCGCTCGAGGTGGTCGCCGAAAACTTGATTCGCGCAGCGAACAACAACGGCGGCACCGACAACATCACCGTCGTGCTCACGCAAACATTCATCGATCCGCTGTGGACGCCGGTGCAGAGCTACCAGCCTCCGATGCAGCGCTACTGACCTGAACGCAGGTTTTCCGGCTAGAGGCCGTGCCGGCGCAGCAGCCGGTAGAACGAATAGCGCGCGATGCCGGCGCTCTTGGCGGCGGCCGCGACGTTGCCATCATGCGTGCGAAGCACCGCGGCGACGTAGTCGCGCTCGAAGGCGTCGAGTGCAACGCGACGCGCCTCGGCGTACGGCGCCGATGGATCGATCGTCGTCAGCGGTATGGCCGTGCTCTCCCCCGCCGGCGCGAGCACGCCGAGCACGAGGCTGCGCTCGAGGTAGTTGCGCAGCTCGCGAACGTTTCCGGGCCATGCGCTTGCCGAAAGGCGTTCGAGGGCCGCGGCGCTAGTGAGCTCGGCGAGCGCGTCGGGCGACGCGCGTAGCGAGGTGAGGATCGCGCGCGCGATCGCGGGAATGTCCTCGCGGCGCTGACGCAGCGGCGGCACGCTCACGGTGACCACGGCGAGCCGATAGTATAGGTCCGAGCGGAACCGACCCGCGTTGACCTCGGCGCGCAGGTCTCGATTGGAAGCGGCTATGAGACGGAAGTCGACCTTGCGCCCGGTGTTCTGCCCGATGCGACGCACCTCGCGGTTCTCGAGGACGCGGAGCAGCTTGGGCTGGAGATCGGAAGGAAGCTCGCCGATCTCGTCGAGAAACAGCGTCCCGCCATCGGCTTCCTCGAACGCACCGATGCGACGGGCCTCGGCGCCGGTGAACGCGCCCTTCTCGTGCCCGAACAGCTCACTTTCGAGCAGCGTCGGCGAGAGCGCCCCACAATCGACGATGACGAACGGCTTGTCGCGCCGAGCGCCCTCGACGTGAAGAGCTTCGGCCATCGCGCCCTTCCCCGTCCCGGTTTCGCCCTCGAGCAGCACCGTCGCATCCGTGGCGGCCGCGCGCTCGAGCACCGCGAACGTGGCGCGCAGCGCCGGGCTCACGCCAACGAGCCCACCCAGCTCGGTCCGCGATGACAGCGACACGTGTTGGTTCTCGACGAACGTGATGCGCAGCGCCGCGCGGCCGAGGCGCACGATGCTGCCGTCACGCACATCGGCTTCGATCACGCGCACGCCATCGAGGATGGTGCCGTTACGGCTGCCGAGGTCACGCACCCGGATCGAACCGGCGTTGGTCGAGAGCTCGCAGTGAAAGCGCGATACCGTCGCGTCGTCGACGACGAGCTCGTTGCGCGGATGGGATCCGATCGCGCAGCGCGCCCCGGTGGAACGCAACGTCGCGTTCGGCGCGCCTTCGATGACATCGATTCGGAACCCGCGGACCTCAGCGCGCTCGCCGGCGCCGAACGCCTCCGTTTCGAGCGGAGTGGGATCCACAGCCATAGCCGGATGCTAGCAGCACATCGCCTGATAGAGTCCGCACGTGGAACCAGAGCGTGGATCGACGCTGAGCTGGCGCGGGGATCTGACGACGAACACCGCGCCCCCGACATCGTTGCGCGATGGCGCGAGCCGCTACGAGCTCCGCGAGGAGCTCGGCCGAGGAGGAATGGCCGTCGTACACGCCGCATTCGACCGCGAGCTCCAGCGACGCGTCGCGCTGAAGCTGCTGTTGCCCGAGCGTGCGAGCCCCGGGGAGCACGCTCGTCTCGTGCAGGAGGCGCAGACGCTCGCGCAGCTACGGCATCCGAACGTAGTCATCGTGCTCGATATCGGCATGCTCGGAGATCGCGTATTCCTGGCCATGGAGCTCGTCGACGGCGAGTCGCTCCGGGCATGGCTGACCACCGAGCGTCCTTGGCAGGACATCGTGCGGATGTTCGCCGCGGCCGGGCGAGGCCTCGCCTGCGCGCACGATGCCGGCATCGTTCACCGCGATTTCAAACCCGACAATGTTCTTGTCGATCGCTCCGGCAGCGCGCGCGTGGCCGACTTCGGGCTCGCCCGGCTCGGCGAGACCAGCGAGCCCACCGGCGTTCTCGTCGGGACCCTGCCCTACCTCGCGCCCGAGCTGCTCGCCGGCATGAGCGCCGACGCGCGCACCGATCAGTTCGCCTTCGGCGTCGCACTCGCCGAAGCGCTCACGGGTAAGCGCCCGTTCGCCGCGACCGACCGCGAGACCCTGCAGGCTGCGCACGCACGCGGGCCGCAGCTCGAGGCCATCGCGCGGACGCACCTGCGTGCGATCGTCACGCGCGCGCTCGCGCTCGATCCGGCGGCACGCTTCGCGTCGATGCACGAGCTCGTGACAGCGCTCGAGCACGATCCAACAGTTCGCCGGCGCAGGCTCCTGATCGGCGGCGGAGTGTTCGCCGTCGGGGCGATCGCAGCCACCGCCGTCGCGGCCGGCATTCGTGGACCGGCGGCAGGCCCGAGCTGCGCAGATCCGCGGCCGCTCGACGGCATCTGGGACGCCCGCGCGCGGGTGGCATGGCGCGCGACGATCGAACGCTCGAAGGCTCCGTATGCGCGAAAGATCGGCACCACCGTCGAGCTGGGTCTCGACGCTTACGCGCAGGCGCTCCACACGAGCGAGCGCGCTGCCTGCGAAGCCGTGTCGCGCGGCGCCGAGACTCACGAGCTCAGCAATGCGCGCGCGGCGTGCCTCGCACGTGCGCGCAACTCGCTCGACCAGCTGGCCGACGTGCTCGCCACTGCTGACGACGCGATGATCGCGCGCGCGCCGCTCGCGCTCGCGGAGCTGCCGCGGCTCGACGAGTGCGCCGATGCGGCCGAGCTCCTTCGCGCCGACCAGCTCCCTCGCGATGCGGTGTCGCTGGGCCGCGTGATGACGGTACGCGCAGAGATCGACCACGCCACGATCCTGCGCTACCTCGGCAAGCACCGCGAGGCCCTCGCGATCCTCGACCGCGTCCTGCCGCGCGCCGGCCAGCTCGGACACAAGCCAACGTATGCGCAAGGGCTCTTGAACGCGGCGAACGCGAGCGAACAAATCAAGCCACCGAAGGAGGGGGAGGCGCTGCTCCGCTCCACGTTGGCCGCCGCCCAGGAAGGCCACGCCGACGTCACCTTCGCCGTCGCAGCCTCCGGGCTCGCGCTCAACCTCGGGCGTCTACAGGAGCGCTACGACGAGGCGGACACCTGGCTCGCGCTCGCTGCCTCCACCTCCGCGCGCCTCGGCAAGCCTCCTCACGTCGAAGCCAACGTGCACTTCTCGGCGGCGATCCTCGCCAACGCGCGCAAGCGCTTCGACGAGGCCGCGCGCGAAGCGACCTACGCGCTCGACATCGCGGAGCGCGCCAATTTCGATGCGATGCGGCGTGGCGAGATCGTGAACACGCTTGGGGGTGTCGCGCTGTTTCAGGGCAAGTTCGAGGAGGCCGGGAAGCACTATGCACGCGCTCGCGAGCTCGCCTCCGAGGTCTACGGCGAGGCGCATCCCGCCGTGATCTCCTACGACTCCAACCTGGCGAGCGTGGTCTACGCGCTCGGTGACTTCCCGCGCGCGGTCGCGCTGCGGAAGGATATCGTGGCGCGCCGGATCGCACAGCTCGGCCCCCGGGCGCCCAGGGTCGCGGATGATCAGATGAGCCTCGCGTTCGCCCTCGACGCCAACAGCGAGCCAGAGGCTGCTATCGCCAGTGCGCGCGCAGGCGCCGAGCTGTTACTCGCGACCAAGGGCAACACCGCGCCCGGGCTCCGCGGGCAGGTCTACCTCGCACAGATCCTGATCGCCAACGGGCACGTCGACGAAGCCGAGACGCTCGCCAAGCGCATGGTCGACGAGATCGCGAAGCTCGGTCCGAGCGCCACGGGCGACCGGCTTGCCGCGATGGTCGTACTCGCCGATGCCGCGCTCGCGCGTGGCCGCACGGCGGAAGCGACCACGCTGCTCGCCCACGTGACCGGTCACGGCGGCAACGAGGGCCCGATCGGAGACGCTTTGCGTCGCCAAGCGCGCCTCGCGCGCAAGGCCGGCGACAATGCGCGCGCCCTCGAGCTCGCGCGTCGCGCGCAGCCGATCATCGCCACCACGATCGGTCCCGGCTCGAGTGATCTCGGCGTCGCGTACCTCGAAGAGGGCCTGGCGCAAGTTGCACTGCGCTCCCCCGAAGCCGGCGCGAAGCTGGCTGCGGCTGCGAAGCTACTGAAGGGCGCACGGTGGAAGGCCTACGCGGACGAGGCGGCCAGCGCGTTGGCGACATTGGCACCGCTCGAGTAACAACGCCTCGCCGCTGACCAGCCCGCCTAGAAGTGACCGACGAGCGACAGGCCCGCGGTCGCCGAGCCTGCGCCCGGTGCGAGCGCCACGCCGCGCTCCTGCTTCGGTGCGGTCAGCCACATCACCAATCCACCGGCTGCCACCGCGCCACCAGCGATCACCAGCACCGTCGAAATATTGCCGCGCGAGCGCGCGCTGTCGGCGAGCTCGTTACCGCGGGCGAGGTCTTCCTCCGAGGTGCACGTCGTGCCCCCACCACATGCTGCCTTGGCGTCGCTCCACTTCGAACGCGCCATCACACCGGCCACCACGCCGCCCACGAGCACCCCGGCACCGAGGCCCGTCATCGAGATGCCGATCGTCTTGCGGGACGACGACGTCGTCGGGGGCGGCGCGGCCTTACGCTTCCTGGTGGTCGCGTTGAACTGCACGTCCTCGGGGTCGAGCTCCTCGGGTGCGCCCGGCTCGAGAGGCTCGAGGATGATGGTCACCACCTCGGTCTTCCCTTCCCTGGTGATGTTGACCTCGCTGGTCACGCGCTTGTATCCGGGCGCAGTCGCGACCACTCGATTGAGCCCGAGGTCGCCCGGGGTCTCGCGGAAGTTGGTCGCCTTCATCCCGTTCACGCGTACGGTGAGCCCCGACGGCATGCGCGCCCGCTGGCCGCCCTCACTCACGTCGATCTTGAGGCGCGGCGCACGCGGCTCGAGCGCGGCCACCGCATCCGCCGAGATCTTGTGCTGCGGGTTGTCCTCGCGATGCGCGAGGTCGCGATGGATCCGCAACGCGGTGCCGAGCTTGCCCATCTGCTCGCTGCACAGCGCGATGTTCAGCTGGGTCGCGGTCTGCGGCTCGAGGCGCTGGCTCTCCTCGAAGGCGGCGCAGGCCTCGGCATAGTTGCCGACCTTGAGCAGCTCGCGTCCACGGTTGAATGCCTGCTCGGCTGGGGTCCCGGACTGCCCCCAGGCCTGCGCGGTGATGCACACCAGGAGAACTACCAGGGCGGCGCCCGAGATCCTCACGCTCTAAGCGTAACGCGTCGTGCGCTCGCGTCGCCACAAGGTTCGCGTTCACTCGATCGACCGTGGTACCGTTTCTCTCGTGCGGCACGTGGGCCTTGCAGTCGCGCTGGCGAGCGCCGGCTGCAACTCGATCCTCGGTATCGAAGACCTGACGCTCGGCGACGCCGACGTTGTGCCGAGCGACGCTTCGTATTGCTACGGCGAGCTCGTGCCGCGGTGCTACGACACGCCTCCGACGGAAGCGATCACGCTCACGGGCGCGATCGAAACGATGACCGATTCGCGGTGCGAGGTCGTGGCGCAAACCTCGGGCCCCGAGGTCTGCCTGATCGCTGGCGGCACGATTGTCGTGGATGCGGCGGGCCTGATCGCCACGGGCGCGCGCCCGCTGGTCCTCGTCGCGGCGGAGACGATCACGGTGCAGGGCGTGCTTGACGTCGCGAGCCGTCGCGGCACTCGCGACGGTGCGGGCGCCAACCCCGCGGCATGCCCCACGACGACAACCGGTGGCAACGGCCGCCACGGCGGCGGCGGGGGTGGCGGCAGCTTCGGCACGCGCGGCGGATTCGGCGGGCTCGGCGGCGGCGGCGCGGGTGAAGGCGGCAGCGCCGGCACCGCGATCGCGGCCCAGCAGGTGACGTTCCTGCGCGGCGGTTGTGCTGGCGCGACCGGCGGCAACGGCATGGTCGCGATGCCCGGCACCGGTGGCGCCGGCGGAGGCGCGGTCTACCTCGCCGCGGGCACGTCGATCACCGTGTTCGGCGGCATCCAGGCGTCGGGCGCAGGTGCGCCGGCAACACCCGCGAGCTCCGGCAGCTCGGGCGGCGGCGGCGGTGGTTCAGGCGGCTTCGTCGGCCTCGAGGCGCCCATGATCCATGTCATCGGCTCGGTCGTCGCGAACGGCGGCGGTGGCGCCGAAGGTGGCGGCGAGACAGCGGCCGGCGCACCGGGTGACGACGGCTTTGACACGGCCGCCGCTGGCGGCACGGGCAGCTCGGAAGGTGGCGCTGGCGGCGCGGGCTCGGTCGGCTCGACGAATCCCACCGCGGGCAGCCCCGGCACCGCAGGCACCGGTCAGCACGGCGGTGGCGGTGGCGGAGGTGGTGGCGCGGGCGTCGTTTGGGTGAAAGGCACCCTCGACGGCACGGCGATCTCGCCGCCGGCGACGGTTCGTTAGGGGGCTGTCCTGAACGTCGACGCCAATGAGGGACAGCCCCCTTGGGGCCCCTATGCGCTACACGCTTCTAGCGAATCGCGGCTGCGCGCTTCAGTTGCTCGGCCATGTCCTTGAAGCGCGCGAGGCGTGCATACACACGGGCGAGCCCCGCCGCGGCACGTGCCTCGAAGCCCGGCGTGCGCGCCGCGGTCTGGAAGGCTTCCTCGGCACCGTAGAAGTCTCCGCCGATCGTCAGCACGTCCCCGAGGGTCGCGTACATCGCGGCAGCAGAGATCGGTGATGAGGCACGACCGAGCCCGGCGCGAAGCACGCCAGCGGCGCGTGGTGCATCGCCTGCCTTGGCGAGCGCGACGGCATACGCGACGCGCGCGTTGCCAAACTGCGGTGCGAGATCGAGTGCGGCGCGCAGCGACTCCTGTGCAGACTCGAGGTCGTTGGTCTCGAGCGCTGCGCGGCCACGCTCGTAATAGCGACGAGCGACCGACGACACTAGTCGAGCTCCAGCAAGCTGAACCGCGCCGACGCGTCGTCGCCACCCTCGGGCTTCTTCTCGGGACCGGGCGCCGCGCCCTGCCCTTGCGCCGGCGTCGCAGCAGGTGCTGCCGGTGCTGGCGCCGCGGGCGGAGCCGCTGGTGCGTCGCCTTCACTCGGCCGACCGCGCAGCGAGATGCCACGCACGGGCGGGGGCGCGCTCGCCGTGGGGGCCGGCGCCGGTGCGGGCGCTTGCGGTGCCGGTGCCGGTCGAGGCTGTACCGTGGCCTCGACGACGCGCACACCTGCGGCGGGACGCGGCAACTCGTTCGAGGGTGTCAGCGGCTGGCGCGAGGGCAACAGCGGCTGGACGACGCCACCAATGCGCACGGAGACCTGCTCTCCGTCGACAACGAACATCGCGAGCTCCGGGTGATCGAAGCGCGTCTGCATCGCCGTGACGAGCTGCGCGAACGAAGCGCCCTTCAGATCGGCGAGGTTCTCCGCCTGATGGATCAGCATCGGCGGCGGGCCTTCGACGACGTACTCCTTGACGACAAACGTCAGGACGTCGAGCAAGGTCTCGCGATCGGCGTCGGCGAATGCCTCACGAATGTTGGTGGCGATCTCGCGAAGGTCAGGACGGGACGGCATAGAGGCTCCTAGAACGTAGCTCCATCGAGGTCGACACCGGTGGTCTCGCACCCGACGAGGCGCGCGCCGGTCAGAACCGCCGAGCACAGATTCACGCCGCGCAGGTTACAGCGCACGAGCACGGCGTTCTTGAGGTTGGCGCCGTACATGTTGGCGCGCTTGAAATCGACGTCGAACAGCGACGCGCCTGTCCAGTCCGTACGCGACAGCGACACGGTGGCGTGCTCGTATCCCTCGAACACGACCTTGAGCAACACCGCACCTGCGAGGTCCGCCGAGTACAGCTCCGAATCCTTGAACGTCGTGTCCTGGATGCGCGCGCGATGCAGCTTGATCCGCGACATGCGCACCGGCCCGAGCTCGCATCGCAACAGCTGCGCCCCGGTCAGGTCGAGCTCGGTGAGGTCACAGTCTTTGGCCTTCACGCGATGCCAGAGCGCACCCTTCCATTGCGACGTCCGCAAGTCGGACAGCTTGAGCTCGGCGCGCTCGAGCCGCGACTCGTCGCAGTCGGCGCCGCGAAGATCGAGCTTCTCGATCGTCACGTTGTCGAGGTCCGCGCCGCGCATCAGCAGCGATGGTGCGGCGAACCCCGCGATCGTCCGGCCCCCGAGCTCCTCTTCAGCGATCAGCCGCTCGAACTGGACACGAGACTGGATCACGCCAGCATCGGCGCTCGTATCGCTCATCGCGTTCGAAGATACCGCGATCGGCCCCCCCACTGGGGCGCCTTCGCGGTAACGAAATTCGCGTCCTTGCTTCGCGCGGACACGAATGCGTATGTCCTGCTCAGGCGCGACGCTGCGTGCTGTTCCGCCACATCTGGGTACGAGCGGCGTCGGCGGCCATCTCCATCACGCGTTCCTTGACCTTCTCGAGCGCAGCTTCGAGGGCTTCCTTGTTCTGCATGGCGGCTTTGCCCGCTGCCGCCGCCTCGTTGCTACCCGCACTCGACGCGGCCACGCCTTGTTCCTCGGCATGGATGTCCGCTTCCACCGCCTCGGCTTCGGCCTCATGCTCTTCGGCAAACGGCATCGCTGATGCGCCCTTGAAGCTCAAGCCACGCTGTTGACCACGCTTGGCCTGCGCGACGTGGGTGAGCTCGTGGGCGAGCAGCGCCTTGCCGGCCGCACTGCCCATCGAGCGATCGGGCGAGTTGCCCATGAGGATCATGCCCGTGGCGCCGATCGTGACGGCGTACGCATTTCGCTGGCGGTTAAACTCCTCGGCGAACTCGCCCATGTACACGCGCACGTGGCCCAGGTCGACGCCGAACCGCTTCTCGTACTTGGACCGGATACTGTGGTCGAGGCGTTCGCCCTTACCGGCGCGCTTCGAGACCATTCCAAGCAGACGATCCGGGTCGTACTTTTTGGCCAGCTCGTCGTTCAGGTCCTCCGCGCGACCTTCCGTCGGCGGGAGCTGTGACGGATCGTTGGGATCTTCGGTGACCACTTGAGTCTTTCTACGGGGTTACTCGTCCCGGCCTTCCCCGGACCAACTCGACACGTATCCCTCGGCGGATTGCTCGTAATATTCGCTGGTTTTCTGCTGATCCACGACCGCGGACTCGCCGCCGAGCGCCTGCTGGAGGAACTCGGTCTCGGCGAAGCAGTTGGCGCCCTTCATGCCCTTCATCTCGAAGGTCACCTCGCCCTTGGCGTTGATCACGATCTCGATCTCTTTCTTCACGCTCATTCTGCCCCCCACTTGCGAACGACCAGGCGAATGGAGCCGTCCTCCTCGTTGACTTCTTCCTCGACGGCGTAGCCCTTCTCTTCGCAGGCCTGTTTGACGTTGTGGTACTGGTACCGCTGGCTGAGCTGGTGCTTGAACTCTTCCTCGGAGACGCCCTTCGTCGTCTCCACGCCCCACCAGTCGGCCGTGATGTCGTATGTGCCGTCTTGGTTGTCGACGACACCGACGTCGTAGCGGCCCATGTTGACCGAGATGGCGGCCTTGAGCGAATCGCCGCGGTAGCCGCGGACCGTCACGGACTGCCCCTGCTCGGCTTCGACGAACTCGTGCTTCATGTCGGCGAGGGCCTTCTTGATCGCCGCGAGGTTCGTCATCTTGAGAGCGCACTTCGTGAAATGCGACATGGCGTCCTTTCAGTGTACGACGTAATCGCGAACGAAGAACTCAGAGCTCGAGCTTCCGTTCGCCGTCGTCGATCTCGAGTCCCTTGTCGCCGAGGTTGGACGCGGGCGCCCCGTGCCTAGCCATCCAGCCGGGCTTCTTGGCCTGTGCGACAGAGCCCTTGCGCGCGGCAGCGGGGCGCGCGCGCGTCCGCGCCCACTCGCGCATCGCTTCGATCTGCTCGCGCATGGTGATCGCGAGCGGCACGATGTCCTTCAGCGTGTTCAGCAGGCCCTCGGTGGTGAGGTCGTTGCCGGTATCGAACGCGTCGTAAAGGGCGGCGATCACGGCCTGCTCCAGCTCGGCGCCCGAGTAATCGACAGTCGCCTCGACGAGCTTGTCGAGGTCGAACTGCGCGGGGTCGCGCTTCTTCTTGCGCAGGTGGATATCCATGATCGATCGGCGGTCCTCGCGGTCGGGCAGGTCGCAGAAAAAGATCTCGTCGAAGCGGCCCTTGCGCAGCAACTCGGGCGGCAGCGCGCTTACGTTGTTGGCGGTCGCGATCACAAACACCGGCGTCGTCTTCTCCTGCAGCCAGGTGATGAACGACGCGAAAACGCGCGACGTGGTGCCACCATCGGTCTGGCCCGACGACCCGGTGCCCGAGAAGCCCTTCTCGAGCTCGTCGATCCACAGGATCGCGGGCGCGATCGCTTCGGAGGTCTTGATGACGTTGCGGATGTTCTCTTCCGACGAGCCGACGAGGCCACCGAAGATCTTGCCGACGTCGAGGCGCAGCAGCGGCATCTGCCACAGCGCGCCGACCGCTTTCGCGGTGAGCGACTTACCGGTACCCGGCACGCCGATCATGAGGATGCCCTTGGGCAGCGGCAGGCCGAAGTCGCGCGCACGCGAGCTGAACGCGTTGCGCCGCTTGACCAGCCAGTCCTTCAAGATCTCCATGCCGCCGACGTCGCTGAACTCCTCGCGGTGCTCGTAGTACTCGAGCAGACCGCTCTTGCGGATGATCTGCTTCTTCTCCTCGAGGATCGTCTCGAGGTCGAACGTGTGCGTGCGCACCGCGCTCTTGGCGAATACGTTCTCCGCTTCGACGAGCGTGAGGCCAAGCGCACCTTCGACGACGCGCTCCATGTACGTCGGATCGCTCTCGATCACCTGCTGCGTCGCGGCGGGCAGGTTGGGCAGCACCTTGCGCGCCGCGCCCTCGATCTCCATGCGGTTCGGCAGCTCCCAGTCGAGGACCGCCGAGATGCTCTTCTCGAGCTCGGGCGGGATCTTGGTCACCGGCGACAGGACGATCAGGCTCTTCTTCGTCTTGCGTAGCTCGGTCGCTGCATCTCGCAGCCGGCGAACCACCGCCGGTTCCTTCAAGAACGGATGGAAGTCGCGCAGCACGAACAGCGCGCGGCCCTCGGCGCGGATCACGTGATCGATCGCCTTCATCGGGTCTTTCACGTCGCGCGTGCCCTGCCCGTTCGCGATCACCTTGAACCCCTCGGTGATCGACCACACTTCGAGGCGCATCTCGCGCTCGACGCAGGTCTTGCGCAGCGACTCCTCGACGCGCGTCTCCTCTGGCGACGTGACCCAGATCAGCGAGTACCGCGCCCGGATCAGATCCTCGATCTCGCCCTTGCTGCTTCGCTTGTGCTCGATGGTCATGCTCTCACTTCACCTCGGCGAGATCGCGGAGGCCACGCAGTGCGCCCTTCGCAGTCTCGGCGTTATCGACAAGCGCTTCGACGGCATCTGTCACCGCCTGCATCGTCTCGGCATCCGCCTGTAGGTTGGGCAGCTCGCCCTTGACCAGCACCATGTTGTTGCGCATCTCCGACAAGATGTCGTTGATGGTCGCGTAGACCTCGCCCGCGGCCTTCGCGAGGTCGCTACTTGCGGCCGGCGAGCCGCCCGCCGCATCGATGATCGCCTCGGCCTGTGCGTCGGCCGTTGCCTTGACACGCGCCGCTTCCGCGCGCGCCTTCGCGGCGTCGGTCTTGGCAGCATCGACCTCCGCCTGCAGAGCCTTCTGCGACCGCTCGGCCGCCGCGGCACGTTCGATCGCGTCTTTCAGCTTGCGCTCGGCGGCCTCGCGCTCGTGCTGGATCTCCTGCGGATCGAGCCCCGGCGTCGGTGCGCCTGTTTTCTCGAGCTCGGCGACGCGCCGGCGCAGCTTGTCGAGCTCGCGTCGCGCGTCGTCACCGCCCGTCGATGCCGCATCCCGCGCCTTGGCAGCAGCGAGGGCCTCCTCGGCCGCCTTGTGGCGCGCCACCTCGGCCTTCGCGAGTGCATCCTGGGCGACGTTGCGCGCACTCTCGGCAGCGAGCTTCGCGTGCACGGTCTCCTGCAGCTCGACCTCGAGCTGCGCGAGGCGGCCCTCGAGCTTCTGGCGATCACGCTCGGCAAGCTCGTAGCTCTCACTCAGACGATCGCGATCCGCTTCGACCTTCTTGAGATCGACGCGGAGATCTTTGATGTCCGCGGTCAGCTTCACCATATGGTCTTGCTGCCCCGCACTGCCGCCACGGCTCGCATCGGTCTGCGCCTCCACGAGGAGGCGTCCGAGCCGGCGGTTCTCTTCCTCGAGGCCGCTGATCTGTGCGTTCGTCCGGGTCGCTTGCGCGGAGATGTTGTCGCGCTCGGCCTTGAGCTGCGCGATCGCCTTGAGGTTCTTCTCCTTCTCGGCGCGCAGCTCCTTGATGACCTCTTCCTGCGAGATCAGGCCGACGCGGCGCTCCTCGAGCATCCGCTCCTGCTCGTTGATCACTTCCCGCAGGTGCTCGATCTCGGTGAGCTGGAGGTTGAGCTTCTTCCAGCCCTCATCCTTGGTGCGCGACAGCTCCATGAGCTGCCGCTGCATGTCCTCCATGTCCTCGCGGATCTTCGATGTGTCCTCGACGGCGCGAGCCGCCTGGCGCTCGCGAGCGGCCATGTTCTCGGCCATCTCGCTCATCTCGTTCCGCATCCGCACGATCTCGGTGCGCGTCTGCTGCAGCTCGTCGCGCAGCTCGTCGGCGACGCGGTCATGCGCGGCGACCTGATCCTCGCGGTCCTTGATCTGCGCGCGCAGCTCCTCGACACGATCGCGCAGCGTCGCTGCCTCGGCGCGCACGCGCTTACCGTCAGCGACTTCGCGCTCGTACTGTGCCGTCGCCTTCTCGAGCTCGGCGCGGAGGTTCTTGACCTCGGCGCTGGCCTTTGCCGGGTCGTGCTCGAGGCCCAGATCGACGAGAACTTTGCTCTCGGCGTCGTCGGCGGCGCTGCGCGGCGGCGCGCCCGGTACACCGACCGGGCCACCACGACCAAACATGCTCGGGTTTGCACCCGGCGAACCGCCTGGCACGGCCGCCCCCCCCGGCATGCCTGGCGGGCCGCCATATGGCGCTCCGCCCGGGATCGCCGGCGGACCACCCGGGAGTCCAGGCGGACCACCGTACGGGAGGTTCGGCGCACCCGCCCCGGGCATCGCCGGTGGACCGCCCGCGCCTCCCGGCATGCCCGGAGGTCCACCGTACGGGAGGTTCGGCGCACCAGCACTCGGCATCGCCGGCGGGTTCCCGAACGAACCACCTGATGGTGCGGTGTAGCCACGGCCCGCACCGAACATGCTGCCGCCTTGTGCCGGCCCAACCGGCATTCCTGGGGGACCACCACCCGGCATTGCTGGCGCGCCACCCTGAGGCGGCATCCCCGGCGGACCCGGCATTCCTGGCGCCGGCATCCCCGGCGGACCACCCGCGCTCATCCCGGGCATAGCGGGCGGCATTCCCGCCGGCATTCCCGGCGGACCGCCATACGGCATGTTCGTGGCCGGCGGTGGACCGCCGAACGAACCACCCGCGCCAAAGCTAGGTGGACCTCCTGGTGCCCCACCAAATGACGGCGGCCCGATCCCGGGCATCGGTGGCGCGCCGGGTCCCGGCAGCGAGGGGGCGCCACCACCAGGGGCACCAAGCCCGGGCTCGTTGCGCTCGAGCACCATCGTGCCGCCCTTTTTCGCCGGCGGCGCGCCTTGCGCGGCGATGCCTCCACCGTCGTCGATGAAGGTGATCATCAGCGAGCCACACTGGATCGAATCCGTGGGGCTGATCGCCTGCTTCTGAATGCGGACGTTGTTGAGATGGGTACCGTTCGAGCTACCCAGGTCCTCGATGACGTAGCGCCCATTCTCCATGCGGATCTGGGCGTGCTTGCGCGAGACCATGCCGTCGTCGGTACGAATCGCGCACTCGAGACCGCGACCGACGTAAACCGTCTCGGTCGGCGACAGATCGACCGTTCCTGTTCGGCCCTGGCTGTCGCGAAACTGGAGGCGTGCCATTAGCTGGGTCGATGGTACCGCACTATCGCGAGTGTCCCAACCGCCTGCCGACGGGACGATGCATGGCCGTCGCTGGGGCGTACCTCGTCTGCGGCGCAGCCGCCGTTAGTCGCGCTTGAACACCGCCTCGGTATTGCCGACGCGGATGATGTCCCCGGGCTCGAGGGTCTTCTTGGGGACCTTGTGGCCATTCACGTACACGCCGTTGGTCGACCCGAGATCGGCCAGCTCGTACGCCCCGTCGACCTTGCGGATACCCGCGTGCTTCCGTGACACTGCGGGGTCCGCCAGCACGACCGTGTTTCCCGCGACCGACCCGATGGTCGTCACGTCGTCGGTCAGCTGAAGCGTCTGATTGGCCATCGGCCCGAGGATGAACTCGAGCCGCGCACCCGGGGCCCAACCGCAGAACAGGCACTTGGTCCACACAGGCAACATCACGCGCCGACAGCCGCCACAGACGCGTTGCTGCGCCGGGGCCGACGAGCGCTTCGCCAACACCGCGACGACGACGAGCAACAGCACGGCGCCGCCCGCGATCAGGCCGATCAACATTCCAGAGCTCACGAGCGCCGATCGCTAGTTAATCGACTTGAATTTGAAGTTGGTCTTGCCGAGCGTGATCATGTCGTTGTCGAGGAGCTCGTGCTTGTTGACCTTGCGGTCATTGACGTAGCAACCGTTCGTCGAGCCGTTGTCGATGAGCGTGAACACGCCCTGCGAACCCTGGATCAGGCAGTGCTCGGTGCTCATGAAGCCATCGTTCACCACGATGTCGGCCGGCGCCGCCGTACCGATCTTGGTCCCGCCCGAGCGTAGGCGGAACGTCTGGAACGCGTTTTGTCCATTCATCGGTACCAGCCAGGCGACGACCGGGAACCCGTCGTCGCCACCACCGACGCTGATCATCACCGTCTTCACCGGCCCCGCGGGCTTCGGCGGCTCGGCGCCCGGCATCATGGGCATGGGCATCGGCATCGGCATCGGCATCGGCGCCTGCTCTTCCTTCTTTCCGAAGGCCTTTACGGCGATGATGATGATGAGCAACACCACGACGAGAACCACGATGAGGATCCACCACGGGAAGCCGCCGCCCGGCTTGGGCGGGCTCCACGTGGGCGCCAGGGTGAGCGTCACGGGGTCCGTCTCGTCCTTGTCGATCTTCACGACGAGGTCGTGCGACTTGCCGTCCCAGGCAAAGCCGGTCTTCAGCTTCGGATCGTAGCCCGGGAACGTCAGGTAGTAGCGATCGGACATGCGCGAGAGGATCGCCTTGATGGCGTTCGCGATCGCCTCGGCGCTATCCACCGTCGTCGCCGTGGGAATCATCGTCGTGATGTCGTTACGCGCGTCGGACAGCGGCCCCTTGTAGATGATCGCGAACGTCTGGATCTTTTCCTGCGCCGCGAGCTTCTTGAGATTCGTCAGCTCGCCCTTCACGGTGTCGGCGTTGCTATCGTTACCGTCGCTGACGATGATCAGCGCCTTACGCGACGTGGTGACATTGTGCAGCTCCGAGATCGCCGCGGAGATGCCCTGCACCATCGAGTAACCGCTCTTCTTGAAGTAGTCCTTTTGCGTGCCGAGCGATTCGGCGTTGATGTTGGCGATGGGGCCCATCGGGACACGGATTTCGGCCTTCTCGCCGTAGACGATGAGCACGCCCTTGCTGCCCGCGGGTCCCGCCTGCGCGAACGGCACCGTCTGGAGCGCCGTCTTCATCGGCTCGAGGATGCCGGGGTAGCGCGACGGGTCATCCTCCGGGAGGACCTTGTCGTTACCAATCCAGATCTCTTGGCCGTTGAACACGAACGCGATCGCGATCGTCTCGGCGCCCGCGGTGTACGGCCGCAGCGACGTCGCCTTCATCGAGATCGGCGTCTTCGCGCCCGGCTCGGTCAGGACGAACTTGTCTTGCGGCACCGTCGCGCCACCGATGATCGTGGCCTCGATGCTCGGCGCGTCATCCTTGTTCTTCGACGCAGGATCCGGCGTCCTGACCGAGAGGAACACTTCGATGTTGCCCTCGGCGCGCGCCATCGACGGGCCGAACATCGACGCGACGAGCGACCACAGCGAAACGAAAGCGAGTAGCGTGCGCTTGCTCATAGGCTCTTGAACTTCAGCAGCGCGCTGCCGAACTTCACGAAGTCGTTGTCGACGAGCTCGTGGCGATCGATGCGCTTGTTGTTCACGTAGGTGCCGTTCGTCGACCCGGAATCGCGGAGCACCCACATTCCGTTCTCGGCCTTGATCTCGGCGTGCTTGCTCGACATGAACTTGTCTTGCAGCACGATGTTGCACTTCGGATCCGTGCCGATGATCGTCGTCGGCTGCAGCGTGAACAGCTCGCCCTTCTGCGGGCCCTGCAACGGAATGATCCAGCCGAGCAGCTGCATACTGCCGGGACCACCGCCCTGATCGAGAACGAAGGCCTGCGTTTTCAGCGCCTGCAACTTCGCTGGTGCGGCCGCGGCCTGCTGCGCGATCTGCGCGCAATAGGGGCAGCTCTCCCAGGTCTTGTCGAGCTGCTGCTCGCACTGGGTACAGAACTTCTTCTTCCACAGCCAGAACCCGCTCGAGCGAACGGCGGGCGCTGAGGTGGGACCACCCTGAGGAGGCATACCCGGCATGCCCTGTGGCATCCCTGGCATTCCTTGCGGCATCCCTGGTGGCATTCCTGGTGGCATGCCCGGCGGCATTCCCTGCTGCATGTACGCTCCCTGTTGAGCTTGCTGCTGAGGATAGCCCTGCTGCTGCGGCCATCCCTGCTGAGGTTGCTGTCCCTGCTGCGGCTGCCCTGGTTGCGGCTGCCCCTGCTGCGCCTGTTGCCCCTGCCCCCCAAGGCTCCCCGCCTGTCCGGCGAAGTTCTTTCCGCGCTGAGCGAGCGCCTTCGAGCGATTGATATCGACCTTGATGTTGCCGTGAACGTTCTTGACGCCGATCCACTTGTTGTAGACCGAGCGGAACGGCGCGAAGACGAAGTCGATGTATCTGAGGAACACGGGTTGGTAATCCCCTCGCGAGGCACGCCCCCAGGCGTACGCGTTACAATAACACGACGAAAGGGAAGCAATGCGTGTCTCCCGCGAGGCAGTTCTCGTCGAGCTGACCGCAGGGCACAAAAAACCGGGGGAGGCCCCCCGGTTCTGTCGACGACAATACCGGCAGCCCCGCCTACTTGGGCTGGTAAATCCAGATGTGGAACATGTTGATGTCGCGGCCCGCGGTCACCGACTGCTGGCGCAGGGTCAGGCTGTCGGCGGTCACGTGCTCGGCGGCGATCATCACCGGCCAGTTGCGCCAGCGGTGCACGCGGTCGGTACCGACGCACGACACGACACTGACCTTCTTGCCGTTGACGCTCATCTCGATCTCGTAGTCGCCGTAGACGTAGTCCATACGACGGAGCATCACGAGCGGGCGGCCCGGCGTGATGTTGGAGACCTTGAACTCGCTGTAACCGTCGACGTGCGCGCGCCCCGTATCCTCGACGGTAGTGCCGTCGGGGTACTTGAGCTTCTGCCGCGACCGATAGGAGTCTTTGGCCTCCTTGATCGTGAACAAGTGCTTGTCCTCGGATTCCTTGTTGAGAATCTCGATCTCGTCGACGAGCACCCAAGTGATGCCCTCGAGGTCCATGGACGGCTTGGGCGCCGGCATGCCCTTGACACCTTCCCAGTCCTTGATGTCGGCGATCTTGGGCGCCTCTTCCTTCTTCTCCGGCGCGGCGATCATCGGCTTCTCGCCGGCAATCGCGGCGAGCGCGATCTCCGTACACTTCGCCTGGTACGCCAGCAGGTTCATGTACGAGTCCATGGTGTTCTTGTTCTCGGCGAGCAGGCCGCGAAGGATCTCGACCTGGCGGCGGTACTCGGAGAACTCCTTCTTCTGCGCGATCGTCGGGTGATGGACGTCGACGTCGAGGGCGAGCTCGCCTTCACCATCGATGATCAGGCGGAACATGTCGAACACGTTCCGCAGGTCGACGAGGTTCGCGTACAGCAGCATGAGCGCCGAGTTGCACGCCTGCACGACGTCGTGAGCGCTGATCACGCCGCGGCGGGTGTACTCGATGGCACAGCGGCGTACCGTCGTCAGGAGGTTCTCGAGGCGGAGTCGCAACGCGGGCGGCAGGTTCGAGCCCGCATACCCACCTCGCGGCGTGTAGCGGAGATCGATCTCGTTGGCCTTGGGGTCGTGCGGGTCGCGCGCATCGCGAACGCGCTGGACGCCCTTCTCGAGGTAGATGCGGCCGAGCTCGACCTCACGGTTGATGTCGGGCTCGGTCTGCGAGAGCTCGACGCGGCAGGACTCGAGCACGCGGCGGTGGCCCTTGTACTCGAGGTTCTCCTTGTACGCGATGAAGTCGGTGAGCTCCTCGTAGTAGCGCAGCACGATGTAGACCGTCTGCGGGAGCCGATACTCCTCGAGGTTGATGTTGCGGATCGCCGCGTCGAAGATCATCAGGTCATTGCCCTGACCATCGATCGCGTAGCCCGGCTGGATCTCGACCGACAGGTCGCCGCGTGCACGCGACGTGACCTTTAGGTCGCCCTGGAAGCCGTGCACGATGCCCGGTGAATGCAACAGGCGGTTGTGCAGACGGCGCTTGTCGATGTGGTAGCGCTCGGCGTCGTTCCAGTCCTTCTCGGTGGTGAGGAACCCCTTGAAGAAGTTGATGCGCTTGAAACCCTGCGGTGCTTGCTCGCTCATTACTGGTCCTCGCCTTCAGAGCCTTCGACGACTTCTGCGCCAATACCGATGCCGGAACGCAGGCCAATCGCGAAGAACTCGCGCAGCTCTACGTCACCCTTCTCCTCGGCAAAGCGCAGGTAGTATTGCGTGTGGGCCGGCTTCTCCGTCGAGATGATCTGATGGATACGGATCACCATCTCCGGGGTCACCGATTCGAACTTGATCGGCATGTCGACAACGAAGCAGTGGGCCAGGTCGACGGGCGGGAGCACCACCGAGTCGATCCCGATGCGCGCGCCCTCCTCGGCGCCCTCGCCCTCCACGCGGAATCCCTTGAAGGGCCACGTGTTCTCGCTGATGTCGGGCTCGTGCCCGGTGAACAGCGTCAGGAACAACGTCAGGCCTCGCTTGGTCCCTCTGATGCGGTAGAGGTCGACGGAGCGGCGGATGAGCGCGCGCTTCTGCTCCTCCGGCCAGTCGAGGTCCATCGTGAAGGCCGTCCACTTCGCGAGCCAATCAAGAAAGTCGAGCGGCGCGACGTGCGGATCGTAGAAACGCCATCCATCGATGAGGTTCCGTTCGACCGAGTCGAACATGTGCTCGAATACGAAGCACAGCTCGCGGACGAGGTTGCGGCCAACGGCGTCCGACCGGCGGTAGATCGCGGGGAGGTTCTCGAGTAGGCCGCGGCGCGCGATCCAGATCGTGACCTCGGTGTCCTCGTAGACCATCTGTCCGCGGGTCGGACGCTGCTCGAGGACGGTGTCCCGGTCCTCGTAGCTCTCGCGGTACAGCGTGACCACGCGCGGAAGTCCGGAATCCTCGAGGAGAATCTGCGCCTTGTTGAGCGGGCGCCCGACGACGTCCGGGACCCGGACGACTTTTCGGTTCAGCAGAGCGTCGGTCGCCATCGCTAGTTGTCGCTTCCGCGGACATGATCAAGCGCCCGCTTTGCGGTCGCCCGCGCGCCTTGCGCGGTACTCAGCTTCGCTGAGGTGCTCATTTGATGTCGTCCCGGACCTTCTCCGTCACGTGGACGTGCACGAGGAACGGCAGCTCGTCGTCGTCGAGCCGAAGGTGCTCGATACCGATGTTGCGCGCCTCGTACCAGATGCCGAGCGCGTCGACGCCCTCGACTCCAGGCACTTCCTCGATCAGGTGCACGAGCTCGGCCTTGAGGACCGGACGTCCGAACTCCCAGCCCTTGCCGTCGCGCCCGCCGACCAGCGAGTGCAGATAGCGGCGGAGCTTGACCTCTATGTCCTTGCGCAAGCGATCCGACGTTCCGACGGTGCGGCGGATCAACACCACCTTGAGCGACAGATCCTTGTAGCGCGGTCGCACCACGTTTAGCACCGTGCCGACAAGCTTGCGATCCTCGAGGTAGCGCTTCACGTAGCGCAGCACCTCGTTCGAGGGCACGAGCCGACGCCCGAGCTCCTCGAGCTTGGTCTCGCCCTTGGGCACGAGGGCGAGCGTCACGTGGCCGCGGTTGGAGCGATCAGGGACGCAGCGCGCGCGCGCGAGCGTCGTCGACGCACGCAACGCCAGCATCTCGTAGTCCTCGGTCGTCACCGCGCGGTCGCGGCTCTTGATCGTATACGGGGCGCGCGCCTTGGCCTCCTCGATGGTCTCGCGATCCGCGCCGCCCGTGGCAGGCAGTGGATTCGTGACGCCCTCGATGTATGCGAGCGCGCGGCCCAATGACGTCAGCGTACCGACGTTGACGTTGCCAAGCGACCCCCCACCGATGCGATATGACTGGGCCACGATCGAGTTCTTACCCTCGGGCGGCACCATCCCGCGACGTCCATCACCAAACGTCACCACACCCGACACGTAGTCGAGCGTGTAGTGGCGGCTGCGCGGAGTCGACGCGAAGAAGCTCTCGACCCGCTTGTAGCGGACCCAGCACTCGTTGTTCTGCGGGTTTTCGGGCTCGACGGGACGCACCGCATCGGGGCCGAGATCTGAAATCTCATCGCCCGCCGGCCGCTGTTTCTCGCGCACCTCGATGACCTCGTCCTCGAGGAGTGGCGCACGCAGCAGCTTGAATTGCTGGAGCGGCGAGCCATCGGAGTTACCGAGCGTCTCCTCGCGAATGGTCTCCTGATTGAACGCCTCGACCGCGTTGGTCACGATCATGCGGATGCGCGGCGGCTTGACGTAGCCGCCCTGCTCCAGGCGTGCGCGCATCCAGTAGCGCTCTTCGGTGAACTTGCTGGAGATAACCCAGTCGTCGGGCCCGACAAACGTCGCGAAGCCCGACGAGGTAAATCCTTGCGTCTCGTCTTCGACGGAGAGCGGCTCCCAGTTGCGGCCGTTCCAGAACTCCCAAACGACGCGCTGACCGCCCTCCCAGGCGAGGCGACGCATCGACTCGTACTTGTCGAGCTCGGTGGTTGTCACCTCGGCCTCGTCGCTAGGCAGCGAGCCGAGCCCGAGCTCTTCCTCGAGCTGGAAATACAGCCCGAGGGCGTCGTTGGGCGGCTTGACGGGGAAGCCGAGATACAGCGCAGGCGACTCCTCGGGTTTGGCGGAGAAAGGCTGGAAGATCGTGAACTCGGTCTTCGCGACCTCAGTGACGTCCGTGAACTGGAAGTCGTTGAACGTCAGCGCGTGGCGAACCTCGCGGTAGTCCTCGCGGTAGCGCACCGTGATGGAACGCATCGCAGGCGGCCGCAGCATGCGGTCATCCTTGAACACCCACTTCTCGTTCTCGAGGGTGTAGGTCCCCTGCTCGCCGTAGTCGCCCTTCTCGATGCGGACGCGGACCCACCGCTTTGTGACGCCGTTGACCTCGATCTCCGTCATGTCTTTCGGGCGGCGGAAGCTCACTTGCCCGGACTGCGAGAAGGCCTTGGTCTCGTCATGAAAGCCGAACTCGTCGCCAGCGCCCGGCAGCGCACCACGCGATGACGACCGACCGAGGTGACGCCAGCGCTTTCCGTCCCAATACTCGAACGCGAGCACGAGCGACTCCGACGGGTTCGGCTTCGGAATCACGCTCGTATCGGCGAGCGTCATCTCGAACGAGACGTACGCGTCGGCGGTCTGTAGGAGCTCGTCACACGCGAGGTACAGCAGACAGTCGACCTTCGGTTCCTTGCCGAACACGTACATGTTCTTGCTGAGGTCGAGTCCGATGAACGCGTTGGTGTCGAGGTTGACGTACGCCTGCGTCGGTTGCAGGCCCTCGCCGACAACCTCCACGCGCGCGCGAATGGTGTCGACCTCGGTGTCCTCGGCGGACTCCGGGACCTCCGCGAGACGGCCGCGCATCCAGAGGCCTTCGATGTGGTTCACTGCCGTCGGCTCGAAGCGCAGTGGGCCCATGAAGGCGATCTCGCCGCGATCGACTTCGATCTGGGCCGGGGTCAGCTCCTTCCAGCGCGTGCCCTCCCAGTACTCCCACTCCAGCAGGCGCGCGAGATCGCGACCACCGCGCTCGGGGGTCCCGACGAACACGCGCAGCAGCGACGCCTCGCCGGTGTTCGCGAACCGAGGATCCGAGAGGTAGATGAAGCGCTCGATGCGCTGCGCACCGGCGAAGATCTCGAACGGCGGCTGCGACGCGCCGGGCGGCGGATCGATGAACCGACTGTTCTCGGCGTAGCTGTCGTCGAAGTACGAGAAGCAGCGATCGGGCACCGATGTGGTGACCATCATGTCGCGCGATGTCTCGAATGTGACCGTGTGCTCCTCGGTCGCGTGGGGCGTGGAGATCTGGCTTCCGCGCGGAACGCGCTGCTTGGCCGCTCCCTCGACGAGCTTGAACTTCACGAGAGCGCGCGCAGCCCGCGGCGGCCGCAGCTTGATCCCGAGGAGGTTCAGAAACGCGACGTAGTTCTTGTCGGGTACCTGGTTGAGCCGATAGATGAGGAGGTCCGTCATCCATGCGGCGAGTTCGATGAGCGTGATGCCCGGGTCGGACGGATTGTGATTCGTCCATTCCGGCGCATAGCGCGGAATCATCGAGATGGCTTCTTCAACGATGTCGTGGAAGGAGCGGTCGTCTAGCTTCGGCGGTGGAATCATGGGGACCGATGCAGACGGCTAGACGCCGTTCTGTCCGTTGGAGCCATTCGCAACCTCCGAGTCTTCGTCCTTCAGATAGAAGGGGAACACGAGGTTGCGTTTATCGTTCTTGCCCGCGATCACGTATTCGACGCGAACGTCCAGGCGGTTGGGATGATCGGGATGCGCGCCTGCACGACACGAGACGTGGCTGATGCGTGGCTCGTACTTGTAGAGCGCTTCTTCGCAGTACACCTCGGCGCGCGCGGCGGTGATGTCGTTGTTCGGCGCGAACATCAAGTCATGAATCTGACAACCAAAGTCGGGACGAAACAAGCGCTCGCCCGGCGCCGTTCCGAGGATGATGAAGATCGACTGGCGGACGTTCTCCTCGAGCTGCGACGCCGAGAAGCCGCCGTTGAGATTGATCGACACCGGGAAGCGCAGTCCCTTGCCGAGGAAGTCGCGTTCGTTCGACATGCCTTAGGTCACGTTCACGGCTGAAACCGCCCCTGGATGAACTTCTTGCATTTGCCGCACGAGATCTTGGTCGAGAACTCGACCTCTTCGATCGTCAGCGGCCGATGGTTGCAGTACGGACACGGGAGATCACCGGGGCGCCCTGCGGCGACCATGTCGAGCACGTCTTGCCATGCGATCAAGGCTTCCTCGTCCACCGCGAGAGTCCTTTCGTTTCCACACCTTCGAACGGAGGTGGAATCGTAGAAAGACGCCTCGTCGCGGTCAACAACGCGACGGTCAATTCGCGTTGCGGATCCCGAGCCGCCCGAGGTTCACGCCGGATAGGGCTCGCTGGGGCCTCAGTTGTTTGCTGACCCCCGTTCGACGAGGCAGCTAGTCGTCGCCCTTCACATCGTCGGTCCGGACGCCCAGATCCGTGTTTGCATTCGCATCAGCGCCCGCAGACACACCGCCGGAGATACCGCCGGTGACACTTGCACCGACGTTCGCGGAGGCCGCTGCACTGCCACCTCCGGCCACCGTCGAGGTCGACGCCGATGTGCCAGCACCCGCGGACACGCCGCCGCTCGACACACTGCTCGTCGCATCCATGTTCGCCGCGGCGCCCGCACTGGCGCTACCTGCACTGGCGCCAGCACCTTCCGACATCGTCGTCGAGCTCGCGACCTTCGCCTCGGCGGCCGCAATGGCGTCCGACTTTGCGGACGCGCCGCGGTCCGCGGCCTCCTCCGGTGCGTTGCCCAGGTCCTTGATCTCGTCGATGTCGGACGTCGCGCGTTCGCCACTTGCCGTGGCCTTTGCGGTCACATCCGCGGCTGCATTCGCGCCGACGTTCGCCGCCGCCGCACCCGCATCGGTGTCCACATTCGTTCCGACGTCGGCTGCCGCGTCGACCTGCGCCTTCGCGTCTTCGACGCTCGTCACATCCGCACCGAGGTCCGCCGTGGCATCAACCTTCCCGCGCGCACCACCCACGTCCACACCCGTGGTCGCGTCGAGATTCGCGTTGGCGCCGAGGTCAGCGCCTGCCGTCCCCGCCGTCGAGACGCCTGCGGCTCCGCCTGTCCCACCAGCGCTGGACATCGCGCCCGCACCGCCGCCACCACCGGTCGTCGTGCCCGACGATGTACCAGCACTACCACCGGTACCGCCGGCGCTCGACATCGCGCTCGCGCCGCCGCCGCCGCTGCCGCTACCACCGTCAGCACCGCCGCCACCGGGGGGCGACATCGCCCCTGGATGATCCTTCGTGCCGCCAGAAGCGGCGCCACCGCTCGCGTCTCCACCACCACCGCTCGCGTCTCCACCACCACCGCTCGCGCCTCCACCACCGCTCGCGCCTCCACCACCACCGCTCGCGCCTCCACCACCGCTCGCGCCTCCACCACCGCTCGCGCCACCGCCGCTCGCGCCACCGCCGCTGCCGCCGCTGCCCCCACCGCTGCTGGTGCCGCCACTGCCGCTGGTGCCGCCACTGCCGCTGGTGCCGCCACTCGCGTCACCACCGCTGCCGCCGCCGGTGCCGCCGCTGCCGCCCCCACCACCGCTGCTGGTGCCGCCACTGCCGCTGGTGCCCTCATCGCCGCTGGTGCCGCCACCGCTCGCGCCACCGCCACCGCTCGCGCCACCGCTCGCGCCACCGCCGGTGCCGCTGCCGGTGCCGTCGCTCGCGCCGCCGCCGGTGCCGCCGCTTGGGCCACCGCCCGTGCCGCCGCTGCCGGTGCCG
>JANRKM010000185.1:0-46119 GCA_033763475.1 Kofleriaceae bacterium
GGGGGGGGGGGGGGGGCGTGGGGGGGTGGGTGGGGGGGGGGGGGGGGGGGGGGGGGGGGGGGTTCAGACTCCTTCTTCTTCGGTGCCTCGCGGATCGTGATCACCGTCGGCGGCTGCGGGTCCTCGCGCTCGAACGTCGACATCCACGCCGCGAGCGCAGCGTGAATCGCGACCGTGACGACCGCAGCGGAGCCGAGGCGCATGCTCAATGGGTTTGTTCCACGTTGAGCGCGAACTTGGTGATGCCCGCGAGCTTCGCGAGATCGATCACGTGCATCACGGTGCCGTGCGGCACGATGCGATCTGCGCTGATCACGAGGTTCGCGTCGGGGCCAGTCGCGGCCGCGGCGAGCTTGGTCTTCAGCTGCGCCTCGGTGACCTCCTCGTCGTTGTAGAGCAGCTTGTCGCCCTTCGCGATCGTCACGATCGCCGGTGACGGTTCGGGCTCGTCGGCGGTAGCTGTCTTCGGCAGGTCGACGTTGAAGCTCTGGGCGACGATATACGTCGCCGTCACCATCATGATCACGAGCAGCACGAGCACGACGTCGACCATCGGCGTCACGTTGATGCCGACGATCGCGCCGCGTCGCGAACCAGCAGTCCCGGCCATGACTACGCCGCCACCTTCGCCGTCTCGAGGTGCGCGGTTACCAGCTTGCCGAGGCCCGACGTCGCGTCCTCGATCGACGTGATCCGCTTCTGCACGACGTTGTAAGCGATCACCGCGGGCAAGGCGACGAACAGGCCAATGCCGGTGGCGACCAGCGCCTCGGCGATGCCGCTCATCACGTTGCCCATCGCAGCCTTGTTCGCGCCTGCGCTCAGCTGATGGAACGCCTCGATCACGCCGAGCACCGTCCCGAACAGGCCGATGAACGGCGCGTTGTTGCCGATCGTGCCGAGGAAGTTGAGCCCGCGCTCGAGCTCCACCCGTGCGTGACCGAGCTCGCTCTCGACCGCATCGGAGACAGCGCGGGGCCCACCTTCGCGCCAGCCGAGCGCCTGGGCAACGACGCGTGCTTCGACGGTACGACTCGCGCGCAACAAGCGCTCCGCCTCCGCCAGATCGCCACGCCGGAGCAGCGTCGAGATCCGATCGCGGAGCCCGCGCCCCGGATCGCGCAATCGACGGAAGTACAGCCAGCGATCGACCATGACGCCGATCGAGATCACCGATAGCGCGATGAGAAGGTAGAGCACCCACTCGCTGCCGATCCGAGCTACGCGCAAGAGATAGTCGACGATCACGTGTGTCCTTTCCGCGCCTACAGCGCGAGCTGCATCAGATAGAGACCTGGACCGCGGCCACCGTTGGCCGCTGCGCCGAGCAACCGCCCGTCCTGGCGCTCCACCTCGACGAGGCGCGCGCCAACGTCCTGGGGCTCCGCGCGGTACAGGCGCGCCGAGAAGTTGACGCTCGCGTTGCCGCAGGCGTCGTGGAGGTTCGCGTAGACGACGTAGGTGCCGGGTGCCGGCGGCGTCTGAAACACGAGGGCCTCGCGGTTGATGCCATCGATCCGGCAGCCGGCGTTAGAGTCGCGATCGAGCTGTCCGACGCCCGGACCGCTCAGCTCGGCCTGCGTGATCGGCGGGTCGTGGCTGATCGTCGACGGATGCGACGCATCCACCTGCTTGCCGTCGGGCGTGATCACCCACAGGTCGAGATCGACGCTGGTGTCCCACGCGAGGGAGAGCACCGTGTCGGGCGGCGCAAGCTCTGGGTTGCACGTCGCCGAGTTATCGAGGAGATCGGGGCGCACGCAGACATCGATGCGTTGCGGCCGACCCGCATGCTCCGCGTCGTCGATCGCGACCACGTCGAGCGCCGCAGGGCCGATCGGCAGATCCCACGCGAGCGAGAGATCCAGCGACCACGTGAGCTCGTTCCCCGCGGTGGGATCGCGCGGACCGAGCGGCGAGACCCAGTAGCCGGTGCCGAGCTCCGCGAACGCGATGCCTACGGCGACGGCGTCCGTCGACGTGCGACCGGAGATGACCTTGCTGCCCTGGCCGACCCGCACGACGCTGCCCTGCGTCTCGACGAGCGTGATCGCAGGTGCGTCCGTGTCGGCGCCCGGCAATGGCCCCGCGATGAACTGGCCACCACGCACGCGCACGGGTTCGTCGAGGCCGAGGTCAGCGGGCTGGCCGCTACAGCCAACCGCCACGGCGAGGAGCGCGAGCGCCTTCATAGATCCACCTGGAGGCGCGCGATCACGCGGTTGTTGGCGAGGTCCGTGGGCACACCGCGGCCGTCACGCGCCAGGTTGTCGAGGACGAGATCGTACTGCACCGATGCGCGCGCGTTGTACGGAAGGCGCGCGCCGAGGAGCGGCGAGAACGTGGTGATCGTTTCGTCGACGGGAATCAAGCTGCCACCGCGCGCGTCGAACGCGTCGAGGTTGGGGTCGTAGAAGTCGACGCGCAAGCCGCCGTACGCGCGGCGACCGAGATCCTGCACGACACCCGCATACGCGCCGAGGTGGCGCAGGTCGATCCCTGTCGCGATCGGATCAGCGACGAAGAGCCCGCGGTCGAGGTTCGACGCGACGACGACCTCCGCGATCACGTGCGTCCAGCCGAGGCAGGTCGCGAAGCCGAGCTGGAGATCGGCCCCCAGAGCCCAGCGCTCGAAGTTCATCGACGGTGTCGCCGCCACGCCCGGGACGCTCATCAGCTCGCCGAGCTCGATGGCGCCGTTCTCGTTAAGGTCGCGCCACTCGATCTGGTCCTTGGTCGCGTCGGCGCCTTCGTGGAACCCGCGCCCGACAACCAGCGACACGCCGCCCGACACCGTGAAGCGGCGCGCGGGTCGGGTGACGACGCCGAGGCGACCGACGAGATCCTTGGCCTGGTTCGGATCGGGACGATTGCGGCCCGCGCGCTCGTTGATCGGCTCGCCGGCGAGCAACGCGACGGCATAGCGAAATGGGCCGTGGCCGCCCTCGACGCGCGCGCCGATGTCTGGCTCGCCGGGGAAGAACGCGAGCGATGCCGTGGTGCGCTCCATGAACGGGCGGACGCGCGAGGATTCGAGCATCTCGAAGCCGAACGGAATGTCCGATAGACCGACGACCAGCTCGGCGAGCGGCACGGCCGCGTTGTTCTCGTTCGGGAGGATCAGCGACGCTTCGGCACGACGCAGCGTGAGCGCCGCCCCGCGGACGGTGTTCGCATCGAGCTCGAAGTTGAATGCAGCGTGCTTCCACCGGCGCCCTACGCCGACGCGTGCACGGCGGACGACGAAGCCGTCTTGGTTGAGCTCGGAGCCGCCTTGCAGGAGCTGATCTTGCGATTGCTCGTCGAGCTGCCCCTGGGCTTGCACGAAGCCGGTGATGTCGAGCTTGGCATCGGTGACGAGCGAGACGAGAGACGCAGATGGAGACGGAGAAGGGCCCACCGGCGCCGCCGAGGGTGGTGATGTGGGGATACTCGGCGACGCCGGGGGACGAATCGGTTCAGGCACAGCTTCGACGGGCGCGGGCGGAGCCGGAGCCGGAGTCGGGCTCGCGGGGATGTCCAGGTCATCCTCGGCCGGCTGCGCGAACGCAGTCACCGGCGCGAGAGCGACGAACAACGCTGTACCTAGACGACGCAAGGTTCAGGGCAACGCCGGCAGGTTGCCGTTGTTGTAGCGAGGGAGGCGCGCGACATTGTCGAACGCGATGCACTGCGCGCCGGTGCAACTGTTCAAGAAGTCCGTCAGCTGCGTGGGCTCGCACACGTCCTGCTGGAAGCAGTTCGCGGGCGTGCCGGCGGGATCGAAGCACGACAGCGGCGCATCGATCGGCGCGTCGGGGGCGGGCGCATCGCCCCGCGGCCGCGCGTCGGGGACGTCGGGCGCGGGGTTGGTATCCTTGCACGCGACGAGGAGCGCCGCGGCGAGCAAAGCAGAACGCATCACTGCACCTCGCAGTAGCCGTGGTTGCACGCAGGCGCCGGGGCCGAGCAGTCGCTCGGGCCGTTCGGGCACGCGGTGGCGGTCGTGCCGCCGGTCAGGCTCTCGAAGAAGCCATGGCACGCCTTGGCCGGCGTGTACCTGTGAACCGCGCCGAGGTCACCCTCACGCCACACGCGCATCGCGCACTTCGGCACCGTGCCGCCTTCGATCTCGATGCGCAGCAGGTCGAAGCCCGCGGGCTGCGCGAGCTCGCCGGTAATGTAGCCGATCAGCTTGCGCGCCGCCGGCGATGTCACGACGTTGGTCGCCGCGTCCTTCTTGGCGAAGAAGTGCTGCGGGGTCCACAGGAAGTAGCGCCCCTCGCGCACGTTCACCTTGTCGAGCGCGGTCGCCGTCGAATCCGGCAGGTAGCCGCAGGACTGACCGTAGTGCTGGTACGCGAGCGTGCGCACCGTCGCGCGCGCGAGGTCAGCTGCTTCGCCGCTGACGAAGCCGATCGCGCTCTCCGGCGTCTGCGATTGCGAGACGCGCGTGATGACGCCGTTCTGACTCGCGCCGTTCACGCCGAAGGCGAACTTGCTGGCGGGCACGTTGATCGCGAGACCGAGCAGCTGCTGCACCGCCGAGTTCTGGTCGCGGATCGTGATCTCGTTGTCGATCGTCCACGGCGCAGCCTGACCGCCGTTGCCGAACCCGAACACGAAGTACGCGGCCGCCGCGCTGATCGAGCGCTGGCTCGAGGCGACCGGCACGATCAGATTCACGGTGTTGACCGAGCCCTCGTAGTCGCCGATGTCGGCGGGCAGCGTCGCCGGCGCGAGCGGACAGAGCGCCGCCGAGTTCGCCATGTTCGCGAAGTCCGCGTCCTGTCCGTTGGCCGGCAGGTCGCAGGTCTTCTCGACGCCGCTCGCATCCCAGTAGCTCGCGGTGCCGGTGAGCTTGGTGTTGTTCAGGAGTGCGTAGATGCCGACGCACGCGCCCGGCGCCTGGAACACGATCGTCTGCGTGTCCGGATCTGGGAGCGCAGCGAGCGCTTTGCTGATCTTGCCGAGGAACGGCTTCGAGGCGCTGCCGCCGATGCCGTAGATCGGGCCGGGGAGCTCCGAGCAAGGCGCCGCCACGGCGGTTCCTTGCCCGACCAGTGCGAGCGCCATGACGGCGCCCGCGATTTTCAATCGCTTCATGGAATCTATCCGGTGCTCGTCTGCAACCTCCGGTGATCCGGTTGGCGAACAGGGTGTGGTGGTGCGAGCCCTCTCGTGGTCCGAGTGGGGCGTTGGCTATCGACGTGGCGGGCGCAACTTCTCCGTTCGTTCGACCTGCGCGATCGCACCGTCATGAACAGTGATGACCACCTGGCCGAAGCTCAGGCCTCTGAGCGCCTCGCGCACGATCGCCAGGGGGTCCGCCTCGGGCGGGCTACCTGGCCTTGCTCGTCGCTCTTCGTGGCTCACGGATCAAACCATCCGTTATAACGGATGCATCTGTCAAGGCGGATTTATCGCCAGTTTCACGGACGAATGCCGTCGCCTGGGTTGCCGCGGCTCTGTTCTTTCAAGATCCCCGAGGAGCGGAAGCCGTGTTTCCTCGCCCCCGACAGCCCGATCCTCGGACTGTTCCCAAAGTTGGTGCGCCAGGCATCACAGTCGCAGATGTTGCCGGCGGCGAGCTGCGCTCGCGAGCGATCCGGAGCCTTGGCGGTCGACGCTAATCGCGTAGCGAGAGGGCGACAAACGATCGTCGGGGCCCCTCTGCAAATTGCAGTAGGACCCCGCGACCAGAGCCTAGTTCGTCGGTGTGTGAATGCGGTTTGTTGCTCAGGCGTGTAGTGTGCGGCGTCCGATCACCAACCTGTAGATACCTAGCAGAACCAGCGCGCCGACGATCGACGCGATGAAGCCCGCGCTCTCGCCCTCGTGATACCAGCCCGCGGCACGGCCGAGGAACCCTGCGATCAGGGCACCGGCGACACCGATCAGCATCGTGACGATCACCCCACCCGGATCTTTGCCGGGCATGATCAGCTTCGCAAGCGCGCCTACGACGAGACCGATTATCAGCATCCAAAGAATGTGCATGGCTTCCTCCTTCTCCGCTGCACCTGCGACCTACGTGCCAGCACCTCATAAAGCTTGAACTGCACACGCCAGATCACGCGCAACGGGTCGCGCGAGCACCGTGCGGTGGCACTGCGCGGGATCGCGCTCGTAACAAAGTAGGGCGGTGCGATGTCCTCTCGCGCACGCTGCGACCTCACGCACCACATCGCGCGCGCCCCGCAAGTGCGCTCGATAATTGGCCAGGATCTGCGACGTCGAGAGCGTGGCTTTCTCGCGACGGTATGGGTTGCCCGCTGAGCGCATGTGCACGTAATCGATCCCCGCGGCTCGCAGCGCCGTCCCTAATGGTGTCTTCGAGAACCCGCGACGACGTGACAGCGGTAGCTCGCGCACGTCGAGCACCAGGTCGATGCGCTGCGTCGCGAGCAGCCCAACTAACTCCTCGAGTGAGCGACCTTCGTAGCCAATGGTGAACAGAGCAGCTGGCCTATGTCCTCGACGCACGGGCGTGGAGCGGTGGTCAGGTCGGGGGCTCGCGCGCGATTTTCGGGGCACGTGATCGCGAGGCACGCAGGTTGCGTACCTCCTTCGTCAGACCAAGGAGGAACGTATGCGTATTGGTAGATTGCTGGGACTCGCTGCCATCGGCGGCCTGCTCTACGCCCACAAGCGTCATGGCGGGCAATTCACACTCGATAGCCTCAAGCACAGCGGACGCGACCTGATGGATGCCGCGCGGTCGCGCGGTGAGGGTATCCGCGAGAAGGCGTCGACGCGCGTGCACGCTGTCGCGGATCGGGTCGGCGAGAAGCGCCGTCCGAAGGAGACGATCATCGAAGAGGTGACCGGAGGCTCGATCTCGGGCTCGGGTGGTTACACGAGCGGCTATCCGAAACGTTGACGTCGGCCCGGCCACGAGCGGAGGTGGACCATCGTTTGCTCGCTCTCACCTCGAACGAAGAGGAGAGAGAGTGGCCATGGATTCCATTGATGCGTTCCGCAGCAACCTGGCGGACAAACCACCCAACAACAACATCGGGCTCGTACGCGGCCTCGGTATTTTCAGCCTGGCACTCGGGGCTGTGGAGCTCGCGAAACCCGGCGCGATCGCGCGCGTAGTTGGCGCGAAGCGCAACAACGCGACGAAGACAGCGATCCGCGCCATCGGTGTGCGCGAGGTCGCTGCCGGCGTGAGCGTGCTCGCACGACCGCGGCGCGCGTGGCCGCTGTGGTCGCGCGTCGTCGGCGATGCCATCGATCTGGGCATGATCGGGCTCGTCGGGCGTGCGCATGGACGCAAACAGTTCGCGCGGGTCCTCGGGGCAGCGCTCGCCGTCGCGGGCGTGATGGCGCTCGACGTGCGAGCCGCGCGCCGCGCTCACCGCCCGTCGTCGAGTCCCCCGATCGTCTACGCGGTGACAATCAACAAGTCTCCCAGCGAGGTCTATGCGTTCTTCCGCACACTGTCGCGGCTGCCGTTGTTCATGGACTACCTCGAGTCCGTGACCGAGCACGGCGACACCTCGCACTGGGTGGCCAAGCTGCCAGTCATCGGTACCGTCGCGTGGGACGCCAAGCTCAAGGCCGATCGACCGGGTCAACTGATCGAATGGGAGACCGTGCCGGGCTCGACGATCAAGCAGCACGGGCGCGTGACGTTCACCCGAGCGCCTGGCCGCAATGCCACCGAGATGCGTCTCGAGTTGCGGATGGGCGTGCGCGGTACCCCGGCGACCGAAGCCCTCGCCAAGCTGCTCGCGAAGCCGGAGGCCAAGGGCGATCTGAAGCGCTTGAAGCAAGTGATCGAGACCGGTGAGGTCCTGTACTCGGACGCGACCGAGCACGCGCGCCCCTATCCGGCACAACCCGCGCGACACGGCGAGCACAAACATCCTCGCCTTTTCGCGCCCAACCCGCCGATGGCGCGAAAGGAAGGTGCTCGATGAGAGCCACCTGCTGGATGGGCAAGAAGGAAGTCAGCGTCGAGCGTGTACCGGATCCCGAGATCATCAACGCGCGTGACGCGATCATCAAGGTCACCGCCACGACGATCTGCGGCTCGGACCTTCACCTTTACAACGGCTACGTGCCGACGATGATGAAGGGCGATATTCTTGGCCACGAGTTCATGGGCGAGGTCGTCGAGGTCGGCGGCGCGGTAAAGAACTTGAAGGTCGGCGACCGCGTCGTGGTGCCGTTCGCGATCGCGTGCGGCAATTGCGAGCAGTGCGAGCTCGGCAACTTCTCATGCTGCGAGAACAGCAACCCGACCGGCTGGTTGCCCGAGAAGATGATGGGCTACCCGACGTGTGGCGCGTTCGGCTATTCGCACCTCACCGGCGGCTTCGCCGGAGGCCAGGCCGAATACGTACGCGTGCCGTTCGCCGACTTCGGGCCGCTGAAGGTTCCGTCGACGCTCACCGACGAACAGGTGCTGTTCCTGAGCGACATCTTTCCGACGGGCTACATGGGCGCGGAGTTCTGCGAGATCACGCCGCGCAAGGTGATCGCCGTGTGGGGCGCCGGCCCTGTCGGTCAGTTCGCGATCGCGAGCGCACGCATGCTCGGTGCCGAACGGATCATCGCGATCGATCGCTTCCCGTATCGGCTGAAGATGGCGCGCGATCAGGCGGGCGCCACCGACGTCATCAACTACGAGGAGCAGAACGTGCAAGAGGTCCTGCGCGATCTGACCGCGGGACGTGGACCGGATGCCTGCATCGACTGTGTCGGGCTCGAGGCACACGGTCACGGGATCCAGTTCCTGCACGACAACGTGAAGCAGAAGCTCGGGGTGCAGATGGATCGGCCGCTGGCGGTGCGCGAAGCGATCATGGCGTGCCGTAGCGCGGGCATCATTTCGATTCTCGGCGTCTATGTCGGGCTGATCGACAAGTTCCCGCTCGGGACGGTGATGAACCGCGGGCTCACGATCAAGACCGGGCAGTGCCACGTGCACCGCTACATGAAGCTCCTCCTCGACAAGATCGAGCGTGGCGAGATCGACCCGTCGTTCGTGGTCAGCCACCACATGAGCTTGGACGACGCGCCCAAGGGCTACGACATGTTCATGCACAAGCAGGACGAGGTGATGAAGATCGTGCTGCGCGCGTAGTGTGACAAGATGAAGCCAGCATGCGTGGCTAGCTCTGTGTCTTGTTCGCAAGGGGCAGCCCCGCTGCGGTGACGGCGTGCGGGAGCCGCGGGAACCCCACTCGCCTGCCCCGTGGACGTAGGCCAACTCTCGGCAATCTGCGGGGATAGCCGGTGTGACCCGGGAGAGAGCTGCCTCGGTGATTGCGCCGTACCGCCGTGACCTCGACGGGCTCGTTTGCTAGGTTGCCCCCCGATGGGTCGAGCTTTCGAGAAACGTAAGGGCCAGATCTTCGCCCGCATGGACCGCGTGGCGAAGCAGTTCACCAAGGTCGGCAAGGACATCGCCATCGCGGTCAAGAGCGGTGGTGCGAGCCCGGATGGCAACCCCGCGCTGCGGCGCGCGCTGCAGAATGCACGCGCGGTCAACATGCCCAAGGACAAGGTCGAGGCCGCGATCAAGAAGGCCAGCGGCCAAGGTGCCGCTGACTACGACATTGTCGTCTACGAGGGCTACGCACCGCACGGCATCGCCATCATGGTCGAGACCGCCACCGACAACGTCACGCGCACCGTCGCCAACGTCCGCAATGCGTTCAAGTCGAACGGCGGCAACATGGGCACGTCCGGCAGCGTCGCGTTCATGTTCCAGCGCCAGGGCGTGTTCCGTCTCAACCCCGAAGGCATCGACCGCGACACCCTCGAGCTCGAGCTGATCGACCACGGCCTCGTCGCCCTCGAGGATGGCGAGAGCGACAAGGGCGAGAAGCAGCTGATCGTGCGCTGCGCGTTCACCGACTTCGGCGCGATGCAGACTGCGCTCGAGGCGCGCAAGCTCGCCGTGATCTCGTCGGAGTCCGAATACACCGCGCAGACCCTGACGGAGCTGCCGGAGGACAAGGCGAACGAGGTCATGGAGCTCGTCGCCGCGCTCGAGAGCGACGACGACGTGCAGAACGTCTATTCCAACCTCGCGTAGAGATACGCCAGCACTTCGAGGGTCAGGCCGGCGACATGATCGTCGCCATGTCCGACTCGAGCGTGTTCCGGATCAACTCGATGGTCGCCCCACGCAGGCGCTGCTTGGTCGCGCGGAACGCACCGCCCGGCAGCGCCGCGAGCCGCTTGGCCTCGGCGCGCGCCTTCGCGAGCACCTCATCGGCGGGGGCGATGGAGTCGAGGTAGCCCGCGCTGAGCGCGCCCTCGGGATCATAGATCTGCGCGAGCAGGGTCGCGTGAACGAGCGCGCGCTTCGACAGCCGATCGCGCGCGAGCTCCATCGCGAGCACCGGGACGGGCAGGCCGATCGCGACCTCGTTGAGCCCGAGCTTGTACGCACCGCTCGCACCGATGCGGTAGTCGCCGGTGAGCACGACGAGGGCACCACCCGCGAGCGCGTGACCAGTGCAGGCGATGACCAGCGGCACCTTGGAGGCATACAGGCGCATCAGCAGCTCCGAGCCCGCGCGCAGCAGCGTAACCGCGGACTGCGGGCTGGCCATCATCACGCGCAGGTCGAACCCGGCGCAGAACCGGTCGGCACGGCCGGCGAGCACCAGCGCGCTGGCCTCCTGCTCGGCACGCGCGAGCGCGGCGAGCAGCGCGTCGATCATCTGTTGCGACAGGGCGTTCGCCTTGCCGTCGTCCATCGTCACGACGGCGACCTTGTCCTCGAGCGAATACGAAACCGGGGCCGAGCTCATGCTCCGATCTATATCAGTGGTGCGTAGGTGACGTGGGGCCCCCAGGCTCGGAGTTGTTGGCGAGCGCTGCCGCCGACGTCACCCCGAGCAGGCCGCCGAGCTGCATCGACTCCAGCGCCGTGCTCGGCACCAGCACGATCGTCGCGTTCTGCTTGAGGCCCTCGTAGAGCATGTTCATCGCGCGCAGGTGGAGTGCGGTCGGGTCGCGCTCGTAGCTCTTCGCCGCTTCCGCAAACTTCGAGGCGATCTGTCGCTCCGAGTCCCCGAGGATGACGCGTGCCTGACGCTCGCGCTCGGCCTGTGCCTGCATCGACATCGCATCCTGTAACCCCGTCGGGATCAGGACGTCGCGCAGCTCGACCGCGATGACGTCGATGCCCCATGGCTGCGTGCGGTCGTGGATGATGCGCTGCAGCTCGAACGAGATCTTCTCGCGGCCTTCGAGCATATCGGCGAGCATCGTCTTTCCGATCACGTCGCGCAGTGCCGTCTGCGCGGCCCACCTGATCGCCTCGGCGTAGTCCGCCACGGCGAGCGCTGCCGCCTGGGGATCGAGCACCTTCCAGAACAGGACCGCGTCGACATCGACAGGCACCGTGTCCTTGGTCAGCGTCTTCTCGGCCTTGAACGAGCTCGTGATGACCCGGATGTCGACCCAATACGGAATGGTATCGATGATCGGAATCAGGAAGAACAGCCCCGGCCCTTCCAGCGCGCGAAACTTACCGAGGCGCAGAACCACCGCGCGATCCCATGGGGACGCGACGCGCACGGATGCGGCCACGAGGGACGCAACGACGAGCGCGACCCCGAAGATGACCACGCTCGTGATCGGGGCGGTCCGGAACATGGAAGCCGCGATCGCGAGCCCTGCCAGCATCAAGATGAAGAACAACAGCGACGGAAAACGGCTTCTCTCCATGGCTTCCCTCGACCGAGGGAGTGCAGATGGAGTGCCACGCGGTTCAGCCGCGCGCGGCGTCGAGGCGGCCCAGGAACGCCTCCGCCCACGCCGTCGGCGAGCTGCCCTCGATCGCGGCGCGCAGCTTGCGTTGCCGCTCCACCCGCTCTTCAGCGGGCATGCGCAGCGCGCGGTCGAGATCGGCGGCAAGCCCCTCGGCGTGGTACGGGTTGGTGAGGATCGCGTCCCCGAGCTCGCAGGCGGCACCGGCGAACCTCGAGAGCACGAGCACGCCCGGCGCGTGCGACGCTTGCGCGGCGACGAACTCTTTGGCGACGAGGTTGAGACCATCGCGTAGCGGGGTCACGAGGGCGACGTCCGCGCTGCGGTAGAGCTGCGCCAGGATCCGGTGATCGTACGAGCGATAGAGGTACCGGACTGGCATCCACTCGGCCTCGCCGAACTTGCCGTTGATCCGCCCGACGAGCGTCTCTACAGTCTGCCGGAGCTCGGCGTACTCGGGGATGTCCTCGCGCGAAGGCACGGAGATCTGGACGAGCACCACGCGCGTGCGCCACTCGGGATAGCGCTCGAGTAGCTTCTCGTAGGCGAGCAGGCGTTCGGGTATGCCCTTCGCATAGTCCAGCCGATCGACGCCGAGGATCAGGCGCCGCTCGCCGAGCACCGCGCGCAGGCTGGCGATATCAGGATCGAGATCATCCTCGTCGACCGCCCAGGTGGCGGGGTCGATCCCGATCGGCAACACGGCGACCTCGGGCAGTCGCTGCGGTCGCCCTGCACGGATGTCGTGCGCACGCAGGCACGCCATCACGTTGTTCGCCCACTGCTCGGTATGGACACCGATGATATCAAACTCGCGAAGCCCACCGAGGAGCGAATCCGCCCACGGCAGCGTGTCGACGGCATCCTGCGAGGGAAAAGGCACGTGCAGGAACAAGCCGATCGGGCCGCGGTGCCCGGCCTCGCGCAACGCGCGCGCGACCAGCAGCAGGTGATAGTCGTGCACCCAGATCGTCGCATCACGGGTGGCGAGCTCGGTCGCGAGCTGCGCGAAGGTGCGATTGACCTCCTCGTACGCGTGCCAGTCGTCATCCGAATAGCGCACGCGATCCGAGAAGCCGTGCAGGAGCGGCCACAGAGCGCGGTTGCAGAAGCCGCTGTAGAACCGATCGCGCCACACGGGCTTGAGATCGAACGCAGCGCGCATCGGCGTCGCTTCGGGATCGACGGCGAGCGCCGGCGGACCCTCGCGCGTCTGCCCGCTCCAGCCGAGCCAGATGCCTTCGCGGGTCCCCAGCGCGGGCTCGAGCGCGGACACCAGGCCACCGACCTGGCGCGTGCGCCCCGTCGTTGTCGGTGGCGTGCGGTTCGACATCACGACCAGCCGCGACCGTGGCTGCCCCCAGACGCGCTGCTTCAGCTGCACACGAGGTGCGGCGGCCGGCATGCGCTGGCGGGCATCGACGATCCACCACAGCAGCTCGTGAACGGCGCGCGGATCGGGCAGCCAGTGCGTCGCGCGTGCACTCCGCCGTGAACCATTGCGCACGGAGATCGCTAGCTCGTCCTCGTGCAAGGCCGCGAACATGTCCTCGTCGGTCTCGTCATCCCCGATCGCGAGGACGTGTGCGCCAGGAATTCGCTCGCGCACCCAGCGCACCGCGGCACTCTTGTTCGCGGTGCGCGTGCGGACCTCGAGAACCTCGGCTCCCTCGAGCCGCTCGAACTGCGGATGTGTCTCGAGCCATTCGTCGCAGATCAGCTCGGCTGCATCGATCACCTGGTTGCGGGTCTCGCGCGAGACGCGGCGCCAGTGGACGCACACCGAGCACGACTTGATCTCGAGGCGCAAACCGGTGAACCGCAACAGGTCTTGTAGCTTTGTCGCGAGCGAGAGCAGCTCGGGGGGCTCGGCGCTGGGGCCGTTCCACTGGTCATCGAAGTAGCGCCAGGTGCCGTGCTCGGCGAGCCACCACACCTGCGTTGCGCGCTCGCGCTCACGCACGCGATCGACGAGTGCCCTCGGCCGCCCCGACGCGATCACGACCTGGACACCGGTAGTGGCCAGTGCCTCGAGCACGCCGACCGTCGCTGCATCGAGGTTCGCCTCTTCGACCGTCTCGGCGTACGGGATCAAGGTCCCGTCCAGATCGAGCAGCAACACCAAGTGCGGGTGCCGTGCGCGTTCGATCCACGCTGTGCGCTCGTGCTCGGCGACTTCAGGAAGTGTGGTCACGCATACCTCAGCAAAATGAGGAGAATCGTCGCGAACACACCGAAAGCTACGTAGTCCAGTCGGTCCCGCGACACGGGCCGAGAGCCCAGCACACCGCGTGCCACCGCAACCGTTTGTGTTCAAATGGTCTGGGCCGCAAAACGCCAGACTGCGGGCGCATATCGCGATGCTAACGGCGTGTGCGCGCGCGGCGATGCAGCGTGGACGGATCGATGCCGAGCACCTCGGCCGCGCGCGTCTTGTTCCCGCCGCACTTCTCGATCACCCACGCGATGTACTCCTCTTCCACCTCGCGCAGGGTGGAGAGCCGCTCGCGCGGTAGGCTGAACCGCTCTTGACTCCCGTAGATCGACGGAGCGAGCTGTGCGAGCTCCGCGCCCCCGAGCTCGGGAGTCGTGCCGACGACGACGAGCCGCTCGATCAGGTTCTCGAGCTCGCGCACGTTGCCCGGCCAGGGATAGCGTGTGAGCGCGGTGACGATGTCAGACGCGAAGCGGGCCACGGGCGAGTGCGGATTGCGCGCACGCGCCGCTCGCAAGAAGTGTTCGACGAGCACCGGAATGTCGTCGAGCCGCTCGCGCAGGGGCGGCACGTGGATCGGCACGACATTGAGTCGATAGAAGAGATCCTGCCGGAACCGTCCGTCAGCGACGCGGGCTTCGAGATCTTGATGGGTCGCCGCGATCACGCGCACGTCGACTTCGCGGCTCTCGTCGGAGCCGACCGGGCGCACCTCGCCCTGCTGCACCACGCGCAACAGCTTGGCTTGCAGTGGCGGCGCCATATCCCCGATCTCGTCGAGGAACAACGTGCCGCCACTCGCCTCGACGAACAGGCCTGCGCGTGCGGAGGTGGCCCCGGTGAACGCACCACGCGTGTGGCCGAACAGCTCACTCTCGAGTAGGGCCTCGGGCAGCGCGGTGCAGTTGATCGCGAGGAACGGCCGCTCGCGCCGCGGCCCCGCCGAATGCAACGCGCGCGCGACGAGCTCCTTGCCGCTGCCGCTCTCGCCGGTGATCAGCACCGGCGCCGCCGCGAGGGCCACGCGCTCGATCAACGCATACAGCTCCTTCATCACCGGGCTCTTGCCGAGCAACCCCGACATCGCCTCGCGGCTCTCGTCGAGCAGCTGGCGATTGACCCTGCGCAGGGTGCGGTGCTCGTAGGCACGGTTCGCGTGCAGCGCGAGCTCGTCCAGCCGGGCGGGCTTGACGACGTAGTGCCAGGCGCCGCGCCGCATCGCGTCGACGGCGGTCTCGAGCGCACCGAACGCCGTCATGATGATGACCGGGATCTCCGGGTCGAGTGCGCGCACGGCGTCGAGGACATCGAGCCCGTCGACGTCGGCCATGCGAAGATCCGTGATCACGAGGTCTGGCACCGCGATCTCGAGCGACGCGATCGCCGCCGCGCCGCTGTCCACCACGCGCGGTCGCCAGCCCTCCTCGCGCAGCTTGTCGCCGAGAAGGCGCGCCATCTCGATGTGATCATCCGCGATCAGAACCGTACGAGCTGTCATGACACCACCGGCCAGGTTACGCGCACCGTGGTTCCGTGCTCCGGCGCGCTCTCGAGCTCGATCTCCGCGGCCTGCTGTCGCACGAGCTGCGCCACGACCCAGAGCCCGAGCCCCGTGCCTTGCCCTCGCTTCTTCGTGGTGAAGAATGGGTCGAACACCTGCTTCTGCAGCTCGCGCGCGATGCCATGGCCGTCATCGCTGATCTCGAGGATGACGAGCTCTTGACTGGTCCGGCACGCGAGGCTCACGCGCCCGCCAGTCGAGCACGCGTCGATCGCATTGACCACCAAGTTGACGATGATCTGCTGCACTTGATCTGGGTTCGCGCGCAGCAGCGCGGGTTGTGCGGCGACCTCGAGCGTGACTCCGCGCTTGGTGGCCTGCGGCAACAGCAGCTGCTGGATCGCGGGCAGCACCGCCGCGAGATCGACATGCTCGACGAGGATCGGCGCTGGCCGCACGTAGTCGAGCAGCTGCTGCAACAGGCGCGTCACGCGATCGATCTGGTCGAGCACGATGCGGTGGTTCTCTGCTTCGGGATGAGTGGCGCCTAGGTGCGAGAGCGACAGCTCGACACGCCCGCGCGCGACGTTGAGCGGCGTACCTATCTCGTGCGCGATACCAGCCGCGAGCTGGCCCGCCGTCACCAGCTTGCCGGTGTGCGCGAGGCGATCCGCATCCCGCACGCGATCGCGCAGCGCCCGCGCCCGGTAGGTGTTGTGAATGACGTAGGCCGCGGCGGCGATGAGCAGCACCAGGACCAACGCGGAGCCGGCGAGCACGCGCTGGATGATCAGGCGCTCCTGACGGTCGAGCGGTGCCGTCGAGACCACGACGAGCAGCGTCCACGGCGACCCGTTGTCGATCGACAGCGGCACACCGATCGCCACCGCCGGCGAGTCAGGCAGCTTCATCCGCGTCGCGACGGACGAGGGCAACAGCACCGACCCGGTCTGGCCCGCACGAACGTGAGCCAGTACAGAAACGAACTGCGCACGCTCGCCCTCCAGCACGGTCGACAGCTCGCGGTCGCTGCCGGGTGCGGGACGGCCCTCGCCGTCGAGGATCACGCGCTTGGAGCCGGGCGTGCGCTGCAGCTTGAGGCGCGGCAGCAAGATGGAGGTGTCCACCGCAACGGCCACGGCGGGCCCCTCCGGGGTCGCGCGGCGCGCGAACACGCGGTACCACATCGCGCGCTCGGTCACAGCGAAGGGACCGGAGATGTACAGCCGGCCGGGCTGGGCGTGGGCCTTGGCCAACATCGCGTCGAGGGTCTCCTCCGAGAGCGCGGCCGCCTCGGGCGAGGCATCGTTCGCCACCACCCGCGTCGTCTCGTCACCCGTGCGACCGTGCAAGGCGAGATACTCGCGCTTGACGGTGGCAATCGCATGCAAGGTGCGCTGCACCTGCTGTGGTGACTCGGAGGTCTCGAGCAGCGTGGAGACGAGCTCGAGATCCTCCCCGATGTCGGCGACGTCAGCGGCGAGAGCGCGTGCCGCGTTCTCGACGCCTTGCGCGCGCTCCTGGCCGAACCTGGCGAACAGCGCATCGCGATCGCGATGGAACACCTGCTGGCCGACGTAGACGAGCGCGCTCAGCGCCGCGATCAGAATCGCGATGACCAGGAGCCGCGGAGTCACGAGCGGGATCTACCATTGAACCCGCACGACGACTGCGTTGGCGACGTTGCACATCGCCAGTCTCCTCTTGCAAGTTGCACGAGCATCCTGCCTTTCCGGGCGATTCTCGATGGCATGTCGCGTGCTCCCGGTCGCTTCAACACCGTCTCATGACTCCGTTCTTCAAGACGATGGGAGCACTCGCGAGCAGAGCTTGGCTCGAGCAGCAAGGACTCGATACGCGCTCGCAGGCTGCCTGGTATGTCGAGGTGCAGGTCCACTCCGACCTTCCGAATGCTCGCTTCGAGCTCAACCTCTATCCAGAGGAATGGGGCTTCGTGTTCCGCTTGAAGGCGCAACTGTCGTGGATCCGCGTGACCGACCTGGCGTTCGTGCATGGTGCCGATGATCTGAAGCTCCTCGGGCGAACTCCGAGGCTCGACGCACTTGCCGAGCTGATGACGTGGCTCGAGGCAGAGCACGCGCTGCGCTTCGATCGCGCGCACGCGATCGTCCGCACGAACCTCGATGAAGGACGGACGACGGCCGCCGTCCGTGCCTGGCTCACATCGGCGTAGAGCGCCAGCTGGGCTGTCAGGCAGAAGATCTCTGTAAGTCGTGTACAGGGCTCGACGATCCGCGAACGACTACCCTGGCGGAAACCAGCGCTCGCCGGTCTCGCAGCTGACGTGGGCTAGCTTCACAGCGGTCGGCGTGATGTCGATCGTGCCGAACACGATCGGCAGCTGAAACCGCCGGGGCCCGATCGAGCCAGGATTGAACACGGTGATCCCGCGCTCCTGCCCGATGAAGGGTACGTGCGAGTGGCCACAAACAACGAGCTGCGCTTGCTCCGCGCGCGCGATCCGCGCGATCTCGGCGCGCAGCTTGGGCCCGTAGACCGCGATGTGAACGAGCAACGCGCGCAAGCTTCGCCCGCCGCCTTCGAGGTCCAGCATCAGTAGATCGGGGAGCTCGTGCGCGCGCGTATCGATGTTGCCGCGCACCGCGTACAGCGGCGCGAAGGCCGCGAGCTCCTCGAGCACCGACAGGTCACCGACATCACCGGCGTGCAGGATCGCGTCGGGCGCGAGCGCCGTCAGACGCTTTCCGATCGCCTCGTGCGGCGCGGAGTGCGTGTCGGCGACCGCGACGATCCGCGCCGTCCCGTCCGCGCGCAACGGCACCGTCACGGACTTACGTACAAACGCGGGCATGCCTCGTTCGTACCGCGTGTCGCACGCGCCGTCACCCTCCGTAATGTTTGCGCGGCTCGCGACCTCTGCGGGCATGGATCACTCACTTCCCCGTCTCGATGCCCATGCCCTCGAAGCCCTCGTTCGCACGCCCGGCGTGACCACGATCGAATTCACCGCCCGGTGGTGCGGGCCGTGCAAGACCATGGAGCCGATCCTCGGCGCGCTCGCCGCCGAATACGCGGACCGCGTACGCCTGGTCGCCGTCGACGTACACGACGAACCAGTGATCGCCGAACGCTTCTCCGTGCGCTCGATGCCGACGCTCGTGCTGATCCGCGATGGCCGGGAGATCGGGCGCGTGGTCGGTTCGCGGCCCCGTGCGTTCATCAGCGGCATGCTCGATCGTGCGCTCGGTGGTGATGTCGCGATCGCGGCGCCGTGAGCAGCGGCTCGCCGCGCTCTCTGGTCTCTGCGGTCAGCTCGCCAGCATGCACTGCTCGAGTTGCTTGCGCGCGCGATGCAGTAGCACCGCAACATGCCCCGGGGTGACGCCGAGGGTCGCCGCAGCTTCGTCTCCCGAGAGCTCCTCCAGCACGCGCAACGTGATCACATGGCGATGGACATCGCCGAGCTTGGCCACGCAACCCACGAGCTGCGCGCGCGCGAGCGCGTGATCCAACGCCTCGGGTGGCGTGGGCGTCGATGCGGTGAGCTCGGTCGCGTCGACATCGACGTGCGGGCGCGCGAGGTGATGCCGCCTGCGCAGATTGCGTGCAGCGTTGCGGGTGATCGTCGCGAGGAGGCGGGCAGCGTGCTCGGGTTGGTCACGCAGCGCATCGATGTCGGGGCGCGCGAGCAGGGTATGAAACGCGTCTTGCACGACGTCGAGGGCATCTGCCGCGCTCGCGCCTTCACGCCGGGCGATCGCGGCGAGCCGACCCGCGTGCGTGCGCGCGAGGCCGGCGATCCAGTCACCACAGCAGCATGTCGAAGGTTCACCCATGGAGTGCGTACGGTGAGGTCTTCACGGGCGCGGGCATTACAACCGTCGCGCGAAGACGCTGATTCCCCGAGTCAGCTCCCGAGAACGATTCGATTTTTGCGTCGTAGGAGGACCTCGATGAAGTCGAGGGATCTGGGCTCCAGACCGACTTCCAGGGGGCTCCGTTCTCGGCGGCACGTGGGCCCTGCTGGTCGGTGGCTACGACGGTTCACGACGCCGCCGTCCTAGGTTGCGTCTCCGACGAGGAACGACTAGGGTGCGCGCCTGTCGTTCTCCTCTGCCCATCCTAGCCTCGCGCAAGCGCTCGCTGCCCGCGGTTACACCGAGCCCACGCCTGTTCAGGCCGCCATTCTCGCCGAGAGTGACGACCGCGATTTGCTTGTCTCGGCGCAGACAGGCTCCGGCAAGACGGTCGCGTTCGGGCTCGCCCTCGCCCACCCCCTGCTCGGGGAAGCGAAGCGCTTCACTGCGGCCAAGCAGCCGCGCGCGCTGGTCGTATGCCCGACCCGCGAGCTCGCGCAGCAGGTCCATCGCGAGCTGACCTGGCTCTACGCCGAGACCGGCGCGCGCATCACGACCTGCGTCGGCGGCATGGATCCGCGCCGGGAAACGCACGCGCTCGCGCACGGGGTGCACATCGTCGTCGGCACGCCCGGACGCCTGTGCGACCATCTCGAGCGCGGCTCGCTGGATCTCTCGAAGCTCGAGGCCGTCGTGCTCGACGAGGCCGACGAGATGCTCGACATGGGCTTCCGCGAGGACCTCGAGCGCCTGCTCGATGCCGCACCGGAGAGCCGCCGCACGCTGCTGTTCTCGGCGACCATCGCGAAGGACATCGCGACGCTCGCGAAGCGGTACCAGCGCGATGCCAAGCGGGTCGCGACCACGAGCGAGCGCGAGCGGCACCAGGACATCGCGTACCACGCGGTGGTCATCACGCCGCGGGAGCGCGACCTCGCCGTGGTCAATCTGCTCCGCTACCACGACGCACCGGGTGCGCTGGTGTTCTGCTCCACGCGCGACGGCGTCTCGCACCTCGCCGCGAACCTCGCCGAGCGCGGGTTCTCGGTCGCCGCGCTTTCCGGCGAGCTGTCGCAGCGCGAGCGCAACATGGCGCTGCAGGCCTTGCGTGACGGGCGCGCGCGCGTGTGCGTCGCAACGGACGTCGCCGCCCGCGGGCTCGACCTGCCGGATCTCGGCATCGTGATCCACGCCGACCTGCCGCAGAACAAGGAAGTGCTGGTGCACCGCAGCGGTCGCACCGGCCGCGCGGGGCGCAAGGGCGTGGCGATCATGATCGTCCCCGATCCGGCGCGCCGGTACGCCGAGCGCCTGTTTCACGCCGCGCACATCGAGCCGGCGTGGAGCATGGCGCCCTCTGCCGACGACATCCGCGTTCGCGATCAGGCGCAGCTCGCCGTGGAGATCCGCGCCATGACGGCAGAGCCCACCGACGAAGATCGCGAAGTCGCGCGCGCGCTGCTCGCCGAGAACAGCCCGGAGACGTTGGTCGCCGCGCTCGTCCATCAGCGCCGGCAGATGCTGCCCGCGCCCGAGGAGCTCACGCCTCCACCGTCACTGAGGCCACGCGCGCCGCAGCAACGCGCACCGCAACAGCGCGCGCCGATGCCGGGCGAGCGCGAGCCGCGCGCTCGGGAATCCCGTCCCCAGCGCAAGAGCGCGGAGATGGTGTGGTTCACCGTCAATATCGGCCGTTCGAAGAACGCCGACCCGAAATGGTTGATCCCCTTGCTGTGCAGGCGCGGCAAGATCGGCAAGCAGGAGATCGGGAAGATTCAGATCTTCGCGCGCGAAACTCGCGTGGAAATCGCGGCCGAGGCGAGCGAACGCTTCGCCGAAGCGGTCCGCGTTCCCGATGCGAAGGATCGCAACGTCCACATCGAGCCGCTGGACGAAGCGATCTAGCGACCGCGGCTACCGCGGACGATCGTGATCGATCACGACGTCGTTGCGGTCGCCGCCGCGCACATCGTCACGCTGCTCGCGGTCCTTCGGAATCATCGGCGGCGCGACCTGGGTTCCCATCGGATTCGCTTCTTCGATCGTCGGCTTGGGCTTACGGCTAGGTTTGAAACGCTGCTTCCGTGGCATGTCCTACCTCCGCCTTCCTCTCCGTGCAATGAGCGTGTTCATACCGCGCTGCAAGTAGAGGCGCGTCCAACCCAATGGCCGGCGTGGGTTCAGGAAAGGAAACCACCCACGGCCCGCGCCTGGACGCCCGCCCGACGCCGCACGCCGGGGCGGCCTCGCTCGGGTTGCCGTTGGTAAGCGTCGTCGAGAATCGAGCCCAGGATCGAGACATCCGGGCACGTGCGATGCACACGACGCGCGCGGAGGCCGAATGCTCGATCTTTTGCGCGACCGAGGTGTCCCCATTCACCGTCAACACTTTTCCTGGACGGAGCTCGCGCACTCGCCGATCAGCAAGCTCGACGCGGACGCGTTTACTCGGATTCGCGTGATCGTGATGTCGGCGCTCGAGGCCGAGGCCGTTAAGTTCGATCACGCTGTGGCGCGGATGTATCCGCGCCTGCATCGGCACCTCGCGGTGATTCGTCGGATCGAGCACTACCAGCAGACCCTCGTGAGCGGTCTCATGTCGCCCGACCACACGCCGCTCGAGACGACGATCGCCGTCGAACAGGCGGAGGTCGAGATCACGGCGGCGATCGCGCGCTACGAACCGGATCCCGACGTCGCCGCGGTCTATCGCTTCGGCCTACTCGAGGATGTCGACCACCTGTACCGGTTCGCCGCGCTGATGGACCGGCTGTGGGGGCAGGACGCGAACACGATCCTCCAGAGCTACACCGACATCGTTCCCGGGCGGCCAACGGCGCTCGACCACCGCCACCCACTCGACGATCTTCGGCACCACTACGACCATCGCCGCGCGGATCTCCAAACGCGCCTCGGCGCGCTCACGCTGACCGCGCTGCAGCAGCACGCACGCGACTACTACATGAGCATCGCACCGACGTTCGGCGATCCCGTTGCACGCCAACTGTTCGCGGAGATCGCGTCGACGGAAGAACAGCACCTGACGCAGTACGAGTCGGTGATCGATCCGCGCGAAGGCTTGCTCGAGAAATGGCTGCTGCACGAAGCCTCCGAGGCGTTCAACTACTGGAGCTGCTGCGAGCAGGAGGATGACCCGAAGGTGCGCGCGATCTGGGAGCGCATGCTCGACTACGAGCTCGGGCACGTGCACGTCGTCGCCGAGATATTCGAGGACATCGAACGTCGCGACGCCGCCGAAGTGCTCCATCGCATCATCGACGCGCCGCTCGACCACCGCAGCCAGCGCGACATGATTCGCAGCGTCCTGCGTACCGAGGTCGGTCTGAGCGCGCGCGAGCAAGAGTTAGTGCCCCGCGCCGACGAGACCATCCGGACCCGCGAGCAGCGAGCCCGGCTCGATCGCGACGATTCGCCGTCGAACGTGGTGGCCGCGGGTTACGTGTGGGGCCCCGGCACCGAGCTCGCTTCCGCGCACCCCGACGAGCGCGTGGAACGCCGACAACGCATCAGCCCCCTCGCGAGGAGTGAGCAATGAAGGTCGAACCCAGCCTACTTCGCGGTGTGAACCGCACGGGCATCGGCGCTGCCGAGCGCGCGCTGCGTCACGACATGGTCTCGCCATCGGACATCGATCTCGAGCCCACCTCGGGCTCGTCCAGTGATCGGCGCGCACGCATCCGGGTCCGCTCGGCGCGGGAAGGCGAACCCGTCGGGACGATGCCGCCGCTCGGGCGTGGCCGCCGCGAGCTCGTGCCTCTGTTCGACCTGCTGGGTGCGCGGCTGGCGTTCGAGCGCGCCAGCACGCGGGCGTACGAGGCGCTCGCGGCAAAGCACGAGGCCTATGGCAGCTTCGCGGACGGACCCGAGCTCGACGATCTGCATCAAATCCGTGATGAAGAGCTCGTCCACGCGCGCATGTTGCACGCGCTCATCACCGAGCTCGGCGGCGATCCGACGGCCCTCACGCCGCGCGCCGATCTCCAGCTCGTCGGGAGCCGCGGCATCATCGACGTCATCGTCGATCCTCGTACGAGCCTGCTCGACGGCCTCGAGGCAATCGTGTTCGCCGAGCTCGCCGATCACGAGGAGTGGATTGGCCTGATCGAGCTCGCGCGCGAGCTTAGCCGTGATGACCTCGTGCATACGTTCCAGACCGCACAGCTCACCGAAGAGCTCCATCTCTCGAAGATCCGACGCTGGATCTCCGCAGGACGTGCGGCAGCGCGCGACGAGCTTGCTCCGCTCTAGCACCGTGCGCAGGCGCACGTTGGTGCCGCCAAGGATGGGTGATATCCATCGACAGCGATGGTGGTCGGTCGTGTACACGCGCTAGGCCGCGGGCCCGCATATGCGGCGGTGATCGCCGCTGCGATCACCGCCGAGATCGTGTCGCCATGGTCGCACTGGTCGAGCAGGGCCTTGTTCATCGGTGTTTCGATCGCCCTCATCGAGCTCTCGATGGCGGTGCGCCGCGCGACCGTGACGGGCAAGCGCATTGCCGAGCGCCTGGATCTCGCTCTCGTGACGGGCCGGATGGGCGTCTGGGAATGGAACCTCGACACCAACGAGGTGTGGTGGTCTGACTCGCTCGAGAAGGTACATGGTCTCCCCGCCGGCGCGTTCGGCCGCACGCTCGACGCCTTCCTCGGCCTCGTGCACGACGACGATCGCGCGCGGCTCGATGCGGCCCTCGGACAAGCCGTCGAGCACGACCGCGACTTCTCGATCGAGTTCCGGTTCGTGCAGCCCGACGGCACCGTGCGCTGGATGTGCACGAGCGGCCACGTGTTCCCCGCCGAGGAAGAGCGCGGGCGCCGCATCGTCGCCACGTCGCGTGACATCACCGAGCAACACGAAGCGGCCGGCGCGCTGCGCGAGGTCGAGACGCGGTTCGAGGCGGTGATGACGCACGCACCCTTCGTGGTGTTCGCGAAAGATCGCCAGGGCCGTTACCTGATGGTCAACGGACCGTGGGCGCAGCTCGCCGGGCGCACCGAACAAGAGATCCTGGGCCGCACCGACGTCGAGCTGTTCCCTGCCGAGCTCGCGAGGGTGGCGTCGCGCTTCGATACGCACGTGCTCGCGACCGGCGAGCCCAGGCAGTACGAGGACACGTTCACGTACCGCGACAAGACCTCGAGCTACCTCTTCATCAAGTTCGCGTTGCGTGACACCGACGGCCATCCCGTCGCGGTGTGCGGCATCGCCAACGACATCTCTGCGCGCAAGCTCGCCGAGGCTGCGCTCAAGGACGCCGACAAGCGCAAGGATGAGTTCCTCGCGATTCTCGCGCACGAGCTGCGCAACCCGCTCGCCCCGGTTCGCCTCGCGCTCGAGATGATGAAGACCAACCCCGGCGACAAGGCGATCGGCGAACGCGCGATGGACGTGATGGGACGCCAGCTCACGCACCTCGTGCGCTTGATCGACGACCTGCTCGACGTCAGCCGGATCACGCGCGGCAAGCTCGAGCTCCGCCGCGGCCGCGTCACGTTCAATGAGGTCATCCGCACCGCGCTCGAGACCTCGAAGCCGCAGATCGATCTCGCCGGCCATACCATCGACGTGCATGTGCCTGACGAACCGATCGTGCTCCACGCCGATCTGACCCGCCTCGCGCAGGTGGTCTCGAATCTCCTCAACAACGCCGCGAAGTACACGCCGCGCGGCGGGCACATCCAACTCGAGGTGACCCGCAAGGACGGCCAGATCGCGATCGCGATCAGCGACAATGGCATCGGGCTCGCCCCCGAGCACGTGGGCCACGTGTTCGAGATGTTCGCGCAGGTCAGCCCACTGACGACGCGCGGACACGGCGGTCTCGGCATCGGACTCGCGCTATCGCGGGCGCTCGTCGACATGCACGGTGGCCGGATCGAGGCCGACAGCGCGGGCCCCGGCAAGGGCAGCACGTTCACCGTGCATCTCCCGATCGCGCAGGAGACGAGCGCCGTCGCCACCATCCCGGATGTGGAGGCGACGCCTCCCGGCCGGTTGCGCGTGCTCGTCGCCGACGACAATCGCGATGCGATCGATACGCTCGCGCTGTTCCTCGAACGCTCTGGCCACACGGTGCGCACGGCCGCCGATGGGGTCGAGGCGATCGAGGTAGCCAAAGCGTTCCACCCCGACGTCGCGGTGCTCAACATCGGCATGCCGCACATGGACGGCTACGAGGTCGCGCGAAAGCTTCGCGCCAACGGCGATGATTGCGTCTTGATCGCACTGACCGGATGGGGTCAGGCGGACGACCATCGCCGCTCGCGCGAAGCAGGGTTCGACTATCACCTGATCAAGCCGGTGCAGCCGAGTACCCTGGTGAAGCTGCTCGCGACCGCGTCACGAGCAGCCTGAGCCTCGCTCCTTACTGGGCGAGGTTCTCGATACCCGCGCCGAGGTTGATCGTCTGACCGTCCATGGTCAGCGTCGCACCGATCTCGTCACGCTCGAAGTTGACGGTCGCGGTGCCACCACCGGAGAGCTGGATCGTCGCCCCCGTTTCGCCCTGCGCCGCGACGTTCATCGCCGCACCATCGATCGAGAGCACGTGCAGGAAGCGCTGGTCGCCGCCCGGCTGGGTCTCGTCGAGGCGATAGCCACCGGTAAACTCGGAGGTGCCGCGGTAGTCGTAGGACGAGAATGCGTTCCCGCCGGTGACGCGCGTGACCTTGAGCTGGTGGCCGGCATTCGAGATCGTGGCCGTGTTCCCGCTCACCGACGGCGCCACCGGCACCGGTAGCTGCCACGTCTGCGACGTGCCGCTTGCCGTCTTCACGCGGTCATAGACGACCACGACATCGGGCTTGAGGTACACGAGCTCGCGCTGCACGAGCTGCACCGCAGGGTTCTTGTACGCGGCCGAGAGGTCCGCCGCCGCGTAGGTGTACTTGGCGCCGGTCTTGAGCCCCACGAGCTTGGAAGTCGTGTTGACGGACTGCTTCACCTTCTGGCCGCCGGCGTCGATGCGCACGAGGCCGTGCGTGGTGACTTCCTGATCGATGCCCGAGCGTGATGCGACGACGTTGTCGTACGCGAGCCAGCCGCCCTTGTAGAGCATGATCGAGCCCTGATCCTGGTGCGCATGCGATTCGGTGTACGGGCCCGCGATCAGGTTCACCCACGTCGCGCCCTTGTCCCAACCCGAGCGCATGTAGAGCTCGCCGATGCCAGGTGCGTAGTAGTTGGTGTTGAGGTTGGTCGCCGGCGCCGCGGTGACGTCCGAGTTGTCGTAGATGAAGTCGTACGCGCGCATGAACGCCTGCGACATCTGCGGGACGCTCGAGCTCGCGAGCATCTGCTTCGCCGGGCCCGCCATCGGATCGTCCGGGTACAGCTTGATCAGGACCTGCAGGTATGCGCGCTGGTAGTCGAACAGCGCCGCGGTCGCATCGCGCGACTGATCACCCGTAGGGGCGAACCGGTCGAGCGTGGGCACCATCTGATGCACGAACGCGCGCAATGACTGCCGAGCGTGCGAGGTCTTGGTGTGCAGCTTCTCGCCGGTGGTCGCGTGCCACCAGTCGTAGAGCTCGAACAGATCGCGCATCGCCGTGCCGTAGCCGGTGCCTTCGCGCGAGCCGCCGCCGATCAGGTCGGTGGTGAACGTCGGCACGAGCTGGCCCATGATCTTGGTGTCACGGAATTGCTTGATCCACTGGTCGGCCTGCGGGTTCTCGCCCTTGGTCGCGAGACCGAGGAGCATCGTCGCCCGCAAGAACGAGTAGTAGTAGTTGTTGGACGGGTTGTTGACCGACCAGCCGGACCACGGAATCGTGGCGCTGCCCCACTTCGCGGTCTGGTGATTCCAGACGTTGGAGACAGCCTGGTTGGCGTAGGTGATCCAGCGCTGGCGTTGCGCCGCCGTGACGGTGTCGAAGCACCAGTCGTAGACGAGCGCGAGGTCGCCGATCATATGTCCGACGCCGAGGTAGCTGTCGTGCGCGACCTCGGGAGCCTGGTTCGCGTTGATCTTCGCCTCGGCGGTGGAGACTTGCTCCTCGATATCCGCGACGGCCTTGGTGCAGTAGTTCGGGCTACTCGTCAGCTGCCCCATGAGCGCGGCGTTCCACGCCCGGAAGCCCCAGAGGTCGGAGCCGCCGACCCACTGGTCGACGCTCTGCTTGAACCGCTGCGCGGCAGGACCGTTGGCTTGCAACGCGCTCTGCAGGCGCTGCTTGTTCTTGCCGAGATAGATGCGCGGGTGTTGCGCCGGATACGACGGAGGCGTGTTGCTGTCGTCGATGTCGGGCCCGCCGTCCAACGGATCACCGTCGCCGCCGCCATCGCCGCCGCCACCGCCGCCGCCTCCGCCACCCGGGTCGCCACCGTTGCCGTCGGGGTTCGTCCCGTCGTCGTCGCCCGTATCTTCGGAAGAAGTGCCGCAGGCGGCCCCCATCACCGAAGCGATGAGGCATGCCACCGAGAGCGTTTTCATTCGTCTCATGGGCGCACGGGGTAACAAATCCTCAGCGCCCGACCCTGTCGTTTTTATCCGACAAGATCCGGCGAGTTATGCCGTCGGCACGTTTCGGGGTGCGCGTTCTCGACGGAGAGCGGCTCCAGACACGCGACCACATGCACTCGCGCTTACGGTTTCGGTTCGCGAAGAGGGGCCGAAAATTTGTCCGACCCGAGTGTCATTCGCGCGCGTCAGTGTCCGGAACGACCTGACTTCGACGGCTTCGCGTTCCAGATCCTGAGCGTCAACAAGAACCCGGTCAGCGCGACCGGAATCATGGCGTAAGGCCAGACGTGCCAGTTCTCGATCTTCGAGGCTTCGGGGTTCGCGACCATGCAGGCATACGCATCTTCTACCTTCGCTGCAGGCAGCAGCGCGCCGTAGATGAACGACTGCGCCGTCGAGCCCAGATAGACGAAGCCGTCGATGATGCCGACGGCCATGCCGGTGTTCTTCTTGCCGGCGAAGTCCGCCGACGCGGTCGCCGTCAACATGCCGTGCACGCCGATGATCGCCATCGACATGAACGCGACCGCCCACCCGATCGCCTCGGGTGCAGCGAACAGGGGCACGATCGTGATCGCACCCACCACCATGATGCCGTAGAGGACGCCCGAGACCGGGCTGCGGCGCGACTGGAATAGATGATCGCTGATCGCGCCGGCGAAGATGCCGCCGGTGATGCCCGCGACACACGAGACCATGCCCCAGTTTTCGAACACGAACGTCTTGCCGACGCCGACGCCCTTACCGAAGTCGACACCCCATTGAAGGATCGCCTGCCGCAGGAAGCCCGAGCACAGCTCGATGAGCGAGATGGTGAGGATGATCGGGTGCGTGAGCAGCTTCACGAACACCTGGCGGACCGAGAGTTTCTCGTCGGAGGTCGCATCGCCGAGGTCGAAGTCCGCGTGCCCGGTGTCCGAAGGCTGGTTACGCACGAACACGTACGAGAGGCAGAAGAACAAGACGAGGATCCCGGCGGGGATCCAGAACAGCCACTCGATCGACGCGTGTTGCGTGATTCGCTTACCGACGTCGTAGGCGAAATAGAGGCCGAGCGAGATCAAAATTCCGAAGATGCCGCCGAACGTGCCGCGCTCGCGCAGGTGGAACCACGCCGCGTTGACCTTCACGATCGAAACCGCGCCGAAGCTCTGGAAGTACATGTTCATCGCGTACGCGATCGAGAACGCCGCCACCGTCGACAAACCGAAGGTGTTGCCGGTCATCGCCATGTAGCCCATGAGGAGGTTCGCGAACGCCGAGCCGGCGGTCGCGATCAAGATCGTGGTGCGGCCGCCCCAGCGATCCGTCAGCGGCCCGTTGAGGAGGAATGCGAGGCCGTAGACCATGGAGCCGACGCCGAACACCGCGCCGTACTCAGCTTCGGTCAACCCGATGCCCTGGAACTGCTTGATGTTGTAACGGCCGAAGTAGAGGAACGAATACGCGAGGCCGAGCGGCAGCCAGTTGAGCAGGCGTCGGCGACGGAACTCGAGGGTGTGACCGAGCTCGACGCGGGGCAGACGCGCGATCACCACGATGATGACGGCGATCAGGATGCCGATCGGCAGGAGGTCCTTGGAGAGGGGCTTGGACGGCGACGGAGGCTTGGTCGCGCAGCTCGGGAACCCGAGGCTGCCGGCCACCTTTCGCATCTCGTCCGTCAGCTTCACCTTGGCAGGTGCCGCCGGTGCGGGCGCCGCGGGTGCGGGTGCGGGTGCGGCAGCTGCGGGTGCCGTGACGGCCGCCGAGCCGGCATCCGACGACTCGGCGCTCGCGGGGGAGTTCGAGAACCAGATCCAGGCCCCGACCAACAGCTCGAGCACCAGGACGAGCAGGAAGGGACTACGGGACCGAGACACCATCTCGGACCGGCACGTTACTGGCCCGTGCGTCGCCGTGGCAACCGGGAACGGCGTCCAGCTGCGTGTTAACGTTTCGCCATGCGCGACCTCTCGCTGGTAGTTCTCGTAGCGCTGGCGGCATGTGGCGGCGGCAAGGAGGCTCCGCCGTCGAGCGGGCGCGGATCTGAGTCTGGCTCGCAAGTGACACCCGTGCAGCCACGTGTGACAGGTCTGAAGATCTTCGTTGACGACGTTGAGGTCGCGACACTGGATGTCGCCAAGGTGGGGGCCTGGCCCCGCCTCGACACGCTGGTGCCGGAGAACGCCCGCCGCCTGGGCACATGGCAGGCAATCACGATCAAGTCGGGAAAGCCTGCGCCCTCCGAGCTCGCCAACCCGTTCCAGACCTACCGCGACTACGCTCCGGCGCTGTTCCCAGGTGAGGGCGGCGGGATCTCGTTCGGCATGTTCGACCCGGTGGAGCTCGGCAAGCGCGGCAAGCCAGCGCTGCGCGAGGACGGCGTGACCGAGCTGCGCATCAAGCTCGACACCAGCGGCGCGCGCGGCGGAAACGACCACGGCGGCGGCGAGGTGATCGACCCGGCAAACGTCAGCCTCGCGATCAAGACGCCGAAGGGCGGGACCAAGCTCTCGGGCGAGAAGCTGTTGTCGTTGCCGCGCGAGCCGATGCCGGGTGGCGGCGGTGAGGCGCAGGGTTGGCAGATTCCGCAGCTGCTCGAAGCCGCGGGGGTGAAGAAGTTCAAGAAGCTGCGCCTCGTCGATGCGGGCGGCATGACGCTGCCGCTCGAGAAGGCGGAGATCGACGCCAACACGGTCCCGTTCCTCAAGCTCAACCGCCAGGGCGCGCTGCGCTACCGCCTCTACAAGAAGGCAGGCAGCGGCTGGCAGGCCGCCGCGGATCTGCGGAACGTCGCGACGATCGAAGTGCTCGAGTAGCTACTTCCGCGCGAGGCGCCACTTGGTACGCGTGTAGGCGACGCGGAAGCCCCGGCGCTCGGCGTTGCGCTGCGACGTGCTGCCTGGCGCTGCGACCATCATCGCAATGTCACAGGCGCGACGCTTGGCCTCGGCGAGCCGCGCCGCGAGCACCAGCGCCTGGGCACCGAGGCCTCGGCCGGAGGGGATGGTGCTCGCCCCGGCGAGCAGCGCGGTGCCCTCGAAGATGCCCATCGATGCCGTGGCGATGATCTGGCCGGCGTGCTCGACGAGGAAATGGGTCATCGCCTCGTTCGCGCTCGCGGTCTCGGCGATCGGGCGCATGAATGTGGCGACCGCGGGATCGTCGGACCACCCCGCGACCGATGCCTCCACCCACGCATTGCGATCTTCCGCCGTCATCACGCGCGCGCGCAGCTCCGGTGATGAAGGCGCGGTCGCATCGGCGAGCTCCTGGACGAGCACGGTGCTGAGCTCGATCGGTTGATAGCCACGCGCGACGAGCAGCGCTGGCACGCCGACGCCACCGAGCGGGCTGACCTCGTGCATCGTGTCGGCACCGCGCTCGAAGAAGAACGCCTCGAGCTCGGCGAGTTGCTCCGCAGTCCGTTCCCTGGCGACGCCGAGCCCGAACGTCTGCGTCATGGGTGAGTCGGCGCCGTCGAAGAGCGCGCACACACCGCCGATTTCGCGCCACGTCGCGCCCTGCTCGGGGGCGAGGCGCTGTCGCGTCCGGATGAACGACGCCCCGACGAGACCTTCGGTCCGCTCGAGGCGCTTCGAGAGCGCGAGGTCCATGTGCAACATCACGCCGCCACCCAGGTGTCGGTGTTGGGCAGCGAACCGCGCAGCGTGCGGCGCACCATCGCCTGCTTCGGCACCACGAGATCCGCGAAGCTCTCCGTGGGCGCGAGCCAACTGACGTTGTCACCGTCGAGTTGATCGACGCCAGGCTGCGTGCGGCGGGGCGTCTGATAGTAGAGGGCGTGGTCGAAGCCAGCCTTCGCCTTCCACCGCCCGTCGTGCACGTGGACCGTGGGAAAGAACAGGCGCTGCGGATCACGCGTCGGGAACGTCATCGCCATGGGGTGCACGGTGACGTTGCCCCGGGCCAGCTGGAACACGGCGAACCCGTAGTCGTGATAGTGCGGGACGGCGTCGAACAGCACCTCGGGGAGCCGAAACCGCGGATCGAGCCGCGTGAAGTCAGCGCGCGTTGGCACGTACGACGCGACGAACGAGCCGATCGCGTGCACCACGAGCGTGGGCTGCATCGCGAGCCTGGGCATCGCATCGTTCGCCGAGCGGGACTGCGGCGGCGGGACGTCGAACAGCAGCGAGAGCTGCTCGAACATCCGAGGGTGCGCCGACAGGTCGACGAACGTCACCGCATCGTCGCCCGAACCGGGCACCACGGGCAGCGGCAGCACCATCGCCACCTCTTGGTCGGTCTCGAGGTTCATCCCGTAGGCGAGCGCCTGAGCTCCAGGGGCGGTCATCCGCGCGAAGATGTTCGTCGCGGAGACATGAACCTTGCGGGGAAACCAGCGCGCGATGAGGCCCGCGGGCGTTTGGACCGAAAAGCAGCACATCCAGACAACACTAACGCGCGCCCGCTACTCGCAGGGAACGATCGGGCCGCACGAAGCAGCGATCGACCGGCGCGCCGATCGTGACGATGTCGTCGACATCGTGACCCGCGTGAGACCGAGCATGGCCTTCATGCCAATCTGCACGGAGCACGCCACGGCACAGGGCGCGTGGGCGCACATGGCCGTCAGCTCGCGCTCCGCGTGCGGTACTCGCTCGGGGACATCCCGTCCTGCTCGCACGAACGGCCGACGCATCGCTACGTCGGCCGTTCGGCGAATGGAGTCGCCAGCTCCTATCAGTTGTCGTGCTTGCCGTTGGCGAACGGCAGCAGCTTGCCCAGACCCTCTGCGCCCATCACGAGCTTGATCTCGTCGATCTTCTCCGCGATGTCCTTCATGGTCTCCAGCTCCTTGAGGCGCATCAGCACGGGGTTCTCGGCGATCACCTTTGCGGTGTTCGCCATGTTCCGCGTTGCTGCGGCATCCTCGCGGCGCAGGATCACGTTCGCCGCAGCGGCCTTCTCGGCCTCGATCACCTTGTTGAGCAGCGTCTTCATCTCGCCGGGGAGGATCACGTCCTTCACACCAACGCGGTGAACGCGCACACCGAAGGTCTCGGCGCGCGGGATGACCTGATCGCCGAGGTACTTCGTCATGTGATCGCGGCTCTCGAGCAGCTCGTCGAGCGTCATGCCTGCGACGAGCTCGCGTGCGGCCAGCTGGACAGCGAGGTAGAGGGCGTCCTTGACGTCGGCGACCGCATGCACGGTCGTCGGCGCGTCAGCGGGCGCGTACTCTGCCGTGAGCGTCAGGCGCAGCGTGACCTTGTCACGCGACATGAGCTCCTGGCCCTCGATCTTCAGCTGCTGTACGCGGGTGTCGAGCACCTGGACGGCCACACGTGCCGCCGGGTGGTTCCAGAACGCGTAGCGACCGGGCTCGAGGATGCCCTCGAACCGACCCTGCACGTACTTGAGACCGCGCTCGAACTGGCGCACCTGTGCCTCGATGACCTCGGCCGCCGGGATGACGACACGCAGCTCGTCCGTGAGCTCCGGCGCCTCGTCGGTGACAAGGTACGTCTTGACCGCGACACCGGGGTGCACGGTCCAGATGCGGTGAACACCGGGACGCAGGAACTTGAGGGGCTTGTCATCGCGGAACACGACGGCGCGCTCGTTCACGCCGAGCGTCAGGGTCGCGTACCAGGCCGTCGGGATCAGCGCGAGCACGTCGGGCTGCGCGATGAAGACGAGGTCATCGAGCTTCCAGATCGCGAGCTTGTTGTGCTTGCCCCAGAACGCGTAGTGGCCCGGCTCGAGCACGCGCTCGGGCTTGCCATCACGCAGGAGCACAGCGCGCTGGTCGAGATCGATGTTCGCCTCGAGCAGCTCCGCCGCGGGCACCAGCTTGCGCAGCTCGTCGGTGAGCTCGGGCAGCGGGTCCGTCTCGGCGTAGACGCGCAGGGCGACGTTGGCCTCGACCTTCCACAGACGCGTCACACCAGGACGCAGGAAGGCGACAGCGCGCTCGTCGCGCAGCACGATGCCGTACTGACCCGGCGCGAGATGAACCGTCTCGTACCAGTCGTGCGGCAGTGCCGCGAGCACCGCGGCGGGAGCCGTGAACGTGAGCTGATCCGTGTCCCAACGGATCACCTCGTAGCGCTTCCAGAAGGTGTAGCGGCCCGGACCGAGCGCACGCTCGGGCTTGCCGTCGCGCACGAGTACGGCGCGCTCGTGAAGATTGATGTGGATGTGCTGGAACATGACGATCTCCTTGCGAAACGGCCGCGCAAAACGCGGCGAAGAAAATGAGAGGTGGTCGGCGTCGGTGGCCGCCAACACGCCGTGGCACGGACGCTGGTCTGCGAGCGTGCGGTTGCGTGGGGCTCCACGACGCACGGTTGAGAACGAGGCGAAGCAGGCGCGCGCGATCGCGGACACACGCGGGCAGTGCCCAGGTGTGGTGGCGAGAGAGCGGGACTGGTCGCGGTCGATCCGAGCCGCGCGGCGCGTGGTCGGAGTTGCCTCCTTCCGGGCAACCACCGACGACGACCTGCTCAGGTTTTTTGCGGTTTGCAGGACCGCTGGGATGTTGGGATGAGCAAGCCCAGTGCGTTTACCTATTCCGCCACTGCCGCATAGATCGTGCGGCTGGAAGGATTCGAACCTTCATATCCCGGTCCCGTCGAGCACCACGTGATCGCTCCGGGGGACATCGGTTGAACGGCGAGCAGCCGTTCCAGACACGCCCCGATGACAACCTTGCCTGGTCGACCGAGCGTGTGTCTCGAAGCCCCGTTGGCCCTGAAACACCCGAGCGCGTGAGCACCCGACGAGGCGCTCACAATTACGGCATTCGATCGCGCGCGTCAACGACTTCGTTTAGACGCGACAGTTTTGCCAGGCCCGAAGCCGTGTTGGACGAGAAGAGAAGCAGCACCCCGACGTCGAGCGGCCGCTGGACGCTCGTGTTTCCCTACCCCGCCGTCGGCGGCGAGAACGTCGCCTTCGACTTCTTGCGCGCGTTGAGCTGAGCGATCTCCTCGCGCGTGTACGCGTGGGGGCCATGGAGCCGCTTGCGGATGAACGCCATGATCTCGGCGCGCGCCTGGACGGCACCGGTGACCATCTCGGGGTCGCCGGTCTCCGCGCACTCGTCCCACAGCTCGAACAGCGTCTCCTTGCGCTGGGCAGGGTCACGCGTCGAGGCCCACATCTCGTCGAGCGTGCGGCGCATGAGGACGGCGGACTTGGAGAGCTGTGACGTGCGGCGCTCCTGCGCCATCGAGGCACGTTGCTCGCGCGTGCGGTCGAGGAACGCGAGCTTCTCCTGCGCGTGCGGGTCGTAGCCCTTGCCGCGCATCACCATCTCGGTGACGTCCATCGAGCCGCCAACACCGCCACTGCCGATGCTGTTGTCCTGTCGTATCGACGGATCGACGCCTCGCGCCCCGGCCTCGCTGTCGATGCCAGCGCCCGGACGTACGCTCGAGCGATCCTGGAAGCGAACACGTCCGTCCTTGTCGACGTTCGCGGTGAAGTTGTCGTGCTTCGAGCGATAGGTGCCGTCGCGTTGGCGCGCGAGCTCGTCGGTCGACGCGCCGCGCGGCGTGGCACCGAGCGGATCGCGCAGCGCCGACACGGTGGGCGCCGATGGCGCGGGCAGCTCGCCTTCGGGCAACCGAGGCAGCGCGACGTCGACGCCCGGTGCCTCGCTCGGTGCGCGCATCGCGAAGGCGGATCGGGGCGCTTCCGTCGGAGCAGCCCCGGGGATCGCCGGAGCCGTCGGTCCTGGAGACGGCGCAGCATCGGTAGATGGCGGACTCGGAGCTGGCTCGGTCATGCGTGGCTTCGCGCGTGGAACCGGCGCCGTCGTGGGGGGCTCGAGCACCGCCGTACGAACCTCGGGCTCGTCCAGGATGATGACGTCGATGGACTCGGGCTCCGTGGGCGGCGCGACCTTCATGTTCGGCAAGCTCGGCAGTGGCGGCCACTCGAGCTCTTCGGACGAGAAGTCCCTACGCACGACGATGATGCCGAGCACGAGGCTGAGGTGGAGCAGCAGCGAGATGCCGATAGTCATCGGCGTACGGCGAGGAGACGTCCGGGTCCTCATCGACGAGGACGAAGTGCAAGAGCGCGACCCAGCGTGACGCTGGCCGAAAATGTCGGGCCGCTTGCCAGGTCGTGCCGCTCGCGGCGCGTTGCCTCGCGCGTAGGAGTGGAGACAGTGCACACCATGACGCTCTCGTTCCTGTCCGCTGCCCTCTGCATCGCGGTCGCGGCGTGCTCATCGTCGGCGACGCGCCCCCAGCCGGTACCGATCGGCACCACCATGAGCGACAAGCCGTCGATCCTGCTCGGCAGCGAGAGTGCCCCGAAGTGCGCCTTCGAGCAGGTGCCGGGTGTATCTCAGGTCGACGAGCACGATTCGGTGACCACGCTCGGCCCCGGTCAGTTCGCGCGCCGCTGCGACAATGGGTTCGCGGAGAAGTTCGAGGTCGTCGCGGCGACCGGCGCCTCGATCGCGGGCCCAGAGCGGCTGAAGGTCAACGAGCAGGCGTTCTACGACACCGAATGGCAGAGCGCGAAGGGGCGCCACGCGTGGCCGCTCCTGGCCGACGCCAGCGGCGAGCACACGCTCGATGCGAACTGCGCGGGCATCGCCGAAGAAGTCCGCGAACCGCCGTCGCACGGCATGGGTGGCCTCGGACACCTGCATGGCTTCGAGATCCGCGGCATCAAGCCCGGCACGTGTACGGTGCGCGTCGCGAACGTCGTCGGATCGCTCTCCGCCGAGAAGACGATCACCGTCGTGAAGTGACGCTCAACTCTGAACGTGCAGCTCGATCGTTACGTTGCCGTCAGGCGCGCGCGTCCACCGGATCGCGGTCAGCGTCAGGTCCTCGAGGTCATGGCCCCAGATGCCATAGACGCCGTCGGTGCGGTTGCGATTGCGAAGGATGGTGCGCTCCTCCTTCGGAATCGTCTTGGTATCGGCGGTGGCTTCCTCGGCCTCGTAGACGTTCGCGTACTCCTCGCACACGGTACGGACGAGCTCGGCGCGCGTGAAGCCTTGGCTCAACGAGGCTTGGATGCCGATCGACGCTGTGTTCGATAGCGGATACTCGATCAGGAGCACCGCGTGATCGAACGGGATCACGATCTCCTCGGGGTTGCGCAGCCCCGCGACCGCCTTCTCGACGTCGCTGAGGGGGATGCCTCCATCCGGGAAGTGGATGCGCGTCGCCATCATCGCTACGGGCTTGCGCGACACGCGGGTCTTCGCGATCCACCACCAGACGGCGGCGATACCGAGAGCCACGAGAAGCAGGGTCGACACGAGCGAAACCTATCACCCTCGCAGCAGCTTCGCGAAGTACACGGCAGACAACGCCGTACCCAGCCCGACGATGGTCCACCGCAGCACCTTGGCCGGAATGCGGGAAGCCATCGCGCCTCCGAGCACCCCGCCAGCCAGCGCCCCGACGGCCATCACCAGGACGATCACCCAATCGATCGGCCCCCAGACCGCGAGGATGACCGCCGCCGCGATGTTGGTGCACAGCGAGATGGTCTGTTTTAGCGCGTTGATCCGGATGATGTTGTCGGACAGGAAGACGCCCAGCGCGGCGAGGATCATCACGCCCATACCGGCGCCGAAGTAGCCACCGTAGATCGCCGCGAGGCCGACCGGGAGCACGGCCAGCGTCTCGGTGTGCTGCATCTTCATGCGTTCGAGCAAGTACGCGCGCAACCGTGCCTGGAACCCGATCAGCAGCACCGCGATCAGGATCAAGAACGGGACGATCGCGGTGAACGTCTTCTCGCCCGAGCGCAACAGGAGGAATGCGCCCACGGCGCCGCCGACCGTTCCCACGGCGCCGAGGGTGGCGACGCGCTTGCCCTGCCCGACGAGATCACGCCGTTGTGCGAACGCTGCCCCGAGGTAGCCAGGGCACAGCGCGATGGTGTTGGTCGCGCTGGCAGCGACTGCGGGGAGGCCCACCGCGACGAGGGCGGGGAACGTGATCAAGCTGCCGCCGCCGGCGATCGCATTGACCGCTCCTGCTACCAGCGCGGCGCCACCGGCCAGCGCGATGCTTGTTGCGTTCATCATCCCTTGAACGTGGACGAGCTGTGGAACAGGCTCACGAAGCCGCGTACGCCACGGCTCATCATCTGGTAGGCGTCGACGGGATCCCCGGGGGCCGCCTCGACATTTGCCGCGAGCTCGCGCGGTATCTGGAGCGTGAGCCCTTTGCCACGCTCGCGGCGGTTCAGCGTGATGCGCGCGATGCGACCGTCGACCGTATTGGCCATCGTGGTCAGGTCACCCATCACGGAGACGCTACTTCGAGCCCGACTCGACGTCGACGAGTGGCGGCAACTCGTGCCCGGGGATCCGGAACTCCTGGCCGAGGTGCGGCCGGTCGCGCCGCGAGATCGGCTCGATGGGCACCGCGCGCCCGAATCGCGCCGACTGCTGGATCGCCTGCAGGATCCTCACATCCGCCAACCCCTCCCAGCCGCTCGGCTCGGGCTGGCGATCCTCGCGGATGCAACGCGCGAAGTACTCGACCTCGCCGGCGATCTGATCGCGCTTGGGGAACGAACGCGTCTTGTCGCCGTGCGTGCTGTGCACGTGCAGCGTCATCTCGTTCGCATACTCGTACGCGTTCTCGAGCTCGAGGTACCCCTCGGTGCCGATCACCTGATAAGCCGCGCGGTCCGCTGCACCGAAGCTGCACGTGAATTGCGCGACACGCTCGCCGGGGAACCGCAGCGTCACCGCGAACGCCTCGTCGACCGATGTGAAGCGCGGGTCGTGGCCCGCGAGCTTGAACGCCGACACCTCGAGCGGCTCGGAGCGGAACAAGTAGCGCGCCGCATTCACGCAGTAGATGCCGATGTCGAACAGTGGCCCCGAGCCGCGGCGCGGTTGCACGCGAATGTTGCCCTCGCGCACCTGCATCGAGAACACGGAGCTGAAGATCCTCGGCTCACCGAGCTCGCCGCCGCGCGCGATCTCGACGGCGAGCAGGTTCGCGGTCTCGAAGTGCAGCCGGTACGCGACCATGAGCTTCACGCGGCGCTGCTCGCACGCGCGGATCATCTGCATGCACTCGGCATCGGTTGGCGCCATCGGCTTCTCGCAGATCACGTGCACGCCATGGCGCGCAGCGATCAGCGTCATCTCCGCGTGGCGATCGTTGGGCACCGCGATGTAGACCGCGTCGACGATATCCTTCGCGAGGAGCGCGTCGAGCTGCTCGTAGTCGGCGAGCGTCGCGACGTTGTAGCGAGCGCCGAGCTCCTCGAGCTTGTGGCGCGAGCCGGAGACGAGCGCCGCGAGCTCGACATCATGGAGCTGCACGATCGCGGGAAGAATCGCGGCCTGTGCGAAGTGGCCCTGGCCGATCACGGCCATCCGGAGCCTTTCTGCTACGCGGCTCATGGAGGCACTACGCAGCAAGGCGCATTCCACGATTACTCGGGGGGCGGCAGGGTGCTTGCACCCATCGGTTCCCATGAAAGTCTGCGAATGTTGCGGCAATAGCTACGACAAGGCGTTCGAGGTCTCCATCGGCGGGACCACCCACACCTTCGATTCGTTCCAGTGCGCCATCCAGGTGCTCGCCCCACGGTGCCTTCACTGCAAGGTCCCGATCGTGGGGCAGGGCATGGAGGCGCGCGGTCAATACTTCTGCTGCGCGCACTGTGCCCGCCAAGCGGGCATCCGAGAAGTTCAGGACCGTGCGCCGGACCGTGGCGCCGCCCATCCGTGAGCGTTTCGGACGCGCGCCTCTCGTTCCCCGCTTCGCTGCGCAATGACGCTCACCGCGCGCATGCCTGACGTGCGCATCCGCTCGTCGTCTACGTCGCTCGCGCGTCAGGTCCAGTAGGGGGTGGCGCCCCACTGGCGATACACGCCTGTGGCGTATTCGAGGTCGTTGAGATCGGGCCAGTGCTCCTTGTCGAAGCCCGGCATCTTCTCGAGCGACTCTCGGGTCACGTTGACCACGAAGCGCTTCTTGGCTTCATCGACCGTCAACGCGGACCATGGCAACGCGAACAATTTGTTGCCAATTCCCATGAAGCCGCCAAACGAGAGCACCGCGTACGCGACGCGTCCGGTGGTCACGTCGATCATCAGCTCTTCGATGCGTCCGATGTCCTGACCGGCAAGGTTCACGACCTTGTCGTGCCTCAGCGTCGATGCGCCGAGTGTTCTGCGGAACTTGTTCATTGGTCGCCCCTCCTCTTCTCGGAGGGATTACGCAGCAATCACCGTTCCACGGATGTTCACGTAGGAGCTTCTCCGGCACACGGACTGCACGCTGCGTCGCGCCAAGGAGGGATTCTCATCATGGCCCAGGCGAGAGGAAGCAAGCGTAGCTACACGTCGAAGCAGCGTCGTCGTGCGAGCAAGATCGAGAAGAGCGGTGAGGCGCGGGGAATGTCGAGCTCGCGCGCGAAGCAGATGGCCTATGCGACCGTCAACAAGGAAGAGGGCGGAGGCAAAAAGAGCGGCAGTGGGCGCGGCAAGAAGGTCAACCGCTCGGCGAGCTCGCGGGGTGGCAGCAAGGGTGGCCGCAAGACCGCGTCGCGTCGCTCGTCGAAGAAATAACGCCTACCGATGTACGCGGCCATCGCGGCAATGCCGCCGTCGGCGAAGCGGACGACGGCGGCGAGCTAGCGCTTCCACCGAGGCGCGACGAGGCGGCGCTTGCCGTCCGCGGCCTTGGTGACGTCGGAGGCGTCGAGCTCGTCGCGATCCCACAGCTTGCAGGTGACCTGCTTGTGCTGCTGGTCGAGAGCTTCGCAGTAGTTGGTGAACTCGCAGCGCCGGATCGCCCCGCCCTTCCCTGCCCGGATCTTGGCAAACCAGTCGGGGTCGGCGAGGCTCTGACGGGCAGAGGCGACGAAGTCAGCCTCGCCACGCGCGAGGACGCCCTCGGCCTGCTCGAACTCGCAGATGCCGCCGGCGGTGACGATCGGCGTCTCGAGGCCCGCGGTGCGCACGGCCGCGCGGATCGTGGCCGCGAGGTTGATGTTGCGCGCGAACGGGCCCTTGAGGTCCGAGTAGATGGTGGGCATGCACTCGTAGCCCGAGCGACCCGTATACGGGTAGACGGCCCAGCCGACCTTGGGGGGCTTCGCATCCTCGAACTTGCCGCCCTTGGAGATGGAGAGGAAGTCGAGGCCGGCCTTGGCGAGCTCGACGCCAAACCACGCCGCATCGTCGACGCGGTTGCCACCCTCGATGACGTCATCGCCGAGATAGCGGCAGCCGACGATGCCCTTGCCGCCGATCTTGGCGCGCACGGCGGCGGCGACCTCGAGCGGGAGCCGCACCCGGTGAGGGCGCTTGCCGCCGTAGCCGTCGTCGCGCGTGTTGAGGGCCGAGAGGAACGAGGCCATCGTGTACGCGTGCGCGTAGTGGAGCTCGACGCCGTCGAAGCCGGCGGCGATGGCGCGGCCCGCAGCGTCGGCGAACAGGCCCGGGAGGACCTTGGGGAGGTCGCGGATGTGCGGGAGGTGGGTGTCGGTGACGCGCTCGCGGAAGCCGCGCTCGAGGTCTTCGAGCTCGCGCGCCGAGAGAACGTACGGGAGCTCCGTCGCAGGCAGCGCGGCGATCTGGGCGCGGACCTGCTCGTCGGAGAGGCGCGGGCCCTGATCCTTGGTCAGCTCGCGCAGCGCCTCGCGATGGCGTTCGGTGATGGCGAGGAATCGCGAGAAGAACTTGAAGGGCTCGGGGCGACGCCGGATCGAGAGGAAGTCGATCAGCTGGATGAAGACGAGCGTCTCCCCCTCGGAGGCGTCGTGAACGGCGGCGGCCAGCTGGGTCAGACCCTCGACGAAGCGGTCGTGGCCGATCCGGAGAAGCGGTCCCGAGGCGACGTCGCGAATGCCCGTAGCCTCGACGACGAGAACACCCGGCTTCCCCTCCGCGAACCGGCGGTACCAGTCGATGACGTCGGGGGTGACGAAGCCCTCGTCAGTGGCGCGCCACGGCACCATCGCGGGGATCCAGGTGCGCGAGCGCGCGGTGCGCGGCCCGATCGCGCAGGGGGAGAACAGGCGCGCATGGGCGGCCTGCTCCGCGGTCGGCCACGCCGTCGCGGGCAGCTCGTGCTTGATCCGCTCCGGCGGTTGCCACATCGCCGGCGATTCGTACCACACTCGTCGACGTGGAACCCTACGAGACTCACTTGGCGCTGGGCATCGCGCTCGCGGTCGGGTTGCTCGTCGGGCTGGAGCGCGAGCAATCCAAGCCCAACCGTGGGGGCGGGACGCTCGGCGGAATCCGCACCTACCCCATCTTCGCGCTGACCGGCGCGATCTCGACGATCCTGGCGCCCGCGGTGCCGTGGTTGCCGCTGATCGCCCTCGCCGGCGTGTTCATGCTGGTCGCGATCTCGTATTACGCGGACATCAACGCCGAGGGCGACCACGGCGTCACGACCGAAGTAGCCGCGATCGCCACGTTCCTGCTCGGTGCGTTGGCGGCGGCGCGCGACGTGGTGGAGCCGGTGCAGAGTCGGCTGATCCTGGTGGCGGCATGCGGCGTGGCGCTCACGTTCCTGCTGTCGTCGAAGCAGTGGTTCCACGGCCTCGCGGGCAAGATCTCGCGCGACGACTTCTACGCGACCGTGAAGTTCTTGATCGTCGCGGTGATCGTGTTGCCGCTGCTGCCGAACGTCGACACCGGCCCACTCGACGCGATCAACCCGCGCAGCCTCGGCCTCATGGTCGTGACCATCGCGGGGCTGTCATTCGCGGGCTACGTTGGCATGAAGCTCCTCGGCGCCAAGCGAGGCCTCTTGCTGTCGGCGGCGCTCGGCGGCCTGGTGTCGTCGACGGCGGTGACGCTGTCGTTCGCCGGCCGCACCAAGCAGACGCCGGCGATCGCTCCGGTCGCCGCCGGCGCCATCGCGGTCGCATGGACGATCATGCTCGTGCGCGTGAGCGTGCTGGTCGCGCTGATCTACGCACCGCTCCTGCGCAGCCTTGCCATCCCGCTCGCTGCGATGGGGGCCGCGACGATCGTCGGGCTCGTGCTCACGTTCCGGCGCGCCGACACCGACACGAGCGACCTGAACCTCAAAAATCCGTTCGAGCTCGGCAGCGCGATCAAGGTGTCGTTGCTGTTCGGCCTCGTCCTGCTCGCGACCCGAGGCGCGATCCACTATCTCGGCCCCGAAGGACTCTACCTGGCGAGTGCGCTCAGCGGCACGACCGACGTCGATGCGGTCACCGTGTCGACGGCCGAGCTCGCCCAAGACGGCCTCGCTGCCGCCGTCGCGACCATCGCGATCGTGATCGCCGCGGCCGTCAACACCGTGGTGAAGAGCGGCATGGCGGCCTACGTGGGGGGCGCCGCGCTCGGGAAGCGTGTCGCGGTCACCGGCGCACTCGTGGTGGGCGCCGGCTTCGTCGGTCTACTTCCGACGCTGTTCTAGGGCCCCATGTTCGGGAGCGAGAGGCCGCACGCGGCGGCGGTCGTCGCGATGTCCTGCGACGCGAACGCGGTGATCAGGCACGTCCGGCAATCGCCAGGCAGGGTGAGCAGCGTGAGACCGCAGTTCGAGAGCAGGCACGTGAACGACAGATCCTGCGTGCAGCTCTGGAGCGCGCAGGTGAACACGGGCTGCAGATCTTGGATCGTGCACGCGAGCTGGAAGCCGCCACTGTCGGGGGGCGCGTCGGGGGTCACGCTCGCGTCTTGCGGAGCGTCGGGAACGAACGCGTCGACCTGCGCATCGACGGCCGTCGCGTCGATGGAGAGGCTGAAGTTCTGGTCTCCACACGCAGAGAGAGCCACGATCAGGACGAGCGCGCGCGTCACCATGCGCCGGACCCTATCAGCAGGCGACGCGCCACGCGCATTTGCGGCGCCAAGTATCTGGTGCCATCCCGGGACTGTGAGCCCCCGCACGAATTGACCTGCCAGCTCGCTCGAGATCAGCGACGACGCGACACGAGACCGCCGTGGGGTTCTCCGACACTCGGTCGCGGAATCCAACACTGCCGGAGCCGGGCGTTCACGGTTCGGGAACGCGGGGTTACGGCGCGCCGCATGCTCGACGCGCTGGCATGCGCTCACTCGTGCTCGCCGTTGCCACCCTCGCCTCCTCGGCCGCCGTCGCCGAGCCCCTCGCCGCCACCGCCAGCGCTCCCGCGCCCTCGACCTACGAGCTCGGCGTGCGGGTCGGCGGCTACGGCTTCCGCCGCGACGGCGACCCGCGCCCGGGGGAGGGCTGGACCGAGTGCCGCATGAACGGCTTTGGCGTGTTCGGTGGCCGCACGCTGACCGGCCCCTTGTTCGTGGAGGCCGGTCTCGACATGTACACGTCGGCCGACGGCGCCGACCCGATGGACCTACCGGTCGATCGCACGAGCGGCCTGTTCAGCGCGGCGATCGGCGCGCGCACCCAGATCACGAGCTGGCTGCGCGGCTACGTGCAGGTCGGCGGTGGCATGGAGATCACGAAGGTCTCGGTGCCGTACGGCGACACGCGCATCCGCGACACCAAGGCGATGCCCGAAGGCTTCTTCGGCATGGGCATGGACCTGCGCATCGCGGCCAGGACGCATGTCGGCGCATCGTTCCGCGCCCTGCTGATGGGCAACTTCGACTACGACCCCGCGCGCCTCGATACCAACCAGGGTTGGGTCGCGGCGCCGACCGCCGAGGACGTGTTCGACCCGTCGAGCGACGTCGCCGGCCAGGCCCAGTTCTACGTGCGGCGAGACCTGTAGTGCGCGTGCTCGTCGTCGTCGCGCTCGCGGCGTGTGCGGCCGAACCCGCCGCGCCGTTCGAGGACTGGACGTGGGAGCTGCCCAGGCGGTTCGCGCCGCCCACGGTTCCCGCCGACAATCCGATGTCGATCGAGAAGGTCGAGCTCGGACGGCACCTGTTCTACGACACGCGCCTCTCGACGAACGGTACGCAGGCCTGTGCGAGCTGCCACCGCCAGGAGCTCGCGTTCACCGACGGCGAGGTGACCTCGGTCGGCGCAACGGGTGAACGCGGCAAGCACAACGCGATGAGCCTCGTGAACGCCGGCTACAACAGCACGCACACGTGGGCGACCAACATCGCGCACCTCGAAGCGCAGGCCCTCGCGCCGATGTTCGGCACCGCGCCCGTCGAGCTCGGCCTCGCCGGCGGTGAAGCCGCGCTGCTCGCGCGATTGCGCGCGGAGCCCACGTACCAGATGTTGTTCCCTGCGGCGTTTCCAGATGACGAAGATCCGTTCTCCGTCGACACCATCACGCGTGCCCTCGCGAGCTTCGAGCGCACGATCATCTCGGGCAACTCGCGGTTCGATGCGTTTGTCACCGGCACGGCGAGCGCGCTCGACGCCGCGGAACAACGGGGCCTCGCGCTGTTCGAGTCGCCCCGCCTCGGCTGCACGACCTGCCACGGCGGCTTCAACCTGAGCGCCGTCGTCGGCGACTCGGTGCAGTTCTTCAACACGGGCCTCTACAACCTCGACGGCAAGGGCGCCTACCCTGCCGGCGATGGCGGCCTCTACGAGATCACCGGCGACCCCGCGCACATGGGGCGCTTCAAGCCGCCCACCCTCCGCAACATCGCCATCACCGCGCCGTACATGCACGACGGCTCGGTCGCGACGCTCGAAGACGTCATCGACATCTACGCGCGTGGCGGTCGCGGCGAGGGTGCCGCGAGCCCGCTGAAGAGCGTGTTCATGACCGGGTTCACGCTGACCGCGGAGGAGCGGGCGGATCTGATCGCGTTTCTGAACGCCCTCACCGATGAGGAGCTCCTGCGAAATTCCGCACTTTCCTCTCCGTGGCGCTAGTTCGTCCCCGAGCGCGCGCGGTGCGGTAGGGTGCGGCCATGGCACTCGACGTCGGTGATGCGATGCCCGAAACCACCCTGACCGGCGCCGAAGGTCAGGTGCAACTGCGCGACAAGGTCGGCAAGCCGTTGGTCGTCTACTTCTATCCCGCCGACGAGACCTACGGCTGCACCAAGGAAGCCTGCGGGTTCCGCGATGCCTACGAGGACTTCGTCGCCGCGGGCGCCGAGGTGATCGGCATCTCGCGCGACGACGCCGCATCGCACGCGAGGTTCAAGGCGAACCACCGGTTGCCGTTCACGCTGCTCTCCGATCCGGGCGGCGCGGTCGCGAAGCAGTGGGGGCTCAAGGGCCCGCTCGGGATCCCGCCGCGCGTCACGTTCGTGTTCGACAAGGCGGGTATCGCGCGCCACAAGTTCGACTCGGCGATCCGGTTCGGCAAGCACGTCGACGACGCGCTCGCCGTCGTGAAGCGCCTCGCGCGCTAACACTACTGCGTCATAATTCGACGTCGAATTCCGGATCGATTTCGATCAGTTGTGAGATTCCTCGTCGAGACGATCGCGTGTGACCCTTCGTTGTGATCAAAGGGGGTATGGCGAATCTGATGAATGCTGCCGCAG
>JANRKM010000186.1:0-33951 GCA_033763475.1 Kofleriaceae bacterium
CTGCGGCAGCATTCATCAGATTCGCCATACCCCCTTTGATCACAACGAAGGGTCACACGCGATCGTCTCGACGAGGAATCTCACAACTGATCGAAATCGATCCGGAATTCGACGTCGAATTATGACGCAGTAGTGTTAGCCGACGAGCTTGAGCCACCAGCCCGGCATCAGGCCGAGCTCGAGGACCACGAGCGGACAGACCGCGAGCACGAAGACGAGGCCGGCCGAGCGGGTCGGCTTGAACGGCGTGGTCGCCTCCTTGAAGTACATCGCGGTAACGATGCGCAGGTAGTAGTAGATGCTGATCGCGCTGTTGACCACGCCGACCAGGACGAGCCAGAGCAGCTGGCCGTCGTGGACCTCCATGGCGCTCTTGAACAGATAGAACTTGCCGAAGAAGCCACCCGTGGGCGGCATGCCGCCGAACGAGAGGAGGCACACCGTCATCGCCAGCGCCGCGCCCGGGTACTGGGTGCCGAGGCCGGCCCAGTCGTCGACGAGGAGCCGCTCGTTGCCCTTGCTGCCGACATACGCGACGACGGCGAAGGCACCGAGGGTCGAGAACGTGTAGGCGATCAGGTAGTAGACGATGCTGCTGTGCGCCGAGCCGGAGCCGAGGCCGAGCGCGCAGACGCCGACGAGGAGAACGCCGGCGTGCGAGATCGACGAGTACGCCAGCATGCGCTTCACGTTGTCCTGACGGACCGCAGAGATGTTGCCGATGGTGATGGTCACCGCGGCAATCACGACCATCGGGCTCGCCCAGCCGAGCGTGCCGAACGGCAGGATGTCACCACCGAGGGCGACACCGAACACGCGGATCATCGCGGCGACAGCCGCAGCCTTGACCGCGGCGGCCATGAACGCTGTGACGGGCGTGGGCGCGCCATCGTACGCGTCCGGGGCCCACATATGGAACGGGACGGCCGCGACCTTGAAGCCGAAGGCGACCACGAGAAGGAACGCACCCGCGATCACGAGGCCCGGGTTGACGGTCTGCGAGAGCGCCGCCTGCATCTTGATGAGCGAGGCGGTGCCGGCCGCGCCGTAGAGGAGCGCCATGCCGTAGACGAGGAAGCCGGTCGCGAACGCACCGATGAGGAAGTACTTCATCGCGGCTTCGTTGCCGCGGCGCGAGCGGCGGCGCATCGCCGTCATCACGTAGACCGCGATCGACATCGTCTCGATGCCGAGGAAGACGGTGACGAGGTTGCCGGCGTGCGCGAGCATTACCATGCCCGACGCGGACAAGAGCATCACGCCGTAGTACTCGCCGATGACCCATTCGTGCTCGCGCTGGTGCGCGGGCGTCATGAGCGCGGTGAGCGCCGTGGTGACCGAGAACAGCGCCGACAGGACGTAGGCCGTGCGGTCGGCGATGAGCATCTCGCCGAGGAGTGCGCGCGACTCGCCGGCCGGCATCTGGCGGTAGAGGATGATGCTGGCGACCGCCGCGGCGACCGAGCCGGCGACCGCGAGGCTGACGAGGGCCGTGCGGTCCTTGCCCTTGTAGAACGCCTCCGCGAGCACGAGGAGCATGCCGACGACGGCGAGAATCAGGTACGGAACCAGGTACCCGAGATCAGCGGGATTGAATCGCATGACTAGTGGCCTCCCGCGTTGAAGGCACCGGCGGCGTTCTGCGCGCCCTTCGCCATCTCGTCGAGGTTCTTCTGCATCGCGGCCGCGTCACCGGCCTGCCTCACGGGGAGCGTGCCGTAGACGTGCGCCGGACCGTCCGGCTCGTCGACGCGGTCACGGAACTCGATCGTGAAGCGCTGCACGCTCGGCTCCATCACCTTCAGGATCTGCTTGGGGAACAGGCCGAGGACGAAGATGAGGATGACGAGCGGGATGAACGTGCCGAGCTCGCGGAGCGACAGGTCCGGCAGGTTGCCGTTCTTCGCCTTGTCGAGCTTGCCGAAGAACACCTTCTGGAACATCCACAGCAGGTAGATCGCGCCGAGGATGACGCCCGTCGCCGCGAACGCACCGAGGAGGCGCGGGTACGGCAGGAAGTTCGGGTGCGACGCGGGGAACGTGTCGCCCGCGATGAACGTGCCGAAGATCGTCAGGAACTCACCGATGAAGCCGGACAGTGCCGGCAGCCCGGCCGAGCCCATCGTGATGATGAGGAACAGGCCCGCGAACACCGGCATCTGCTTCCAGATACCGCCGTACTCGGCGAGGCGGCGCGTGTGGCGGCGCTCGTAGAGCACGCCGATGCCGAGGAACAGGCCGCCCGTGGTGAGGCCGTGCGAGAGCATCGCGTAGATCGAGCCCTCGATGCCCATCGAGTTCACCGCGACCACGCCGAGCATGCAGAAGCCCATGTGGCTGACCGACGAGTACGCGACCAGCTTCTTGACGTCGTCCTGTGCGAACGCGACGAACGCGCCGTAGATGATGCCGATCACCGAGAGGATCGCCAGCGCCGGCGCCCAGGTGGCGGCGCCGTGCGGGAACAACGGCATCGCGTACCGCAAAAAGCCGTAGATGCCAAACTTCAGCATCACGCCGGCCAGGATCACCGAGCCCGCCGTCGGCGCCTCGACGTGCGCGTCGGGCAACCACGTGTGCAGCGGGAACAGCGGGACCTTGATGGCGAACGCGAGCGCGAACGCCGCGAAGCACCAGTTCTGCGCGTTGTACGGCAAGGACACCGACATCAGCGCCTGGAGGTCGGTGGTGTAGATGCCGGTGACGTTATGGTGCTGGACGTAGACGTAGAAGATCGCGACCAGCATCAGCAGCGAGCCGAGCATCGTGTAGATCACGAACTTGATCGACGCGTAGAGGCGGCGCTGACCGCCCCAGATACCGATGAGCAGGTACATCGGGATCAGCATCACTTCCCACATCACGTAGAAGAGGAAGACGTCGAGTGCGACGAACGCACCGATCATGCCGGCCTCGAGCACCAGCATCGCCGCGATGAACTCGCGCACGTGCTTGGTGATCGCCTTCCCCGTGCCGAGCAGCGTGATCGGCATCAGGAACGTGGTGAGAATGAGCAGCCAGAGCGACATGCCGTCGACGCCGGTCTTGAAGTGCGCTCCGAGGCCCGGGATCCACTCGACGTCGAACACGAGCTGGAAGGTGGCGACGTTCGGCTGGAAGTAGCGCAACACCAGCAGCGACACGAGGAACGTGATCGTCGTGAACGTGAGGCCGAGGCCGCGGTGCAACGACGACTCCGTCTTCGGCGTGCACATCACGAGGATCGCACCCAGTAGGGGCAGCGCGATCAGCAGCGGGAGAATGAACGAGCCATCCATGACTACTTCGTCTCCTCGGTCGAGGCCTTCGCGGGATTCACGCCAGGAATGACGATCGGACGCGTCACCTTGCGCGTCGTACGGTTCACGGCGTCATCGATGAACAGCGTGACCGTGGCGCCGGTGTCGCCGTACAGCACGTACAGCTCCGGCGTGTTGTAGGGCTGGCCCGTCTTCGGGTCGTTATCCGGGATGCCGTCACCGCTGATGTCCCAGCGGACCTTCGACGTCGACGACGTGATGCCCGCGCCCGGCTCCGCGATGAGGTGCAGGCGGTCACCCACCAGCTCGTACGCGAACGACGGCTTCTCGTGGCAGTCGGTGACGAAGAACACCGCCGCCGCGCCGACCACAAGGCCTGCGAGGTAGCGCTGCACCTGGCCGTTCTGGAACCACCGCGCGATGCGGCTCACCACATTCACCACCATCGCGGCGCCGTTGACGGCGACCGTGTCGATCACCAGGCGATCCACGACCTCGTAGAGCCCTTTCGCGAGCACCTTGAACGGCTTCACGAAGATGCTGTCGTAGAACTCGTCGACCCACAGCTTGTTCTTCGACGCCTCGTACGCCCCCGCGAGCGGACCATCGACGAGCTTGTCGACCGTCTTCGACGGGCCGCGACCGTAGAACATCCACGCGACGCCGATGCCGATGAGGCCGATCACGAGCGCGATGCCCATGAGGCCGTACGTCGTGCCGTCGGAGAGGTGCCCCATGATCGGCTGCGCCGCATCGACGCCATCCGCGCTCGGGTTGACGAACGTGGGCTGCACGCTCGGCGCGAGCCACGACGACAGGCCGTGCATGAACGCCGGTAGCTTCGCCGAGGTGTGCGGGAAGCCGATGAAGCCCGCGACCGTCGCGAGGAACGCGAGGACGATCAGCGGCACCGTCATCGACCACGGCGACTCGTGCGCGTGCTTGGCTTCTTCGGTGCGCTCCTGGCCGGAGAACACCATGAAGTAGAGGCGCCACATGTAGAACGCGGTCCCGAGCGCGCCGATCATGAGGCCCGCCCACAGGACCTTGCCGTACCAGAGCGGCCAGCCAGGCGGATGGGCACCCCACGCGCCGGCGAGGATCTCGTCCTTCGAGAAGAAGCCCGAGAACGGCACGATGCCGGCGATGGCGAGGCACGAGATCATGAAGGTGATCCGCGTGATCGGCATGTGCTTGCGCAGGCCGCCCATCGTGGTGATGTCGCCCGGCGTCTTCGAGCCACCGTGCTCCATGCCGTGCATGACCGAGCCCGCGCCGAGGAACAAACACGCCTTGAAGAAGGCGTGCGTGCCGACGTGGAAGATCGCGGCGACCCAGTTGCCGGTACCCGCGGCGACGAACATGAAGCCGAGCTGGCTCACGGTCGAATAGGCGAGCACCTTCTTTAGATCCGTCTGCGCGAACGCCATGAACGCCGCGGCGAGCGCGGTGGCAAGCCCCACCGTCGCGATCACGATCATCGCGGTCGTCGACGACGCGTAGAGGAACGACAGCCGGCAGACCATGTAGACGCCGGCGGTGACCATCGTCGCCGCATGGATGAGGGCGGAGACGGGCGTCGGGCCCGCCATCGCGTCCGGCAGCCACACGTAGAGAGGAATCTGCGCGCTTTTACCGCACGCGCCGATGAACAAGAAGATGCCGGCGGCGGCGGCGAGGCGCTCACCGCCCCAGAACGGCTGCACGTAGGCCGCGGTGACCGAGCTGCCCTTGAGCTGCGCGAAGTCCAGCGTCTTGGTCGCCCAGAACAGCAGGAACATGCCGATCAGGAAGCAGAAGTCGCCGATGCGGTTCACGACGAACGCCTTGCGGCCTGCCGTCGCGTAGTTCTCGTTCTCGTACCAGAACCCGATGAGGAGGAACGAGCACACGCCGACGCCTTCCCAGCCGATGAACATCACCGGGAGGTTCGCGCCGAGCACGAGGATGAGCATCGCGCCCGTGAACAGGTTCAGATACCCGAAGTACGCGGCGTACCGCGGGTCGTGGGCCATGTACCCCGTCGAGTAGATGTGGATGAGCGTGCCGACGAACGTGATGATGAGGATCATCACTGCCGACAGGGTATCGAGCCGGAACGCGAGCTCGGCCTTGAAGTTGCCGACTTCGATCCAGGTATAGACGTTCTGCGTGATGCCGACGCCGCCGCTACCGGCCTTGTAGAGCTTCCAGAGCTCGCCAAAGACCATGTAGAAGGACAGCGCGCAGGCCGCCGCCACCGCCGCGATGGCGACAGTGTGCACCGTGCCGCGCGACAGCTTGCGTCCAAGCGTGAGGTTGAACAGCGCGCCGAGCAGCGGCAGCAGCGGGATCCAAGCCAAGGTAGGGATGGCGCTCATCGCTTAGTGCCTCAGAGTCGTGAGTCGATCGACATCGACGTTGCGCCGCCCGCGGAACACCGCCACCACGATCGCGAGACCCACCGCAGCTTCTGCTGCAGCGACCGCGATCACGATCAGCGCGAACGTGTGCCCCGACAGGTCGCCCCACATGCGGGCAAACGTCAGCAGCGTCATGTTCGCGGCGTTGAGCATGAGCTCGACGCTCATCAGGATGATCAGCGCGTTGCGGCGGATCAGCACGCCGGCGACGCCGATCAGGAACAGCACGGCGGCAAGGACGAGGAAGTGTCCGTAGCCGACCTCGAACAGGAGCTTGCCCATCTTAGTGGCCCTCCCCAGGAGCGATGTTGCCCTCGTTGTCCTGGCCCTCGTGGAGCGGACGGGCGATCGCGATCGCACCGACCACGGCGATGAGCAGCAGGATCGAGATGGCCTCGAACACGAACAGACCGGGGCCGAACAGGTCGGTACCTACGGCGCGGACCGAGCCCCACTCGTGCCCCTCCGGCGTCGGGCCGGGTGCAGCGACGGCCGTCGTCGGGTTCGGTGGCTGCACCTTCATGAGCATCAGGACGAGGCGGCCGACGAGATAAAGGATCGCGGCGCCGCCGAGCACCTGGCCCAGGCGCCCCGACGGAGCGACCGGCTCGTCTTCGGGCCGGTTCAGGATCATGACGACGAAGACGAAGAGCACCATGATGGCGCCGGCGTAGACCAACATCTGCACGACCGACAGGAAGCTCGCGTACAGCATCATGTACACGGCGCTGATCCCGACGAACGTGCCGACGAGGCCCATGACCGCGGCGATCAGGTTGCGGCGCGTGATCACGAACAGCGCGCCACCGACGCTCGCCAGGGCGAAGGCCCAGAACAGGAGCGCCATGCCCTTGCCGCTCGACTCGATCTTGTCGTCGTGCGGCGAGCGCTTGGTGACCTTCGCGGCGTTCACGCCCTGAGTCGGAATCGGATCCGCGGCCGCGATGTGCGGTGCGATAGCCTCGGCCGCGCCGAACGCGAGGCCCAGGCTCATCAGGAACACCAGAATGCGGGCAATCACGCTGCCCTCCTCTTGATCGCAGCCTCGAAGTCGGCGCGGAACTTGGTGAGGAAGCCGAGCATCGGCCATGCTGCGGCATCACCGAGCGCGCAGATCGTGTTGCCGGCGATGCCGTGCGCGATGCTCGCGAGCAAGTCGACGTCGTCGGACTTGCCGTTCCCTTCTGCGACGCGCCGCGAGACCTTCTCGAGCCAACCGGTACCCTCGCGGCACGGCGTGCACTGCCCGCACGACTCGTGCGCGAAGAACTTCATGATCCGCCACACGGCCTTCGGGATGTCGGTCGCGTCGTCGAGGACGACGATGCCGCCGGAGCCCGCCATCGTCTTGAGCTGGCGGCCGCCACCGAGATCGAACGGCTGACCGGGGCGCACCATCACGGGCTTGATGCGCTCGTCGGTCTGGAGCGCGTCGAACTCGCACATCACGTCGAGCTCGTCGGCGTCGAGCGGCGGCATCGAGACGCCACCCGGGATGACGGCCTTGACCTTACGGCCCTTCCACACGCCACCGCAGACGTCGTTGATGATCTGCGTGAACGTGATGTCCATCGGCAGCTCGTAGACCCCGGGCTTGTTGACGTGCCCCGAGATGCACAGCGTGCGCGTGCCGCCCGAGCGGCCGGTGCCGAGGCCGGCGAACCAGGCGGCGCCCTTGTCGACGATCGCCGGAACGTTCATCAGCGTCTCGACGTTGTTGACGATGGTCGGGTTGCCGAACAGCCCCTTCACCGCCGGGAACGGCGGCTTGAGGCGCGGCTGCCCGCGGCGCCCTTCGAGCGAGTTGAGCAGCGCCGTCTCTTCACCGCAGATGTACGCGCCAGCGCCGCGGTGCACGGTGAGGTGGACTTCGTGGCCGCGCGTGCCGAGGATGTCCTTGCCGAGGTACCCGCGCGCATACGCTTCGTCGACGGCGCGCTGGAGCACCTCGTACTCGCGCATCATCTCGCCGCGGATGTAGATGTAGTTGTGCACGCTCTTGAGCGCGTGCGCCGAGATGATCATGCCCTCGATGAGGAGGTGCGGATCCCAGTAGATGAGCTCGCGGTCCTTGCAGGTGCCGGGCTCGGACTCGTCGGCGTTGCAGACGAGGTGGACCTGCTTGGCATCCTTGGGGACGAAGCCCCACTTGGTGCCCGTCGAGAAGCCTGCGCCGCCGCGGCCGCGCAGGTTGGAGAGCTTCACCTCGTTGGTGATGTCCTCGGGGCGCATCGCGAGCGCCTTGCGCAGCGTCTGGTAGCCGCCGGTCTTCTCGTAGCCGGCGAGCGTCTTGGCCTGCTCGTCACCGAACCGGGCGGTGACGACCTTGGTGCCGATCGGCGTGGGCATTACACGACCTCCGACTCGGGGTGCGGCTCGCGCTCGAGCTCGCTGATGATCGCCGGCACCTGGCTCGGCGTGATGTCGAGGAAGTACTTCCGGCCCACCACCGCACACGGCGCGTTGGCGCAGGCGGCGATGCATTCTTCTTCGACGAGATGGAACTTCTTGTTGGGCGTCGATTCGCCCTTCTTGATGCCCAGCTGCTTCTCGAACGCGGCCAGGACGTCGTAGCCGTCCCGGAGCATGCACGAGATGTTCGTGCACATCCGGATCGTCGTCGTGCCGGCAGGTTCGCGCTTGTACATCGTGTAGAAGGTCGCGACCCCGTACACGTGGGCGTACGGCAACCCGAGCGTCGACGCGACCAACTTGAGCGCGTCGTCGGACAGGGAGCCGAACTCCTTCTGCGCCATGTGCAGCGCCGCCATCACCACGGGCTGCTTGGAGCCGGAGACGGCGTAGCGCTCGCAAAGCGCCGCGATTTTCTTTTGACTGTCCGCGGAGAATTCGAGGGACATCGAGGTGTTGCCTTGTGCTCCGCCCCTATAAGGAGAGCGGGCGAAAATTAGGCCGACACCCGGGCACGGTCAATCCGACCGGCCGTCATTCTATCCCCCGGGATCCTGCGACAATTTGTGCTTGCTCGGGGGGCTATGCGACCCGGATGGCAGCTGTCTGGCCGTCGTGTACCACAGTGACCTCGAGCGCCAAGCCCGTACCCGATGTTGGTCCCCAGACCGATGCCGGTCCGGGTCACGGTCGCGGGATCCTGAGACAATTTGTCCCCTCGGGGGCTAGGAGATGTGCATACCGGCCACTTCGGCCTGTTCGACCACGGTGACGTTGGGCGCCATGCCGACGACAAGCTCGCGGACGACCGGAAGCTGGTTCACATCGTTCACGACGAGGGTCGCGAGGTTTTTCCCCGCGGCGGCACAAAGAGGAACAAGCGCAGCGTTGCCATGCCGAGGCGATCGAGGCGGGCCAGGTTTGACATTCGATGCTTCAGACGGTCCGTGAACGCGGCGTCGCAGGTGAGTGTGTTACGTGTTCCTCCATGGCTGAGGACGCACCGTTGTCACGCGTCGAGAAGCTCGCGCTCAAGTTCGGCGAGCTAGCGAACGAAGATCCGCGCGGCAAATGGCTGCAGAACCGTTTCCTTCGGGGCGTTTCTTATATCTGGGTGCGCGCCGCCCTCGCGAACCGGATGCTGGTGCACGGCCTCGAGGACATGATGCGGCTCGAGCCGTCGACCGGCGTGATGCTGGTCTCGAACCACCGGAGCTTCTTCGACCAGTACGCGATGCTGCTCGCCTGCTACATGGGCCCGGTCCCGTGGAGCCGCCGCCTGTTCTTTCCGGTCCGCTCCAACTTCTTCTACGATCAGCCGCTCGGCATCGTCGTCAACGCGGCGATCGCGGCGGGCGCGATGTACCCGCCGATCTACCGGCAGGCAGAGCGCCGCGCGCTCAACGACGAGGCGCTCGATCGCATGGTCGACATCGTGAAGCAGCCCGGCAACGTCCTCGGCATGCATCCCGAGGGCACGCGCGGCAAGGGCGACGATCCGTACGCCTTCCTGCCCGCACAGCCCGGCGTCGGCAAGCTCGCGCTCGTCGCGCAGCCGATGGTCGTGCCGGCGTTCACGCTCGGCCTGGGCAACGACATCGTGCAGGACATCAAGTCCAACTTCGGCAAGGAAGCGCGGCGCAGTGCGGCCGTGATCAGCGTGTTCGGCCCGCCGGTCGACTACAGGGACCTGATGGCCGAGAAGCCGCGCCCCACGCTCTACAAGAAGTGCGCAGACCGGTTCATGGCCGCGATCAAGGAGCTGTCGGTGCGCGAGCGCGAGCTGCGCGCCGACCTGATGGCCGGCAAGATCTCCGACGACGACCCGCGGTGGCTGGCCAATCGCGGCGCGTCGAAGCTGTACGCCCGCGAAGGCTGACCTTCACAAGTCTGGACTTGCCAAGTCTCAACTTGACAAGTCTCGTCCTGGCAACTCATGCTCCCGGCATGGCGCGCCCGACGACGGCTGATGGCCCCTTCCTCGGGCGCACCGCCGAGCTCGCGCTGCTGCAGAGCGCCTGGGACGCGCGCGCGTCGGCGTTCATCCCGATCTATGGCCGCCGGCGGATCGGCAAGAGCGAGCTGATCCTCCAGTTCGCGCGAGACAAGCGCGCGATCTATCACCTCGGCAAGGTCGCGCCGGCGGCCCTGCAGCTGCGCGAGTTCCTCGACGAGGCTGCGCGCGCGCTGGACGAGCCATTGCTCGCGCAGCTTCCCCCCACGGACTGGCGCGCCGCCTTCGATGCCGTCGAGGCCAAGCTCGGCACCGGAAAGCTCGCTCTCGTGCTCGACGAGTTTCAGTGGACGGCGGGGGCGAGCCCCGAGCTGCCCTCGCTCCTTCAGGAGCTCTGGGACCGGCGGTGGAAGCGCAGCGGCAAGATCGTGCTCATCCTGTGCGGCTCGTTCATCGGGTTCATGGAGCGCGAGGTGCTCGGCAAGAAGAGCCCGCTGTTCGGCCGGCGTACGGCGCAGATCCATCTCCAGCCGTTCGGGTACCGCGAGGCCGCGCTGTTTCACCCGCGGTGGTCGCTCGAGAATCGGGCCCGCGTCTACTTCGTGTGCGGCGGCGTGCCGATGTACCTGAAGGCGTTCGAGCCCGAGCGTTCGCTGCAGCAGAACATCGAGGGCAATCTCCTGAGCGAGCTCGCCGCGCTGTTCCGCGAGCCCGAGTTCTTGCTGCGCGAGGAGCTGCGCGAGGTCGAGAACTACTACGCGGTGCTCTATGCGATCGCGGGCGGTGCAACGACCACGCGCCTGATCGCCGCCGCGAGCGGCCTGCCCGAGCGCAGCCTGCACTACTACCTCGAGCAGCTCGTGCAGCTGGGCTACGTCGCGCGGCGCCACGCACTCACCGCGGCGCGCCCCAACGCCCGCCTCGTTCGCTTCGTGCTCGAGGATCCGCTGCTCCGGTTCTGGTTCCGGTTCGTGTTCCCGCACCGCAGCTTCATCCAGCAGATGGGCCCGACGCGCGCGTACACGGATCTCATCAAGCCGCACCTCGACACCTACTTCGGCGGCTGCTTCGAGCGCCTGTGCCGAGAGGCCCTGCCCTCGCTGTACGCCGCCGACGGCGTGCACACGAGCTTCCGCATCGGCGAGTACTGGGACAAGCAGGTCCAGATCGATGTCGTCGGCGTGCGCGACGACGCCTGGATCGATCTCGGCGAATGCAAGTGGGGCCCCATCACCTCGACCCGCGCCGTCATTGACGAGCTCGAGACCAAGGTCCGCGCGTTCCCCAACACCCGCGGTGACACCATCGGCCGCCACATCTTCGGCCGCACGCTTCCCCGCAGCACCGGCGCGGCCGCGCTCGAGCGCGACACCGTGCAGTGGCACTCGCTCGAATCACTTTATAGGGATCCCGCGCCGCGCAAGAAACCCTGACGGCGAATCCCGCTGTCTCGTCGACGCGCGTTGCCGGCGGAGTCTGCCCTGCCCAGGCTGGATTAGAGGCCCCCATGAGCAAGCTGAACGCCTTCGTCGTGCTCGCGCTGATCGCGGGCTGCAGCAGCCCCCCACCCGCGAACCCGAACGTCGTTGCCGCGAATCGCGAAGACCGCGCGCAGTCCCTATGCACGGCCACCGCGCGCGCCGGGGGCCTGCGCGTCACGTCTACGGATCAACCGATCCAGATCGACGCGCAGCGCTACGAGATCGCGATGCGCACCCGCGACGCTGGCGGCGTCGTCCAGCGGACGTGCATCGCCGACCTCGCGAACAATCGCGTCCGCTTCATGTAGCGCCTACCGACGGCGACGACGCAGCAGGAACCCGAGCGCGAGGCCCAGCCCGAGACCGGCGCCAGGCGCGCCGACGTTGCAGCCGCCGTCGTCTGCGGTATCCGACTCCGTATCGCTATCGCCCGAGCCCGTGCCGTCGCCGGAGCCGCTGCCGTCGCCGGAGCCGCTGCCGTCACCGGAGCCGCTGCCGTCGCCGGAGCCGTTGCCGTCACCGCCACCCGTGCTCTCGCACGCCCCCTCGCAGTGCTCGTACGCGCCCACGTCCACCGCCGCTCCCTGCGGCCGCGCCGTCCCCACGACGTCCGTCGCGGGCGCCCCGTCGGCGCTGCCCTTGTCGATCGCCGGTGACGCAGCGGATAGCGTCAGCGCGCCTTGCGCGAACAGCGTCGCGTCGGTCGCCGTGAACGACGTAGCATCCAACCCCGTCGCGCTCTTCCACGCGGCGAGATCCATCACGTTCCCCGCCCGCATGAAGGGCCCCGACACCGCATTGTGATCCGACACCAACCCCGCGACGCAGGCGCTGCAGATATCGAGCACGCCGCGCCCGGGCGTCGGGTTGATCAAGATGTTGTTGCGCAGCGTGTTCCCGGAGGAACCGTCCTGGATGTTGATCGCCCACCGCGCATCGCTGGCCATCCGCACGGTGTTGTTGATGACCTTGTTGCCCGTCGACGGCTTCCCACCATCGATCTGATAGAGCGAGATGCCCGACGCGTGATTGCCATCGAGCACGTTGTTGCGGATCGTCGAGTCGACAACACCGTCGCCGTTGATGCCCGAGCCGCCGGCGCGTCCGTTGTCGGTGATCACGTTGTTTTCGACGATCGCGCCGGAGATGACGCCGTCGCCGCCAAACGAGATGTCGCCGTTCATGTGCACGCCGCACTGGGCATTGCCCCAGAGCTTGTTATTGCGGATGATCGGACGGTCGGCGCTGTTCGACGCGTAGACGCCGTGTTGCTCGGCCGACCGCGAGGCCTCGTTGCCTTCGACGACGAGGTCATCGCAGAACGCGGAGAAGATGCCCCACTTGGTGTTCTGGTCGACCTTGTTCTTGCGAATCGTGATGTGCTCGCAATCGAGCGCGCTGATGCCCGCGCGACCGGCGCGCGTCACCGTGAAGCCCTCGATGGTCACGTACGCAGCGCCCTCGATGTGAATCGCGTCGCGATCGGTAGTCGCGGCACCGTCGATCTGCACCGCGCCGTCGGCCTGGAACGAGATCGGCGCGGATGGCGTGCCGCGCTTGGTCACCATGAAGCCGGTATAGGTCCCGGGATGCACGACGACGGTGTCGCCCGCGGCCGCGGCGTTCGCGGCGCGCTGGATGGTCTTGAACGGCGCCGCTTGCGAGCCCGCAGCGGTATCGCTGCCCGTCGTCGCGACGTGAAAGGTACTGGCAGACGCGACGCCGCTCACGAGGAGCGTCGCCACCGAAAACAAGAATGGACTGCGCATCGAGCGCGGACCGTAGTGAACGGAATCCGCGTCGGCCATCAGAACCGGTAGGACCAGGGCACGACGGTGAGTCCGACGATCTCGTGCGCACCGTCGTCGAGCGTCTCCACGGTCGATGCAGCGCCCGTCGCACGTTGATCTTGTACAGCCGTAGCGCTGAGCTCCGCATAGGCCGTGCCATCGAGCGCGATGTCGACGCCGACGGGATATCACCGAAGTCGCGAGGCGCGGTGATACGATGAGGCCAGATGCCGGTCGGCGATGACGACACCGTCGCGAGCTCGCTTCCCACGCTGGCGGGCGGCCAGGCGGACATCCCCGAGGTCATCGCCGGTCGCTACCAGCTCGTGCGCTGGCTCGGCGGTGGCGGCATGGGCCGCGTGTACGAAGTCCTCGACACCGAGCTCGGCGAGCGGGTGGCGCTCAAGGTGCTGCGCAGCGGCCTGTCCGAGGAAGCGATCGAGCGGTTTCGCCGCGAGGTCCGCCTGACCCGGCGCATCCAGCACCGCAACGTCGCGCGCATGTTCGACATCGGCGACCACAACGGGGACAAGTTCCTCACGATGGAGCTCATCGACGGCGAGCCGCTCACGCGCACGCTCGGAGCGCCACTGCCGTGGGACATGATCCAGCGCATCGCGACGCAGATCTGCGCCGGGCTCGCGGCGGCGCACCAGACGGGTGTGGTCCATCGCGATCTCAAGCCGGATAACGTCTTGATCGAACGCACCACCCAGCGCGCGGTGATCACCGACTTCGGCATCGCGCGCAGCGGCGACGACTCGAGCGTCACGCAGGTCGGCGTCGTGATCGGCACCCCCCGCTACATGGCCCCCGAGCAGCTCGCCGGCGGTGATATCGACGCACGGGCCGATATCTTCTCGCTTGGCGTCATGCTCTACGAGCTCGCGACGGCCACGCGCCCGTGGTCGGGGGACAACCCGATCCACATCGCCGTCGCCCAGGCGACCCAGCCCATGCGGCCGCTCGTCGCGTCGGTGCCTCTCGCCTTCACCGAGCTCGTCACGGCGTGCCTCTCGATCGATCGCGAGAAGCGCCCGGCCAACGCGGCGACGATCGGCGAGACGATCGCCGCCACCGACTACGTCGCGCGCGATGCCCCGCTGCCGCGCGCCGTGAAGCCCACGCGCGCGCCGACCCTCACGCCCTCCTCCGCCGGCCTCACCGCGGTCAACGCCGAGACCACGATCGCCGTGCTGCCGTTTCAATGCGCCGATGTGGATGGCTATCTCGCCGATGGTCTCGGCGAGGACCTGATCGACATGCTGTCGACGACCGCGGCGCTGCGCGTTCGCCCGGCGGGCGTGTTGCGCACGGCACCGCAGCACGATCTTCGCGAGGTCGGCCGCCAGCTCGGCGTCGACCATGTCGTGTCGGGCTCGCTGCGCCGCACGCCGGCAGGCCTGCGCGTGTCGGCGCGGCTCCTCGGTGTCGCCGACGGTTTTCAGATCTGGGCGCACCGCGCGGAAATCAGCGAGACCGAGGTACTGACGCTCAGCGAGGAGCTCGGCCGCGGCATCGCGCAGGCGCTCTCGACGCGCGCCGCCGCGCAGACCGGCCCGATGGCGCCCGCCGCGGTCGATCTCTACCTCCGCGCGCGCAGCGAGCTGCGCCGGTTCTGGGGCGAGCACGCCGAGGAGGCGACCAAGCTGCTCGAGCAAGCGAGCGCGATCGCGCCCGGCTCCGGGCCCATCCTTTCGACCCTCGCGTATGCGAGCGCGCAGGCCTGGATTCGCGACGGCCGGCCCGACCTCCTCCCGCGCGCACAGCAGAACGTCGAGCGCGGCCTCGCGAGCGGCCATGGCGAGGCGCACCTCGCCGCGCACAACGTCGAGCTCAACCTCAACAATCACGAGCGCGCGGCGCATCACCTCGGCCTCGCGCTCGCGCGGTCGCCAATGTCAGGTCCCGTCCACGAGACCGCCGCGCGCCTTTTGATCGAGGTCGAGCACTCCGATGCGGGGCGCCGCCATATCGAGACCGCGATCGGCCTCGATCCCGGGCGCACGACGATCATGCAGCCCGAGCTGATGCGCATGGACGCGTTCGCGGGCAACTGGGCCTCGGTCGAGCAACGCGTGCAGCGCATGATCACCGACCCGGATCCCGCGATCGTCCAGCTCGGCTCGGTGATCGAGGCGCGCTTGTCGATGTGGCTCGGCGACGTCGAACGCAGCCAGGCCGCGCTCGAGCGCGTGCGCGCACGCCTACCCGCGACGGGCGCGTTCGACCTGCTCGCGCTCTATCGTCACTGGCGAGCTACTGGCGAGTTCGACATCAAGCCGTGGCGAGGCTACGTGCGCAACATGTTCGCGCCGGGTCGTCCGCAGCGCCCGCAGCTCGCCGCGCTCCAGCGCCTGGCCGAAGTCGCAGCGACGATGAAGCAGGACGAAGCGATCGAGCTCATACTGCGCGTCGCTGCCGATGGCGGCCTCCTCGATCTCGTATGGCTCGACAAGATGCCGGCCTTCCGCCGCATCGCGCACGAGGCGTGGTTCGTCGCGATCCGCGCGCAGGTCGCCGATCGCGCCGCGCGCGTGCTCACCGCCTATCGCAACGCGGCGGCGGGCGTTACTGCACCGTGACCGAGAACGTCACGCTAACGTCGCGCTCGGCGCGGCGATGACCGTGGTGCCGCCGCCCTGGCCGCACGGAAATCTTTCACTGGAATGAGAGGCTGACGCGGAACAGCACCTGGCGCCCCGGCTGGTCGGCAAAGTAGCGAAGCAGACTGGTGTAGTCGCGGTAGCGCGCGTTGGTCAGGTTCGTGCCCTGAAGGGCGAACTTGACCGTCTGCGATCCGAACGTGGTTTCGGTGCCGAGCTCTGCGCCGAGCAAGGCGTAGGCATCCGGGGGGGCTGCGAAATCGGACGCGAGCTCGTAGCGGGTCTGCTTGCGCACCAACGTCCCCGCGATCATCGCGAAGCTCTTGCCCAGGCCACCGAGCGACGCGCGCTTCAGCGTCACCGACGCGCGCGCCTGATCGGGCGGGATGAATGCGAGGTACGAATCGTCGTCGGTGTTCTTCGCGCGCACCACGGAGAGCTGCGCGCCGAGCTCGAGCCACGGCGCGGGCGCCGCGGTGATGCCACCATCCACCCCGTAGAACATCGAGTCGACGGGGCGCGTGGCGAACCGCGGAAACGTCCCGCGTACGAGCACGTCGAAGATCGGCATGCCCATGTCGTTGATCGCCGGCGCGAAGTAGATGTAGTCGTCGATCAGGTTCGCGAAGCCCGAAAGCTCCGCGTTGACACGTGAGGAGTGGTACGTCGTGGTCAGCGACGCCGAGTAGGTGGTTTCGGGGCGCAGGTCGGGCTTGCCCAGCGCGAGCACCGGGAACGTGGGCGAGGTGCCGTTCAGGTACTGCTCGTCGGTGTTTGGCGGCCGCGAGGCGGTCGAGGCGTCGAGCTTCACCGACCACGCATCGGTGAGGCGCACCAAGCCGCCTACCGACGCCGACACCGTCTGGAACGTGGAGGCACACGCGATCGAATCACCCGATGCATCGCCACACGCATCCATCGCGATCTGGCCCGAGCGCACGAGGCGCAAGAAGTCGATGCGCTCGAGATCGGCGGTGCGCGCGAGCACGTCGTAGCGCACGCCCGCTTCGAGCTCGACGTCGTGCCCGACGAGGCGCTCGAGCGCGAACGCGCCCACGCCGACGCTCTGGTAGTCCGGCACAAGCTGCAGCCCGCTGTAGTGGTGCACCTGCGCGCCACCGACGACGCCGGCCGCGCCGCGCAGGTGCCAGTGATCCGAGAGGTGGATCGGAGCGTGCTCGTACGCGACCTCCACGTCGTGCGACGTCAGCTTGAAGTCGAACTGCGGGCCCGTCACGGCCGCGCGCACGATGTCGTATTCGCGCCGGTGGTCGTACTGGAGCGCGTACGTCGCGGTCAGCGTGCCCGACGACAGCTTCCACCTCGCGCGCCCGAGCGCGAGGTCATGGGCGGGCGCCTGGTACGGTCGCTCGATCGCGAGCTCCGACGTGTACAGCTCGGCGCCGAGCGGCCGATCACGTTCGAGCTGCGCGTAGAAGTCCTCGCGCGACTCGACGCGCAGGCAGTTGCACACGCCGAGCTTGGCCTGGTAGTGACGATACGACAGCGTGTACTCCGCGTTCCGGCGCCGGTACCCGAGCGCGGCACCGGCGTTCCACTCGAGCACGCCGGTGTTGTCGAGCGCGTAGTCCGGCGTCGACGGTGCGGCGAGCCGCTTGTAACTCCCCTCGAGCTGCCACGCGAGCCCGCGCATCGCCTCCGGCGCACCGCGCAGGCGGCTCGCCAACGTACCCCCGAGGCCGTTGCTCGCGCCGATCACGTGCGCTTCGCCGGCGAGGCCGGGCTCGCGCAATAGCGGCGGAGGATCCGCGAGCACGGCACCGCCGATCGCATCGGGGCCGAACCGCACGCCCGACGCTCCCCGCACCACGGTCAGCGAGTCCGCGATGAACGGATCGATCTCGGGTGTGTGGTCGATGCCCCAATCCTGCGAGCGATGGCGCACACCATCGACGAGCATGAGGAGGCGGCGCCCGAACTGCCCGCGCACGATCGGCTTGGCCATCCCGTTCGCCGTGCGCAGCTGCGCCACGCCGGCGACCTCTGCCAGCGCATCGGAGAAGGCGCGCCCGCGTGTGCGCTCGAGCGCCTCGCCCGACACCACCGCGACCGACCGCATGTCCGCCGGCGGCGGCGCCTTGTCCTCGACCTCGATGACCTCGTTGTCGAGCGTTGCGACCTCGATCTCGACCGACCCGGTGTCGGGCACCACGACGGTCTTGCTCGTACTCGCACAGTCGGGCCGCTGGATCAGGATCTCGATTTCACCCGTGCACAGATTCCGCAGCGTGAACCTGCCGGCCGCGTCGGTATCCGCGAGGTATTGCCCATTCGCGCTGACATTCGCGCCCGGCAGCGCCTCGTGCGTCGACTTCTCCACGACGTGACCGTCGAGCGTGCCGGTGCACTCTTCGGGCGCACCCGTCCCCACCGGATCTGCGAGCGCAGCCGGCGCGCACAGGCACGCAAGGATGAAGACAACTGATCGAATCACGGACCAACTCCGACGCTCGGGACACGAATGCGTCCTGATCGCGTGGAGCCGCCCGCGACGGGCGCGACCTTGCGATCAGACTACGAGTGCCAGCGCGCCGGGCGGTGATGTCTTCGGTGCGAGGCGATAGACCGCCCTCGCGCTTGGCGTCGTGTCGACGACCGTGACGATGGCCAGGGTCACGGCGGGCCGCGCGGTCCCCATGTGGGCGGTGCTCGGCAGCACCGTCGACTTCTGCAGGCCGAGGAGCGCACAGCAGTTTCCCTCGGCGTGCGCTTCGACGTGGCGCCGGTGCAGGTGCGGGGGAGTGCTGGGCTCGTGACCCTGCTCGTGATGATCTGCGAGCGCGTGCGCGTGGTGCAGCGTTCCCGTCGCGTGGTCGCGCACGTGGGCGACGGCCGTCTCGTGGCGCAGCGCGAGCATGCCCGCGAGCACCATGGTGCACGCCGCGATGATCGAGACAGCACGCTGCCGCGCCTGGAAGCGACGGAGCGGGGTCACGTTCGGCGCGCGCACGATGCCCGGTTCTGACACGCGGCCAGAAGAGCTGTCAAGGAACCGCCTCGCTGCTACTCGACGTCGTCGCGATTGACGGCCGTGATCACCCGCGGCCCGTCCTCGCCGTTGGAATGTTTCACGAGTGGCGGTGGGCGCCGTGGCGCTTCGCTATCGGCGACGTGCGCCTCGATCTCACGGATGAACGACACGAACGCCATCGCGGGGCGCTTCGAGCTCTCGGTCATCACGAACCGGATGCCCTCGAGGCCCCAGCCCTGGATGACCCACTCGTTGACGCAGGCCTCCAGCGACTCGTCCGTGACGATCGAGAGCTCGACGAACTTGTACTGGAGCGCCATGGGGAAGCCTACCCTTTCGCCAGAAGCTTGGCCGCGTACAGCGCGTGGTACGTGATGATGATATCGGCGCCCGCTCGGCGAATCCCGGTGAGCGTCTCCATCACGATGCGCTCCTTGTCGATCCATCCGCGCTCGGCGGCGGCCTCGATCATCGCGTACTCGCCGCTCACGTTGTAGGCGGCGATCGGCAGGTTGATCTCGTCGGACACCGCGCGGATCACGTCGAGATAAGCGAGCGCCGGCTTCACCATCACGATATCGGCACCTTCGGCCGAGTCCATCGACGCCTCGCGCACGGCCTCGGCAACGTTCGCCGGGTCCATCTGGTGGCCTCGGCGATCTCCCGATTGCGGCGCGCTACCCACGGCGTCGCGGAACGGGCCGTAGTACGCCGATGCGTACTTTGCCGAGTACGCCATGATGGCGACCTGATCGAAGCCGTCTTCGTCGAGGCTCTCGCGGCACGCGGCGACAAAGCCGTCGAGCATGCCCGACGGTGCGACGACATCGACGCCCGCCTTCGCGTAGCTCACCACCGTGCGCGCGAGGTTCTCGAGCGAGGCATCGTTGTCGAGCTCGCCGTCGTGCAACACGCCGCAGTGACCGTGGTCGGTGTACTCGCAGAAACACGCATCGGCCTGGACGACCAGCTCGGGGCGAGCGCGCTTGATCGATCGGATCGCCTTCTGGACGATGCCGCTCTCCTTCCACGCCTCGGAGCCGACGGCATCCTTGCGCTCGGGCACGCCGAACAGAATCACGCTCGGGATCCCGAGATCGGCCGCGCGGCACGCGGCGTCGGTCGCCTTGTCGACGGAGTAATTGAACTGTCCCGGCAGCGAGCCGATCGGCTTTTCGATGCCGGAGCCCGGCACCACGAACAGCGGATAGACAAAATCGTCGACGGACAGGCGGGTCTCGCGCACCATGCGGCGGAGGCCCTCGGTACGCCGCATCCGGCGCGGCCGGTAGTCGGGGTAGTTCATCACCTCGGTGGATACACCGCCGAGATGGCCTGCGCCACGCCTTCGGGCGTCGGCGTCGTGGCAACCGCGACATGCGCAATCCCGGCCTCGCGCAGCACTGCCCCGGTGGTGTCACCGATCGCGGCGAACTGCGTCGGCAGCGCGGCGAGCGGTCCGACGACGGCGGTCAGCGCACTCGCCTGCGACGGGGCAAAGACGATGCATACCGCGGCCGCCCCGCTCGCGAGCAGGTCGCGGCCCCGCGCGATCGCGGGATCATGCGCGTCGGCCGCCACCGTACGATAAGCGATGACGTCGACGATCTCGGCGCTCGCCGCGCGCAGGATCGACATCGCATCGAGCCGGCCATCTTCGGCGCGCGGAAACAGCACGCGCTTGCCTGCGAGCTCGCGACTGTTGACCATCGCGTGCGCCAGCGAGGCGCCGTCGTGTGCGGTCTCGGGCTGGTGCGCCGGGATGCCTGCCGCGACCAGCACGCGATGCGTCGCCGGGCCCACCGCCCATACCTCCGGCAACACGGCATGTCCACGTGCCGCGATCAATGCCGTCGCAGCGCGGGGGCTCGCGACGACGATCGCGGCGAGCTCGCCCTGCTCGAGCGCACGTGCGAGTGCGCTCGCATCGCGCGGCGGCGCCGTACGCGTCACCGGCATCGCGACCACCTCGAGCCCGAGCGGGGCCAGCGCCGTCGCATAGGGCGACTCCGCCTCCAGCGCGCGCGTCAGGACGGCGAACGCCATGCCCAGCTCCGAATCGTCATGACGAGATAGTACCCCCCCTGCCCTCCGGGTAGCCGCTTCTGCGGATCGGCCCCAAGCTGTCAGCATGCCTCACGACAAAGAGCTCGAGAGCGTGCGCAAGGTGTCGCGCGTGCTCGACGACTACTTCGTCGATCCCATCCTGGGCTTCGTGATCCCGGGCGTCGGTGACCTCATCGGTTCCTCGCTCGGCCTGTACTCGGTGGCCTATGCACTGCGCAAGAAGGTCTCGCCGGTCATCATCACGCGCATGCTGATGAACCTCACCGTCGATACGATCGTCGGGGTCGTGCCCTTCGTCGGTGACCTGTTCGACGCGGGATGGAAGGCCAACAAGAAGAACCTCGCCCTGCTCTCCGAACGGTCGCACCACGACCATCACGCCACGTGGCGCGATTGGGTAATCGTGGGGGCGGCGTTCCTGGTGTTCGCGGCGACGGTCGCCCTCGTCGTCTACGCCGGGGTCTCGCTGTGGCGACTGCTCTTTAGTCACGGCTGAGCCGGGCACGCGCAGCAACGGCGAGCGTCGCGGAGATAGATCGTGTAGCGTTCGCCCGTGCGTCGCCTCCTGCCGCTCGCCGTCCTCGCTGCCTGCTCCACCGGCCCCAAGCAGCAGCAGCGTGAGGACGCGATCACCACCGCGCAGTCCAAGCCGGAGCCCACCGCCATGCCGAAGGTCTTCCTGACAACCCCGACCGGCGAGGTCGCGGTCAACGTCGAGGTCGTGAAGACGCCTGCGAAGATCGAGCGCGGGCTCATGTACCGCGAGCACCTCCCGCCCGACGACGGGATGCTGTTCCTCATGGGCTACGAGAACGACCACACGTTCTACATGCGGAATACGCTCATCCCGCTCGATATGCTGTTCATCACGAAGGACCTGACGGTCGCCGGCATCGTGGAACGTGCGGAACCTCGCACCGAGACCCTGCGCCGGGTCGGGGCGCGCTCCCTGTACGTCCTCGAGGTGAACGGCGGGTGGGCGAAAGCACACCAGGTCACGGCGGGCGCCAAGGTGAGGTTCGACGGCATCACGCCCTGACAGCACTCCGGGAGCTCATCTCATTTCGACGCGCTGCGGCTTCGATCACGGCCAGCGTGGCCGATTCGCCTTATTGTGTGGCCTCGTGGTTTCGCGTTAGAACCACGCCTACTTACTAGATGAGGGGACTACCCATGGCATCGATCCGTCCGTTCCTGCTTGCCGCTGCGCTTCCATTCACCCTCGTCGCCTGTGGCGGTGACGATGGTGGTGTTGACCAGCCGACGCCCGAAGGGCCGCACTACCAGACCGTCTCGAAGAAGGTATTGGTTCCGACGAACAACAGCCAGGCGCGCGAGTACGGCCTCGACATCGGCTCGTCGGATGGCGAGCTCGACGGCACGGTCGACAACCAGCTCGGCATGGTGCTCGGCACCCTCGCCACGATGGGCTTCGACATCCAGGCCACCATCGACGGCGCGGTCGCCGAGGGCAGCATCATTCTGCTCGCCGATTTCCAGACCTCGGACTTCATGAACACCACCGCCGCGGGTCTCAAGATCCTGCTCGGCGACAAGGCGACGGCGATGCCGGCGCCGTGCAACGACGGCGAGACGTACGACGAGGAGACCAAGACGGGCTGTGGCCGTCACCTCGCGGGCACGGGCAACTTCACCATCGCGGCGGGCTCGCCGAACGATGCGGCCGTCGCGGGCAAAATCGTCAACGGTGTGTTCACCGGTGGCCCGGGTAACATCACCCTCCAGATCGCGCTCGGCGGCACGGACGCCATCCAGCTCGACCTGATCGGCGCGCGCGCCAAGGCGACCGGCATCAGCGGCGACGCCATCACGAGCCTCGTGCTCGGCGGTGCGCTCACCGAGAACGACCTCAACACCAAGGTCATTCCGGCCATCCAGGCGCAGATCGCGCCGATCGTCACCGAGGACTGCCCCGGCACGGCGCCCAGCTGCAATTGCACGTCGGGCTCGACCGGCGCCACCGTGCTCGACCTGTTCGACGCGAACGACAACTGCGAGGTCTCGGTCGAGGAGATCGCGACCAACCAGCTGATCCAGAGCCTCCTCGCTCCGGACGTGAAGATCGAAGGCACCGACGCCCTGTCGCTCGGCGTGAAGGTCGAGACGACCAAGGCGACGTTCCCCGCGCAGAACTAGGCTCTCCCCAGGTGTAACGCTCCACGGCGCCACCCTTCGGGGCTTGGCGCCGTCTTCGTTTTCGGAGCCGGACGTGCCACGTGCACGTCCACCTCGTGCATCGCACCTATTGGATCAGCGAAACGCCGCGCGCGGCGAGTGCCGCGGCCCCGACGAGGCCCGCATCGTCCTCGAGCGTGGCGTGCACGACGGTCAGCGCATCCATCGAGGCCTTGGTCGCCACGAGCGGGAGCGACGTGAGCACGAGGTCGTAGAGCGTGGGCGCGCGGCCGAGCAAACCGCCGCCGAGCACGAGCCGCTCGGGATTCAGCAGCGAGACCGCGTTGCCGAGAGCGATCGCGAGGAGCGGCGCGAGCTCGCCCCACAGCCCCAGGGCCCACTCGTCGCCACCTGCGGCGGCCGCATCGACGTGACCGGGGTTGACGTTGGCGATGCCGCCCGCGAGCTCGATGGCGGTGCTCTTGGCGCCGGCCGTGAGCTCTTCGGTGATGCGTTGCTGGACGTAGATGCCGCCGACGTACGCCTCGACGCAGCCGCGCTGACCGCATGCACATGTGAGCGCGGCTTCGTCCCACCGAACCTTCACGTGCCCGATCTCGCCGGCGCAGTTGGTCGCGCCCTCGACGAGCTGGCCGCCCGCAATGATGCCACCGCCGATGCCGGTGCCGACGTAGACACCGAGCACGTCGCGGCTGCCACGCCCCGAACCGGCGACGGCTTCGCCCCACACGATCGCGTTGACGTCGTTGTACACGCCGACGGCGAACCGCGACCCGAGCCGCGTCGCGAGCAGCTGGCCGAACGGCACCTCGTTCCAGCGCAGGTGCGGCGAGTTGGCGACGTTGCCACGGCGATCCTTGAGCATCGCGGCGAGCCCGATGCCAACCGTCACCGGCCCCGTCGACCGCGCAGCGTGGCGCTCGACGGCAGACGCGACGCGCTCGACGATCGAGTCGACGTCGCGCGGCTCGCCGACGCGCTCCTTGTCGTGCTCGATGAGCGCGAACGTGTGCGGATCGACGACCGCGGAGCGGAGGTTCGTGCCGCCGAGATCGACGCCGATCGCGAGGCTCATGCGCGCCTCGCAGCGTCGAGGTGCGCATCGATGAGTGCCTTGATCTCGGCGAGGCGTTCGGGCGAGCGCGCCTCGCAGCGCATGACGAGCGCGGGCTGCGTGTTGGAGGCACGCACGAGGCCCCAGCCGCCGTCGAGCTTCGCGCGCACGCCGTCGATATCGACGACGCTCACCACCTGCGGATCATTCTTCAGGCGTTCGGTCACGCGCGCGACGATGGCGAACTTGGCTTCATCGTCGACGTCGACCCGCAGCTCCGGCGTATTGATCATCACCGGCAGCTCGTCGGCGAGGTCGGCGAGCGTGCGGTCGGTGCGCGACAAGAGCTCGAGCAGGCGCGCGCCGGCGTAGATGCCATCGTCGAAGCCCATCCAGCGATGGGCGAAGAACATGTGGCCCGACATCTCGCCCGCGAGGAGCGCGCCGGTCTCCTTCATCCGCGCCTTGATGAGGGAATGCCCGACCTTCCACATCTCGGCCTGCCCACCGGCCTTCGCCAGCTCGTCGTACATCGCCTGCGAGCACTTCACTTCACCGACGAACTTCGCGCCGGGCACCTCGGCGAGCACGGCCTTGCCGAACAGGATCATCAGCTGGTCACCCCACAGGATGCGGCCCGTCGAATCGACGGCGCCGATGCGATCCGCGTCCCCATCGAGCGCGATGCCGAGCTCCGCACCTTCACGCTTCACGGTGGCGATCAGATCTGCGACGTTTTCGGGCTGCGTCGGATCGGGATGATGGTTGGGAAACCGTCCGTCGAGGTCGCAGTACAGCGGCACCACGTCGAAGCCGAGCCGGCGGTAGAGGCCCGCCGCGGTGGGCCCGCCGGCGCCGTTGCCGGCATCGACGACGACCTTCATGCGCCGCTTGCCCAGGCGCAGCTCCTTCTCGACGCGCGCCTGATACGGGACGATCACGTCGCGCGACGACATCGCCCGCACGGGCGGCTCGGGTGTTTGTTCGACGAGCGCGCGGACCTCGTCGCGCAGCGTGGCGATGGCCTCGCCGTGCAGCGTCGAGCCCGCGACCATCATCTTGAACCCGTTGTCCTCGGGCGGATTGTGACTGCCCGTGATCATCACCGCCGCCGCGGGCGACAGGTGTTTCTCGGCGAAGTACACGAGCGGCGTCGGCACCACGCCGACATCGATAACGTCCGCGTGCGCGCGGATGCCGTCGGTGAGCGCAGCGAACAGACGCGGCGAGGTCAGCCGGCAATCGCGGCCGACAACGATGGGCCCGCGGGTCGCGCCCACGCGTGCCCCGAGGGCTGCGCCGAGCGCGCGGACCGTCTTGTCATCGAGGTCGCGTTCGGCGACCCCGCGAATGTCGTACTCCCTGAATGCGCGCGCCGGAAACATGAGGTTTCAGGGTTATAGGTAGCGCGCGAGCCCTTTGGCGGAAAGGGCCTCCACGATCTTGCGTACGTCCTGGGCATCTTCCTTCCGGATGACGAGGATCGCGTCGCCGCTCTTCACCACCACGAGCCCCGAGAGGCCCACCGTGGCGATCAACGTGGCGTCGTCCGAGAGCACGACGTTGTCACTGCCGTCGAGGCACACCACCGGGCCCGCGGTCACGTTGCGCTGCTCGTCGACGCCGCGCACGTCTGGGACCGCGGCCCACGAGCCGATATCGTCCCAGCCGACCGACGCGGGCACCGTCACCACGCGCTCGGCCTTCTCCATGACGCCGTGGTCGATCGAGATCGAGGGCAGCGCCGCGTACGCCTCGGCCGCAGGCACGGTCCCGGCCGCGATGGCGCGCACCGCGGCGCCCGTCACGGGAAGCTGCACGTCGAGCTCGCGCAACAGGCGCTGTGCGGTCACGCAGAACATGCCGGCGTTCCACAGGAACTGGCCGCTGTTCACGTACAGCTCGGCGGTCTTTGCATCCGGCTTCTCGACGAACTTCTTGAGCGATAGAACGCCATCGATCGCCGTTGGCGCGCCGATGGCGAGATAGCCGAAGCCGGTCTCCGGCCGCGTCGGTGTGATGCCGATCGTGCCGATCACGTCGTCCTGTTCGGCAGCGGCGAGCCCGAGCGCGAGCGCACGGGTGAGCCCAGGCTCGTCGGCGATGTGATGATCGGCAGACAGGATCGCGAGCGACGCGTCGGGATCGCGGCGCACGATCATCGCCGCGGCGAGGCCGATGGCGGCAGCCGTGTTCTTCGCCCTCGGCTCGGCAATGATCTCGACATCGCTCACCACGGCGCGGGTCGCCTCGGCCTGATCCTCGGCCGTCACGATCACCACGCGGTCGTCGGCGATCGCGCGCCCTCGCCGCACCGCGGCCGCGAGGAGGACCTCGTTGTCCTTGCCGAGCGGCAACAGTTGCTTGGGGCGGGCCTTGCGGCTTGCGGGCCACAGGCGCGTTCCACTACCGCCGGCGAGAATCACTGCATGACGCACGCGGGGACTCTACCTCGGACGAGCCATCACCGCCTCTCGCCGCGCCGACCGTGCCCCAGCAATGTGCCGCCCTCCGAACGCCTCGGTGGCGATTACCGCTCGTCGGCCAGCGCGCGCGCCAGCGCCGACGCCTGCGTGCAGTCATTGCCCGTGAGCATGTAGCGCAGACGCTTGTGGCGGTCGTAGATGCGATAGTGCGGCAGCGCGCCGACCTTGTAGTGATGCGCGACCGGCGTATCCCCATCGCCGACGTCGACCTTCCTGATCACCACGCGCACATCCTTGGCGACACCCACCGCGAGCATGCCGCCGACGATCGAGCAGGCGCCGCAGCTCTCGGCCCAGAAGTCGACGACGGTGACGTGGTCGCCCGCGAGCGTCGCCTCGACATCGACGAGCGCCCCCGGCTCGTTTACCTGCAGGGATTTGGCCGGCGGCGGGGCGGGCGCAGCAGGTGGCGTACTGCGGCCACACGCCGCGAGCGCGAGCGCGAGGCCGAGCAGGAGGCGTTGCCTCACAGCACCTCGAACTGCTTCGCGAGGCGCGCCACGTCGGCTCGCGCGAGGCCGGCGTGCGAGACCTGCTCGAGCTGCAGCCGATCCCCGGAGACCAGCTCGGTCGCGCCAAGCCGCACCGTGCCGTCGGTGTCGAGCGTGATCTCGATGAGGACGAGGACATCGCCCGCGGGCGCTGGGGGAAGATCGACGACGGCATAGCGCCCGAGGTGCCGGTTCTCCTCGGGAGAGGGCGACTCGCCCTCCCAGACGTCGAGCTCGATGCGGGTCTGATCGTCGACCTTGGTCGCGAACACGCGATGCTCGCGGGTGGGCATCACCGCGCTCTGCGCGATCACGAGCTCGCACTCGCGCTGACCCTGCGAGACCAGGAGGCCGCGCGCGGCGACATCGATGAGGAGGATGCCCTCGATCGTCCCCTCGAGCCTGGCGACCACGAGGGCCGCGCCGACGGCGACGACCTCTTCGGGATTGAGCACCGAGATCGGGTCGCGCCCGAGCACGCGCGCGATCTCGCGCTGCACGGCGGGCATCCGCGTCATGCCGCCGACGAGCAACACATCGTCGACGTCGGAGCGCGTGCGGCTGCAACGCGCGAGCGCCTCTTGGATCGGGGCCTCGAGCCTGCGCACGAGGGGCGACGACCACAGCTCGATCTCGGCGCGCCGCAACGGCTTGTCGTAGACGATCGCTTTGCCCGACGGCAGCTGCACGAGATCGGGGATCTCGAGGAGCGTGGCATTGCTGTTGGACAGCTCGTGTTTCGCGCGCTGCGCGAACAGGCGAAGGCGCTCGATCGCGATCGCGTCGGTCGAGACATCGAAGCCGCGTGTCGCGCGCACGTCGCGAACCAGGTTCTCGACGATCGTGCGGTCGACGTCGTCTCCCCCGAGAAACGGGTCACCGGTGGTCGCCAGCACCTCGAACACGCCCATCTGGGCGTCGACGACCGCGACGTCGAACGTGCCGCCACCGAGATCGCAAACCATGTACTTGCGATCATCGCCCCGATGCGCGCCGTGCCCGAGCGCCGCCGCCGTGGGCTCGCTGAGCAAGCGCATCACCTGGATGCCGGCGATCTGCGCCGCGTCCTTGGTCGCCTGTCGCTGCGCGGCGTCGTACCACGCGGGGATCGTGATCACCGCGCGCGTCACGGGCTCGCCGAAATGCGCCTCGGCGATCCGCTTGAGCTCGCGAAGGATCAGCGCGCACACCTCTTCGGGCGACACGGTGGTGCCCGCCGACAGCGCGATCCAGGTGTCACCATTCGGCGCCTCGACAAGCTCGTAGGGCAGGACCCGCGCGAGCTTGCGAATCGACGGATCATCGAACCGCCGGCCGAGCAGCCGCTTCGCACCGAAGATGGTGGTGTCGGGGCTCTGATCCAGGCCGGCGCGCGCGGCCTCGCCGACGATCGGCCCGGTCGGCGAGAACCACACGAGCGAGGGCAACGTCGTCGAGCCATCGGCGGTGGTGAGGATGCGCGGCGCGCCGTCGGGGTCGATCACTGCGACCACCGAGTTCGACGTGCCCAGATCGATGCCCACCGCGCGACTCATCGGAGCAGCTTCTTCAGGGTCTCGAGATCCGCGGTGTCGTGGCGGCGCAGGTGCTCGAGCAGGCGCGAGGCCTCGACGCATTGATCGTAGTGCGCGAGCGCGGTCTCGAGCTGGGTGGTCGCCAGCATCCGCTCGCCCTTGCCCAGTGCACCGAGCGCCGACGCCACGTAGTACAGCGACCGCAGCGGACGGCTGCGCGGGTACACGACAAGCGCCGCAGCGAGCACCTCCTGCGCATTGTTGTGATCCCCGAGCAGCAACATCTCGCGCGCGCGGACCTCGAACGATTCGGTCTGCGCCGACTTCGTCTGCGGCGCCGCGACCTCCGGCGGCTTGCTGCCGCGCTGCGCGCGCTGGCGGATGCTCTTCGCGTTGGGATTCGAGCGGCCGGCGCTCGAGATGTCGTCGAAGCCGACGAGCCAACCCGGCGGCGCCGCGACCGACGAGCCCACCGCGGTCGCTTTGCCCTCGGCGACGAGCGCGGCGCGCAGCCGATCGTAGGCGCGGTTCGCGAGGATCGTGAGCTCCTCGGCGAGGTGCGTGATCGCCGGGGCCTTGCGGCGCATCACGAGATCCGGGTGATGGCGACGCACGAGGTTCATCCACCCCGCCCGCACGGTCGCGGGGTTCGCGTCGCGCTCGACGCCGAGCACTTCGTGCACGGCGGCCTGGCGCAGCCGCTTGAGCTCGTTGGTGAGATGGAGGAATAGCTCGCGCTCGTCCGCGGGCAGCTCCTTCATCATCGCGAGCACGCGGCTCGGCCGCTCGGAGACCACCGGGGTGGGCTCGGCGTGTGTGGGGGCCGTGGCGGCCGCCGTCATCGACTTGATCCGTGCGATCAGCTCGTCGGTGAACCCCACCAGCTCGATCTCGATCCAAGTCTTGGTGTCACCGTCGATCGCCGCGGCCTTGCGCACGACGCCGTCGATCGCGATCACGACCTCGTTCGGCAGCCCGAGCCCGATGGTCAACGGCGCGCCGAGCGCGGGCTCGAACGGCACCTTCATCGCGAGCATCTTGCCGCGCCGGACCTTGCGCGTATGAAACACCTCGACCTGTTCCCAGTTCGAGCACCTCACGTGGAGGGTACGGCCCGCTGCCACTACGATCCCTTCTTGGCCGGCTTCTTCGGATCGCCTGGGGGCGGCGCCGCATCGGGATCGAGTACGAGCTCGATCGACTTCTCGATGACTTCTTTCTTCTTCGCGCGATCGAGCGGAATGTTCGGATCACCACCCGCGCGCCACTCCTCCGCTGACACCTGCGCGTAGCCCGGCTTGTGGCCGTCCATCAGCGCGCGCAGCTCGTACGGGCGTCCGGCGATCGTCGGGAAAGGCACCGCGGTGTTGCCGTAGCCAATAAGCAACCACACCTCGGCGCCCGGGGGCGTGGTCTCGAGGCGCACGAGCCCTTCGCCCGGCTGGCCGTCCTTGGGCTCGACAGCGAGGTTCGGCGGTCGCGCGGGCAGCGGCTCGGCAAGGCTCTTTCCCGTCTTCTTGTCCTTGGCGACGGCCTTGAGGACGACGTTGACCGCGCTCTTGCGAGCGAGCCCGGTGCCCGTCCACATTGCCGGCAGGATCTCGGTGTCGATGCTCTGGTAGCCGTCGAGCTCGATCCGGATGCGGTGCATCTGCGCCGATGACAGCGGAAACAGCGCGTCGGAGCTCGTGCGCCCGAGCTTGACCCAGATGCTCGCGTCCGGCGGCGTGACCGAGACCTTGATCGCGCCGCGATCCGCGAGCGACTCGGTCGCGAGCCGCGTCTGCTCGTCGGCGCGCGCCCTGGCCTCGGCGTCGCGCTTCTTCTTCGCTTCGCGCTCGGCGGCCTGGTCCTTGTAGATCGTGTAGAAACCGACGCCACCCCCCACGACGACGAGCAGTGCGATGATGCCGACGGCACGGCTCTTGAGGCGCGGCGTCGGCAGCTCCTCGAACGTGGGGATCTCGGCGACGTTGGGCTTCGCGATCGACGCTCGGCGCCGCCCCTCGGCGTCGCTGCGCGCTCCGGCATAGCCGGAGCTTGCGGTCGACACTCCGCGCCGCTCCTCGGTGTCGCTGCGCGCTCCGGCATAGCCGGAGCTTGCGGTCGCGCGCTCGGGCTGCTTCGGCGTCTGCTTCAGCGCGTCGAGCTCGCTGCTGGTATTGCCCACGCGGGCCGCGGCTTCCTCGGCTCGCCGCGCCGCGATCTCCAGCCGCTCGGCGGCCGCCTCGGCCTGATCGGCGGCGGTCGACACCCGGCGCACCGGCTCGTCGAGGCCGGCGAGCGCATCCATCGCGGCGCTCTCGTCGCTGGTGTTGGGACGCGACGCGGCCGGCTTTGGCGCGTCCTGCCGGCGCAGCCCCGGCACCACCGTTTGCTCTTCCTCGGGATCGTCGAGCGAGGGGACGCGCGGCTTGACCTGAATGATCGCCTCGCGCTTGCGCGGATCGAGCTGGATGAGCTCGCTGATCGGATCGCGCTTCAGGCTGAAGTCCTCGACGTAGGTGTGCGACGTGGGATCGTCGAGGTCGGCGAGCAGCGCGTCGAGGCGGCCGCTGCCGGTCGTCTGCTGCCGAGTCTGGTGCTTCGAGATCGCCTCGGCGCGGATGTCCATGCTCGGCCGCATCGGTGTCACCGAGACCGCCGAGCTGCCGAGCGATGCGAGCAGATCTTCCGTCGCGTCGTCGATGTTGGTGTCTGTCGCGGACAGGCCCGCGGCCTTGATCACCTCGCCGCGATCGGCGAGCTCCCACCGATCATCCTCGAACGCCTCGAGCAGGTTCTCGAGAAGATCCTGCGCGTTCTTGTAGCGGCGGCTGGTGTCGGTATCGAGCGAGCGCTGTACGAGCCGCTCGACGGCGGGTGTGGTGTGCAACGTGCCGGGCGGGACGTCGCCGGTCAGCATCGTGAACAGCATCGCGCCCGCGGCGAACACGTCGGCGGCCGGCGTCGGGTCTTCGCCGACGGCGAGCTCGGGCGCGATGTAGCCGGCGAGCCCGCGCCACAGCGCGGAGTCTGCGCCCTGCGCGACCGCGGTGGTAAGCGCGCGGCCCACGATGAAGTCACCGAGTCGCACCGCCCCATCCTCGTCGAGCAACACGCTGCGCGGGTGGACGGCGCCGTGGACGACCTTGGCCTTATGCGCGACGGCGAGCGCCTCGACCACCGACTTGGCGATCGCACCGGCGACCTCGACCTCGAGCTTGCCCTGCTTGCGCGTCGCCTTGGCAGCGGTGATGAGGTCCTGGACGCTGACGTAGCGGCCGACGCCACGCGTGACGACCACGACATCCGCCCCACCCGACTCGACCGCAAAGGTCGGCACGATGGTGTCGTGCGACAGCGCCGTCACCGTGGCGATCGTCCGCGCGTCGGTGAGCGCGAGCCGAAACGGAGTCTCCGCGAGCATCTTCGGATCGACGACAAGCCCGCGAAGGTTGCGCTGCCCCGAGAACTGCGCGCGATGAATCGCGCCGTACATCGTGACTGCGAGCCGCTCGCTCAGCACGACGCCGGCGATGATCTGCTCGGCCGATTGGCCTCCCATCGGGACCCAATATAGCAGTGGCCGCTGGCCCACTCACCCGCCGGGGAGGCGGAAGTTCACGACGATCCACGGTTCTGCGAACAAGAACACCATCGCCGACATGGCGAGAAACGGCCCGAAAGGCAGCTCGGTCCGCAACAGCGACGGGGCGTCGTCCTCGGGCGGCAGCTCCGTCTCGTCGATGGGCGGGATCGTCGCCTCGTGCATGCGTAAGGCGGGCAACAGGAGCCCGAGGCCCAGGACCGCGCCCGCGACCGCACCGACCAGCCAGCTGAACAGCGTACAGATCACGGCGAAGACCACGCCGGCACCACCGACGATCGCCAACAGCCGGGCCGCGAGCTTGCGCCCCGGGACCTGGCTGGGCGGCACCTCGGTCTCCGGCTCGGCCGCCGCATCGTCTTCGACGAGGGGGTCGAGCCGGCGCGAGACCACGAGCGCGACCAGCGCGCAGATCGACCCGCCGATGCCCAGCGCGACGCGATCGCTCAGCGCGCCGACCGTCGCGGCGACCACGCTCGCGACCGCGACCACGGCAAGGAGTGCGCTCGCGCGGCTGGCTGGCGGCTCGTCGGAAGCCTTGGCCGGCGCGGGCTGTCGGAGGAGCAGCATGAGCACGCCGATCACCGAGCCGAGCATCGCGCCGCCGAACAGCGAGGCGATCACCCCGCTCGTGCCGAGGAGCGCACCGACGAGGGCGAGCAGCTTGCTGTCGCCGAGGCCCAGTCCTTCACGCTCGGTCAGGACCCAGTACACGACGCCGACGGCCCACGGCAAACCGTAGCCGATCGCGATGCCGACGAGGCCCTGGTACCAGCTCCGCCCAAGCAACAGGCCGAGCCCATAGAAGATGACGATCGACGGCAGCGTGACCTTGTCGAGGATCAGCTTGTGGTCGAGGTCGATGAAAGAGATCACGACCATCACGAACGAGAAACCCGCGTAGATCGCGAACCGGAGGAGCCGCTGATCGAACGGCTCGAACATCGCGCCGAGCTCCACGGTCACGTACCAGGCGACGGCAAACAGCGCCCCCGTCACGGCCTCGACGATCAAGTAGCGCGCGGAAAACGGGGCCTGGCACGACCGGCACTTGCCGCGCAGCCAGAGCCAGCTGAGGAGCGGGACGTTGTCGTACCAGCGCACGGGTGCCTTGCATGCGAAGCAGTGGGATCCCGGGGCAACGACGGAGCGTCCGTTGGGGAACTCCTCGGAGGGAGGCCACCGATAGATGCAGACGTTGGCAAAGCTTCCCCAGAGGAGCCCGAGGAGGACCACGAACGCGTAGGTCCCCCAGGAGGCCGCCAGGGGTTCGAGGTCCTTTAGCACCGGGTTACCTCCACGGTAGCGGCATTGACCGCGCCCGTCGAGAAAGCTAAGAACCAGGCGATGATCCGAGCCGTTCTGGCCACCACGATCCTCGCCGCGACCGCTTGCGGGCGGTCGAAGGGCGTGCCGGATCAGGAGCTCGGCAATCTGGTCGTCGAGACCACCAAGCCGGCGGCGCCGATCGACGTCAAGCGCGCAGCGAAAGATCCCGCAGAGCTCGGGCGGGCGCTGATGCAGCCCTATCGCACGGTGATCGGCGCCGTCGGTCCACACACCGCCGTGCTCGCCGCCAAGACCACCGTCGACGAGGGCGGCAAGGTGGTCAGCGACATGTCGGAACAGACCAAGCTCGAGCTCGGCGACAAGGACACGTTTCACGGAGAGTACACCAACACCGCCGACTACGGAC
>JANRKM010000187.1:0-14701 GCA_033763475.1 Kofleriaceae bacterium
GGGCCCACCTTGGGCGCGCAGCTTGGCCGCGAGCGCTTGTGCTTGCGTGCGGGCGAGCCCCGGGGCGTCGGCGAGCGCGTCCATGCCGTATGGCACGCCGAGCATCGCCATCGCGTCGACGCGCGACTGGATGTCATTCCACGGAATCTGATCGCGGAGCAGGTGTGGATAGGCCGGCATCACCGAGCCTGGCGAGGGCACGCGCGGGTTCTCGAAGTGCCGCAGATGCCAGAGCTCGTTGCGCAGGCCGCCCTCGCGCGCGAGGTCGGGTCCCGTGCGCTTGCTGCCCCACTGGAACGGATGGTCGTAGACGAACTCGCCGGGGTGCGAGAACTGGGCGGGCACGCCGGGGCGGCCGTAGCGCACCGTCTCGTCGAGGAACGGGCGCACCATCTGCGAGTGGCAGTTGTAGCAACCCTCGGCCACGTAGATGTCGCGGCCGTAGAGCTCGAGCGGCGTGTACGGCTTGACCTCCTTGATCGTGGGCACGTTGCCGCCGATGAGGAACGTCGGCAGGATCTCGAACAGCGACGCGACCAGCACCGCCATGGTCGTCAGCACCGTGAACAGCGTGGGCAGGCCCTCCCACTTGCGGTGCCAGTAGCCGTGCGACGGCGCGGCCTTCACCACGCGCACCATCGGCGGCACCGCGACCTCGACGGCCTCGTAGCGCGCCGGGCGCGCCTTCCACGTCCGGTAGAGGTTGTAGGCGCCGATCAGGAGGCCCGCGATGTACAGCGTGCCGCCGAGCGCGCGCAGCCAGTACATCGGCATCAGGCGCGTCACGGTCTCGAGGAAGTCGGGGTACTGCAGGCGGCCGGTCTCGTCGAACGCGCGCCACATGAGGCCTTGGGTGATGCCCGCGGCCCACATCGAGATCACGTAGAGGACGATGCCGATCGTCGCGACCCAGAAGTGCGTGGTCGCCAGCTTCTTGGAGTACAGCGGCGCCTGGTAGAGGCGCGGCACCAGCCAGTACACCATGCCGAACACCATGAACCCGACCCAGCCGAGCGCGCCGCCGTGGACGTGGGCGATGTTCCAGTCGGTGTAGTGCGAGAGCGCGTTGACGCTCTTCACCGAAAGCATCGGCCCCTCGAACGTCGACATGCCGTAGAACGTGATGCCGACGACGAAGAACTTGAGGACGGGCTCCTCGGCGACCTTGTTCCACGCGCCGCGCAGCGTGAGGAGGCCGTTGATCATGCCGCCCCACGACGGCATCCACAGCATCACGCTGAAGATCATGCCGAGCGTCGACGCCCATTGCGGCAGCGCCGTGTAGTGCAGGTGGTGTGGCCCCGCCCAGATGTAGATGAACACCAGCGACCAGAAGTGCAGGACCGAGAGCCGGTAGCTGAACACCGGGCGCTCCGCCGCCTTCGGCAAGAAGTAGTACATGAGGCCGAGGAACGGCGTCGTCAGGAAGAACGCGACGGCGTTGTGGCCGTACCACCACTGCATGAACGCGTCCTGGACGCCCGCGTAGAGGGAGTAGCTCTTGAACAACCCCGCCGGCACGACGAGGTTGTTGAAGATGTGGAGGATCGCGATCGTGACGATCGACGCGATGTAGAACCACAGCGCGACGTACAGGTGCTTCTCGCGCCGGTTGCGCACCATCGCGAAGAAGTTCACGCCGAACACGACCCACACGACCGCGATCATGAGGTCGATCGGCCATTCGAGCTCCGCGTACTCCTTGCCCTGCGTGAACCCGAGCGGCAGCGTGATCGCCGCGGCGACGATGATCGCCTGCCAGCCCCAGAAGTGGATCTTCGATAACAGATCGAGCGGGCGCGCCTTGAGCAGCCGCTGCGACGAGTAATAGACGGCGGCGAAGATGCCGTTGCCCGCAAACGCGAAGATCACGGCGTTCGTGTGCAGCGGCCGCAGCCTGCCGAACGTGAAGTACGGCCCGACGTTGAGGCTCGGGAGCGCGAGCTGCAGCGCGCACCACAAGCCGACGAGCATCCCGACCGCGCCCCACACCATGGTCGCGGTCACGAACCGCCGGACGATCGCGTCGTCATAGCGGATGGTTTCGTTCGACATCACCGGGGCGCCATCGCAACCCCCATGCCTGCTGCAGGCTCCCCACGAGGCCTTCCCGCGGTGCGGCACGCGCAACGTTTGCGCCGCCCCCAGGACCCCCGCCGCAAGAAATTCGCGAGCGCATGCCCGGCGTCCGCACATGCGCTGGCACGCGCGGTGCTCGTGCCTACGGCATGGATCGGCCCACCTCGGAGTTCTCCTTGTCCACGGTCACGATGGCCGTGATCCTCGCGACGACGCTTGGCGTCGGTCTGATCATGGTGATGGTGGTGCTGCTGCGCAGCTAGAACGCGGCATGCGGCGGCACGCGGATCGCGATCGGCTTCGCCTACAGCGCGGCGAAGTCGATGTAGCCGCGCTCGACGTCGACGTCCGCGAGGCGCACGCGCACCTTGTCGCCGACGTCGAGCCCGCGCTCGCCGGAGATCACGCGGCCTTCGGCGGGCGGGCGGCGCAACCGCACCCACGTGCCCTTGGGCGATGCGCCGGTGACGATCGCCTCGAACTCGTCGCCGATCCTCGAGGCCAGCAGCGCCGCCGCGGCGACCTTGCGCATCGTCCGCTCGACCTTGCGGGCTTCGTTCTCGCGGGTCGTGCAGTGCGCAGCGATGCCGGTGAGCGAGTCATCGGAGTATGGCTGGGTCGCGCGCGTGGCGGCGGCCTTGAGCAAGCGTTGCGTGATGAGATCGGGATAGCGGCGATTTGGCGCCGTCGAGTGCGTGTAGTCCTCGACAGCGAGGCCGAAGTGACCCTGATCCGGATCGGTCGCGCGCTGCAGCACGTATTCACCGGGACCGAGCAGCTTGACGACGGAGAGCGAGAGATCCGCGAACCGCGAAGGATCGGCTTCGCGCCGAGCGGCGAGGAATTCCGACAGCGCACGCGCACTCGGCTCGTGCGGCAGCGCGTGCCCGAGCGAGCCCGCGAGCTCCACGATGCGGTCCCACCGCTTGGGCGCGCGGACCACACGGCGGATCGACGACGACCCCGCGCGCTCGAGGAACCGCGCCGTCGCCCCGTTGGCGGCGATCATCAGATCCTCGACGACCTCGCGCGCGCGGTTCTTGTGTAGCACGACCAGATCGACGACGCGGCCGTCCTTGGTCACCGGCCGCGCCTCGATGGTCTCGAAGTCGAGCGCGCCGAGCTCGAACCGACGCCGGCGGAGGCGCTGGGTCGCTTCGTCGTGCAGCCGCACCTGACGTTCGATCTCCGGATCCTCGGGGGCGTCACCCTGCGCCTCGAGCCACGCGCCGACGCGCTCGTAGACGAGCTTGGCGTGGTTGCGGACCTTGGCTGGATAGATCTTCGTCTGCGCGTCGTCGAGCGAGCCGTCCTCGCGCACGACCATTTCGGTGATCATCGCGAGGCGATCGCGATCGGGGAGCAGCGACGTGCGGTCCGTCGAGAGCACCTCGGGGATCATCGGGAAGATCTGGACGCCGGTGTACAGCGTCGCGGTGTTGGTCGACGCGTACCGATCGACGAGCGAGCCGCGCGGTGCGAAGGCGTCGACATCGGCGATCGCGACGAGGATGCGGATGCGCCCGTCGGGGAGCTGCTCGGCCCATTCGAGCTGATCGAGGTCCTTGGACTCCTGGTTGTCGATCGACGACCACTTCAGCTCGCGCAGATCGATCGCGCCGCCGTCGGTCGGGTGTTCGGGGATCTCGTCTTCGATGCCCGGCGGGAAATCCGGATCGAAGCCGTGATCGCGCAGCACGCGATGCGCGATCTGCACCATGTCGATGTTCGGGTCCCCTCGCATGGGCCGACTGTAAGTCACCGGAGTGCGGCGAGGATGAGGCCGTGGAACTGATTACCCGCCAGCCGGTAGATCCAGCCCACCTGCGCGCGGCATTGGCCGCACACCGCCACCTGCCAGCTCCAGCCCGGGAACCACGAGAAGGCCGTCTCGGTCGGCCCGACATAGCGGCAGCCCGCGGCGGCGATGAAGCAGCCGATGTGATGGACGATGCCTCCCGGATTCACGAACGTGTGCTCGTGCGCGCCATCCATTTCCATCCGGTTTGACCGCGAGGTGATGACGTGATCGCAAACGACACAGCGCAGTGCGTCGTCGTCGGTGGTCGACGACTCGCGCGCTGTTCTCACGTCCTCCTTCGCCACTCACGCAGAACATTACTTGATGAAGGTGGTGTGGAGGCATTAATGACCTTCGCCATGGGTGCATGGGGACCTGGCGCGTTCGACAATGACGCCGCCTGGGATTGGTCGACGGATCTGACGGAAACCGAGGATCTGAGCTTTGTCGAGGGAACGCTGAACACCGCCGAGGACGTCGACGACGACGAGCTCGACGCCGATCTCGGCTGTGAGGCGCTCGCTGCCTGCGAGGTGGTCGCGCGCCTGCAGGGCCGGGCGGGGCGGAAGGACGACGTCGTCGATCGATGGGTGCGCGCGCATCCCGCGAAGCCGTCGCCGGCCCTGATCCGGATGGCGACCAACGTGATCGATCGCGTGGCGCAGGGCTCCGAGCTCGCGCAGCTGCGCTCCAACGATCACGCGTGGCGCGCCGGCGTACAGGATCTGCGCAAGCGTATCGCCGGCAATCCCTGACAGGGCCCCCTAGATCCCGCAGCCGCGCTTGGAGCGCGCTGCCGCCAGGTCGAGCGTCGTGTCTCCCATCGCCAGCGCGAGGTCGCCGGCGAGAGAGGCGATGTCTGCCATGCGCGCGTAGTCGAGGCGGTCGGGCAAGTCGCAGGTCTTGTGGTAGCAGCGGTCGGGCGTCCAGAAGAAGGCGTACGGAACGCCCTTCTTGCAGAACGGCTCGAAGTCGGAGCCGCGCGCCTTGCCGCCATAGCCCACGGAGACCTTGGGGTACTTGTTGTCGAGCCTGGCGAGGAGCTTGCGCGCGGCGAGGCCGGAGAACGTCCCGAGCGCGGCGACATACCCGAAGTCATCATGGCTCCCGACCATGTCGAGGTTGATTACCTGGACCATGCGGTCGACGGGCAACGCGGCGGGCGCGTTCTTCTCATAGAAATAGGAGCCGTTCATGCCGGTCTCCTCGGAGCCGAACGCGGCGAACACGATCGTGCGCTTGGGCTTGGTCTCGCGCTGCTGGAGCGCTTGCGCGACCGCGAGCAGGGCGACCGTGCCCGAGGCGTTGTCGTTGGCGCCCCGGTGCTTGCCGCCGAGGTGATCGTGGTGGGCCGCGATCATGATGATGTCGCCCGCGAGCGTCGGGTCGCTGCCGGGGATGACGCCGACCACGTTGGCGGTGGTCTGACCGTCCGCAGTGAAGGCCTGCTCGTAGCTCGTGCCGAACGCCGGCTGAAGCCCGAGGCAGCGGAACTGATCGACCAGGAAGGCGCGGGTGGCCTTGTCTCCGTCCGTTCCGGGGGCCCGGCCGTCGAGCTCCTTGGACGCCAGGAACCCGACGCGGTCGCGGAGGATCTTCGCGTCGTACGGCTTACCGTCGATGCAGCTCGCTGTATCGGCGTCGGCCAACCGGGTCCAGGCACACAGCGCGAGCGGGGCGAGGCGCCACATACCCAAGAGACGCAGGACCGGGGGCACGGTTGCTCCCAGTCCCGACCACGGCGACAGCCGGCAACTTGATCCGCCGCGATGGAGCCCAGCAATTCCGCATAGATGCCAATGGCACCGAGCTTGCTCAAAGACTGCTCAGCCATGCGCAACGCCACCATCCTCGCCCTCGCCCTTGTCGCTGCCACCGGCTGCGTCGCCGATTCCGACTCCCCCGACGGGGCTGACGAGGAAGGACTCAGCGGCGGAAAAGCCGATGGGACCGAGCTGTCGGCGTGCGAGAAGGACGCGATCGTCGCGTACCTCAACGAGGGCATCTCGCGTGACGAGCTCGAGGAAGCGGGCGTTCACCGCCGCGCGGCGAAGAACCTCGTGAAGCACCGCGACGGCCGTGACGGCGAGTTCGGGACGGCGGACGACAACCTGTTCGACTCGGTCGAGGAAGTCGATGGCGTCTCGTACGTCGGCCGCGCGGCTTTCAGTGCGCTCCACGAGGCGACGGCGGCTCGCTGCGAGGTTGCCCCCTCCGACCCGTACGCCGATGCGCGTGACGTGAACAAGCACCACATCGTGTTCCCCGCGGGCACGGTTGCTCCGACCGACTACAACTACCCGGACGGTGGCGAGTTCGACCTCTCGGGCACCGAGTTCTGGCAGAAGTGGAGCGGCGGCCACAACCCGACCTACTCCTTCGAGGAAGGCACCGACGCGGGCCGCCTCTGCATGCAGGCCTCGGCGATTCGCTTCGAGACGATCATGAAGGACCCGCCGGCCGAGCTCGTGAAGCTCGCCGCCGAGACCAACTGGGACGGCTCGTTCTTCAACTGGAATGACGACTACTCGGGTCCGGGCGCCTACGGCGACGGTTCGAGCGCGCGCCTCTGGGCCTGGCAGACGTACCTCGTGAAGTGGATCAGCCAGACCAAGAAGGACGGCAGCTGCCTCCTCCCCACGCGTGACATGGTGATCCGCGCGGCGACCAACTGCCTCGCGACCGGCGCCAGCAACAACGGCGAGATCCAGGGCTGCCGCACCTAAGCGGTGAATGATTTCGGGGCCCCTGCTACGCAGGCACCCCGCGCGCGGTACGCCGCGCACCCTTTCGGGGCCCCTGCTACGCAGGCACCCCGCGCGCGACGGAAAAGCCCGTCGCGCATATTTCCGAGGCCCCTGCATGCCAGGCACCTCGTCGCGCGGCGCCCACAAGGCGCCGCGCACTTCTTTTCGGCGTACGAAGCTGAGTGCTGCTGTTTCGGCACCGACGCGCGACCGAATCGGCGCATAAACGGCGTGTCCGGTGTCCGGACAGATCGACTTGCCGCGTGTGTGGGCGCCGGACGCTAGGGATCTCGTGCGGTTGCGTGCGTGTCCGGGTGGCACCGGACGTGCTCGTGGCCGCGAGTGATGTGGCGCTCCGTCCTGTCCTCGATCCTGCTCGCGCTTCCTGTTGCTGCCTGTGGTGCTCAGGGCACCGAGGCTGAGGACGATGACTGGCGCGCGGAGGGCAAGGCGGACGAGGCGGCGGTACCGCTCCGCTTCGAGAGCTACGACGTCCTCTTCACCAACCCGCTCTGCCGTGACTACACGTACGCGACCCCGGTCGAGACGGCCGACGGCACCGAGACCCTGACGCAGAAGCCCAAGAACGTGTGGTGCTCGCGCGAGGACATGGCGGCCTCTGCCGCCCGTCCCACGAGCCCGCAGTACAAGCTCCTCGAGTGGCTCGAGCCGCTCGGTGGCGACGACGAGATCTTCCTCGCCTATCTCTCATTCTCGAACGTCGCGGTCGCGGATCGCCTGTGCGCGCTGGCAGAGGCCGGCGCCAAGGTGACCTTCGTGCTCGACGCGGCCTCGACGCAATCGGACCGGCTCGCCCAGTGCGGCGCCGAGATCCTGCTCCGCGGCCATGCCGGCAGCATCGGCTACGCGCACAACAAGTTCATCCTCATCAACCCGCGTGGCGACAGCGAGCACATGAAGATGACGTTCTCGAGCGGCAACATGTCGTCGGGCGTCGTCACGCACCACGAGAACTGGCACTTCATCGATGTCGCGCGCGACTCGTACTTCGCGCAGAACCACATCTGCCTCATGGACGCGCAGATCAGCGAGGAGGCGTCGTCGGGCCGCACGCAGTTCCGCAATGCGCTCAACGCGTGTCGCGAGCAGATCGAGGCGCCCGAGGAGACCGACATCAAGTCGTTCTTCATCCCCCACACCGACGACCGCAAGCGCGCCCAGCGCTACCTACTCGACCCGATCGAGGACGCCGCGTCGATCGATCTCGGCGCGCACCGCTTCGGCCACACCGCGCTGGTGAACAAGCTCACCGAGCGGCTCGAGGCAGGCGAGCTCACCGTGCGCATGGTCGCCGACGACGACTTGTACTGGCTCGACCCCGAGGCCGGCGACGCCGACGAGGTCGGCGCGAACCTCGGCTTCGAGGCCGCGAACGTCGCGAAGCTCGAACAGGCCGGCGGCGACAACTTCGAGATCCGCTACTTCGAGACCAACCACAACGAGCACCTGCTTCACCACAACAAGTACCTCGTGTATCGCAAGGCGAACGGTAAGCCGTTCGGCCTGATCGCCGGGGCTGCCAACCTCACGGGTAGTGGCTTCAACGACAACTTCGAGAACATCTACTTCATCAAGGTACCCGCGGTGCTGAAGGCGTTCGACACCCAGTTCGCCCGCGTCTGGGACGGCAAGAAGGCGACTCCCGATGAGCAGGATCCGCCGGTTGCCACCCCGCGCGGCAAGATGCCGGCGACGAACATCACTCCGCGCTAACCGACACCGACGCGCCTGATGAAGCGCATGCTCGCCGCATAGCGACGCTCGCCATCGACTTGTCGCAGGCAGCGTGCCATCGGCCGGTGAGCAGATCGTCACACCGAGGTCAAAGACATTCGTGTAGATTGCCGGCCGTGCGCCGCCTCGGCCTGTTGATCTTCCTCTCCGCGTGCGGCTTCAGCGCTGGCGGCGAGCAGGTCGACGCAGGGGCCGACGAGACGCGCGATGCTGGCAGCTCGATCGACGCGCGCGTCGACGCACCGGCGTGCGGCATCCGCAGCGATCGCCGCGGCAAGACCACGCGCACGATCCAGGCGGGTGGGCTCGAGCGCCGTTATCACGTCTACCTCCCCGCTTCCGCGAGCGCCACGATGCCGATGCCGCTGGTCTACGTGCACCACGGCTACACGATGTCGGGCGATCAGATGTTCGACATCACGCGCTACGCGCGGCTCGCCGACGCCGAGGGCATCGCGGTCGCGTTTCCCGACGGACAGGGCGGCACCCTCGGCGCGCCGTGGAACGTGGGCGAGGGCGTATGCGGGAGCACCGCGGGTGTCGTGCCGATCGCCGAGGGCGACGACTTCGCGATGCTCGACGCGATCCGCGCCGACATCACCGAGGACCAGTGCATCGATAGCCGTCACGTCTACATGACGGGCTTTTCGATGGGCGGCTACTTCTCGAACCACGCGGGCTGCATGCGCGACGACATCCGTGCGATCGCGCCCCACTCCGGCGGCACGCACGATCTCGCGGGCTGCGCGAGTGGCCCCAAGCCCGTCATCATCTTCCACGGTACGGCCGACCCCGTGATCCCGGCCAGCTGCGGGCGCTCCGCCGCCGATACGTGGGCCGCGAGGAACGGCTGCGCGATGACCAAGACCGAGCGCGACGTCGACGGTGGCACTTGCTACAGCTACGACGGCTGTCCGGCCGGCGGACAAGTCGATATCTGCACGTTCACCCTGATGGGCCATTGCTGGGCCGGCGGCCCGCTGTCGACAGGCATCTACTCCTGCCCGCTTTACGACGACGCCACGGCCATCGAGTGGCAGTTCTTCAAGACCCACGCCTGGTAGTTACTTCGCGTTGACGACGCGTCCGGTGTCGAACCAGACCTTCCACTCGCCGTCGGGCTGCTGCTTCCAGATCGTCACGTAGGTGCTGTTCCAGCCGTCCTCCGGCGTCTTGCCGGTGAACGTGGCCTTGCCGACGGTGAAGCCCACGGTGCCGGCGCGGCCGCTCGCGATCGGTGACCACGCGAGCATGCCGGTGTCGAATACCTCTTTCATGAAGCTTTCGATGCCCGCGCGATCGACACGGCCAGTCTTGCGCATCATACCGCCGTCGGGGGCGAACCAGTGCACCCAGGCCGCGACACCCCCGGCATCGACGTCGGCCGCGAACTTCTTATCCGCTGCCTCGAGCTCGGGCGCGGACGTACGCGTACCTGGACGGAACGCGAATCCGAGGGTGCGCGCACCCTCGGCGCTAAGCGTGGCCTTGAGCTCGTCGCCGATGCGCTCGTAGGCAATGGACTTGGGAAAGTCGTGTTCGAGGTTCTCGAACGTAACGCCGCTCTTGCCCAGTTCCTTCACGCGGAACTCGACGGAGCGCTCGCCGTTTGGCATCGCGAGGAAGCGCAGCACGCCGTCGGCCGGCGCCGTGCCTTCCCCGTCGTCGACGATCATCACTTCAAAGGCGCCGTCGCGTTGCAGCGAGATGCCGTAGACCGCGCCGTCTGCCGCGATCCAGTGCTCGGTGCCGAGGTCCGTCTCCCAATCACCGAGCCACCATGCGAGAGGCGCGAGCGCCGGTGACAGCTCGGCGGTATCGGGCGGCGCGGGAGCTTTCGGCTTCGCGGGAGTGGGCGCGCTCGCGCAACCGAAGGCAACCAAACACGCGGCGACGGCAGTGCGCATCGCCGAAGCTTAGCAGTAGGATTCCGCCACACGGAGGAACCATGAAGAAGGCGCTGGTGATGATGGCTCTGCTCTCGAGCGCGACGTACGCGACCTATCGCTGGATCCGGAGCGACGACAGCGCTGCGAAGGAGACCGCCGACGGGTCTCTCACGCAGGACCGCCTGTGGATCGATCATATGCCACGCAACGAGCGCGACATGATCCAGGTGTTCATCGCCCTCACCGAGGAGCCCGTCGGCATCTTCCACCACGGCTCGCAGTGGAAGCAGACGTCCGAGCTGTTCTTCCACGAGACCCACGGCACCGAGATCCGCATCCATTACCCGCAGACGGGCGAGAAGGAGAAGGTCAAGGCGGTGGCGCGCGAGTGCAGCGAGCGCGAGATGGACTACTGCCTCGAGCTCTCGGGCAACAGCCGCGGCGTGAAGAAGTACTACTCGCGCAAGGGCTGGGAGATCGACAGCTCGCTCACGCGCCAGCAGCTCGAGCAGCGCGCCGAGCAGCTCGTCAACCAGCTCTGAGTGCAGCGCGAGAAATGTCTGGAGCCCGTCGGGCTCTTCGCGTAGAAGAATGCAGCCCCTTCACGGGGAGGTCACTCATGTCGCCCTCTGCGCTTCATATCAGCATCTGTTCCTGATCCTGATCTCTCGCTGAAGGAGCGACATGCACACTGATCGGCGTGGCCCGCGTGGCCACAAGGATCTACAGGTGTGTCGACAGGTCTTCGATGCTTTGACCTACGCGCTGGCCGACCTCGACGATCCCGTGATCGACGAGCTCGTCCTCACGTCGGTCACGCCGGCCCCGAGCGCCGCGCGCGTGCTGGTTACCTTTGTGCCCTCTCACGACGAACTCGACCTCGAGGACGCGCTCGCGCGTCTCCACGAGGCCGCGCCCGAGCTCCGTGAAGAAGTGGCCGCCGAGGTGTCTCGCCGCCGCGTCCCCGAGCTGACGTTCCGCATCGACCCTCAACCCTGATCGACGCCTGGATGTTTCGACGCCGCCCGGCTCCGCGTTGGACCGGGCGGTTTCTATTTTCGGCGATACTGAGACGCATGGACGAGGAGACGCGCGGGAGGCTGCGCCGGGTGGTGCATCGCCGCTGGCGAATCGGCGGCATCCTGACCGCCGTGATGATGGTGGCGTATTTCGGGTTCATCCTCCTCGTCGCGTTCGCCAAGCCCACCGCGGGGCATCTGCTCGGGGATGTCAGCGTGGGCATCGTGCTCGGTGCCGGCGTCATCGTGCTCGCGCCCGTGCTCACCACGATCTACGTGCGGTGGGCGAACCGCCACTACGATCCTGCCGTCGAGGCGCTGCGCGGGACGGCTCCAGCGGCTGCCGCGAGCGCTCCGAGCGCCCCGAGGGCCCCATGACCAGCCCCGTCACCGGCCCGACCTCGCTCGGCGAGCCTAACGCGGTCGCGATCGGCTGGTTCCTCGGCTTCGTGGTGATCACGCTCGGCATCACGTGGTGGGCTTCCCGGCGTACGCGCACCACCAGTGACTTCTTCGCCGCCGGTGGCTCGGTGTCGGCAGTGCAGAACGGCTTCGCGCTCGCGGGCGACTACATGAGCGCGGCGAGCTTCCTCGGCATCGCCGGCCTCGTCTCGCTGTCGGGCTTCGACGGGCTCATCTACTCCGTCGGTTGGCTCGTTGGCTGGCCCGTGATCACGTTCCTGATCGCCGAGCCGCTGCGCAACCTCGGCAAGTACACGTTCGCCGACGTCGTCGCGTACCGTCTTCGCCAGACGCCCGTGCGCATCGCGGCCGCGCTCAGCACCCTCGCCGTGGTGACCATCTACCTGATCGCGCAGATGGTCGGCGCCGGGAAGTTGATCCATCTCCTGTTCGGCCTCGCGTACACGAAGGCCGTCATGCTCGTCGGCGCGGTGATGCTGCTGTACGTGCTGTTCGGCGGCATGATCGCCACCACCTGGGTGCAGATCATCAAGGCGGGCCTGCTCTTGCTCGGCGCGACCTCGCTCGCGGTGCTCGTGCTCGCGCAGTTCGGGATGAATCCACTCGCGCTGTTCGCCGAGGCACGCACGCAATACGGCGACGGTGTCCTCGCGCCCGGGGAGCTCGTTTCCAGCCCGCTCGAAGCCATCTCGCTCGGCCTCGCCCTCATGTTCGGCACGCGGGCCTGCCCCACATCCTGATGCGCTTCTACACGGTGCCCGACGCACAGACCGCGCGCCGCTCGGTCGCCTACGCGACCAGCCTCATCGGGTTCTTCTACCTGGTGACGTTCATCCTTGGCTTCGGCGCCGCCGTGCTTGTCGGGCGCGGCGCCATCAAAACGATCGACGCGAAGGGAAACATGGCCGCGCCGCTGCTCGCCGAGGTGCTCGGCGGCACCGGCTTCCTCGGCTTCATCTCGGCGGTTGCCTTCGCCACCATTCTCGCCGTCGTCGCCGGCCTCACCCTGTCGGGGGCGGCTGCGCTCGCTCACGACCTCTGGGGGCACGTCGTGCGCAAGGGCAAGATCGTCGAGCACGAGCAGCTCCGCATCGCGAAGCTCGCGACCGTCGGCCTCGCCGGCTTCGCGATCCTCCTCGGCATCCTGTTCGAGCAACAGAACGTCGCCTTCATGGTCGGTCTCGCGTTCGCGATCGCGGCGAGTGCGAACTTCCCCGCGCTCCTCCTCTCGATGTTGTGGCGCAAGCTCACTACGCGCGGCGCGGTCGCCAGCATGGTGACGGGCACCCTCTCGTCCCTGACCCTGATCGCCCTGTCACCCACGGTGTGGAAGGACCTATTGAAGCAGCCCGAGGCGATCATCTCGCTCAAGAACCCTGGCATCATCACGGTACCCTTGTCGTTCGGTGTGGCGTTCGTCGTCTCGCTCCTCTGGCCCGAGCCCGACGCCGCCGCAGCGTTCGACGCGGCCCAGGAGCGCATGCAGCTAGGTCCCGATGCGTAGGTCGTCGTTGTTCGTCGCCGTCGTCGCCGTCGTTGTACTCGGCGCCATCACCCCACCTGCCGCCGCACAACCCGGCGCATCGGTGCAACCCGGCGCCGTCGTCGACTGCGCGCCGGAAGCCGACCGCCTGCACGCGCACCTCGTCGAGGCGGAGCGCAGCACGTACCGCTGGAACCTGAGCTGGACCCTCGCCTTCGGTGCGGCTTCCGCGGGCCAGGCTGCCCTCGCGCTCACCGAGACCAACCCCCTCGGCGAGTACAACGAAAAATATCGCGACACGCTGCTCGTCGGCTCTGCGAAGGCAGGCATCGGCTTCCTGTCGCGCATCGTGCTGCCGCTGCGTGTGAGCGTGCCCGCGCCGACCGCCGATCGGTGCGCCGACCTCACCGCCCTGCGCACCACCGTCACCAAGCTCGCTACCAAAGAGAAGCGGATGTTCTGGCTCACGCACCTCGGCGGCGCTGCGCTGAACCTCGCCGGTGCCGGCCTTCTCTGGCATCGCCACTCGTTCACGACCGGCGCGGTCTCGTTCGCGATCTCGTTACCCGTCGGCTGGGCCAGCGCCTACACGCTGCCGCGCAAGAGCTGGAAGCTCGTCCGCGCCGAGGCCGCCCAGTGGAACGTCACGGCGACAGCGACGGGTGAGCAGACGACCCTCTCTCTGCAGGGCACCTGGTAGTCGCTCGGCAAACGACGCGTCCGCCGGCCGTACAGCATCCCGCCGGCCGTGCAGCACCCCGCCGGCCGTGCAGCATCCCGCCGTCATGCGGCCTCCCGTCGTTCATGACTGCTGTTGTTCGTAGGGTTCGCTGCGCAGCGCCACCGCGATGGCCGTTTCCCAATCAGCGCCGCCGTCGAGCTGCTTCACACACGCTCTGACCCTCCGGATATTCGCGAGCTGCGCCGCCGTTACGTGGCGCAGACCGGATCCCAACCATGCGTGGTAGGAAAAAACTCGTCGGTACTCCGCCACGAGGCGCTGAAACTGCGCGTCTGCGATGCCGTAGAAGTGGACGAGCCGGTCGAGATCGCTACGCGCCGCGCGAAGCTCTTCGACGGACGCGCTCCGCGATTTGCACGTTGCATCCTCTTCTTCCACGGGGTCGACGATGATGCGGCGACCTTCGAACGAGAGCTCGACCTCGCGCGCATGCGCGAACCCGATCATCTTCCTGATCGGCTTGTCGAGCACCAAAGCGAGGCTGTTCCCAACCTGGATGAGCCGTTTCCGCATCGCGCTTTCATAAGGGGTGCGTCTGACACGCTCTCGCGCGTTCTGGTGGTCCATGTCCGAGGTTCGGACAGTCTGGCGTTGTGTCCGAAAGTCGGACGAGACCGCCGTGGGCTAACACTACTGCGTCATAATTCGACGTCGAATTCCGGATCGATTTCGATCAGTTGTGAGATTCCTCGTCGAGACGATCGCGTGTGACCCTTCGTTGTGATCAAAGGGGGTATGGCGAATCTGATGAATGCTGCCGCAG
>JANRKM010000188.1:0-82082 GCA_033763475.1 Kofleriaceae bacterium
ACCTGCATCGCGGTGGACGAGGACGAGGCGAACTGCGGAGACTGCGGCGTAGAGTGTAAGGGTGGAGAAGCGTGTGACGGGGCATGCGGCTGCCCGACCTCGTTCGTTCCTGCGACGATCGAGCCGACGAGCTTTGACCGCTTCCAGTCGTCCGGAGACACCCGCATCGCGATCGCGCCGAACATCGACGGTTCGATAAACCCGGTGATTGTCGGCTTCCCGGCCAGTGGTGCGGTGCTCGACACCGACATCGATCTCTCGACGATCACTCTCGGGAACCCGCCCTTCGTGGGCGCCGCGTATCGCTTCGACCTTTCAGCGATGTCCACCGACGCCGCCTACGTCGCGGTCGCGGGCACGCTCAGGCTGTCGGGCGCGTGCTCCACGGAGGTCCAGGGCACGCTGACCAACGCCACGTTCCGCGGCATCCTGGGGGACCTGCAGAGCGGAACCCCGAGCGTGGATCCAGAGGGCTGCATGTTCACGGTGCCGAGCTTGACGTTCCACATCTCGCAAACACCGTGTCCGTAGCTCCCCCGACCTCGGGGCACCGCGTCAGCGCGGTGGCGGCTCGTTGAGGTCGGGCTGGATCCTATGTTCGTGTCCGATTGGGTTCGCGCTCGGGGTCGTACGAGCGCGATGGCAAGTGGATTCGCAGCCAGATCCGGACATGCCCGGACGATGAACGAATAGATCCGGACTCGAACAGCTGGCTGGACGGTGGCGCGTCATGGGAGCCGAGTGAGGTCCGCCGCGGGGCCCCGCGCTGCCAGGCAGGACCGGATGCATCCGGCGTCGGCCGCAGAGAGGACAACCCTCAGGTTCTCAAGGGCCTCGGCATCGGACACGGCCGCGTGAAGCACGATCGTCACATCGAAGGCTCGCCTGCGGCGAGCTGTGGGCCTCGCAGCGGTTTCCTCGCGCATTACTGCCGGGTCTGGCTCACCCGTTGCACATCGGCTCGGCATCACAAGTCAGCCTCCGATTCCACTCGACCTCCAAAGGAGTTAGCTCATGCTGCGTCTCAACTCGATCCTGTTCCTTTCGTGCTCGTTCCTCGGTTGCGTAACCGCTACGGAGGATGTGGCGCCGGCGCCCGACGGCAAGGCGGACGGCACTCGCTTTGAGGTTCCAATGGTCATCGGCGCCTGCGAAGGCCTGGGCAACGACGACGTCGAGGTGGCGCGCGCGGAGATCTCTGGCGATCACCTGCTCGTCGACGCGACCTACGCTGGCAGCTGGGATCACGACTTCACGGCGTGTTGGGATGGCGGGTTCCTCGAGTCGTTTCCCCCGCAGGTGACCTTGAAGCTCTACCAGCAGCCTGGCGCGGACCGCAGCGAGCGGCGTCGCACGACGGCGCTCTCGATCGAGCTCACGGCGATCGCGAACGGGTACAAGAGCGCGTATCGCGAGAACTCGGGCGAAGTCGTCGTCAGCCTCGATGACTTCTCCGACACCTACGAGTTCACGACCCTGACCGCGAGCCAGCTCAAGACTCGCTTCCAGATCGCCGCGCGAGACGCGATCTACATGAGCGAGACCGACTCGGAGCCGACGTGGCTCTCGACGACCGCAGGCGCGGTGATCGACGAGGACTTCATCATGTCCGAGTTCGGGGCTGCGATGGGGGTCGCGGATGGCTCGACCATGGAGCTCGAGCACGGACAAGCCGTGGGCGAACGACTCGCTCGCTGGTCCGAGTACGACACGACCGATGACGACGCCATCATCGACTCTGCCAAGGCATTCGGGCGCATCAAGACCTTGCTCGAGAGCAACCTGACGGAACTGACGTTCGCCCGGATCGGGACGGCAACACCAGACGGCACGCTCGCGACGGACGCCGGCACTTATCAGCTCGTCGTGCTCGGCAAGACGATCGACGGCAAGGTCGTCGGATTCTTCGTGGTCAGCGTCGAGACCTGAGCGCGGCGCAGCCCGCAGCGCCGCCCCGCCGCAACGACCCACGCGGTGATCCGATGCCGTAGCGCCGCCGAGAATCGGGATCCCGGGCGCGCGCGCTTACGTCGCGCTAATCGTCGTCGGAGTTAATAATTGACTGACGAGCATTGGCGCTAAGCGGAATACGTCGCTCCGTGAGCTCGATGGCCATGGCCTCCTCGTAGATCTGCTCGCGGAGAACCGGGGCCGAGTCGTCGATGAACCTCGATGCCCGCGCCGATCACCGCACTTGGCGTTCGATCTTGGGGCGCCTTTCGGGTGCCCAAGACCGGTTGCGGCGATAGCTCAACCCGTCAGATTCACTGCGACGAGGTACTAGCCGCAAGCGAGACGCGACGCTTGCCGGCGATGTTTCGCGCATGCGTCATCATGCTCACGCTTGTCGCCGAGCTCGCGTGTTCAATCCCACATTCTCGAGCTGCCAGCTGGCGTGCAGCGGTTCGGCGTGCCCCGAGGGGATGACCTGCAACACGCAAGGATTGTGTGTCGCGACGGTCGGTGAGCTTTGTCCGTACCAAGGAGATGTTGTGGGGGTCGTGAGCAATGATCCGGCGCGGGCGCTGCTCCGGTACTCTCGGCGCACCGGGCGACCGGACGTCGTCGTCGAGCTGGGTGCCGCGCCGTTTGGCGCGATCGGCTTCACCGGACGCTGGATTATCGGTGAACCGCCCGGATTCGGTTACTACCATCGACCAACCAACGAGGTGGTCTTGTTCGACGGCAGCGGGGCTGCGATTGCCCAGTTCTTCCCCCGATCATCCCATCCCGAACAACCCGACGCCGGTGATCGGCGACTGGGACGGCGATGGTGTCGCGACCCTGGGACTATATGACGACGTCTCCTCGCGCTTCTTCCTCGCCGACACAAACGCTCGGGTCGCCATGCAAGAGATCGCGTTCGGTCCACCGGGCGAGCGCTCACTGCCGGTCGCAGGCGACTGGGATGGGGACAGCGACGATACGGTGGCCCTCCTGAACCAACGCCTTGGCTTCATTGCGCGCAACACGAACACAGAAGGGATTCCCGACCTCACTTTCGAACTGACCTGAACCTTGTCGGCGTCAGAGGGCGGTCCATTCGCGACGGGCATCCCGGACGACATCGCGCCCGTACGGTTGTATGCGACGAGGCGCAACGGGCGACCACGCGCGACGAGTGCGCCCGCGTGTTCGGCGAGTTCAGCATCGTTTCTGTTTCGGCTCGTCAGCGAGCTCTCGGATGCCCCTTCGCGTAGTCATCCAGTCGAGCGAACCCTCGCCCCGGCGTGACGAACGCGTCGCAGCCAGAAGGAGAGAACGGCTGGAAAAGCTGGAAGTTCCGGCGAAATCGCTCGCCACGGCAAGTGGATCCGCCAGGGGCTGACTACGCAGGAACGCGAAGTTAGTAAAGCCGGAGGCTGGTGCGCGCCCTGCACCAAGGCGCGGGCATCATGCATCGCCTGTTCGCCTCCATCCTCGTTGCCTCGCTTGCCTCCGCCGGTTGTGCTTCCGATGCCGACAAGGGGGCCGAAGATGACGTCCTCACCGACGGCAAGGACGACAGCTTCTACAGCCCCACCGACCACGGCAAGCTCGGCTTCGGCGTCCCGAGCCAGGCCGCAGTGACCGACGGCGAAGGCTTCCACAGCTGGACGTTCGAGCTCACGGCGAACGCCTCCGTCGAGCTGTTGACGGTCGAGTCGACGGGCGACCTCGACACGGTGATGTACCTCTATAAGCGCGCCAGCGCGTCGGGAAGTTGGGGCAGCTACATCAAGAAGAACGACGACGCAAACAGCGACACGTCGGACTCGAAGCTCAAGGGCACGCTCGGCAAGGGCCAATATCGCGTGGTCATCAAGGGCCACAAGCGCGTGCAGCGCGGCTCGTTCGCGCTCTCGGGGGCGTGCACTGGTGATGGCTGCCCCGCTGCCGAGGTGTGCGCGGAGCCGGCCGATCTGCCGAGCAGCACGAGCTACGGCGGCCAGTGTGGCCCCTCGCTCGCGAACATCTTCGCCAATGCGACGGTCGACACGACCACATCATTCTCGATGGACATCTCGGAGCGCTGCACCGCGCCCGCGCTCCAGCGCAAGGCGATGGACTACTACGTCTCGTACTTCACGGACCTCGCAGGTGAGCTCGAGTACACCGAGCTCGAAGTCGAGACCCGCGTGCTCGGCGGTACGGGCAGCGAGGGTGGCACCCTCGTCGATGTCACCGACGGCGGTGACGAGTCGGGTATGACGTTCGTGTTCGACACCTCCGATAAGCTCGTCGCGCTCTACCAGCACAACCAGAGCCCCGACGTTCAGTTCTTCTGCCGCGGCTCGGGCGCCGCGGTGGAGCTGCCCAACGTCGAGGACTGCGTCAGCGCGCTGATCGGCGATATCGTGCATGACGCCGACGACGAGTCGGACTTCAACCTCACGGCGGCGCCGAACAACCTACCGGTTGGCCTCAAGGGCCATATCGCGAAACCAATGCAGCGATACGCCGCGGCGCGTAGCACCTCGGCATCGACGAAGCTGACGGTCACCGGCGCGACGTGGGACCTCTACGGCGGCAAGGCGGCTCGCATCGACGTGTCGGCGACCAACAAGCCGGTGACCGCGTTCCTCGCCACCAGCGAGCTCGTGCTCATCGAAGCTCCGAGCGACGGCGCTGCTAAGCTCGTCTGTGAATGAGTCGTTGACCGATGCGTGGCGGTTCGTGGCCTAGGTGTTCGCGTCCTGACGATGCTGGGGATGCGCGCGCGGAACTCCACCGGGTGCCGCTGCGCGCGGTACGCGCGATGCCGCCAACCGCGAGCCGCTCCAGGATCAGGTAGCGCTCGTCGATATCACGCCGATCAGCGGATCGCGAAGTAGCACGAGCGCGCGTCATCGAAGCTCCGAGGAAGCTACCGGATGTCGTGGGAAAGCTCGGTGAATGGTGCCCGCGAGCCGTACCACGAGATCGCGATCGCGACGACGAGGACGAGCATCACTGCGAAGTAGGGCCACCACGCCCGCGGTCGCCGCAGGACGAGCACGAGGATCATTGCGGCTCCGAGTGCAGGCACGATGACTTGCCATTCCGTCGAGTACGCCAGCCGCGTCGTGAGTGCTAGCGGTGGCCACGGTAGCTCTTGCCAGATCGCGGCGAGGCCGGAGAGCTGGCGGGAGAGCCAGACGTGAAACGCGACCATCGCGAGCGCGAGGCCGGTCGCGACCCCGTGTCCGAAGCTGCCCGCGTGCACGCGTGCCGGTTCGGGGGTGGGGAGCTCGTTGGCGAAGCCGCTCACCCTAGTTGCTCCGATCGAGCCCGAAAATGCTGCGGGTCTTGCCAACCAGATCTTTGCGCGAGTTCTCCAAGTTCCAGCATCAGCTCGCCGAGCTGCGCCTGAACGACGCGACGGCGGTCACGGAGCAGCGACCTGGCGCGCGCCGTGGCCCCGCAGGTGGCCGACCGCGCGGCCCGTGAGATCGGTGATCACCCCGAGCGGCAGCGTCGTCGTCGAGATCTTGCCGACCGTCGTGAGGTCGACGCCGGTCTGCGCGAGCGCAGCGGACGTCGCGCACACGGCGCCGTCATCGCCGAGGCACAGCTCGTTCGCCGTCGGTGCGCGCACGTTGGGCGTCTCGACCTTGGTCGCCGGTGCCATGCCGCCGTCGGTGCGATACAGCGCGGCCGCGGTGGGCATCACGAACAGGTTGTTGGTGATGTAGAGCCCGGCGAGCGCGCCGTTGTCGGCGAAGCAGCCCGGGTCCGTGGTGTTGAGTGCGAAGAAGCTCTCGGCGCCGAGGTCGAACGTGTTCAGGAACAGGTGCGCGTGCACGTCGGCGGTGACGCCGGCCTTGAAGTAGAGCGAGTTGCCGGGCGCGAGCGTGCCGCGCTTGACGACGTTGCCGAACATGAAGATGTCGTCGCCCGTGCAGCCGCTCTGCATGTTGAGGCCGCGCCCGCCGCTGAAGTGATTGGCGAACACCGCGCCTTCGCTGCCCGAGTTGACCTGGAACGACGACTGATCGCCCGCGAGGTCACGCGTCGCCACCTCGGAGACCACGTTGTCGTGGACCTCCATCTGGCGCGCGTTGCACACCTGGAGGCCGTCCTTGCCGGTGCCGCGGATCGTATTGCGGAAGATCTTGACGCCGCGCATCTGGTACGGCGTCACCGTGTCGTCGTACGTCGGCGAGTCCCAGTCGACGGTGAAGCCGATGTAGAAGCCCTCCACGTAGGTCTCTTCGACCTTGTTGTGATGGATCGCCACGCCAGGGCGCCCGGTCGCCGGGTCGCCGGTGACCTCCCAGCCCGTGTCGCGGCTGATCACCGTCTGGCCCTCGGTGTCGCCGCGCGTGTTGATCTCGATGCCCGCACCGCCCGCGCTCGACGCATCGTTGCGGTTGCGGGAGACGTGGACGCCGAACACCTCGATATCGGAGAGGCCGCGCAGCTCGGTGTTGGCGCACGTGCCGTCGGCGTACGTCTTGAAGAACATCGCCTGTGAGGCGTTGGCGGTGTTGTTCGACAGCTCGATGCCGAACGGATGCGCATCCTCACCGAGACCGTCGATGATGACGTGCTGGCAGTTGTAGCAATGGAGCAGCTTGGCGGCGTTGGTGTTGACGACCTTGCCGCTGTTGATGATGTGGATCGGCGCCTCGGCGGTGCCCTGGAGGTTCCAGAACGACCACGACTTGTTGATCGTGCCCGACACCCGCACGAGCGTGCCCGGCTGCACGGCGGTGCCGCGGATGCTGCCGTTGCAGAACGCAGTCGTGCCCGCGGCCAGATTGACATCGAGGACCGTGCGCCCGGCGGCCGTGCGCGGCAGCGTGCACACGATCATGCGGCGGTAGCGGAACGTCGAGCGCGTGGTGCCATCGCTGACCGTGAGCTCCACGTCGTAGGACGCGCGCGCATCCGGGCAGGTGAACGTGGGGCGCTCCGCGAACGATTCGAAGACGCGCGCCGCATAGCGGGTCGCCGAATCGTCCGAGCCCGCGGGGGCGTCCGATGGCCATACGCGCCACCGCCAGTAGGAAACCGGCGCCGCCGTCCCGGGAACGAGCTCGGTCTGCGAGTCCGTCACGGGCGCGTCGCTCGCGGGCTTGCGGATCACCTCGCGGGTGACCGAGGGACTCGCGTACAGCGTGCCCTCCGGCAAGCTCTCGAAGTCTAGCGTCGGGACCTCGCCGTCGGCGGGCACATCCGCCGGTGCATCGATCGGCAACGGGTCGTCATCACCGCCGGGCATTGACGAATTTCCGCCACATGCGGCGATCACCTGCGCGACCAGGCACACCACGAGCCACCGCATCCAGTTGCCCCTCATCCGGCGATGCTACCAAGCCAGGCAGTCCGCCTGATAGTGGGGTTGGCACGGCCGAGCGGGCGCGGTACGAACGGGCATGCCCGAGCAACGTTTCGATGCCGTCGTGATCGGAGCCGGACCTGGTGGTTATCCCGCCGCGATCCGTCTCGGCCAGCTCAAGGTGAAGACCGCCATCATCGAGCGCGAGTACATCGGTGGTGTGTGCCTCAACGTCGGCTGCATCCCGTCGAAATCGGTGATCCACGCCGCCAAGATGTTCGAGAAGATGGGCCACGCCGAAGACCTCGGCATTGGCATCGCGAGCAAGCCGACGCTCGACATGAAGAAGCTGCAGAGCTGGAAGGGCGGCGTCGTCAACAAGCTGACCTCCGGCGTCCGTACGCTCCTCAAGGGCAACGGCGTCGAGATCATCGAGGGCAACGCTACCCTCGGCAAGCCTGGCCCCGACGGCCACCGGATCACGGTGAAGGCCAAGGACGGCAGCGAGCAGACGATCATCGCGAAGAACATCGTGCTCGCGACGGGCAGTCGCCCGATCGAGATCCCGGGCTTCAAGATCGACCAACGATCTGATTCTGGGAAGGTCATCGACTCCACCGGCGCGCTCGCCCTCGACACCCTGCCCCAGCGCATGGTCGTCATCGGCGGCGGCTACATCGGCCTCGAGCTCGGCATGGTGTATGCCAAGTTCGGCACCAAGGTCACCGTCGTCGAGGCGACGCCGCGCCTCCTCGGCACCATGGACAAGGACTGCGTCGCCGTCGTCGAGCGCAAGCTCAAGAAGATGGGCGTCGAGGTCATGCTCGACACCAAGGCGAAGAGCTGGGAAGACAAGGGTGATCGCGCCGTCCTCACCGTCGAGCTCAAGGATGGCAAGACGGCCACGGTCGACACCGACAAGATCCTGATGTCGATCGGTCGGCGCCCGAACAGCGAGAACCTCGGCCTCGAGGCCGCGGGCGTGAAGACCGAGCGTGGCTTCGTCGTCGTGGACGATCGTCTGCGCACCAACGTCGGCGGCATCTACGCGATCGGCGATCTCGTCGGCGGCATGATGCTCGCGCACAAGGCCACCAAGGAGGGCGAGGTCGTCGCCGAGGTGATCGCCGGCCACAAGGCGGCGTTCGACGTCCGCGCGATCCCCGCCGTCGTGTTCACCGATCCCGAGATCGCGTCGACGGGCCTCACCGAGGACGAGGCGAAGGCCAAGGGCCACACCAAGCTCAAGGTCGGCAAGTTCCCGTTCGCGGCGCTCGGTCGCGCACTGTCGGTCAACGACAGCGAAGGCTTCGTCAAGGTCATCGCCGACGGCAACACCGGCGAGCTGCTCGGCGTCCACATCGTCGGCAACGGTGCCTCCGACATGATCGCCGAGCCGACCCTCGCCATCGAGATGGGCGCGGTCGCCGACGACCTCCGCCTGACCATACACGCACACCCGACGATGCCCGAAGCGATGATGGAAGCCGCCGCTGCCGCACTCGGCGAAGCGATCCACATCATCAATCGATGAAGCTCGGCTCGGCTCGGCGCTGCTGCTGTCGCTGGCAGCATGGCTCGTCGAGCGAGATCAGAACGTCTCGTTCTCGACGCGACCGAGGATCGAAACCATCCGAGAAAGTCGCGAGCAAGGTGAGTGACGTCACGAGGCGATACGTGGTCGACTTGCCCGAGAGGCGACATGATCTTCGAGCAGATTCGTAGCGGCGGTTGCTTGTCGTACGTGGTCGGGTGCGAAGAGTCGCGCTCGGGGTTCGTCGTCGATCCGGCGCTCGACCAGCTCGATCACTACATTGCCTTGGCGGCCGAGCGCGGGCTGCGGCTGCACTACGTGTTCGAGACGCACACGCACGCCGATCACTTCTCGGCGGCGCGCGAGCTCGGGCAGGAGATTCACGGCAAGATCGTGATGCACCGGCTGAGCGCGGCCCCGTTCGCCGACGTGCGCGTCGATGACGGCGAGTCGATCGCGGTGGGCAAGCTGCGCGTCCAGGTGATGCACACGCCCGGGCACACGGACGACTCGACGTGCCTGGTGATCGGCGACCGCGTGCTGACCGGCGATACGCTCCTGATCGGCGGCACCGGGCGCACCGACCTACCAACGGGAGATCCAGAGAAGCTGCACGCGAGCCTGTTCGACAAGCTGCTGACGCTGCCCGGCGAGACGCAGGTGTTCCCCGCCCATGACTACAAGGGCCGATCGTCGACGACGATCGCGAACGAGCTCGCCACCAACCCGCGGCTGCAGAGGCGCGAGCGTGCGGACTTCGTGGCGCTCATGAAGGGCCTCGATCTCGCGATGCCGACGCACTTGACCGAGGCGTTGCGCACCAATCGCACGGGCGCGAAAACGGTCACGCAGTTGATCGCCGAAGCGGCGCGCGAGATCGCGTTCATGTCGATGGACGAGGTGAAGCGCCGCCTCGGCACCGACCTCATCTTGCTCGACGTGCGCGAGCGCAGCGATTTCGAGGTGGGCCACCTGCCGGGCGCACGCAACGTGCCGCGCGGCCAGCTCGAGCTTCGCATCGACAAGGAGATGCCCGACCCGACGGCGCGCATCCTCGTCTACTGCCAGCTCGGCAAAGTATCCACGCTCGCCGCGGCGACGCTGCGCCACATGGGCTACGCCCGTGCGGTAGCACTCGACGGTGGCTTTGGTGCCTGGACCGAGGCGGGCTATCCCGTCGAGGCGTCGACGCGCTAGCGACTCACCAGGGCTCGCTGCGACGCAAGCGGGCGACGCTAGGCGGGAACGAGTTTCCGGCGAAGTAGGTACAGCTCGCGCCGTTCCACACGCTGCGCCCCACGGTGAGCCGCTGCCGCAAGGGAGCCCATTCCTCGCCCGCGAAATGTGCGATCGTCCCGTTCGCGCCGAGCGCGAACACGTCCTCCGCCGAGGTACCGTGCACCGAGAGGAACTCGTCGTAGGGCATCGTCTTGGATGTCCAGCTCCCCTGAACGCGATGCCACGCTTGACCGTTCGCACCGACGACGATGAGCGGCCCACCGGGGAGCCCCCAGATCGCCCGCGCGGTCCCGGCTTCCGGCAGCGGTTCCAAGACCCAGCTCGCGCCATCCCAGCGCAGGAGGCCCGAGCGCTCGACCGCATAGACCTCATCGCGACTCAGCGCGAGGACATCGGATGGGTAGATCGTGGAGGCGAGTTGCTCGCTGCGCCACGCACCTCCGTCGAAGACGTGCAACCAGCGGTCATCGCCCAGCAAGACCAGCGTTCCGTCATCGGCAGCGCTGATGTCACGGAGCGGTGTGGGAAACGAATCGCCCGTCGGGATCCATTGCGTCGACGACGAGCGCCGGAGCAAGGTTCCGTCATACGTGGCCGCGTACGCCGCGTTCGGCGAACCGCTCATCGCGGTCAGGGGCATCAACACATCCAGCTCTGTCGTCCAGGAGCTGCCGTCGAAGTGAACGATCTGGCCCGCGCTGGTCGTGCTCACCCCGGAGAGCGCGATGAACAGGTCATCGCACGAACGCCCCCACACCGAGAACGGTAGGAGGTCGGGTGCCATGCTCGATGACTCGGGAAGGGTATCGGTGATCTCGGCGAATGATGCCGCCGACTCGCGCGCGATGCCGTCGCTGGTGCCGGCGAATACCGTCGGACCGATCGCGTCGAGTACGAGTCCACCGGCGGACAACGTTCCATCTCGCAGCCATCGAGCTCCGTCGAAGCTCACCACCTGCGACTCCCCCTGCGCGATCGCATAGAGATCGTCTGCGGACCGCCCGCCGACCAACACGGCGCCGGTGGTCCAGCCGAGCTCGTTGGTGATGTCGTAGGTCGACCACGTCGTGCCATCGCCGATCGCGACCGCGGCGCCCGCGTCGCTCGTGCCCGAGAGGATGACGGTCGTGCCGAACCCCGTAAGGTGGTGGACCCAGGTCAGCGGCTGCGCGATCGACTGCCACACACCGCCCGAGAGTTTCTCCACGCTGCTTCCGCTGGAAACGAAGATGCCGGCAGGTCCAGCCCAGGCCAGTCCGACAAAGGTCGAAGGTACGGCGATCGGAGACCACGCCGTTCCGTCGAAGTGCATGGCGGTGCGCGAGCTGTTCACCGTCATGAACAGATAGACGTCGTTCGGGCCCGCGCCGGTGACGACGCCTCGGTCCAGCAGGGGGACCTGCGTGTCTCGGTTCCACGTGGTGCCGTCGAACCGGAACAGTCCATCCTCGGTGACCGCCCAGACATCGTCGGCGGCCGCCGCGTAGATCGAGAAGACGAGCGCCCCACTCGACGGCGACGAAATCGGTTCCCAGCTGCCAGCGCGGAAGCGCAGCGCGAGCTCGCCACGCACCGCGTAGCCCACACCACCGGCGCTCGCGAGCCGCGTGACGCTCCCCGTCGAGGGTGCGGCGACGGGTTTCCAGCCGATGTGATGGCACGAGCGAAGATCAGCGGCGCAGACGGAGTCGTTGCAGCCGAGGAAGCCCGCGTCGTAGCCGAGATCGAAGCAGCTCGTGAGCGGCGGAGCCCCATCGCACTGCTCGATGCCCTGAACTACGCCGTCACCGCACGCGACCGCGAAGCAGAGCTCGTCGTCGCAGATCCCGGTATCTGTGCCAACCGGACAGAGCTCGCCGTCCGCTTTACCGACGCACGACTCGAGCTGGTCTGGCGTCAGGCACTGGCCGTGCTCGAGGTTGCACACCGTCCCGGGCGCACAGACCGTTCCATCCCCGCACGGAACGGCGGCGGTGTGCACGCAGGCGCTGATGACGAGCGCCCCGATGATGGCCGCGAATTGCACGCACCCATCCTATGTCGAGCCCACAGCGGAGAGAAAGCGGACCTCGCTGGGCTCGGGCAGCGCCGTGGGCCCTACCCCACCCCCGTGCCGCGTGGTAACCGCTATCCGATGGCCACGTGGAGCGTCGTCGACCTCGGGAACGAGCACTACCGCGATGCGTGGGCGCGCCAGCTCGCGCTCGTGGACGCCCGCCAGAAGGGCGACGCCCCAGACACGCTGCTCGTCGTCGAACATGACCACGTGTTCACCCTGGGCCGTCGCCGCGAAGCCGAGAGCAACGTGCTCGCCGCCGGCGACGTCGAGGTCATCGGCATCGAGCGCGGTGGCGATGTGACGTACCACGGTCCCGGGCAGGTCGTTGCGTACCCCATCGTGCTGCTCGAGGGCGCCGAGCGCGATCTGCATCGCTACCTGCGCAACCTCGAGGAGGCCGTCATCCTCACCTGCGCACGGTTCGGCATCACCGCGGATCGCGAGCCCGGCAAGACGGGCGTGTGGATGTCGACCGAGCTCGGCCGCAAGAAGCTGTGCTCGATGGGCATCGCGTGTCGCAAGTGGGTCACGTTCCACGGGCTCGCGCTCAACGTCACGACTGACCTGTCCTACTTCGGGCGCATCAACCCGTGCGGCTTCGAGTCGTCGGTGATGACGTCGATGGCCGCGCAGGTCGGCACGATCGATATCACCGTGGTCAAGCGCGTGCTCGCCGAGGAGCTCGGTCGCACGCTCGGTCGTACCGTCGACTAGTGCGAGAGCTGCTGCTCGACGATCGCGTTCGGCGCTAGCTGCCCGAGGTTCGGGTTCTCGCGGAAGATCACGGTGCCCGGCTGCGCGACGTCGACCGACCAGGTAAAGCCGTCGATCACGGCGAGTGAGTCGAAGGAGTGGTCCGAGGTGTCCCACACCGCGATGCGCAACGTGATGATCTCGCCGGGCGTCACGTTGCCGCTCGTGACGAGCCACCCCGTCGCACCGCCGTTGAGGCTGTTGGAGTCGCAATCGCCGGGGGCGGCGTCGTCGAAGCCGGTGCCGGTGAGCTGATTGGTCGCGATACACGTCGAGATCGAGCCCGTCTCGCCCGAGCAACCGGTCTCGCCGTTGACGCACTGGGTGAATAGGCCGGTGTTGCCGTGGCCGAGGTTCACCCCAACCGGGACTTTGTTCATCGTGCCCATCGGCTGGTAGAACGCGAGGTTCTTGTCGGTGGGATTGGCCGGCATGCCGTTGTACGTCGAGTCGAGCAGCACGACGAAGAAGTCGTTGAACCGGCTGCACGTCCACTCGGGGAACTCCGCGCTGTAGAAGTTCGTCGAGAGACGGAACGACTTCGCGTTGGTCGGAACGCGGATGCGCAGGGTGAGCATCACCGGGTCGTTCGCTAGCTCGCCCGTCGGGTCCGGGCAACCTGGTGCATTCGGCAGCGAGTTGCCGTTCGCGGTGTAGAAGTCGAGGGGAAAAGCCGACGTGTTCGACGGCGTGCTGACGTGCGTGTAGCTGACAAAGGGGTGGTAGCCCGGGTTCGTATCCGACTTGGCCGCCGCCCCACCCGTCGAGATGATGGCGAGGTTGACGCCGCCTTGCGGCAGGAGGCCATTGCCGAACTTGGGCCGCACCGCGTGAGCCTCGGGATCCGGCGTGCCCATGCCGTCGGTGAGCGTGAGCGAGCCGCTGATCACGCCCCAGCGGCCGTCCGTCTCGGTCGCCATCTGGCAGATGTCGAGCGCGCGCGCGAAGTCGAGCGCGTTGGTCGTGTTCGACGCGATATTCTGATCGCAGAGGAGGACCGTGTCGTCGGCGACGCCGTTGCAGTCATCGTCGAAGTTGTTGCCCGGCGCGTCGAACGAGCCGCGGTTCACGAGCGCGGGGTTGCTGCACTCCGTCGAGTCACAGCAGTCGCCCTGGCACGTCGTGAGGCCATCGCCATCGCGGTCTTCGTCCTCGTCGACGGCGCCGTTACAGTTGTTGTCGATGCCGTCGCGGCACGCCGCACCATCCTCGCCGGTGGGCGTGACTTCGCCTTGGCACTGCGTCCACGTGCCGCCCTCGATGCAGGTGCGCTGGCCACCGATGCACGGCCCGACACCGGCGGTCTCCTCGGGGCCCGTGTAGCAGTCCTGTACGTCGCCGGGCTTGCACTCGCCGATCAGGCACTTGCCCGCGATACACGAGTAATTTTCAGCGCACGCGTTGCCGCAGCGGCCGCAGTTGAGCGGATCGAGCGAGATGTCTGTCATGACCCCGCCGCACTCGCGCGCGGAGCCGCTCTCGGAGCCACAGCCCGCGAGAGTGATCACCACCGAACCGAACACGAAACGGACGGCGCGCAGAGACATAGCAGCCGCGGAACATGCCCGCGCCCATGCGTCCGGCGCAAGCGCAAAGCTACACGCCCCGGCCGAAACGGGGGCCCGTCCCCGGTTTTCAGTTCGGCGCGTGCTCGCGGAGGATAACGGTGCCCGGGTTCGCGGGGTCCACACTCCACTGGAAGCCGTCGATCGCCGCGATCGAATCGAGGATGTGATCGCTCGTATCCCAGATGGCGATGCGCAGCTTGATGATCTCACCGGGGTTCACGTTGCCGCTGGTCTCGAGCCAGCCCGTGCCGCCACCCTGCAGGCTGTTGGCGTCACAGGTCCCCGGGTCCGGGCTATCGAGGCCAGTGCCCGCCAGCTGCGAGGTGCTGGTGCATGTGGAGATGCTGCCGCTCATGCCGAAACAACCGGTCGACCCGTTCACACATTGCGTGAACAGGCCCGTGTTGCCGTGCGCGAGGTTGACGCCGACCGGATACTTCGCGCCGCCCTGGTAGAACGCGAGGTTCTTGTCGGGCGGGTTGGCCGGCACGCCGTTGTAGGCGGAGTCGAGAAGCACGACGAAGAAGTCGTTGAACGCGGAGCACGTGAACTCGGGGAACTCCGAGCTGAAGAAGTTGGTCGCGAGCTTGAACGACTTGGCGTTGGTCGGCACACGAATCGTGAGCGTCAGCATCACGGGGTCGTTCGCGATGGTGCCGCTCGGCTCGGGACAGCCCGGCGCATTGGGCAAGTTGCCACCGTTGGCGGCCACGAAGTCCTGCGGGAACGGCGACTCGGTGCCGTTGCCCTCGAAGCTGGGGGTCTCCTGGAAGTCCTGGAACGAGGGGTTGGTGTCGCCTCGGCCCGCGGCCGCGCCCGTCGACAACAGCGCGAGGTTGAGGCCGCCCTTGGGCAGCACGCCGGTACCGAACCGCGGGCGGATCGCCTTGGAGATCGGCGCCGGGGTCCCGGCACCGTCGGCGAGCGTGAGCGCCGCGCTGATCACGCCCCACTTCTTCTCGGTCATCGTCGTGGTCTGGCAGATGTCGATCGCCTTCGCGTAGTCGAGCGCGTTGGTCGTGTTCGAGACGAGGTTCTGATCGCAAAGGAGGACCGCGTCGTCGACCACGCCGTTGCAATCGTCATCGACCATGTTCCCCGGCGCATCGAACGCGCCCGCGTTGACGAGGGCCGGCTCGGAGCACTCGGTGGAATCGCAACAATCGCCGCCACACGTGGTGATGCCGTCGCCGTCGAGATCCGCGTTCTCGTCGATATTGCCATTGCAATTGTTGTCGACGCCGTCACCGCACAGCTCCTGCGACGGAACGACCTGGCCCTCGCACGGTCCCCACAGCGCGTCCGCGCTGCACGCCTGCTGGCCGCCGCGGCACGGGCCGACGTCCTCGGTCCCGTCGAGCCCCCCGTAACAGGCGCGCTTACTTCCGGGGCTGCAGGTCCCGGTGGCGACGCCACCCTGGCGACCTTCGGGACCGCATGCACCCACGAGGGTGCCCACGACGAGGTATGCAAGCAAGAACCAGCGGGGCGTCATGCGGCGCGCAAGATACACATGACCTCGCCCCGGATCGACGAGAAATTTGTACTCGTCAGCCCGTGCGGACAGAGAAGTCCCGGACGCTTACGATCTGTTTCGTCTCGAGATCCGCCAGGAAGCTGCGCCCCGAGCCGATCCGACCGTCGAACGCGAGGAGGTACCAGACGTCGAGCGTCCACCGCGTGTGGTCGGTCTCGCACGGCGGAGTCCACGACACGGCTTCGAGATCACCGAGGTACGTGGGGCGCGACGGCGAGGACGAGACCAGCTTCTGGTACTCGTCGCACTGCTGGACCAGCGACACCGCGACCTGCGCATCGCGCGCGGCCACGGTCCGCCGCCACGCCGAGGTCAGCCGGCAGCGGCCGACGGCGCCCGCCGGCGTGAGCTCGATCTCGTAGGCCTCGTCGGCCGCGAGGCCATCGAAGTCGGGCACGTCGAACTCGGGGTACTTGTCGCGGTCGGCGATGTGCTCGAGGCGATCGTCGAACGCCTCGTAGCCTGCCTCGAGCGTGTCTTCACCGTAGTAGCCGTAGATGCGCAGGACGAGGTTCTGCGACGGCAATCGATGGTCCCAGTCGACGATGGAGATGGCTCCCGCGTAGTCGTGGCGAAAGCGCGAGAGCGCAGGAAGGGCCGCCGCGACGCGCGTGGCCGCCCCCTCCTCGGACAGAAGCCCCTGATACGCGACTCGCGGGTGGAGCCGGATCTCCTCGGCAACGTACGGACGAAGATCAGATGACACCGCGCGCTGAGTGTACACGCCTGGGCGCCTCCGCGGTCGCAACGGGGAGCGTGAACGTCACGCGGCACCCGCGCCCGGGCTCGCTCTCGGCCCAGATCCGGCCGCCGTGCGCCTCGACGATGCCCTTGGCGATCGCGAGCCCGAGCCCGGCGCCGCGTCGATCCGCCGCGTTCGCCTGCCAGAACCGGTCGAACATGTGTGCGAGGTGCTCGGGGGCCACGCCCTTTCCTGTATCCGCAACGGTGACGCTGAGCTCGTCTCCGAGCTGCGTCGCCGAGACGTGGACGCGGCCGCCCCGCGGTGTGAACTTGAGCGCGTTCCCGATCAGGTTGCCCAGCACCTGGACGATGCGTGCTTCGTCGGCCCACGCAAGCGGGAGGTCCGGCGCGACCTTCGCTTCGAGCGCGACAGATGCTGCGGTCGCCGCCGGTTCGAGCATGTCGAACGCCTCGCGCGCGAGCGCATCCAACGGCTGTGGGCATGGCGCGACCGAGACGTTGCTGCCGTTCTCGAGGCGCGTGACGTCGAGCAGGTCCTCGATCAGGCGGTTCGCCCGCTTGAGCGCACGCCCAAGGCGATCGGCGAGGTGCCGACTCTGCACACGCCGCTCGTGCTCGGGGCGCACCAGCAGCTCCGCGGTCAGCGTCGCCGTCGACAGCGGGTTGCGCAGATCGTGGGCGACGATGCCGAGCACCTCGTCGCGCGCCGCCACCGCCTTGCGCAGCTCCGCCTCGAGGTGCTTCGCGGCCTCCTCGGCGGCGCACCGCGCCGTGATGTCCTCCTGGAGCGCGGCATGCGCACGATCGAGCGGCGCCGCGAACAGCGGCAAGAGCAGCACGCCGAACATGCTCGTGCCGGCGAACAGCGTGGCCACCAGGAGTGCCGGATCATGGAGCGACGCCTCGCCGAGCGCAGACTTGACCGCCAGGCCGATGATCGCGGGCGCGAACACGAACGGCAGCACGAGACGGCGAAACATGATGCCGCCGGGTCCCGACGATGTGACCACACGCATGAGGCCGGCGTCGCACCGCGCGAGCAAGAGCCCGATGGAGAGCGCGGTCATCCCGAGCGCCGTCGCGAGCGTCACACCGATCACCGGCCCGCTGCCGGGATACGCTCTGGGTCCGGAGAAGATGTGGCCCATCATCCCGACCAGCGCGGTATGTCCCGCCGCGAGCACCAGCCACTCCGACGGGCGTGCGCGGGCCGTGCGGCGGGTATCGAACACGAGGAGCGCGAGGCCAATGAAAAGTACGGCAAGCGCCGCCATCGGTGCGGGCCGGCCATTCATGATCAGGCGATCGATCGCGAGATCGACGTCGACCACGTACTCGATCAGCGTTCCGCCTCCGATCGCGATCGCGAACAGCGCTGCGAGCAGCGCGACGAACCGCGGTACTCCACGCACGCCGTCGGAGCAGCGCACGAACCCGGCGGTCCCGAGCAAGGCCAGCGCGAGCGCTGTATTCGCGACCATCGGCGCTTGCCCCGGGAACACCCGGAGCAGGGCGCGGGTTTCCGTGGCGTACCCGACGAGAACGAGGCCGCCGATCACTGCCGGTGCAACACACAGCCCACGCGCCAGACGCGTCACCGAGCGGGCAGGATCGGCGAGGAAGCTCACTGCGAACCATGTGTCCGTGCAAGCTCGACACCTTCGCGGTGTCACCAGCGATTCCGCGCTTACGCGCGTCGGTTCGTGCGCCCACGCGCGAGCGTGCGTTCAGAGCGTCGCATCATTTTCACAGCGCATTCCCACGCACTCGGCCCGCAAATCGTCGAGGAATGGGTTGAATACGTAGCGCTGGCGGGTACCCGCCGGCTCGAGGAACCAATCGCCGAGCGCCCACGGCGGATTCGCACAACCTGCATAGCGCCGGCCGGCCATGACCATGCCCATCAGTGCGCCGAGCCGCCCGTAGCGCGGGCTCGCATAGTCGAGCGCGTCGTGGCCCCACAGCTGTCGATTCGAGATCGAACGCCGCGCCCACAGCGTGTCGTGGAGCGAGAGTAATCCGTAGTGCACGGTCTGTCCCTCCGCGCGGTTCGGGGGCGACGAGGGCGCGGGTCCGTAGGCGTACACGAGCCGCCCGGACGAGGGCATGCACCGCGGCTCACCCTCGCGGCACGCAGCGATGCCATGTCCCTCCGCCTCCACTACGAGCCGCGGTCTCCCGTCCGAGGTGGTGCTGATCTCGGAGGCCGGTGTCGTGGAGAAGGCGAGGTGAGCCTTGATCCGCACCTCGGCGAGCTTCCCCAGCCCGGCGTCACGCTCGACCACGACCACCACCGTCTCGAGGTCGTTGTCGTGACACAGGAGCGGTACACAGCGCGTACGATTCCAATCGCGCGGGTAGTACAGCGTATAGGTCAGATACGCGTGGGTCGCGGTGAGGATCGCGGCGCCATACGCGGCCGGTGGGAGCATGGTTCCGAAACGCGCCTGGTGATCCCAGTTGTTCGTCGTGTCCCAATCGCCGTCGAAGTCGACACGCGTCGGACGATCCGCCCCGGCGTCGTTCGGCGCGACCTCCTGCACGTACGTCGGCGCCCATCGCGCGAGAAGTTGTTCGGCACACGCAGCCTCGTCGGACGCGGAGCGAGCGCGTCCGGGAGCCACCACGAGCCCACCCGTGATGACCGCGATCAGTGTCGCGATCCAGTTCCACCTCGACCTGAGCAAGGCCCCCAGGTTGGCATCGACGCCGGTGCGCAACCATCGGGAGAGCTCGCACGGCACGGCTCGTCGAAGGCGGCACGTGTCCGGGGAATCTCCCTACGCGCTAGCTGCCGTGCACCGCGTGCTCGAGCGCGTCGATCAACGTACCGAGGCGCTCGCCGTCGAGCTTGAGCCGCGCTGGGTTGACGACGAGGCGCGAGGACACCTCGGCGACCGTGTCGATCTCGACGAGGCCGTTCTGCCGCAGCGTCTCGCCGGTCTGCGTGATGTCGACGATGCGATCGCACAGCCCCGTCAGCGGCCCGAGCTCGATCGCGCCCGAGAGCTCGATGACCTCGGCGGTGATGCCCTTGCGCTGGAGGTACGCCGTGGTGGTACGCGGATACTTGGTGGCGATGCGGAGGTGCGCGAGCGTACGGTCGTCGATGCGGGCATCGCCGCGCTCGGCGACGATCATGCGGCAGCGCCCGATGCCGAGGTCGAGCGGCTCCAGCAGCTCGCGGCCATCTTCGTCGAGGACGTCGCTGCCCGCCACCCCGACGTCGGCCGCACCGTGCGCGACGTACGTGGCGATGTCCGAGTTGCGCAACACGAGCACGCGCAGCGGGCCGCACTCGTGGACGAGCTTCCGCGAATCACCGAACACCGGCGATAGGTCGTACCCCGCACGTGCGAACACCTTCGCAGCTTCGTCGAGGATGCGGCCCTTGGGCAGCGCGAGGATCACGGGGCGGGTCATGCCTTCACGCGCTTGATCTTCGCGCCCACGCCCTTGAGCTTCTTCTCGATGTTCTCGTAGCCGCGATCGAGGTGATACACGCGCTGCACCTCGGTCTTGCCTTGTGCGACGAGGCCCGCGAGCACGAGGCTCGCGGACGCGCGCAGGTCGGTCGCCATCACCGACGCCCCCGTCAGCTTGCTGCTCCCGCGCACGACCGCGGTGCGACCATCGATGAGGATGTCCGCGCCCATGCGACCGAGCTCCGGCACGTGCATGTAGCGGTTCTCGAAGATCATCTCCTTGATCACCGACTGACCGCGCGCGAGGCACGCCATGACCATGAACTGCGCCTGCATGTCCGTGGGGAACCCGGGGTGCGGCTGGGTGACGATGTCGACGGGCGCGATGTCCGCCGTACCGCGCACGCGGATGCCACCGGCCTCGGCCGCGACGATCACGCCGCACGCGCGCAGCTTGGCGATCACCGCATCGAGGTGCTCGGGCCGCGCGCCATCGAGGAGGACGTCGCCCTTGGTCATCGCCGCCGCGACCGCGAACGTACCGGCCTCGATGCGGTCGGGCATGATCGCGTGCTCGATCGGCAACAGCTCGTCGACGCCTTCGATCGTGATCATCGGCGAGCCGGCGCCCGAGATCTTCGCGCCCATCTTGTTGAGCACGAGCGCGAGCTCCTCGACCTCGGGCTCGCGCGCCGCGTTCTCGATCACGGTGCGGCCCTTGGCGAGCGAAGCGGCCATGATGAGGTTCTCGCAGCCGGTCACCGTCGGCATGTCGAGCACGATCGTCGCGCCGCGCAGGCGCTTGGCCTCGACGTCGACGTAGCCGTGATCGAGCGTGACCTTGGCGCCGAGCGCCTGCAGTCCCTTTAGGTGCTGGTCGATCGGACGCGCGCCGATCGCACAACCGCCGGGCAGCGACACGCGCGCACGACCGTAGCGCGCGACCAGTGGCCCGAGGACGAGCACGCTCGCGCGCATCGTCTTCACCAGGTCGTACGGCGCCTCGAGCTTGGGCTTCTTCTTGCCCGTCGGCGGCGCGATCGTCAGCTTCGTCTTCGTGCCCTCGACCGTCCAGCCGAGCATGCGGAGCAGCTTGCCCATGGTACGGACGTCGGCCAGCTGCGGGACGTTGGTGAACGTCGACGCACCGGTCGGCAGGAGCGCGGCAGCGAGCAGCGGCAGCGCGGCATTCTTGGCTCCGCTGATCGGGATGCGACCGACCAGACGGCTACCACCCTCGACGACGATCTTGTCCATACGGCACCGACGGACGTAACACGGAACGTCCATCGATTGAACGCACCGGGATCACTGTGTATTGCGTCAGAACGTGCCGCCGAGGACGATGCCGGGCGCGAGACGCCCCGTTCGACGACATCATCGTTGGGCAACCTCGAACGCCGCGCTCTATTCCACCCTCACCGCGAGGTCGTCGTCCTCGATGGTCACCCGGACCTGGCCGCCCCGCTCGACGCCGAACGCGCCGAACGCGACGTCCTCGAGGTGCCGGGTCAGGGTCGACGCGAGGCCACGCGCACCGGTCTCGCGGCGCAGGGCATCGTCGACGATGTGGTCGAGGACGTTCTCCTCGATCACGAGCTCGAAGCCCTCGAGCTTGAACTCGCGACTCATGCGACTTATGACGTCGGCTCTGAGGATATCCTTGAGCGTACCGGCATCGAGGGCCTTGAACGGGACCACCCGCGTGAACCGCGCGACCAGCTCGGGCAAGAACCCGTAGGCCTGGAAGTTCGCGATGTTCTCGACCTGCTCGGCGGAGAAGTCGACCGCGATCGACTCCGGGTCGACGCCCCCGGCGGCCTGGTTGCGCCCGAAGCCGATCTGGTCGCGCATCGCGCGGCGGTGGGCGATCTGCTGGAATCCCGAGAACGCCCCGGCGGCGATGAAAGCAATGTCTGCCGTCGACATCACCACGTGGTCGGCGTAGCTCGAGTGGGTCAGGTCGAGGGGGACGACCACCTCGCTGGCCTCGAGCATCTTGAGCAGCTCGCGCTGGACGCCCATGCCGGTGACGTCCTTGGTGGTGCCGGCACCGGCGAAGATCGCGTTGTTCTGGCCGGAGGCGATCTTGTCGAACTCGTCGAGGCAGACGATGCCGATCGACGCCAGCATCGGATTTTCGTCGGCGGTGTGGAGGAGCCGCGTGAGGATCGTCGACGGGTCCTGCCCGACGTACCCGGTCTCGGAGTAGGTCGTGATGTCGACGAGCGCCGTCGGGAGCTTGAGGATCTTTCCGAACAGGGTCTCGACGAGGAACGTCTTGCCCGAGCCGGTCGGCCCTACGCACAAAAAGTTGGACTTGCGCGGGAGCTCTGCCCGATCGACGCCGTCTACGTAAATGCGCTTGATGCGCTTCACGTGCCGGTAGGCCATGAGGCACAGGGCGCGCCGGGCGTGCTCCTGGCCGCGGTAGCCATGTTCGTGCAATGCCTGGAACATCGCCTGCGGCGACGGCGACGGCAGCTCGCGCACGAACTTGATGAAGTGCTCGAGCCCTTGCTTGCGGACTTTGCGGTTAGGCTCCATCCGTTCCCTCGACGAGGGATCGTAGCCGATGGCGAACCGTTTGACCAATGGAGGTCCCAGGTGGCCTAATCGGTGACGGTGAGCACGCCGAGCCTGGTGGGTCCGTTCCTCGACGCCGCGCCCCCGGCGGTTCGCCGCACGCTCGAAGCCGTGCCCGATCTCGACCGCCGGCTGTGGTCACTCGTCGCCGAAGGCCGTGCAGCCTGGCCAGATTTCGCGCTCGACGCGAAGGAGGTCGTGGCGTTCATCGCGCGCCAGGTGACCGAAGATCTCGCGGATGCCGCGCTCGACGGGCTGCGCCCCGCGGATCTGTACCTCGCATGTGCGTGCGCCAAGCAGCTGCCCGCCGCGATCAACGCCTTCGACCGCGACTACATGAAAGAGGTCGACATCGCGCTCGCCCGCATGCGCATCGGCCCTCCGCGCCTCGCCGACGTGAAGCAGCTGGTCCGCCAGCGCTTGTTCGTCGGCGGCGGCACCGCGGGGCAACCAACCAGCGCCGGCAAGATCGGCGAGTACGGTGGCCGTGGCGACCTTCGTCGCTGGGTCCGCTCGGTCGCGGTGCGCACGTGCCTCAACGATCTTCGCAAAGGCAAGCGCGAGGTGCTGGTCGACGACGATCATCTGATCGCGCAGCACGCCGTCTCCGCCGACGACCCCGAGGTCGAGTACATGAAGCGGACGTACGCGTCCGAGTTCAAGGCCGCGTTCGCCGAGTCGCTCGCATCGCTCGGGGCGCGCGAGCAGACGCTGCTTCGGTACCACCACGTCGACGGCCTCAACATCGACGAGATCGGCGCCATCTACCGCGTCCATCGCGTGACCGCCTTCCGGTGGCTCGAGAAGGCCAAGGAGCTGCTCGTGCGCGGGACGCTCGAGATCCTGCGCGGCCGGCTCAAGCTGCCCGCGTCCGAGCTCGACAGCGTACTGCGGATGATCCGCAGCCAGATCCATCTGTCGATCGTGCGGCAGCTCGGCGGCCCGTCGGACAAGGTCACCGACGACGCGTTGGAGCTCGATCCCAGCGAGCTCGAAGAGATCCGCCCCGGCGACGAAGGCGACGAATGACGCGGCGCTGGCCGGAGCTCGCGATCGCGGCGGTCGTGATCGCGGTGGTCGCGATGTTGATCGTGCCATTGCCGCGCCCGGTGCTCGATGCGCTGCTGACGTTCAACATCGGGCTCGCGGTCGCGCTGCTGATGGCAGCGGTGTTCACGCCGCGGCCGCTGTCGTTCGCTTCGTTTCCCACGCTCCTCGTGATCACGACGCTGTTTCGCGTCGGGCTCGAGGTCTCGGCGACCCGGCTCGTGCTGGCGGAAGGTGACGCGGGCGAGGTCGTGCACGCGTTCGGCTCGTCGGTCGTGGGCGCGAACCTCGTGGTCGGCCTCGTGGTGTTCGCGGTGATCACGCTCGTGCAGCTGATCGTCGTGGCGCGCGGCGCCGAGCGCGTCGCCGAGGTCTCGGCTCGGTTCGCCCTCGATGCGATGCCCGGCAAGCAGATGGCAATCGACGCCGAACAGCGCGCCGGTGCGATCGATGCCGACACCGCACGCCGCCGCCGCACCGACCTCGAGCGCGAGTCGCAGCTGTACGGCGCCATGGACGGCGCGATGCGGTTCGTCAAGGGCGATGCGATCGCCGCGATCGTGATCGTCGTGATCAACCTGATCGGCGGCCTCGTGATTGGCATCGGCCAGCAGGGCATGACCGCTGGCGCCGCGGTCGCCAAGTACTCGCTCCTCTCGATCGGCGGCGGTCTGGTCGCCCAGATCCCGTCGCTGCTCGTCGCGGTCGCTGCGGGCCTGCTCGTCACGCGCGTCGCGAGCACCGGCGATCGCGCACTCGGCGAGGATCTCCCCGCACAGCTGGGCGGCCAGCCCCGCGTGCTCGCCGGCACCGCGAGCTTGCTCGTCGCGCTCGGCCTCGTGCCCGGCTTGCCGACGACGCCGTTCCTGGTGCTCGGCCTGTTCACGGCCACGTTCGCGTTCCTCGCCGCGCGGGCGGCACCGTCACGCGCGATCGCGCTCGACGAGACCGGCGCCAACTCCGTGCGCGGGCCACGCCTCACGCTGCGCCTCTCCCCTGCCCTGCATGCGCAGCTCGCGCCGCGGCCAGACGTGCTCCACGCGGCGCTCGCCGAGGTGCGTGCGCGCGTCACCGCGACCACCGGCGTCCCCCTCGCGCCCATGGCGATCGTGCGCGATGCGACGCTCTCCGACGCCGAGCTCGCGCTCGCGATCGACGCCACCCCTGTCGCCTGGCTCACGGCCGACAGCGTCGACGGCATCACGAGCAAGCTCCCCGCAGCGCTCGCGCCAATCGTGCCCGACCTGCTCGGGGTCGATCGCGTGGCCGCCCTCGTCGAGCGCGCCGCCGCCACCGCGCCAGTGCTCGTCCGCGAGGTCGTGCCGCGCATGGTGTCGCTGCCCGTGCTGACCGAGGTGCTGCGCGGCATGGTCCGCGAGCAGGTCCCGATCGACGACCTCGCCGCCGTGCTCGAGGCGATCGCCCTCGCTCCGGCCCCCCAAGGAGGCTTCACGCCGCGCGACGTGCCGGCCTTGAGCGAGCATCTGCGTGGAGCGCTGCGCCGCCAGATCAGCGCGCGCTGGGCGCCGCGAGGCCAGCTCGCGGTCTACACGATCGACGCGATGATCGAGGACGCCGTACGCAGCGCCGTCGATCGCCGCGACGGTGCGGTCATCCTCGCGCTCGAACCCGCGATCGCGCAGGACATCGTTGCCGCGGTGAAGGCGCGCCTCGGCGACACCAGCACGAGCGCGGTGATCCTCACGAGTGGTGACGTGCGCCGCCACCTACGTAGCCTGCTCGAGCCCGAGCTCCCCGGGGTCGCGGTGCTCGCCGCGCACGAGCTCGCCCCCGGCACGTCGATCAAGACCGCAGGTCGCATCGACATCGCGTGATGCGCGCGATCGTCCTCGCTGTCCTGGTCGCGCGTGTCGCGCACGCCGAACGGCCATGGCACGGCAGTATCGGCGGCGGCAGCACGCTGGTGCTCACCGGTGCAAAGGACGATCGCCTGCGCTTCGACGTCACCCTCGACGTGAAGCCGCGCACGCGCTTCGGTGGCTTGCTGGGCTGGCGCGCGTTCGACGGGAATCGTCGCGGCATGGTGGTGGCGGGCATCGTCTACGAGGGTGCCGCTGCGCGCCCGCGGCTCGTCCTCGATCTGCACGCGGAGGGCGGCGTCGATCTCGATGCGAAGGCGCCGGTGCTCGGTGCCGGGATCCGGCCGACGCTGACCATCGTGGGTCCGCTCGGCGTGGTGTTCGATACCGGCGGCTACCTCGTCCTCGACGGCATCGACGACCTGCGCTTTCAGCTCCAGGCGAGCGCGCTCGTGGTCGTCCGCTGGTAGCTCACAGCTGCGTGCACGGAGGCTCGCGATTCGCCGTCGGTTCATGCGGCGTGGGCGAGAGCTCGAACTTCCAGCCGCAGCGCGCGGCGAGCGGTTCGCCCGTGCGTGGGTCGACGCGCACGAGGCCGTGCCGGCTGAGGAGCACGATCGCCCCGTCGCTCGCCCACAGTGCCGAGTGGATGCCGCCGAGGGCACGCCGCCAGCGCGCTCTACCGTCGAGCTCGAGCAACATCACCTCGTGGGTAGTGAGCAACACGTAGATCGTGCCGTCGGGGCTCGGCCACCTCGACCCGATGAGATCCGCGGCCATGGAGCTCGTCTGCCGGCCCTGGCGAAACGCTTTCGTGCCGCGCGTCGCGTACGCGTCGTAGACCAGCACGAGCCCGTCGCGGGCGTACGCGACGGGGTACCCCTCGGTGACAGCCTTGGTGCAGTGGGTGAGGTCGTCCGGCTGCCTGCACCACAACATCTCGGTATTGCGCCCCTCGTTCGTGACGATCGCCAGCTGCGCTCCCATCGCGAGCTCGGGTGCGACGGGGATGACCTCGACGAGGCCCTGCCGCGGAAACTCGCCTTCGTGCACCGGCACCAGTCTGCCCGCTGTGCGCTCGAGCTTGTGAATCTCGTACGCCGTCCCCGCTACCCGCGTGAGTAGGCCCGTCGAGGGCTCGAAGCGAACGACGCTTGGCGAGGACGATTCGTAGAGGACGGTCGAGGTCCCCTTCCTGACGTCGACGAGCCGCCCTCGCGTCTTCTTCACCTCGACGTCGAAGTCCTGCACGAACCAGGTGTCGTCCGCGAGCCAGACGAGCGGCGCGAGCACGTCGCCCGGATTGGTGCCGAGCGTGGTGCGATCGAGATCGCGCAGCTCGCGCAGGTCGCGGCCAAGCACGATCGCACGCTCGTTCGCCGGAATCACGATCTCGCCACGCGGGCCCGCCGCCGCACGAAAGGCGTCGGTGAACCGATAGCCGAGGTAGCGGTCCTCGGTGGGGCGCGAGATCCGCAGCTCGTTGTAGGCCGCCGCGATCGCCACCCCGGAGGCAGCGACGAGCGGCGCGTTCTGCATGAAGGGATTTTTTAGCTCGTCGCCGTGGGCGGACGATCCGTGTTCCGGATGCTCGAGATCCACCCACATGGTCCGCCGGCCAATGGCGGCCGCAAGGCGCGTGGTGGTCGCGAACCCGATGGCGAGCTCGCCGCGGACGGGATGCGCGAGCAGCCGCGCGCCGGTGGTCAGATCGAAGACGTCGATGCTCGACATCCCGCCCTGCGCGAGCGGGCGCGTACTCGCGAACAGCTTGCCGTCGGGTGACAGCACTCCATTGCGACCGAACAGCGGCTCCGCGAGCGGCACGAGCGCGCCCCACGCGAGGCCAGTGCCGAGCTGGAGCCGGCGCACGCGCAAGACGCCCAGCGGATCTTCGACAACCGCGACGACGTGCGCGCCGCCGCACACGACAGCGCGCACGCGCTCGCCGGGTGAGGCCGCGAGCTGGGCGCTGATCGCGCCATCGTCCGAAAACCGGACGACCGTGTGATCGGCGCGCCACGCGAACATTCCGGCCGCACCCGCCACCATGCCTTCAAAGGCAGGATCGCCGGCGTGCGAGCTGCGCTGCACGCGCGAACCACGGGGGTCGACGACCTGCACCGTCAGATTCCCTGCACCGTCGATCGCCGCGATCAAGAAGCCTCGCGGTGCACGCGTGATCGCGAGCGCCTTGGGTGCCGGCAGATCGACGACGTGGGGCTCGACGGAGCCGTCGAGGGCGGGCCAGAGCCGCACCGAGCCCAGCACGTCCGCACTCAGCGCAGCTTCGCCATCGGCGGTCATGGCGAGCTCCGTAATCTTCCCGCCGTGGGGCGAAGGGATCGGGCCGACGGTCGGCAGGATCGGGTGCGCAGGCACCGCGGCCGTCACGTCGCGGCGCCCAGGTGGATGCGTGGAGCTCGTGCAGGCGGCCAGGCAGAGAATGATCCATTTCATCCGGTCACCTGGCGAGCTGCGTGCACATGGACTCCACACGCACGGACGCGGGGTGCGGCTTGGACGCGATTCCGAACCCCCAGCCACAGCGCGCGGCCCGTGGCACGCCGGTCGCGCTATCGACCCTGGCCACGCCGTTGACCGTCATGATCGCGAGCTCGCCGCCGGGCCCCCACACGACCTCGAGAACGTTCTGCACCGCCAGGCTCCAGCGCGGCGTGCCATCGATTCCGACGACACTGACGCTGTGCGGCAGGATCAACGCGATGGCCGTTCCCGACGGATCGGGCGTGATGACACCCGCACCGACGGTGGGCACCACGCCGAGCCGCTTGGCATTGCGATACACCACGAGCTCGAGCCCCGCATGGGATTCCCACACGAACACGTGGCCCGCGCGGCTCACCGCCGTGATCGAGCCGTCGACGATCAGCTCGACGCCGCGCGTGAGGTCGCTCGGCTCCTTCAACCACCGGATCGATGTCAATCGCTCGGTCGAGATCATGGCGACCTGCATCCCGCTCGCGAGCGAAGGTGTGAGGGGCACGAGCCGCGTATTCCCCGGCGACATGCCCTTGGGGACGGTCCCGACCTGCGTGAACGTGCGCTTCGCTCGGTCGACGCGATACACGCCCGTCGCCGGTCCGTGGGACAGCGTCGCGAGCTGCGTCGAGGGCTCGTAGTGCAGCAGCTGGGTCATCGCGAGCTTGAAGGCGCTCGCCGGCTGCGAACGAGGACGAACGATGCGGACCTCGGCGGTGCCATCGCTGGCATTCATGTGCTCGAGCAACCAGTCATCTCCGCCGAGCCAGCGCACGAAGGCCGCCGCACTACCGTTCGTCACGCCGAGCGAGGGCGTCGCGAGCGTGCGCAGCGCGTCGTCGAGAACGAGGAAACGGGACCCGGCACCGACGAGCAGGTTCCCCTCCGGACCGAACGTCATGACACCAGGCGTCTCGAGATCGTAGCCGAGGTACTGCGCCGGGGCGTTCGGGTACGAGAACATGAGCTCGTTGCCCGCCGCGATGATCGCGCGCCCCGCGCCGACGGCGAGGATGCCGGCGTCGATCGCCTCGATGCCGCTCGCGCTATCGAGGCTGACGCGATCGGAACGCTCGAGTGTGAACCACCAGGCGCGACCTGGCACCGCCGCGGCGATCTTGTCGTCGGTGATGAACGCGAATGCGCCAGCGCCCGCGAGCGCACGCGACATGACCTCCTCGCCGGAGATCTTGTACACGTGCAGGCGGTGGGCGATGCCCCTGCGATCGTCGGGGACGCCACCGTTCGGCCCGGGAACGATCGAAGCCACCATTGCGCCATTCGGCGACACCGCGATCACGGGCCCAACCTCCAGCTGCGAGGACAGCTTGTCGCCCCACGCGAGGGTGGGCGCGATCACGAGCTTGCGCACGCGGAGCTTGGTGCGCGCATCGCGCACGACGGCAAACGCGCGCTCGTTGCGGATCGCGATCGACACTAGCTGCTCGCCCGGAGGGGTGGCGAGCGGTGCGCTCACGGCTCCATCGGCGCTGATGCGCATGACCGTTTGATCCGCGCGCCAACCGATGAAGCCGGACGGCACCGCCTCGATCCCGACAAACGCGGGCTCGGCGGGATGCACCCATCGCCCGACCGTGGCGCCGTTGTTGTCGACGTGGAGGGCCGTTAGCCCGCCGACGTTGTCGACCATCGCGATGTGAAAGCCGCTCGCTGCGCGCGTGATCGCGAGCGAGCGCGCCCCCGCGAGCTGGACGACCCGCGGCTCGCGCGTGCCATCGAGCACGGGCCACAACCGCACGTCGCCGAGCTCGTCGGCGCTGACCACGGCGCCGCCATCGGCGGTGACGGCGAGCGTCGTGATCGAGCCCCCGTGGGGCGCCTGGATGGTCGGCGCCGTCGCCGGCGCGTGCTCGACCGGCAACGGCTGCGGCTGCGCGGGCGCGGGCACGACGACCGCACTTCGCTCGCCGGTAGGCTCCTGCCGTGGCGCCTGCGCGCCGCCACATGCGGCGATCACGGCGACGAGCGCGAGCTTCACTCCTCGACGGTACACGCGTTTTCTCCCGTGAAGACCTCGGTGTTGGGCAGCTTTTCCGACAGCTCGAAGCCAAAGGCACACGCACGCCCGACGCGGTGCCCGTTCGCCGCGTCGACGGCGATGATCCCGCCGCTCATCGACGGGATCAGCACCGTGCGTCCGTCGGCGTGGAACTGCACGACGGAGGCGTCGTGTGCCGGGAACCGCCAGCGCTCCACGCCATCCGTTCCAAGAGCGACGACCATACCCTGCCCCGTGAGCACGACGAGCTGCCCGTCGGGACTCACCTGTCCGCCGCGCGCGAGAGCGCCGTCGAGACGCACCTCGCGCGTCGACATCGGCGCGTTCGCCGGCAGGCGCACGAGCATGCCAGCCGAGGCATCGAGGAAGTAGGCGGTGCCCTCGCGATCGACTCCGAGCGGGATGCCGATCTGCGTCTCCTCGGCGGCCTCCTCGCGGAACCGCACCAGCATCGCCCCCGTGGCGCGTATACCGACGGCGAGCTGCCCGTGCGCTTCGGCCGGATCGAGCAGCACGAGGCGTTCGAGCATCTGGGCCGTGATCAGCGTGCGCAGCGGGCGCGTCGTGTGCGTGGCGACGTCGAGCTCGAACCTCACCACGTGGGTCGCCGTGCCGTGCTGCGTGGGGATCGCGAGGACCCGCGTCGCCGGATGATAGGTCACGGTCCCCACCCCCTCCCAGGTCCCGAGCAGGATCGGCGGCTGGGCCGGCGCCCCGTGCAGATAGACCACGTTCTTGCGACCGAGCGTCTCGACGGCGACGACGTGGTGCCGATCGATCGGGAACGTATCGCGATAAGAGCCCGGGAGCGTGCGCGTCTCGATCTCGCTCAGCCCGGGCCCGAACCAGGTGACCGCCGTTTGCGAGACGATCGCACCGACGTCGCCGAACAACGTCGTTCCGCCATTCACGAGCTGGCGATAACCGAGATAGCGCGAGCGTTTCGGGTCGACGAGCTGCAGCCCCGTGCCACGCGCGCCGACCACGAGGCCGTTGGCAAGCGCGAGGGTACTCTCGTTACCCTGGATGTCCAGGTTCGGGGTCTCCCACGGATCCTGCGAAATCGGCCGCTTCAACCACCACCGCACCAACGTTCCGCTCGATACGAGCAGGGTATCCTCGTCGAGAAAGCCGAGGAATGTGGCCGCAGGAAACCGTTCCGCGCTCGCGTTGACGGGCATCAGCTCGTTCGTAGTCGGCGTGACGATCACCGCTTGCCCATCCGCTTCCCGCAGACCCGCGATCCGCTTCCCCGAGGGTGAGAGCGCGAGGGAACCGGTGAGGGGCGCAGGCAGCGGATAGACCGCGCCCCACGTCAGCCCCGACGTCGTCCCGACGATGCGCACGCGATCGACCGTGGCGCCCGCGGCGAGTCCGACGATCACACCACCACCGCGCGTGCTCACGGTGCGGATGTGCTCTCCCGGATTGGCGGCGAGCGACGCCTGCTCGGCGCCCTGCGCATCGAGCACCACGAGCACCTGATCGCGCCGCAACGCGAGGACGCGGTCTCCGAGCGCATCGATCTCGGCGAACCCCGGATCCGGCGCGAGCCGCGTACGCCCGATGACGGCACCCACCACGTCGAACCGGATGAGCTCGAGCCCACCCACGGTGTCGAGCACGACCGCGAGCAGGCCATCGCGCGTGCGCACGAGCGCCACGTCATCTGCCGGCGGCACGTGCACCATCACCGGCTCGCGACTTCCGTCGAGCGCCGGCCACAGGCGCGCCTGCTCGAGGCCGTCCACGGTGAACGCGACGTCGGCCTGTTCGGTGGTCGCGATCAGCGCGATGGCCTGGCTATGGGGGGCACCCGGCACTCGCGGTGACGATGGCGGGGCCGCGGCACCACGAGCTTCGGGAGCGCCGAGGGGCGGGTCGGCACTACATGCCGCCACGACCAGGAGGAGAAGCCCATGTCGTTTCACGAACTAAGGACCCACCCTACTGGCGACAGTCGCATCCAGGCTCTAACGCTCGAACCCCCGAGTTTCGTCTGTGCTTTGCGGCTACACGCCACGAAGTCCTGGTGAGCCCAGTTACCTGAGTGGTTCCATGGGTTTCGCTAATACTTAACATTTGCACAACAGGATCGCTTTCTCTCAGAATGTTGTTGTCCCGTCCTTCGGCGGATGTTCAAACCGTTTCTGGGCCACGGGTGGCGTGGTCGGGTTTCTGTGTAGGGCTTTCGTGCAGGAGGAGTACAGATGGCGCTCGGTACCGTGAAGTGGTTCAACGATGCCAAGGGCTACGGCTTCATCAGCCGTGCAGACGATGGCAAGGACGTGTTCGTGCACTACTCGTCGATCACAGGTGAAGGGTTTCGCACCCTCAACCAGGGACAGACAGTGGAGTACGAGGAGCAGCAGGGCCCCAAGGGGCTGTTTGCTGCCAAGGTGCTGAAGGTCGAACAGCGCCAGCCGACCTAGGTCGGTGGAGGTCGGGGCGTTTTGCCTCGACGATTCGACCCTCAGCGGGCGAGTTGGGTGGCGCGGTAATCGCCGGACTTGGTGCGAGTGAGCACCACGGCGAATGCCTCCTTTGCAGTCCTCACCTGAAGGACGACATTGCCTTCCGGGAGGGACTCACCGCCACTGGTGTATTCGCGCGGTGTTAGGAGCTTCCAGTCCTTCATCGGACCGGACTCCACAACGAGCCCGCCGTACATATCGCGAAGGTCTGCGGTGGTTTGCGCCGCGATCTTGCCGCCGGCGTAGAACGGCACTGTCGAGTACTTCACCAGCTTCTCGACCGACGCGGTGGCGAATGCGGAGACCCAAAGGTTTGCCGCAAACAACGCTTCTTTGTCGGTCACCGACGTCGCCGGACTCACGCGCTCATTGGCGCGACCGTCGTCTGGTGTAACAGGCTTGTTACCGAGCGGCGGTTTCTTCTTGCCGGGCACCTTTGCCGTGTTCGCGACCAGCGCGCCATCATCGAGGCTCTTGCCGCCGTCATCGGGCACGGAGTCGAGGATGTACGGCTCTGCGTTGAACGTGCCGCACTGGCGCCAGTTGCGATAGAAGCCCCACCGCAGGTAGACGCGGCCATCGACGGAGCGAATCGCCTCGGGCGTCTCCTCGAACGGCGCCGACGACAGCACGGTGTCGACCGCGGCGACGTCGAACTCGGTCTTGCCCGAGGTCTTCACGATCGTGACCTTGTGCACCGTACCGTCGGTGTTGAGCGACACCTCGAGGTTGGTCCACAGGTCCGGGTTGTTGAGCGGATCGCTCGCGCCGCGGCCGTCGAGGTGCTCGAGGTAGCCGAAGCCCCACAGCTCGTGGATGCGGCGGTGCATGCGCGCGAGATAGATAGCGAACGGATGCGCGCGCGTCTTGAGCGCGGTCTGGTTGCCGACGCGCACGTCGGGGACGAAGTTCTCGAGCGAGCTCTTCACCGCCTCGAGCTTGCGCTCCCAACGTCCCTTCTTCGCCGACATCTTGCGCGCCGCGACTTGCCGCTCGTTGTCGGCGGCGTCCTTGCCCATGATGCGCTCGTAGTCCTCGAACGCGAGGGGCGTGTTAACGCCGATGGTGCCCTTGCGCCCCGCCTTCTTGCCGTCCTTGCCCTGATCCTGGATCGCACCGCGGCCGCCGATATCGCGCATCGACAGCATGCCGGGCGAGCGTTCGCCGGTGCCTTCCTGCCCGTTGTCGCCACCCTCGCCGACGATCACGCCTTTCGCGACCTCGTCCTTGCCGGAGTGATCGCTGGTCTCGACGCGCTGGTCGGTGGTCGCTTCGGTCTCTTCGAGCTGGCGAATCTTGTCGTCGGGGCCGCCGATCTCTGGCGCGTTGGAGTCGTTCTCGACGGACGCGACCTGCTTGCCCTCGGATTCCTTCTCGAGGTTGGTCTTGTCCGAGCGCGTCTCCTCCGCGACGTCGCGGTTCTTGTCGGAGAGCTTGGTGGCGTCGTCGGGCGGCTTGTCCTTGACGTTCTTGTCGTCTTTGACCTCCACCATCGTCATGTTCGGTGGCGGCTGGACGGGCTTGGGCTGGGGCGGCTCGGGCGGCGGCGGTGGTGGCGGCGGCTGGACCTGCGGCGGCGGCAGCTGCGGCGGCTTGGGGGGCGGATTGATGGCGACCTCGAGCGGCTTCTCCTCGAGCTTCTCGGCGTCGATCGGCGCGGGCGGCGGCGTCGGCGTGAGCGGCTTGACGAGCTCGTCGATCGACGGCGTAGCCTCGTTCTCGAACGCGACTTGAATCTCGTCCGGCGTGAGCCCGAACTCGGCGGCGATCGTCGTGTCCGCGGTGATCGTCGCGGTGCAATCGAAGACGTCGTTCTGCGCGGCGGTGAACACGTCGACATCGAGGCACTTCGCGAGCGGATCGCCGAGGTACGGCACCAGCTCCTTCGGCGTGCGCATCGGATACTGGAGGTACCCACCGAACGTCGCCTTGTCGTCGAGCACCGCGGTGAGGCGCACCTGCGTGCCCACCGGCACGTTGACCTTGCAGCGCTCGCCGATCACCTGCGCGACGGCGCCCGAGGAGTTGCCGAGCTGCGAGACGAGATCGCGCACGTACTTCGCGGTCGCTTCGATCGCCTTCTCCGGCGGGAGTGCAGCAATGCGCTCCGCTTCCGCCGACGGAGACACGCAGCGCACGAGCGGAGCCTGGTCGCCCACGCGCGTGACGAGGATCTGGCCACGCCCCTCACCATCGAGGCGAATCGTCAGGCCTGGAAGTGGTTCGGGCCGCGTGACCTCGTACGCGAGGTACACCGCTACCTGCGCGCTAACGGCGGCGATTACAGACGGAGCGAGCAGCCGCCGGCTGCGATATGCACGCTGTCGACGAGCCACCGCGCTTCAGTTTGACACACGAATCGCGGATTGGTTGTCCCGTTTTTCTAGGAACTCCGATGACCTACGCTGACAGCCCTAGAGCTTCCGATACACGCCAACCACGATGCCGATGATGTCCACGCTCTTGAACTCTGCACGGCGCACGATGATGGGCGCCATGTTGGAGTTGGCCGGCTGGAATCGGATTCGGTCGCCCTCGGGGTAATAGCGCTTCACGGTCGCTTCCCCCTCGATCATCGCGACCACGATGTCACCGGTGTTCGCGCTGGGCGTCTTCTTCACGAACACGTAGTCGCCGTCGAAGATGCCGTCTTCGATCATCGACTCGCCGACGATGCGCAGGCCGAACACCTCGCGGTGACCGCCGATGAGCACACGGTCCACCTTCACGGTGTCCTGCGCGTTCTCGACGGCGAGGATCGGTTGGCCGGCGGCGACACGCCCGAGGATCGGGATCTCGGCCATGTCGTCATCGGTGGTGATCGCTTCGACGTTGCCCGTCCCGGTGCCGAACGGACGACGGAGCGGGACCACCTCTCCGCTCCCGTCGGGGAGGACGGGCCGCATCGCGCGCGACTTGAGGTCCTCGCGGCGCAGGTGCCCCTTCTTCTCGAGAGCCTTGAGATGGTCGTTCACCCCGTTGGTGGACTTGATGCTGAAGTGCTCGCCGATCTCACGAAGCGTCGGCGGGAAGCCACGTTCGAGGATGGAAGCTGAAATAAAATCAAGGATTTCGCGCTGCCGCTGGGTGAGTGCGTCGGCCATGTCCGCCCTTCTCGAGTGTACTGAACGGAATGACGGTACTGAACGCACAATCACCCTGTCAATTTTTTAGCCCAGGTTCTTCGTGTTTTCTCCTATGCCGCCCTTCGGCGGCGCAGCGCATACGATGACCGGGTGAGCTGGATGTCTCTGGTCGCGCTCGGTGCCGCAGGTCTGGCCTCGATGAAAGCGGCCATGGAGCGCGGCGACGTCGATGAAGCGAGTCGCCAGGGCGTGCTCGCCGGACCGGCGGTCGTCGAGGCTGCCCTCGCCTCGCCGGATCGCGCGACGCGGCTCGCAGGCATCGCCGCTGCCACGGCGGTCGACGATCGCGTGGAGCTGCTCGATGTGCTCGGATACGTCGCGGCGGGGCCAGATCCCCGGAGCGCGATCCCGGCCGCACGCGCCGCACGCACGATCGCTCGCGACTTCGCGCGCACCGAGCTGCCCGACGACCTCGCCCCGGCCGATGTCGCCGCGTGGCGCGATCGCTGGACCGCGCTCGCCCTCGCGCGTGACCGCTGGGTCGAGGTCCGCGTGTTGTCCGTGGAGATCGCGCTCGCCCTCGATCCGGCGAACCTCCCATTCGCCGCGATCCTCGACGAACCCGATCCCGCGGTGCGCCGCGCGGCCGTGACCTCGGTGCCGATGCCCGTGCCCGCGGCGCTGCGGCCTGCGCTCGCCGCCACCGTGACCAACGACGCCGATCCGCAGGTCGCGCTTGGGGCCGCGCAGGCGCTGTGCGCCGATCTCGTCGCGGATCCCGCACGGCCCGTGCTCGACGCGCTCGGCCCCCAAGGTCTCGCACGGCTGCGCGCACTCGCGGCAATGCCCGGGCTCGCGCGTGCGATGAAGCGCGACCTCGCGCGCTGCCTCAAGTAAGCGCGCGCGCTTCGCCGACGTCGAGGATCCAGAGGCGCTCGTCCGCGAGCCCGTGCTCGCGCCAGTACGCGCGCAGCTTCTCCGGCGGCTCCCCGGCGGCCTCGTCGGTGAGCCGGAACGTGCCCCAGTGCATCGCGAGCAGGTTGCGCGCGCGCAGGTCGGCGTGCGCGCGCGCCGCCTCGATCGGGTCGATGTGCTGCGAGTCCATGAACCAGCGCGGTGCGTAGCCGCCGATCGGCAACATCGCCCAGTCGATCGGCCCAACCCGGCGACCGATCTCGACGAAGTGGTCGCCCCACGCAGTATCGCCCGCGTGATACGCGACGCCCTCGGGGCCGCGCACGACGTAGCCGCCCCACAGCGAATCATTGCGGTTCCACGGCATCCGCATCGACCAATGGCGCGCGGGGACCAACGTGATCTCGAGCTCGCCGACGGTGTGCGACTGCCACCACTCGAGCTCGACGACGTTCGGATGTGGAATGCGCCCCGCGTTGCCGACCGGCACGACGTAGGTCGCCTGCGGCGAGAGCCTTTTTATCGTCGGCAGATCCATGTGGTCGCGGTGATCATGGGTCACGAGCACGACGTCGGCCGCGGGCATGTCGGCGAGCGGCACGCCCGGCGGGCTCAGCCGGCGCGCGACGCCGCTGATCGATGTCGACCAGATCGGATCGGTGAGCACCAGCTTGCCGCCGAGGCGCAGCGCCCACGTCGCGTGGCCGATCCACACCGCGACCGCATGCCCATTCGAGAGCGCCGCGGCACCACCCTCGCGCACCGCTGGCGTCGCGGCGTCGATCGTCGCCCAATCGTTGCGGCGCGGCTCCTTGGTACCGAGCTTCCAGCGCAGGATGTCGCGCGGGCCGCGCATCGGCCTCGACGCACGATCGTCGAACGCGCCCACTACGCAGGCTCCGCGAGCAGCTTCTCGATCATCGACTCGAGCTCGGCATAGGCGGGCTCACCGGCGACATACGAGCCGCCCGGATGCACGAGGCGAATGACCCCACGTTTGTCGAGCAGGAACGTGACACTCGTCCAGCCGGTGTCGACCTTGGCGCCGCGCGCATCGCGCATCCAGCTCGCGAACGTGTGCCACTCGGGATCGAACGCGACGGGGAACGTGAAGCCGTACTTCTTCGCCGTGGCCTCGTAGACCGCGGGATCGAACGGTGTGTCTTCCTTGTGGTGATACATGCCGATCACCGCGAGGCCGCGCGGACCGAACGTCTGATGGAAGGTGCGCAGCGAGGGCGCCGTCGTCGAGCAGAACGGGCACCCGGCCGTCCACCACCGCACGAGCGCGACCTTGCCGCGCAGGCCCGCCAGCGTGAGCGGCGGCGAACCGAGCCAACGTTCGGCCTTCCACTCCGGCGGCGTCGTCCCGACGAGCGATGCAATCGCGGCGCGCTGCGTGGTGGTGTCGTCGGTGGTCGCGGTCGCCTTGCCACACGCGGCGGCAGCCAGGAGCACGGACACGAGGGCACGCATGCGGGAGAGCATTGCATGCCGACCCTGATGCGTCAGTTGTCGAGGGGCGGATCTCGAGCTTGTCAGGCGTCCCGACCGTCGCGCCGTGATTGATCTCGAACAGCCCCTTTGCCGCGTATGCGATGCCACGCACTTGCTCGAACTGCCCGTCAAAGATCGTCGAGACGCCCCCCGCTAGGTGACACGCGAGATGTTGGCGCCGATGCCGGTGAGAGATCGCCGTTCGGCATGATCGCGCGCATATCCGCGTTCGTCACCGTCGCGACCGTCGCCACGGCGCCGTACGCGAGCGGGCTGCCGGCGACATTCCCGTCGCTACTGCGGGCGCTGAGTTAGAGGCCGAGGGCGCGGGCGACTTCGCTGTAGGCGGCGCGGCGGAACTCGACGACCTCACCGGCGGCACTGAGCTGCGCGAGGGTGGCGTCCTCGCCGTCGGGGACGAACAGGCGATCCCAGCCGAGGAGATGCGGGCCTGCGGGTTTGTCGGCGATGCGGCCGACGCAAGTGGCCGTGAACATCTCGATCTCCGCGTTTGGCGCACGGCGGAGGGCGATGACGAGATTCATCATGGCGGGCGTCTCGCGCCACCACTTGCAGAACCGGGTCTCGTTCTCGGAGTCGAGCTCGAGGCGAAGGCTCTTTCCCTGCATCGTGGTCAGGTCGACCGCCTCAGCAAAACAGCCCACGGCGACAGGATGTGCGAGGACCTTGTCGCGGGCGCGCTGGCCAGGCTCGGGGGCACTCGTCGAGAACCCGGTCTGGAGCGCTTCGACCTTGATGGTCAGTGCGGGGACGATCTGAGCGAGCTCTGCGGCGCGCAGATCGTTGCCGTCGATGAACACGAGAGGACCCACGCGCCGACGGTACTCCGAAACCGACCGGGTGGGCGGTTCCGCGCACGGAGCTATGGTGCCCATGATGCTGCCTCCAGAGCTGGACGTTCTCCTCGAGGCACTGCCCGACGGAATCGTCACGTCGGACCACGAGGGTCGGATCCTCTACGTCAATGCCGCATGCGAGCGCCTGCTGAAGTGGTCGCGCCGGGAGCTCCTCGGCGAGCCGCTGACCACCATCCTGCCGCCGCGGCTCCGCGCAGGGCACGAGACCGGCGTCGCGCGTTACCTCCAGACGCGCGACCCACAGGTGCTCGGTCGGCCGATCCGGGTCCCCGGGCTGTGCAAGGACGGATCCGAGATCGATCTCGAGCTCACGCTGACGAAGGTCACGCTGCCCGGCCACGGCGAACACATCGTCGCGGTGATGCGCGACTTGCGCGAACGCGTGGAGCTCGAGCGCCAGGTCGACATCACCCGCTACATGCAGGCCGCGACGCGCCTCACTGCACGGATCTCGGCGCTGCAAGATGGCGACGCGATCGCGCGCACGAGCACGGAGGCGCTGGTCGAGGACTTCCACGCATCGCTCGCCCGCATGTGGTTCTTCGATCCCAAGACCGACGCGCTCGTGATGCGAGCGAGCGCGGGGCTCTCGCGCGAGGTCGAGACGAGCCGGCGCGCGCGGATCGATATCGCGACGTACCCGTACAAGGTCGCCCACGTCGCGCGCACGAAGCAAGCGTCGTTTCAGAACGGCCTGGCGGGCGATCCCCTGTTCGAACAGGACTGGATCGAGCGCGAGCGGCTCGTCTCGGTCGCCGCGATCCCGATGCTGCTGCGTGACGAGCTGATGGGCGTGATGGTGGCGTTCTTTCGGCACCCGCTCGCGCCCGAGCTGCAGGAGGTGCTGGCCACGCTCGGAACGATGGTCGCAACCGCACTCGGCGACGCGCGCCTGCTCGGCGAGGTCGAGGCCGCGAGTCGCGCGAAGGACGAGTTCCTCGCGATGCTCGGCCACGAGCTGCGCAATCCGCTCGCGCCGATCCTGACCGCCGTCGATCTGATGCGCATGCGCGGCGACACCGCGACCACGCGCGAACAGGTGGTGATCGAGCGCCAGGCCCGGCACCTCGTGGCGCTCGTCGATGATCTACTGGACGTCTCCCGCGTCGCGCGCGGCAAGATCACGCTCAAGAAAGCACCGATCGAGGTCAGCGTCGCGATCGCTCGCGCCATCGAGACCACGAGCCCGCTCTTCGAGCAGCGCCGGCATCAACTCGTCGTCGAGGTGCCGCAAAGCGGTCTCGTGGTCGAGGCCGACGAGACGCGCCTCGCGCAGGTGTTCGCGAACCTCCTCTCGAACGCCGCCAACTACACACCACCGGCCGGGCGCGTGATTATTCGTGCCGAGCGCGACGACGACCGCGTCGTGGTGCGCGTTTGCGATAACGGCATCGGCATCGCGCCGGAGCTCGTGCCGCGCCTGTTCGATTTGTTCGTGCAAGGCCCGCGCAGCGCTGATCGGCGCGAGGGTGGTCTCGGCATCGGCCTCGCCCTGGTGCGCAGCTTCGTCGAGCTCCACGGAGGGGAGGTATCGGCTACGAGCTACGGGCCGGGCCGGGGCAGCGAGCTCGTCGTGAACCTGCCCGCGGCCGTACTGCCGCGGCACGCCCACGGCACGGGTGCCCCGCTCGACCAGCCTGCCCAGCCCGCGGGCGCACGCGTGCTCGTGGTCGACGACAACGCGGATGCTGCCGAGCTGATGGGGCTGATCCTGCAGTCGGCAGGCTACAGCGTGCAGGTCACGTTCGATCCGGTGAGCGCGTTGCGCGAAGTCACGACGTTCAAGCCGGACGTCGCCGTGCTCGATCTCGGGCTGCCCGTGATGGACGGCTACGAGCTCGCGGCCGAGCTTTCGAAGCATCTCGGCGAGGTGGCCCCAGCCCTCGTCGCCGTTACCGGCTATGGCCAGGACAGCGATCGTGCACGGACGCGGGCCGCCGGCTTCTTCCGCCATCTCGTCAAGCCCGTCGACGCCAAGACGTTGCTCGACGTGGTCGCGCAGGCAAGCGCCCCCGCGCTGGCGCGTTAGGGATGCGGTTCTTCGGGCGCCGGCTCTGACGGGGGCGCGGCTGCGTCCGGCGCGGGTTCCTGCGCGAGCTCCTGCATCGACGGGACCGGAAGCTCGATCTTTCGCCGCGTGAGATCGAAGGTCCACGCTAGCGTGGCGAACGCACGCACACCACTGCCAGCAACGCGCCCATCGAGCACCGCGTCGCGTGCGAACACGCGCACGCCGTCGACCTGCGCACCGAGCCACAGCTGGGGCCGCACCTCGACCTGCGCGTCGATGCCCGTGCCCACGAAGCGCTCGCGGCCACGCGCATCGACGTCGAGGAAGTGCTGCGCGTTGCCGCCGAACACGTCCCCGCGCACGATGAAGCCGTCGCGCTGCTGCTGATACCAGCCGGTGATCCGATCCTCGACGGTGAGCTGGCCCAGCATGTTGCTGTCGAGGGTGCGCGCGAACAGGGCCCCACCGCCGTTCGCGCGCGTGCCCACCGACACCCCACCGCGCCCGACCGCGGTCGCGATGTCGGCGACGTTCGCGCCGGTCATGATGACGTCATCGGTACAGCCGACCGCTTGGAGGCAGCTCGATGCCGAGATCTCCCCGCCCGACAGGCCGATGCCGAGGTCCGCATCGAACAGCACGTGATTACCGCCGAAACCGAGCCCGCGGATACGCAGCGGGTACAGCTCGATCAGCGCGACCGACTCGTCGAATCTCGTCCCGTGCAACCGGATGTCGAGGATGTCGATCGCACGATCGGCGAGCGCCCACGGCTCCCGCGTCCGGAAGAAGCGGACGAAGCCGAAGCCACCGATCAGCTCGAAGCCATAGTCGCCCTCGAACAGATTCGCCCACTCGTAGCGGTTCTCGAAGCCCGCATAGATAAAGGTCACGCCGCGACGCGGATCCGTCGGCATGAAGCGCAGGCCATCGACGGTAAACCCATAGCGCGCCTCGCTGTAGCGGCGGCGCGGCTGGTTCCGGCTACTGGTGAAGCGCGGCGACGCGTTGAGCGCGAGCTCGGCGCGCGCGCGTAGGGGGAACAGCGAGGCGAACCACGTCTGGTCCGGCTCGATCTTCGACTCCGGGCCGACGAACAGCCCGCGCCACAAGCACAGCCCCGCCGCCGCCCGCGCTTCGCCACCGAACAGGTCGCCCTCGCGGGCGTAGCTCGCACGCACCGCGAGCGAGGCCGACGCGACATCGCAGTAGTCGCCGACGACGCGCGCACCGAGCGTGGCGGTGAGCTCGCCCGCGCTGCCACCCTCCGTGGTGCCCGCGCCGGCGTTGAGGGCGAGGTCGACGACACCCAGGCGCGGCGCGTTGCTCGACAGGTACCCGAGCAGCAGCGCGCCATCGGGTGACTTCGCGAGCTCCGCCTTCGCGGCCTCCCATCCCCCCTCGGCCATTCGCTGGATCAGCGACAGCGCCGAGCTCGCGCGCTGCAGCTGGCTCCGCGGTACGTCGACGCCAAGCACGCGCACGGTATCGAGGTCGTCGGCGTGCGCCGCCCCGACCGCAAGGAGCGAGGCTAACGCAACGAAGCGCCACTGCATCACGCGAGCGTATCAGGCGCCGCGTCGCCGAGGGTGGCAGGGAGTGGAACTACTCGACGATCACCCGGTCGCTGCCGGCGCGCCCGAACGTCTCCGGCATGTACATCTCCTCGGCCTTGGTCGGCGGGACGATGAAGTTGCCGGGCGTCGTCGCGCGCGCGACGTACGCGTATTCGTGCACGCCCTGCCAGAGCAGCGACGCGAACGCCTCGGTGCGCTCGTCGCGCAGGTTCTGGTGCTCGTACCAGGGGCCGTACCACCACCAGTACGCGCCGCGACGCTTCTGCTCGTTCGGGTCCGTCGGGATCGGGCCCGTCACAGCGAGCGCCGGGTTCATCGCCTCGAGCCCGGCGGGCATCGGATCGACAAGCGCGACGTGGTAGCGGCGGTTCTCGTTGACCATCGTCAGCTTCACGCGCACGCGCGCGCCGGCCTTGATGTGCCACGTGCCCTGCGCGTCGCGCGTCACGTCCTTCGGATCGTCGGCGCCCTCGTACGCGCGGGTCACGACGAAGCCGTAGTCCGCGGGCTCGAGCTTGAGCGACGCCGGCGCGTAGGTCATGCCGACGCGGTAATAGAGCCGGCCCTTGCCGTCCTTCTGGATCGTCAGGTCCTGCTTGTCGTGCGTCGCGACGTCCTTCATCGCGATCGAGATCTGATGGAAGTCGGTCGTGCGGCCCTTGAACGCGTGGTCACCGGCGTAGTCCGCGCCGAGCCACACGCGCGCCACGAAGTCCGGCGTCACCTTCTCGTAGGTCTGGAAGTACTGGTCGAGCGCGAGGAGCGCGAACGTATTCTCCTGCGTGTTGAGCCAGCGGCCCGCCTTGCGGTGCGCGAGCAGGCCCGTGACGACCTTCGGAATCAGGTCGAGCGTGGGCTGCTCGGCGATCAGCGACTCGAGCATCACGGCGTCGACGCGGCGATCGCTCGACAGCAGCAGATAGGCCCCGTCGCCGTAGCTCGACACGAAGTTCGCCGCGCCGGCGGTCTCACTGACGCGGTTCATCGCGTGGCGCACGAGCTCCTTGCGCTCGCCGTCAGCCTGCTTGTTCTGCGCGAACAGCCCGAGCAGCCATCCGTGCGTCTCCATCGTCGCCGTGCCCTTGGTGCCGCCATACTCGGCGAACAGCTTCTGGCCCTTGCCGATGTCGAGGTCGCCGAGGAGCTTGCGCGTGTACAGCGCGTACGCCGAGATCGCCCAGCGCACTTCCTTCGTGTAGTACCAGGGGTAGTGCGACTCGATGCTCTTTAGATACGGCTTCGCGCGATCGATCATCGCCTGCGGGACGGTGAAGCCCTTCTTCTGGGCGTGCACGAGCGCGTTGGTCACGTAGACGGTGAGGTACGGGTTCGACGGATACCCGCGCTCCCAGAACGCGTAGCCACCGTCGTAGTTCTGCATCTGCGAGAGCCGCTCGATATCGACCTTCACGCTCGCCTCGAGCGCGACCTGTGAAGGCATGTCCTTGGTCTTGAAAGCGGTCAGCACGTCGCGCAGCGCCGCGATGCCCATGATGCGCGACGCGCGCTGCTCGGCGCACTCGAACGGGTACTTCACGAGGTAGAGGAACGCGTCGGTCAGCGCCTGGAGGTTGGTCGACGCGGTCGTCACCTCGAGCCCACCGAACTGCTTCACCACCGCGCCCGGCAGCGCGACCGGCTGGCGCACGGCGCCGTTGTCGATCACGCCGTACGTCGCGAACGCCTCGGTGGTCGCCGGCGTCCACACCGGCAGCGCGACCTCCGCGGCATCGCTGTAGGCGCCGGCCGCACCGACGAGCTGGAACCGCGCCGTGCCCGCGAGCTCCGCGGCGGCGGGGAACTGCACCTCGACGCGATCGTTCGGCGGCACCGTGATCTCGCGGCCCGCACCATCGGTGATCGAGGCGTTGGTGGTGCGCATCGCGAGCTTCACCGTCATCGGTGCGTCGGTCTGGTTCTGCACCACGACGGGAAGCTTGAAGGTGTCGCCGAAGTTGAGGAACCGCGGCGGGCTCGGGCGCACCATCAGCGGCAGGCGCGCCGTCAACGCGCTCTCGCCCTTGCCGAACTGACGATCACCGGCCGTGGCGATCGCGACGATGCGATAGCGCGTGAGGTTGTCGGGGACCTTGACCTCGAGCGTGGCATTGCCGTTGGCGTCGGTCTTCACCGACGGCGAGAACGCCGCGAGCGGATTGAAGTTGGAGCGGATCGCGATCGCCGGGTTCTTGTTGTTGGCCTCGCCACCCTCATTCCCGGCCACATCCTCGTCGCGCTCGGCCTGCTTCTTCGACTTCTCCTCGCGCATCGGCTCAACCTTCGGCGGGGGGGCGGGAGCCGGCGTGGTGGGTGCCAACACCGCTTCCCCCGGGGCCATCTCCCGGTCCATCGCGACGCTCTCCATCACTCGGATGGCCGCGCGCCCGCTCGGCGCCTGGCCTGCCGCCGCCAGGGCGTTCGCATCGGGCTTCGCGAGCTTCACGTAGGCACGCGAGTAGTGATCGCGCGCGTCGGCGTAGCGATGGCCGTAGAACACGTCGACCGGGTTGGGGAACGTGTAGCCGGTGAGCGAGAGCACCGCCTCGTCGACGACGATCAGCGCGGTCTCCGAATTCGCGACGGGCTTGCCGTTCGCGTCCTTCACGGTCACCGCGATGCGCGCGGTCTCACCCGGCGCGACCTTCGGTACGTTCGGCGCGACGGTGACGGCGAGCGTGCGCTGCTTCGGCGGCACAGGCAGATCGATCACGCCCACCGCATAGGCGGGACGCTTCGGCAGCTTGCCATCGGGCTCGCCCTTGTCATTGGTGCGCATGGCCGCACCGACGATGTCGACCTGCACGGCCATGTTGGGCACCATCGCGTCGGTGATCGGGACCTTCACGGTTGCCGTCGGGCCCGCGAGCGAGATGCGCTCCGCCTTCACGATGCCCGAGCGGCGCCAGCTGACCACCGCCTCCGCTGGATAGAACGGCGACTGCACGAGGAGCTCGGCGACGTCACCGCCGCGATACTCCTTCTTGTCGGGGACGAGCAGCACTTTCTCCTGCGCGACCTCGCGCGCCGGCGGCGTATCACCACCCGAGACCCAGAACGTGAGCTTGGTCGTGTTCGGGCGCCCCTTGTCGTCGAGGATCAGCGCGGTCACCTCGTACTGGCCACCCTTGTCCGTCGAAAACTCGCACGGCCTCGGGTCCGCCGTAGCGACCACCTCGCACGTCTGCGGGTCGACGAGCGTGCGCTTGTAGGTGCCCTTCTCGATATCCCAGTCGACGCGCGCGGCCTTGACCTCGATCTTCGCGCCGGGAATCGCCTTGCCGTCGAGGTCGACGCCGATGACGTCGAGCGGGAACGGCGTGCCCTTGTCGACGAAGGGACGCTTGGTCTTGAGGCCGACATAGGCCGTCGACGGGTGGACGATCATCGCGGCCGACGACGACCAGGTCTGGCGATTGACGTCGGTGACCGCCGCGTGCGCCGTCACCGCCATCGGCACCGCCGGGTTGATCGAGTGGAACGCGAAGTGGACGGTGTGCGCGCCGGTCGCGTCGGTCTTGCCACCCTGATTCCACGACTTGTACGTCGAGCGGCCGCCGTCGATCCCGTCGTCGCGCCAGCCCCACCACGGCATCCACTCGCCGAACACGTAGTCATCGCGGTTGGGCGGAGTGAAGGTGGTCTTGTCGGCGGAGATGCTCCACTGCACCGGCGCGCCGGGCAGCGGACCGCCCGCGTAGTACTTCGCGTTGACCGTGACATCGCCACCGCTGCCGACGAGGAAGGGCCCCTGGCTCGTCTGCGCGCTGACAGCGAACTCGGGACGCCGGAACTCCTCGATCTGGAACGCGTGCCCGTAGCTGCCCTTCATGCGGCCCTGCGCCACGAACTGGACGTACGCGTGGCCGAGGTTGGGCGTTTTCGGCAGCGTGAACTTGGTGTCGAAGCCGCCGACGGCGTTCACCGCCGCCGAGCCCTCCGCGATCTTGTTACCCCGCGAGTCGGTGACCTTGTACGTGACGGAGCTGGCGGCGCCCGCGAGCCCTTCGAGGTCGCATCTCCGCCGGGTTCAGCACGCGGAGCCAGCCCTTCAGCGTGACCTCCTCGCCGGGCTTGTACAGCTTGCGATCGTCGATGACGTACCAGGCGAGGTTCGACGGGCGCGCTTGCTTGATCCAGTTGCCCGACTCGCTCCAGTAGCCGCTGTCGTCGGTGACGAATGCGACGTCATCGCCGCGCTTCGCGATCAGGTAGTGCATGCCCTTGAGCCCGCCGGCGGCGAGCGGCAACTGCGCGAGGCCCTTGTCGTCCGTCGTCGCCTTGATGCCGAAAGGCCGGATCTCGACGGCGACGTTGGCGGCGGGCTTGCCGGACGCGAGGTCGGTCGCGAACGCGATCAGGTGGCCCGCATCGACGTACGCGTCGACGGCGAGCTTGGTCGACTGCACCCACGCGATCATGCGCGGCGGCGCGTACGCCTCCCGCCACGGATGCGGCTCGACGATCGCGATCGCATGGCCGAGGCCGTTCGCCGCGAGGGCGCTCTTCAGATCCACCGAGGTCTCGACCAGGTCGTTGTTACCGGGCGCGGTCTTCACCAGCTGGTCGAACACCTTCTTGCCCGGCATCGCCGGCGGCTTGTCGCGGTTCCACTGGTTGCGCAGGTAGCTCGCGTACGCGTCGTAATCACTCGGCGCGACGTCGTAGAGGCGGACCTTGAGGTGCTCGTAGTTGGTGGTGAAGAAGTCGAGCGTGGGCTTCTTGCTGGCGGGATCGAGCACCACCATGCCCTGCGGGCCGAAGAACGTCGGCATCGCGTCACCGACGTTGAACTGCAGCGTCGTGTCCTTGCCGAGCGTTTGCCCGAACTCGTCGATGAGGCCGCCCGAGACCACGACCTTGTAGCTCGTGCGCGCCTTGGTGAGGCCGTTCACCGTGACGACCTGACCGGACTGCACGATCTTCTGCGACGGAATCTCCGGCGCGACGGTCAGCTGGACGTCGTCGAAGCGGTCCGCATCGATCTGGTTGTTGAAGATGATCTGGAACGGCATCCCCGGACGGCACTCGCCGCCCCACCCGCACTCGGCGCGCTCGATGCGCAGGGGCGGGTACGTGCGGAACGAGTACCGCTGCGCCGCCTTGGTCTTGTTGGGGCCCTCCGCCGACGGCGTGTTCGGCCCGATCTCGACCTCGATGCGCGCGTCCTTCGGGAACTCGGCGGTTGCACGGAACGCCACCCAGCGGCCCGCTTGCTCGTTCTTGTTCGCGGCCTCGACCACCGCGGCGAGCTTCTTGTCCTTCGCGATCTCGGCGGCATCGAGGAGCCGCACGTCGACGGGCTTGCCATCGGCCGTGACCTTGATCGTGGCGAGCACCGCGGCCTGATCGATCTTCTGATCGAACAGCGCGAACATCGGCACGTCGAGCCGCTGGGTTTGGTACTGCGCCGGATAGCTCGACACCAGCGTCGGTGCCGGCGTCTCGAACGTGAACTTCGTGCCATCCTTGAGCACGCCACCGTTGGCGCTCTTCGTGCCCTTCGCGATCTCGACGGTGTACGTCGTCGCCTGCGGGAACCGGACGTCGGGGTCGAACAAGATCGTGCGCGTCCCGATCCAGCGCCAGTTGCCCTTGGGTTGTGGCGTCAGCTTGACCGGCGTCGACGCCGCGGCATCCGTCTGCGACGTGACCGCGATCATCGGCTGGCTGAACGTGACGCTGAGCTCGGGCGCGAGCGGCACCTCGCCCTCGGGCATGTAGCGCAGGACCTTGAGGTCCTGGCCCTGGTCATTGCTCGCGGGCGGCAACAGCGTCGACGGCGCGGCGGGAAAGCTCGCCTTGATCACGTTGCCGGTGCGCGGCGCGGGCTGCGAGCGAGGCCGCAGTGCGAAGTCTTGCTTGTCGGCTGGGGCCGCGGTGATCGGGCGCGCACGCTTGAGCAGCTCCTCGGCCTCGGCGTCGGTCAGTTTCTTTGCCGGTGCGATCTTGCTGCGATCGAATGGCGGCGGACCTTGCTTGCCCTCGGTCACGGTCATGTCGAGACCGGGAGGTAGGTCCTTGGTCTGCACCAGAACCTGATCGGAGAGCGGGGAAGCGCCGCCGAGGGGCATCGGTTTCTGCGTGCTCGCACGACCACCGCACGAGGTCACGACGATCGAGAGCAGAGTCGTCAGCGCGACCCCGCGAGCGAAGAGCGAACGATGAACCTTCACGTGGACTCCAGACGCATGAACAGTCTTACGTATCCAACGCACCACGTCAGGGTTCGTGCTGCGATGGGGCGCGACGCTGCGCCGCAACCACCAACCGTCGAGGATCTCTGGGGTGTCGCGGCGTTCGACGTGGACTCAGGACTTCTTGACCCCGCAGAACGCGCCGGAGAACCGCCCGACGATGGTCACCTTCTTGCCCGCGAACGCCCCGGCGTTCGGCGTGAACGTGATCGGCGCGCGGACACAGATCTCCACGGGCGCGCCCACCGCCCCGGGCGGCTTGTCGAGCGTGAGCGTGCCCTCGAGGTGCGTGTATGCGTCGATGCCCACGCCCGGCGCCGCGCCGTGGAAGGCCTTCACGAAGATCTCGTCCTTCTGCACGTTGTGGCGGCCCGACAGCGCCTCCTCGCACGTCGCCTTGTCGTGGTTGTAGATGTTCACCATGTGGGTCGTGTAGCCGGCGTTCTCCATCGTCACCGCCTGACCGTGGACCAAGCCAGAGAGAGGCGAGCCTTCGACGGTGACGGCGAGAGCAGGACACGCCCCGGAAGCCGGCGCGGCGCTGGCACTTCCGGTGGCTCCGCTGCTCTCGCCACCACCGCCACTCCCACCACGACCGCACGCCGAGACGCCCAAACACACCATCATCGAGATCAAGGTTCGCATGCACATCGGACGGACCATACGCTCGAGACGCACTCGCGATCCAGCGCACACACCCGAGGCCGCGCGTTGAGGCAGCGCGGTGCCCGGCCTGGCCAAGGTCACCTCGCTGATCGTGGGCTGCTCTAGCACCTGCGTCCTTCTCGGAAAATGACCGGTCCGGACTACGGCGCAGGTTCGAGACACACCCCCGGCGCTTGAGTATTGTCGCGACCATGTCGGACGCGCCCGGCTCCAAGGTCGAACCCTACATTCCAGCGAGCACGTCGCTCCCCGAGCTCACCGTCGGCGTCATCATCCTGGGCTGCATCCTCTCGGTGGTGCTCGCCGCCTCGAACGCCTACCTCGGCATGTTCGCGGGCATGACCGTGTCCGCCTCGGTGCCCGCGGCGGTCATCTCGATGTCCGTGTTCCGCCTCTTGCGGACGGGCAACATCCTCCAGAACAACGGCGTCCAGACCGCGGCCGCCTCGGGCGCGAGCATCGCGTCGGGCGTCATCTTCACGCTCCCTGCCCTACTCCTGCTCGGCGAGTGGGCGGACTTCCACTTCATCGAGACGGCGTTGATCGCCGGCTTCGGCGGCATCCTCGGCGTGCTGTTCACGATCCCGCTGCGCCGCGCGATGATCATCGATCAGCCTCTCCTGTTCCCCGAGGGTGTCGCGACCGCCGAGGTGCTCAAGGTCGGCGCCGAAGGTGGCGGCGGCGTCGGGCTCCTCGTCATCTCGGGCCTCATCGGCGCGATCGTCAAGCTCGGGGCGGCGGGCCTCCGCCTGTGGGCCGAGGTCGTGCAGTGGGCCACGTACCTCACGGGCGGCGCCGCCAAGGTCAGCGCCGCCGGCGTCGTCACCACCAAGGCCGGCGTGCCGTTCTACATCGGCATCAATGCATCGCCCGCGCTCGTCGCCGTCGGCTACGTCGTCGGCTTCAATGCCGCCGTCGTGATCTTCGCCGGCTCGGTGCTCAACCGCTGGGTCGCCACGCCGCTGTTCACGCTGATCGGCAACCCCGAGTCGATCATCGTCAATCCCGACACTGGAGCGACGCTCGCGCAGGCGATGAACGACGTCAACGCGCTCGATCTCACGGGCCTCATCCACGGCCGCGTCACGCGCTACCTCGGCGTCGGCGGCATGCTGGTCGGTGGTCTGTGGTCACTCTACAAGCTGCGCAAGTCGCTGTTCGGCGGCATCTCCGCCGGCCTCGCCGCCTACAAGCGGATGCGCGAGGGCGGCGCGGACACGATCCCGCGCACCGAGCGCGACATGCCGATGAACATCATCCTCGGCCTCATCGGCTTCTCGGTCATTCCGCTGTTCTTCCTGTTCTGGCACTTCACGGGGTCGGTCGGCATCAGCGCCGTGATGGCCGTGCTCATGGTGCTCGCGGGCTTTTTGTTCGCGGCCGTCTCGTCGTACATGGCGGGCCTCGTCGGCTCGTCGAACAACCCGATCTCCGGCATCACGATCTCGACGATCCTCGTCGCCTCGCTCCTGCTCCTCGCGCTCGGCATCGGCGGCAAGGCGGGCCCGGTCGCCGCGATTCTCATCGGCGCCGTCGTCTGCTGCGCCGCGGCGATCGGCGGCGACAACCTGCAGGACCTCAAGTGCGGTCAGCTCGTCGGCTCCACGCCGTGGAAGCAGCAGGTCATGCAGATCCTCGGCGTCGTCGTCGCGGCGTTCGTCGTCGGTCCCACCCTCAACGTCCTCCACGAGCAGTACGTCATCGGTAGCCCGAAGCTCGCCGCGCCGCAGGCCAACCTCATGGCCACGGTCTCCAAGGGCGTGTTCGCGGGCGGCCTGCCATGGACCATCATCGGCATCGGCGCGGCGATCGCGATCACCGTCATCGCGATCGACCTCTACCTCGAGAAGAAGCAGTCGACGTTCCGCATCCCCGTGATGGCATTTGCGGTCGGCGTGTACCTGCCGTTCGACCTCAACCTGCCCATCTTCCTCGGCGGCATGATCGCGTGGTTCGTCGAGCGCTCGCTCCACAAGACCGGTGCCTCGCCCGAGCGGCGCGCGCAGGTCGAGCGCAACGGCTTCCTCGTCGCGGCAGGCTTCATCACCGGCGAGTCGCTCATGGGCATCGGCGCTGCGCTGCCGGGGGCCATTGCCGGTGACAGCACCAAGCTCATTGCGTTCCCCAAGACGCTCGAGGACGGCTCGGTCATCGGTACGTACGAGCACCTCATGTGGCCCGGCATCATCATCGTCGGCATCGTGATGGCGCTCCTCTACTGGATGGCCCTCCGGCCCGCGAAGCCGACGCGCTCGTAGGCTGACATAGCGTCGGACCCTAGCCCGACGCGCACGCGACGTCGCCCGCGTGTGGCGGCTCCGCGTCTACGTTGCGTCTTGGTTGAGCAATTAGGGTCCGACCCTCGATCCGGGGACAGGATCCCCGCCGGGGTCCTTTGTCTCCACCGGTAATTGCCTGAAAGTATTCGAGGCAAGGCGGCGCGGCATTTGCTGTCGAGGCCGGCGTGATGAATCGCTTGTCGCTCGGTTTTGTCGCCGCCATCGCCGTCACTGGATGCGGGCCGAAAGAGTTTGGCAGCCTGTGTGATCAGGTTCCCGCTCCAGCCGCCTGCATGACAGCGTGTGACCCTGCGCCAGGCGCTCCGGCCACGTGCCCCAGCGGCTATCACTGCGCGCCCGACGGGTTCTGCGACACGCAGTGCACGCCGAACAGCGCCGAGTGCGGTGAGGGCTACGTGTGCACGGATGATGGTCGCTGCGTGGACGATGGCTCGCCGGGAAGCAACGGTCCCGACGCGAGCTGCCCGGCGGTGGTGTTCACGCCGATGCCGAAGACGCCGTCGATCATGCTGGTGCTCGATCGCAGCGGCTCGATGGACGGCAGCGACATCGCCCCGAACCGCTATGACGCGATGGTGGAGGCGCTGGTCGGAACCAGCGGCGTGGTGACGCAGCTGCAGAACAAGGCCTACTTCGGGTCGGCGCTCTACGGCTGCTCGGAGCCTAGCGGCGGCGTCTTCCAGTTCGATGTCATTCCGCGCGCGCTCAACAACGCGGGCGCGATCCGCAACGTGATCGAGCCGTTCGATCCGTTCGGCAACACGCCGACCCCGGAGGCGATCAACGCGGCCGTGCAGAACTTCCAGGCGAACCCGCCACCCGCGGACTCGCCGCCGGCGATCGTGCTCGCGACCGATGGTCTGCCGAATGCCTGCCCCGGTGGCGCGTCGGAGGGCGCGTCGGTGAATGCCGCGCGCGCCGCGTACGCGGCCGGCATTCCCGTCTACGTCCTCGCCATCAACCAGACGAGCAGTCACTTCCAGGACCTCGCGAACGCGGGCCAGGGTTGGGTCAACGGCCAGCCGGACGTTCCGTACTACCCGGTCTCGAACGCATCGCAGCTGCAGTCTGCCTTCCAGACAATCATCAACGGCGTCATCTCGTGCGACCTGTCGCTCACCGCGTCGATCGACGAAGGTCAGGCAATGAACGGCACGCTCACGATCAACGGTGTGCAGCAGCAGTATGGCTCCGACTGGATCCTCGTCGGCGGCAACACCATCCGCGTGCAGGGGTCGGCATGCACCACGCTCAAGACGACGCAGAACCCGAACGTGCAGGCGACGTTCCCCTGCGGCAGCATCATCTTCTGAGCAGCCGCACGTGACGATGCACGCCTCGCGGGGAGGCGAGGCGTTGTCATTTTCGGCTGTGGCTGTAGTGCTACTTTTTGTCGCGCAGTGGACGCGCCATGCGAAGCGCGCGTTGACCGCGGTCGTAGGTCGCAGAGCCATCGACAACACGGAAGCCTGCGCGGGCGTACATTCGTTGCGCACCCGTGTTGTCCTCCGAGACGGTAAGTCGCAGAGCGTGAATGTCGCTAGAGGGCGCGACGCGCTCTGCGACTTCAATGACGTGCGTGAGTAGCTTCGAGCCGATGCCGCGGCGTTGCTGTGTTGGTAGAACGGCGAGCGCGAGCAGGTCTGCGACTACCTGCGTCGGTCCTGCCCCTGTCCCGCTCGCGTCTTCCATGTAGAAGCCGAGCATCGCGAAGCCGCGCCCCCGTCCTTGCACGTCGTGGTCGATCCACGCGAGCACACCTGGTTGCGCGAGCCACGACGGCAGAATCCGCGTGTAGTCGCCGAGGTCTGCGTACGCTTCCGCGCCGGTGGCCACGATCCAGGCGTGGTCACTGAGGTCGGCTCGACGAATCACGTGCCGACCTTACCAACCACTCGATAGGTTGGTCACCGTTCGCAGTACAGCAACGCTCCGGAAGGCTCAGCCGGCGAAGCCGCCGCCGGTCGCCTCGCTGTCCGTGCGCGCGCGCGGCGCAGTGGGTGCGGCGACAGCGGGCTTCCGCTGCGGCAGTGCGCTCATCGACGTTGTCGCGGGTGCCGCAACAGGCGCCGTGGGGCGCGACGTCTCCGTAGTCGACACGGTGGCGAGAGCGCGCAGCGTGTAACGACCAGGCGACGTGCGAATGAAGAGCGAGGTCTCGCCCTTCTTTTTGATGTCCATCGACAGGTCCCGAGCAACAACCGTATCGGGAGTCTTCGACTTGCTGGGCAACCTCACACCCGCCCGCTCAACGATCTCGCGAACCGACATAGGGACGGCCGTTTCGCGAAGAATCTCCTCAACCACAGCAAGCGTACTCATGTCCCTCGTGCCTCCGTCGAAAAGTTTTCTATCGAGCTCATCGAGCTCTGTCCCCGTCGAGACGATGGCCATCCTAGCGCCGACCGTTTCAGGAACCAGTCTTGACATGCGATTTTTTTCCAGACGTCTGAGGTCCGTGATGCGTGACTGATGCACGTTGAAATTTTGCAGTGACATGCTGCGTCCATGGCTCGCGTACGTTGCGCGACGGTACGAGTTGATCGAATGCTCGGCCGGGGCGCGCTCGCCCGCAGGAGGAATGGACATGTCGCTCGGAATCGTCGAAGTAATCACGCTGTTGCTCGGGCTCGGTGGCTTCTCGGTGCAGCAAAACCCGAAGGCGCCAACGCCCGAGGCCGCACTGCAATACGCGATGCCGGATGCAGACGTTGTCCTGCACTTCGATGCAGCAAGCGTGGTGCCCAACAACTACAAGGTGCTGTCGGGTCTCCCGAGCTCGCCTGCGATCAAGGCTTCGCCCGACCTCGCTAACTCGATGCGCAAGGTGATCGGTGAGGTCGAAGGCGCACGCGGGCTCGCGAAGGCAGCCACCGGCATCGACGTCGTGAACGACGTCAATGACGCGACCATGTTCGTGCAGGTGGTGCCGCGTCAGGACCCCAACTTCGTGGCGGTCATCCACGGCAAGTTCACGCCGGCGAACCTCGACAAGATCGCGAAGATGACCAGCAAGCAGGTCACCAAGGTCGGTAGCGGCGCGGTGGTCGACATGGGCGCGAACGATCCGGCGATCGGCGTCACCAAGGACGGCGTGCTGATCGCGGGGACCCTCAACCTGGTGCGTGACCGCGTGAACGACACGTGGAAGGCACCGGCGCGTCCCCCGGGCTCGAACCTCGCGCACGCGGCCGACGTGATCGCGCAGAAGCCGATCTACGCGATGGTGGTCACGCTGTCACAAAAGGCGCGCAAGGCCGCCAACGACAATATGGGCCAGAAGAACTTCCTGTCGGACATGGTCACGCGCCACAAGCTCGCCACGTTCTCGGTGTTCTCCGATGGCATCGGCTGGACGTGGATCGACAGCTCGAAAGCCGGGCTCGACAACATGGAGACCATGTCGGCCGGCGCGCTCGACCTCCTGAAGGCGTCGCACATTGCACCGCGCGGCTTCGCGAAGCTCGCGCTCGGCGCCATCGATTCGTACAAGGGCGTCGACAAGCAGCTCGATGACGTCATCCGCCGCAAGGGCGACGTCATGAAGATCGTCGAGACCTACACGGGCGACGGCAACTTCAAGACGTCCATCATCAAGGATCCGAAGACGCTCAAGCTCACGGTCCGCGCCACGGGCAAGTCGCTCTCCGAGGTCGTGCCCGCGGGCGCCGTGCTGCCGCTCGGCGTACTGTGGCTGACCGCGGTGCGCGGCGGCCCCGACCAGATGGAGGTCGTGGAGCCGACGCCGGCACCGCCTCCGCGCGGTCTCAGCGCGCCCGCGCCGAAGAAGAAGTAGCCGCAAGCCCCACTACTGGGGTGCGCAGCACCGCCTCCGCGCGGTGCGAAGTTCTGATCGATAGATGGTTCGATGCTACGCGAGCCCGACGGGCCGCAGATGGGTCACCATCTCGCGGATCGTCGTCAGGTCCTCGAAGTCCATGCCGTCATTCTCGACGGTGACCTCGATGATCATGTCGTCCTCGATCGGCATCAGCGCTTCGCGCACGCTGCGGCGCTCGCCGACGCGACGCTCGTAGCGGAACACCCGCGTGTCGGGCTTGCCATAGCGGCGGTCAAGGTGCCGGCGCTCGCGCGAGATGGCCTGACGAAGCCCCACGATCGTGTCGGGCATCGGGTCCAGGCTCAGCATCTGTCCCGCGCAGTTGAAGCACATCGGCCTCCATTGGCCGAACAGCTCGACGTTGCGCAGGACCCTGCGTCGCTTTTCCGTGCACGTGATGCACTTCGCCCCGGTGCCAACCGGGCGTGCATCCACCCATTTGGCGTAGCACCCCCAGCAACGACCTCGGCGGAGCTCGGAGACCTTCGCGCTACAGACCTCGCAGACGTGCAAAGACTCGCTCACCCTTCGGTGCTACGCCCGGGCCATCCGAGGGACAAGTTTTCGGCTAGGCTCGACCCTCCGTGCCGTCGACACGCGCACTCATCCACGCCCCGTGGTCGGCCTCGAAGGTGTCGACGGCCCTGCGTTGCCCGCGGCTGTTTCACTTCAAGTACATCCAGAAGCTCAAAGAACCCGAGGTCATGCCGGAGGCTCGGATCGGCAAGGCCATCCACAAGGCCCTCGAGCAGGTGCTGCTCGGCACGCCGATCGAGGAAGCCCATGCCGCGATCCGCGCGGAGCTGCCGTCCGACACCGAGCAGATGCGCTACGACGCGCTCGCGACCGGGATCCCCGCCTTCACCACGCGCATCTCGCAGTTCCGCCGGCGCCGCCGCGTTGCACGCCAGCTGGTGGAGTATTCGCTTGCCGTGCGCGAGGACCTGACGACGACGCAGTTCTACGCGGGTGACGCGTACTACCGCGGCGTGCTCGACCTCGGGTACCTGTTCGAGGATGACTCGCTCGCGCTGGTCGACCACAAGACAGGCGCGCGCATCCCAGGCACGTCGATCGCCGACCAGCTCGAGGGCTACGCGGTGCTCGCAGCTGCCGCGTTTCGCCACGTGAAGCGGTTCTGGCTCGGTCTACACTGGATCGCCGAGCGTGCGGTCGAGTGGAGTGCGCCTGTCCCCCCCGAGACGGTGATCGATCGTCTGATGCCTGACCTCCTGGACAACATCGAGGCCGCGGCGCTCGCCGTCGATGACGGGCCCAGGACGAACCCCGGATCGTGGTGTGATCGGTGCAGCTACAGATCCGTATGTCCCGCTAGCAGGGAGATACGCTACGAGCCGGTCGAGTACTACGAAGACGACGACGACTGACCGCGTGCTCCCGCGCGCGGCGAGCGCTCGCGTCACCGCATCCGCGGACCGCACGGCGGCGCGCCTCGCGCTCGTCGAGCGCTATCGTCGATTTGCCTGGACGCTTGCCCACGACGCGCAGGTCACCACGGCAGCAAAGCTCGTGGCCGGGAAGACGCACGATCTGTTGAACCTCGTGCAGATCGTGCAGCTCGGTGCCCTCGACCTCGGCGAGAAATGCCCTGAGGAAAGCGTCATCATCGATGACATGGTGCGCGCCGCCGGCGATGCACAGCACCAGCTCGACGCGCTGATGGCCGTAGCGAGACCGCGCGTCGACCACGTGCGCGGCCCCGCGGTCGGGCCGACGGTGGCGCGCGTCGTCGACGAGATGCGGATGGCGATCGACGTCAACGCCCACCTCGCGATCGACCCGGACACCGCAACCGCACTCTCCGACGACGAGCTCACGTACCTCGTGATCGGCATGGTGCTCGATGTCGCCGAGGCGCCACGCGTGGAGCTCTACGCGCGCGAGCGCACGATCGACGATGTGCGCTGGGTCGAGCTCGTGTGCGGCGTCACCGAGCCGGTCGCAGGAGACCACTTTGACGTGCGCATCGTCGAGGTGCTCGCCAAGCGCGCCGGTGGTGAGCTCGCGCGGTCGGATCGCCGCGGCGGCGGCGGCGAGCTCGTGGTCGCGCTACCTGTTCAGTGAGCGGCGCGTCGACGGGGCGCGGAGTTACCACTTGTAGACAATGTCCCGATACCGCGACGTGTACCCGATCGCCCGGGCCTTCGCATATGGTTGCCCCGCATGCGCGAGATGCCACATCACACAGTCGGTGGCGACGTCGTTCGCATCCACGCCCAACTCGGGTCGTCCGCTGATGTAGCGGTGAAGCTGCCTGATCTTTTCGTGGACGTTGCCATCCCTCATGATGTTGCTGAAGTAGGCGTTTCCGACGTGGCTGTCAGCTAACGCCCCCGCTTCCGCGTCCAGATACCGGGTCGAACCCGCGTGCTCCTGGCCGATGACCGTGTGCGAGAGCTCGTGCGCGATGGTCAGTTCCAGCCCAAGCAGTTTGAGTCCTGGATGGTTGTCGTTCGAGCTATGAAGCTTATTACGATTATCCGAGTTGACGTACGCCTGGTATCGATTCTCTTGATCATTTGGATCGTAATTACCGTATTGAGGCACGAACGAGTTCCCAAACATATGGGAGTCTGGTTGGTCGCCGACTTGCCTGGCAAGCTGCGTCTTGTTGACGGTAGGATTCTCCATCAATTTCGCATGGGTATACGATGGAGTGGAGTAGTAGAGATGGGCCTCGACCGGCGTTTCGAGTGTTTCCCACCCGCCTTTCTTGAGCACAGCTTTGCAGGCAGTTATGAATTCCTCGAACTCAAATGAGTTGCGCGGGAAGGGGCAATGTATCTTCAGTCGGACCTTACCGACGTCGAGATCGGAAATCTCCCACTGCTCGGGTGGCCCGTACGCATCCTGACTGGGGCCCGGCAATTGTGAGAGCAGCTGGCGCAACACCGCATCGCCGCCGGTGTGCACGGCGTTGGTCCGCTCGGCGGAGCGCAGTAGACGCCTGTCTTCGACATCCTCGCTACGAGCTTCGTCGAGCTCCGAATGCCCTGCCTGTCCGGCTGCAAACGCCTTCATATGTCATGGACAGTAGATCGTCCAAGCTGCGCCATGGCGTGAATGTTTCGTGGCGAGGAGGCGCGGGCTAAACTATCGGACCATCCAGGGCATGTGTGGGAAGATGCGCGCTGGCATCGCGCGCGAGCGGACAACAGACGATGCGCGCGCATCTAGCCCCGCCCCCTTCGTGCGAGGGTGCCGATCATCAGTTAGCGCGCTGGCAGCGCGGACCATGAGGTGGCCTACGCGCTATTTTCGCCAGCGCATGATGCGGCCTGGCCAGGTCACCAAGCCGTCTTCCTTGCGCTTGTTGGCATCGCGGGCGATCAGCCTGGCGACCGTAGCCAGCCGCTCCTCCAGCTCGGGTGGTGCGCCCGTGGCGGGGAGCTCCGCGGTCCCATCATCGACCAGCGTCGCGGTGCTCGAGAACACCGCATCGGGCGTGTAGACCGAGGCGAGATACGTCGCGCGCGTACCCTGGTCCTCTGTGCGCTCGAGGACGAAGCGCACGCCTTCGGTCGGGTGAAGGTTGCGGCGCCTACTCACCTAGGTCCGCCGCGAACCGACTGGAGACCGCCGCAGCGTTGCCCCACTGCGACTTCTTCCACTCGGCGTTCCACTGCCGCTGGATCCACATCGCGTCCAGGAGGAGACGCGTGCCGATGTGCGCGCTGCCGTAGAGGTCCTTGGTCTCGCCGCTGTCCTTGGACAGGTCGTAGATGCGCGGCGCCGCGGCGGCGTTGAGCATGCCCTTCCAGTGGCCGATGCGGCCGGCGTGGCCGTTCTCGTACTTCGAACCGAACGACATCAGTGGGTACCCGCCGTTGCCGTGCGCGAGCGAGATGAGCGACATGCCCTGCCACTCCGGGTCGTGGGCAACGCCGAGCGCGTCGGCGAGCGTGGGCACGATGTCGATCCCCTCGGTGCCCTCGGTGACCTTCGCGGCCGGGAACAGCGGCGGGTAGTGGATGAGGAGCGGCACGCGCACGAGGGTCTCGCGCACCGACGCACCGTGACCGAACCGGCCGTCCTCCCACTGCTCGTCGCCGTGGTCGGCGGTGATGATGATCATCGTCTCATCCATCACGCCCCACTCCTCCAGCTTCTTCACGAGCTGGCCGAGGAGGTCGTCCTGGTAGCTGACGTTCGCGTCGTACAGCGCGCGCACGTGCTCCATGTCCTTGTCGGAGAGGTCCTTCGGCAAGCCACCCGCACCGTCGTCACCGAACGACGTGGCGAACTTGCCCTTGTAGCCGGGGCTGTACTTCTCGAGCCACGGCGACTTCGCGCGCAGCGTGACGTGCGTGTCGATCGTGCCCATGTAGAGGAACCACGGCTGGTCCTTCTTCGGCGTGATGAACGACAGCCCCTTCTCGAGGATGTCGGCGCCCTTGAGCCCCATCGAGCTCTCGATGTGGTTGACGAACTTGTCCCATGCGTTGCCGTAGCCGCGCTTCGGGCGGATGTAGCCGTTGGCCGAGACACCGGCGACGAACTTGCCGGCCTTCTTCGCAACCTCGTCGATGGTCACGAACTTGTCGGCCAGGGTGTCCTTCATGTTCGGCGCCTTGTGCTTGGCGAGATACATGGAGGTCCACATCGCAGCGTGCGAGACCTGCGACTCGTTGCCCTGGACGTAGTTGTTCAGGAACACGGTCGAGCTCTCGGCGAGCTTGTCGAAGTTCGGCGTCTCGGGACGCGCCTTCGCGTTCCACGGACGGACGCGATCCGCGCGCAGCGAGTCCATGATGATGAACACCACGTTCTTCGGCGGCGCGCCGCGCTTCACCTCTGTGGCGGTGCCCGGGACCACGAGCGCCGCGTTGGTCAGCTCGCTCTGCGCGCAGCCCTGACCGTCGAGGTCGAGGCGCACGGCCTTGCCGGACAGCGCCGCGAGATCGACCGCCGAGCCGATGCCGGTTAGCTTGCCCTCCGCAGTCGAGCCGTCCTCGGCGGTGGCGAGCACGCTGACCGTGCAGCTCCCGTCGGAGAGGTCACCGGTGAGCTTGGCCTTGTCGGGCACCATCACGTAGTAGGAGAGCGCCGTGTCCTTGGGCAGGAGGAGCGCCTTCTTCGCCGTGTCGTAGAACGCGACCGACGCGTCGTCGGCGAGCGGCGTCGCACCGCCGACCTGGATCCAGGCGATCTTCGCCTCGCCAGGCTTGGTGAACAAGGTCAGCGCGTTCTCGCCTTCCTTGAGCTGGCCCGCCGGAACCTCGAACACGAGGGTCGACCAGCCCGCCGCGAGGTCCTTGTTGAGGTCCTTGTTGTCGTTGACCTTGAGGCTGACGACGCCGGAACCGCTCGAGTTGATGCGGATGCGGATCGACGTGCGCGCGGCCTGCGCGGCGGTGAGCGGCACGAACACGGTCGCGCTCTTGCCGGTCATCTGCGCGACCTTCACGTCGCCTTCGGCCTGGCCCCCAGAGACCCGCAGCTCCCACGCCTTCTTCTTCTCCGACATCTGGTTGCCGAAGCGCATGTACTTCGCGAAGCCCGCCGTCGCGCCCGAGACGAGCAGCCCGCCGCCGCGCGTGAGGTGCGCGGAGAGGCGGCTATCGACGAGCGAATAGACCGCACGCTCGGGACCCCGCGCCGGCGCCTTGGTCGGCGGCGTGGCAGCCGAGGGCGAGGCCGACGTCGAGCTGGTCACCGCGGCGCCACCGTTGCCGTTGCCGGCGGCAGCGTTCGTCGTACCCGCTTCGGCGACCTTGGTGTCGGTCGTGCGAGGCTGATCCTTGGTGCTCTTACCGCACGCAGTCAGTGCGAGGGCGAGCGATACGGCAGTGACGCGCGAGGTAAGCATCGACGGGAAACCTATGTGGGACGTGGATCGGAAGCAAGAAAGCCGACCGTCGGTAATTCAATCGAGCACTGGCCGTCAAGTGCGAGGGATCCCTACGACGAGCGAATCCGCCACCCGTGGGAATAAACGTTTGCCCTCGAATCGCGGACGAACCCTACGAGGGCGACGTTGAACCGCTCGGCGAGCTCGATGGCCAGGGAGCTGGGTGCCGACACGGAAGCGACGACCGGCACGCCCAGCATGATCGCTTTCTGCACCAGCTCGTAGCCGGCGCGGCCCGACAGGAACAGCAGGTGTGCTCCCGGTGCCATGCCCGCCTCGAGGGCCCAGCCGACGAGCTTGTCGACGGCGTTGTGCCGACCGACGTCCTCGCGTGCGGCCACCAGCGTCCCCGCGGTGGTGAACAAGCCCGCCGCATGTAGCCCACCGGTCGCCGCGAACAGGGACTGCGCGCCCCGGAGTGTGGCAGGTAACGCTGCGAGCACCGACGCCGCGATCATCGTGTCCGCAGTGACCTCGGTCGCGCGCAGCTCGAGGTCTGCGATCGCCGCCCGTCCGCAGACTCCGCACGCCGCACTCGCGAGCAGCCCGCGCGACGCGAACGCCGCGGGATCGACGTCGAGCTCCACCGCGTCCGGCTCCATCTGCTTCGCTCCCGCCACCGTGATGCCCTCGGCGTGCAGGAGACCACGTACGAGCTCGAGGTCTTGCCCGGGCGTGCGCATGAGCGTCGCGACCGGAATGCCACGCGCGCGCAGCTGGAGCGGCGCCTCCTCGACCACGGTGTCGCGGTCGTCACGTCGCGTCGTCCCGTCGAGCCGCTCGATCGACCTCCACACCGCCTGCGGCGGTGTAGCGCGCCCGCCCTCCGTCGGGCTTGCGTCTCGAACCTGGCGTCTGCCGGCCACGCGCCACCTTAGCGCATCGTGTTAGGGTGCGCGGCCATGAAGGGGCTTGCGCTCGTGATCGTCGTGGGTGCGGGGTGTGGGTTGGGGGACGATCTCGGTGCGCCGAAGCTCGTGCGCCGTGCGAGTAACCTCGTGCCGGTGATCGAATCCAAATGATCAAAGACCGCGTCTTCCGCGATCCCGTTCACGGCCTTATCGAGTTCAAAGGCGTCGATCGCCCACTCGCGGACCTGCTCGACACGCACGCGGTCCAGCGCCTGCGCCGCATCAAGCAGATGGGCTTCGCGTGGCTCGTCTATCCGGGTGCGGAGCACTCGCGTTTCGGTCATGCCCTCGGCGCATTTCACATCGCGCAGCGCGTGACGCTCAGGCTCGACCTCGACCCGATCGTCGCGCGCCACGTGAAGGTCGCCGCGCTGCTCCACGACATCGGCCACGGGCCGTTCTCGCACGCGTGGGAGCACGTCTTCGACGGCCACGACCACGAGCACTGGGGCGCCAAGATCGTGACGGGCGATCCCGAGCTGCGCGCCGCACTCGAGACCCTCGAGCCCGGGCTCCCCGAGACGCTCGGCCGGTTCTGGGGCAAGGGCTATCACCCGCACTTCGCGCGCAAGCTCGTCAGCTCGCAGCTCGACGTCGATCGCCTCGACTACCTCCTTCGCGACGGTCACTACTCGGGCGCCGGGTACGCGACGTACGACCTCGACTGGATCATCCACGCGATCCAGGTCGCGCAGGTCCGCCAGGGTCACACCGATCTCGTCGTCGACTACCGCCGGGGCATGTACGCCGTCGAGCAGTACCTGTTCGCGCGTTCGTACATGTACGCGCAGGTCTATCACCACAAGACGGTGCGCGCGGCCGAATGGATGTTCATCAAGACGCTCGAGAGGTTCGCCGAGCTCGCTCGCGCGCACGCCGAGCCGCCTGGCCTTTCGATCGCGGCCGCCATGGCGCGCGGGACCGACGTCGACGTCGCCGACTACCTCCGCCTCCACGACGTCACCCTCACGATGGCCCTCGATCGCTGGGCCGGTTACGACGGCCCGGGTGCGGACGACCCCGTGCTGCGTGACCTCAGCGCCCGCCTCGTCGATCGCCGCTTGTTCAAGACCTTCGATCTCGGCGACGATCGCGCCGCCGCGGATCGCCTTCTCCCGCGCGCTCTCGAGATCGCGAGCCAGCACTTCGGCGCCCACGCGGCGAGCTACATCCACCTCGATACGGCGCGCCAGGTCGGCTACCTCGCCTCGGCGGACGAAGAGCTCCACGTCATCGACCACCCGCGGCACGGTGCCGTCACCCTGTCGCGACTCCTCGAGGACATGCCCCTCGGTCAACCGATGTCGGCGATCCGACTCGTGTGCGCCCCCGAGCTCGTCGACCTGCTACGCCCTCTCGTGAAGAGCGAGCTCGCCGTTGCGTAACGGCTTCTGGCTAAAGGTGGTCGGGGCGACAGGATTCGAACCTGCGGCCTGAAGTTCCCAAAACTCCCGCGCTACCAACTGCGCTACGCCCCGAGACCTAACGGATTACCCGGCCTGAGGCTTTGCCGCAAGAGGTGCGCGGTGCCCGCGAATGGTCGGCGCTCGGAAGGACGTAACGAGCCCAGAAAATGTGCCGCCAAGACGCGGAGATCGCCATGCAGAGATTTTTTCGGCTTCGCCGGGTACAACCGGTCCGAAGCGACGACGCCGACCCACGTGCCCGTTCGAGGGCTCTGCTTGGCGATCTTGGCGGCACATCTTCAGACACACGGCGGCCTCCGAAACGGACAAGGGCGACAAGCCTTCGCCTGTCGCCCCGTCGTTCGTCTCTGGTCTTCGCTATTTCGCGGGCGCTTCTGCGGGAGCCGCCGGCGGAGCTTCGGCCGGCTTGGCCTCGCTCGGCGTCTTGCCACCGGCCCACGAGAAGAAGTTCCGCAGCATCGTCGTCTCGAGGTTGAGGTCGCCGAGCGTGGTCTTACCCTCGCCGGCCTTGATGGCGGCATCGAGCTTGGTCTCGCAGTTCGCACAGGGGACGGCCGCGATCTTGGGAAGCGCGAGCAGCACCGACTGGCGGACCAGGCGAACGTCGCTCTTCGCCGCGTCGAGGAGCGTGTCGGTCATGCTGGCCGCCTTCGGGCCCATCTTGCCGATCTCCAGCATCGCGCGTTCGACGTTGGCCTCCTGCAGGCCCTTCTTCTCGTCGTCCGTCCACTCCTTGATGTCCTTGATGTACTTGGCGGCGTTATCCGCCGCCTGCTGCGGCGTCAGCTTGAGGCTGTCCGCGTAGCACTTCACGTCCTGCTTGCACCGGATCGCGATCTCGATGCGCGCCACGTGCGTCTGGAACATGCGGGCGTAGCCCTTGTAGGCCTTGGCCGCGCTGTCCAGCTGCTTGTAGGGCGCAGTCGCTTCCTTGTGCTTCTTCTTGTGCGCCTTGAACTCTTCTTCCTTGGCCTTCACGGCGGCGGTCGCCGCCTTGATGTCCTCGGCCGACTTCGACTTGTCGTTCGTCAGCTTGATGAGGTCGGACTTCTGCTTCTCGAGGTCCTTCTTCTGCTGGTCGAACAGCTTGTCGGCCGCGTCGGAGTCCGCCTTCGGCTTGCCATCGGCTTCCTTGCGCTTCTCGGCCGAGGCCTTGAAGTACTTGTCCGCGAGGCCCTCGAGGACGCTCAGCGAGCTCGCATCCGTCGCCAGGCGCGCGAAGGCCGTCGCCGCTTCCTGACGGAGCGTATCGTCGGCCTTGTTATCACCGGCGATCGCCGCAAGCTCGGCCGTTCCCTTCCCGTCGCGGGTCAGGAACGGGTACGCGCTGATCGCGAGCACCTTCGTGTTCAGCTCCGTCGCCTTGTCGTTCCAGATGGCAAACACGGGGGCCGCAGCCTCCGCCGCGCCGATCTTGCGCAGCGCGTCGAAGATCGCGTTGTGCTGCGTGTTCGGGCTCGGCGCATCGTCCATGAAGTAGACGGGCGCGCCCGGGCGCTTGAGCGCTTCCAGCAGCGGTTTGGCCGACGCGGGATCGTAGAAGTCGCCCAGCACGACGGCCGGGTAGAAGTCCTTGGCCGACACCGCGGCGCACTCGGTCGCGTCGCCCTTGTCGCCGCAGTACTTGTCGAGCTTCTTGTCCTTGAACAGCTGGTTCACCTCGGCCTGCGTGCCGAGGAGCGTCTGATGCAGCAGCTCCTTCGCCGAGGGGCCGGTGGCGACGAGGGCGCGGCGGACCTGCATGAACAGCTCCGGCGTGCGGTACATCGACAGCACCAGCGGCTTGGCTGCGCTCGGAACGCGAAGGTCACCGAGCGCGTTGATCGCTGCGCCGGTCACGCCGAGGTACATACCGAACTGTTCTTCGAGCGCGCGGCCTTCTTCCTTGCTCTTCGCGGTGCGAGGGTGGGCGGGCGGCTCCTGGTCGATGACCTTGATCAGCGCCGCGGCGGCCTTTTCTTTGACAGAGGTGAACTTGCCGATTGCGCGCACCGAGGCGATCTGCGCACCGATGAGCTTCTTGGTGCGCTTCCTGTTCGCCATCTCGACGAGCGCGTCGAGTCCCTCGGCAAGCTGGGCCTCGCCGAGTGCGTCGGCAGCTTTGCCGGCACTGTCGACAGAGCGCGGGTTCGCGTCGTCAACCTCGGTGAGTGCCTTGACGAGGTAGGGCACGGCCTTGTCCCAGCTCGCGGGACGGCCAGATTTGACGTAGTCGACCTTGTTGTTCGCGTCGGCTTCGGCGGGTGTCATCGGCCGAGCGAGGCCGATGATGACTTGAAGCAGGCGAACCGGCTTACCTTGCGCGATCCACGCCTCACCGAGGGCGGGAATCGCGTTCGGGTTACCGAGCTGATCGAGCTCCGTGACCGCCCGCTCGCCTTCCTTGGGGTCGTCGAGCTTCTTGGTCCAGGTCGAATATGAGTACGGGTCGTCCGGACAGCCGGCGAGCCCCGCGAGGCCCGCCAGCATGACGAAAGCCAGTGGCAGGCGCGTCATGAGGGTTCTTTCTGCTGCGTGTTCGTGATTCCCAAGAACAAGGACTACTTGTTCTTGACCGCGAACAGGAGGTTATCAAAACCTGCGGCCTTGGCGGTGTTGACGATCTTGTTGATCAGGCGCGCGTCGATACCTTCGTCGGCCTGAAGAATCGCCAAACCGTCGGGACAGATCTTGCCCGGTTGAGGACGGATGTTGTTCTTCGCGTCGTCGCAGGACTTGGCGAGCGCCTTGTCCTTGAGCTGACCGAGCGCGATCGTCTCCTTGATCTTCTTCGCCTCGGCATCGAGGCGCTCGAACAGGGCGTCGATCTTGAACGTCGGCGAGTCGTCGCGGAGCGCCGCCTCGACCGTCGTGATCAACTGACCCTGATACGTGATCTCGGCGCTCGTGACGATGATGACGGGTGCCTGCTGCAGAACCTGCTTGGACTCTGCGATCGGCAGCTCGAGACCGCGCTGCGCCTGAAGGAGCTCGCCAGAGGCGGAGAACACCATCAGGAGGAAGCACACGAGCATCGTCATCATGTCGACGAACGGCACCAGGTTCAGCGAGATGTTCGAGGCGCGCCCACCGTGGGCGCTACCCGACTTCTTCACCAGGTGCTTGAACGGAACGGAATGGTAGAGGCGTGGGCCTGCTTTATGAACGGGCATGATCGCCTCCTACAAGCTCGGTCGAGCCGCGAGGCCCGCCGGGTCAGAGAGTCCGACATCGATGAACCCGACCTTGACGGCCACGTCCATCGCCTTGATGACATCCTGGTACGTGACCTTCGCCTGCGTCGTGCTCTCCGCCGCGATCTCGACGTCCGCGCGATCCGCAAAGAACGCCGACGCCTTGTGATCCTTCAGGGTCGTCTCGAACTTGGCCCAATCGTGTCCCTCGGGGGTCTTCGGGATCTCCTGGAACTCGTTCACGCGAGACAGCCCAACCCAGATGCGGTCGGCCTGCACGAGCACGGACAGCGTGACCGTCTCGTCGTCCTTCTGGACGTTCGACGTGTCGCGGGTCTTGCCCTTCGGCTGGATGTTGATCTGGGCGATGTTTACCCAGACCGCGGTGACGAGAAGGAAGGAGGTCAAGCAGCTCATCAGGTCGATGAACGGAATGATGTTCAGCTCGACGTTGACGCTTCCTTTTTCGTCTGTTCCTACTGCTGCGCCCATAGTGGGACCTCCTCGCTAGTGAATAGGTTGCGAGGAAGACCTACTGGCCCGGGGTCATCTGGGCGCGGTGCGACGTCACGAGGTTGACGACCTGAACGGTGACCTCGTTGATGTCGTCGACGACCTTGGTGGTCTTGCCCTGGAGGAGCGCGTAGCCGAGGAGGCCGATGAGCGACGTGGCGATACCGAAGAAGGTGCAGTTAAGCGCTTCGGAGATACCTTCCGCGAGGGCGGTCGCCTTGTTGCCAGCGTCGCCGCTACCGACGGACTTGAACGAGCCGATCATGCCGGCGATGGTGCCGAGGAGGCCGGCCATAACGGCGAAGTTCGAGAGCATCGCGAGATACGGGGTGCGCGCGTTGATGCGGGGCAGCTCGCGGAGCGCGGCCTCGTCCATTGCAGCCTGGACCTCGTCGTCGCTGCGGTTGAACTTCATGAGGCCCGCCTGAACGATGCGGGTCATCGGGGTCGGGTTGCCCGAGCAAACCTTGATGGCGCCCTGGACGTTACCGCTCATCACCTGGCTCTTGAGAAGCGCGAGGAGCTTGTCCTTATCGACCGACGAACGGAACAGGTAAACAGCACGCTCGACGATGATCGCGATGATGATCACCGAGGTGAACAGGATGGGCCACATGCCCCATCCACCGTCGTGGAATGCGGTCGAAATCTTGGTCAGCATCTAGAACGTCCTCCGAAAGAGCGTCAGGTTGGGTCTCGACCGCGTGTGCAACGGCCGATCCACGCAGCAACCCTAAGATATCGTTGCGGTTGCACATCAAGGTACCTAGGGGATCGGCGGGGCATCTCGGGACGTGTTGGGGCAAAAGGCGACGGTGAATGGTCCGTCCAGCCTTGGAGAGCTCGCGCGCTCGCGGGAACCTTTCCCGCCGGCTACTGTCTGCATGCTCATGAAGCTTCCGCGTATTGGCATCGTCGACCTCGCCGTGGTGACGGTCATCCTCGGGATGGCTGTCCTCCCGCCGCGCGAGATGTACGCCAGCGCAGCGACCCCGGGCGACGACTCGACCCGGTTCGCGCTGGCTCTCGCCGAAGCACGCACGATCGCCCACCCCCAGGACGGCGCGGTGCTCACCGACTTCGCACGCCGGCTCGGCGATGCGAACCAGAAGGACTGGGCCATTGAAGCCGCGATCGCTGGCGCGACCGCTGCCAAGGGGTCGCCGACGGAGTGGAAGGCACTGCTCGCTGCCTCGGTCGCCTATGTCGACAAGATCGAGGTGGTGCCAGCGCTCGATTTCGCCAACCGTGCGCTGACGACGTGTCGCGGAATGTCCTCCGGCTGCCCCAGCTGGGAGGACGTGCGCATGTCGATCTACCAGCAGCACCTCGACGCCGGAATCAAGTCCGGCATCGATCCAAAGCTCGATCCCAAGGGGTTCCGCGAGGCGGGCGAGAGCGCCCTGCGAACGATTCGACTCAACTCGGGCGAGCGCGAGCGGAGCACTGTGCCACCGGCGCCGCAGTGACCGCGGGCGCAGCGACGGCTGCCTCCCTTTGACCTTCTTCTCCAGTCCGTGCGGTACCCCCTCCCTGGGGTAGAATCGCTTTGATGCGTGGCTCACTTCTGCTGCTCGTACCGGGGCTCCTGGTGGTTGCCGCATGTGGCGCGTCCTCACCGGGCGCAAATGCGCCGCGGGTGAAGCTCACCCCCAAGGACATTGTCCAGCAGTCGACCGACGGCATCGTCCGCGTCGAAGCAGGCGAGGACAAGATCGGCACGGGCTTCGTGCTGCACGCGTCGGGCATCATCGCGACCAACCTCCACGTCGTGGCGGGTAGCGAAAAGATCCAGATCAAGCTGCACGATGGCTCGACGTATCCGGTCACAGCGATCGCGGGTGTCGATCCGGGGCGCGATCTCGCGCTCCTGCGGATCCAGCCAAGCAAGCCGCTGAAGCCGCTGCGCCTCGGCGACAGCGATCAGATGACCGCCGGCGATACGGTGACCGCGATCGGCAACCCGCTCGGCGTGTTCGACTACTCCGTATCGAGTGGCCTCGTGAGCCAGGTCCGCCCCGTGTGCACGGCGCAGGAAGAGAAGTGCCCACCCGGAGGCCTCACACTGCTCCAGATCTCCGCGCCGATCTCGCAAGGCTCGAGCGGTGGGCCACTGTTCAACCAGTTCGGCGAGGTGATCGGCGTGACCACGCTGATCATCGCGCAGGGCCAATCGATCAACTTTGCGGTTCCCGGCAACTACCTGAAGCCGCTCGTCGCGCAGCCCACGACGATCACGATGGCGCAGTTCGCCGAGGCGACGAAGGCCGAGGTGAGCGAGAAGACGTCCGACGATCAGGTACGCATCCATCGCCAGGTCCCCGATCACGCCCTCAGCGTGCTCGACGGCTGCAGCGAGCAGCAAGTCCAGGACGTCGTCAGCGCGATCTCCTCGGCGATCGACATCGGTGCACCGCTCTACAACAAGGGTGAGATCGAGGCCTGTTTCCGCATTTACGAGGGCACCTCGACCAAGCTCGAGCGCGACGCACCGTGCGCCGGCATCGGCAAGGCCTTCGGTGACGGTCTGCTCCGCGCGAGCACGATGTCGTCGTTCAAGGAGAAAGCGTGGGCGCTGCGCGACACGTTCGATGGCCTCATCAGGGTTGCCCAACTCAAGGGCACCGCCTCGAAGACGCCCGCGCCCGCCCCACGATAAAGTCCGCGGGATGTCTTGTTGACCTAGTTTTCGCCGATCCCGACGAGCACGAAGTCGGCCCCCGCGCGATCGAGCTGCATCGGGTGGCCGATCGTGGTCCACAACGCCCTGCTCTCGGGCTCGCGGTGTCGCTCGAACAGCACCACGTTGGCGCCGTCGATCGGCACCCGCACCTCGTCGGGCACGTCGAGCTCGAGGTGGTCGAGGTGATGGCGGAAATGCACGTGCTGGGCGTGGAGCTCGAACTTGTAGCTGCCCTGCGCGATCGGACGCGCCCCAGGCTGGAAGCGCTCGCCGCGCGTCTTGGTCGCATACACCACGTCGTCGAGCTCGCTCGCGAGCACACGATCGAGGGAGCCGACCGCTTCGACCTCGGCCCAGAACCGTTCACCGCCTTCCGACGCCGGCATGCGCTTGCGCCCGACGCGGATTCGCCGATGCAGATGCCTGCCCTCGGGGCTGAGGATGAAGAAGAACGCCTGCACGCCCGGACTGACCGGCGCGAAGGGATCTGTGGATTGCACCTTCGGGCGGTAGATGAACTGGATGTCCCCGGCCTCGAGGATCTCGGCTCCAAGGTTTTCGTCGAGATGCATGCGGAGCCTCTCCACCGAACGTGTGCAAGGCGCTTGCCCGCCGCGATTTCCTAGTAGGGTTTGAAGGGTGAAGGTCCTCTACTTGTTCGACATCGACGGGACGCTCCTCGACGCGCGCAGCTCGGGGCGCAACGCGTTCGATGCGGTGTTCGAGGCCCAGCACGGCGTCGCCGACGCGAGCCGCGGCATCCGCTACGGCGGCAAGACGGATCCGGCGATCGTCGACGAGATCTATCTCGCGCGCCTCGGCCGCACGGCGACGACTCGCGAGCACGCTGCATTCCTCGAGGACTACCTGCCGCGCCTGCGCGCGCTGCTCGCGCAGCACGGCGTCGCGGTGTATGCCGGCGTCGTCGAGACGTTGACGTGGCTCGCGGCACGCGAGGATGCGGTGCTCGGCGTGGCAACGGGCAACGTGCGCGCGGGTGCGCACGCCAAGCTCGCGGCCGCGGGCCTCGACGTGTGGTTCGGATTCGGCGGCTACGGCTGCGACTCGCGCGTGCGCGCGGAGCTGGTCGCGAAGGCCGCAGAACGCGGGCGTGCGGATTGCGAGGTGCGCGAGGTGGTGGTGGTCGGCGACACGATCCACGACATCGCGGCGGCGCGCGCGTGCGGCGCGACAGTGTGTGCCGTTGCCACGGGCAGCGATCCGGCCGACGCGCTCGCGCATGCGGATGCGGTGTTCATGTCGATGCACGAGCTGCAAGCGTGGCACGTGCAGCGATTCGGTTGATCATAGCTGGGGCCGCGCGGCGAGCCCGAGTGGATCGGACAGGTTCACCGTCTCGAAGCCGGACTTCTTGGCGACGTCCATCGCGTGCACGAGCGCTTGGTACGACACCGGCGCGCTGCGTGTGCTGTCCGCGGCGATCTGGATCGTCGACGTGCTGGCGAACAAGCTCGAGGCCTTGTGCGCCGCGAGGCTGCGCTCGAGCTGCGCCCAGTCGTGATCGCGCTCGACGCGAGGGATGCGTTCGAACTCCTCGAGGCGCGAAACGCCGACCCAGATCTCGTCGGACTCGATCAGCACCGAGAGCTCGGGCTCGCCCACGTCCTCTTTGATGCCGTCGCGTGCCTTGCCGGCCGCGCTCGTGTCGATCTGGGAGATGCTTGTCCACACGGCTGTCGCCAGCAGAAAAGCTGTGAGGCAGCTCATAAGATCGATGAACGGAATGATGTTGAGCTCGATGTTCTTCGAGCCCTTGTCGTCAGTGCCGATCGATGCGCCCATGGGAAGCCGACACGCTTCCGTGCATGCAGTTGCGCACGACCCTGCCAACGGCTCGGCCCGTGGGTTGCACCGTCGGAGGTGTAACCTTTCAGGAGCAAGACCATGGGGATCATCAAGAAGGACCAAGGTCAGGGCCTCCAGCGCCGCGGCGGAGACGTGCCGTGGGGGCCCTTCCAGGTGATGCGAGATCTGATGCGCATGGATCCATTTCAGATGCCTGCGCTCGCGAGCATCGAACGCGACTTCGTTCCGAGCTTCGAGGTGCGCGAGTCCGATAAGGAGTTCTCGTTCACGGCGGACCTCCCGGGCGTGAAGGCGGCGGATCTCGACATCGAGCTCGTCGGCAATCGGCTCGAGATCAGTGGCAAGCGCGAGGACGAGAAGCGCGACGAGGAGGGCATGGTGCACACCTACGAGCGCATGTACGGCTCGTTCATGCGTGCGTTCGTGCTTCCGGAGAATGCCGACATCGACAAGATCGCCAGCGACCTGAAGGATGGCGTCCTGACGATCACGGTTCCGAAGAAGCCCGGCGGCGGGCAGCAGGCGAAGAAGATCGAGGTCAAGACCGCTCAGGGCAAGGCCTGAGCGATCGAGCCCACGGAGGCGCGGCGCGCGATGCAGCGGTCGATCGCGGCGAGTGATCGACCGAGTGTAGAAGAACCGTTACGATCTTCGCGAGCAGCGGCGTGAACGCGGCCTCGAGCGTGAGCCGTCAGGAAGACGGAGTGCGACGAGTCGGGGACGGGAACGGGGACGGGTGCGGTTTCGACGGGCGCCTTGGACGCGTCATTGCCGCACGCCAACGAGAGCGCTGCGAGGACCAGCGCTCTCACTACTGGGTCACGACCGCGAGCAGACGATCCGCGTCCACCTGCTCGCCGACCGCGACGTGGATGGCCTGCACCGTGCCGCCGTCCGGCGCGCGGACGGTGTGCTCCATCTTCATCGCCTCGAGCACCACGAGTGCGGCCCCGGCGGTGACCACCTCACCCGCCGCGACGTGCACTTTGACCACCTTGCCCGGCATCGGCGCCGTGAGCCCACCCGGGACGATGCGTGCGTTGACCTCGGGGAACCGCGGCTCCTCGACGAACGGGAACACCAGCCCTTCGCTCAGCACCCAGCTCTTCGCGCCACTCGTCGCGATCCGCACCTGCCGGCGATGCCCTGCCCCCTCGACGAACCACAACCGATCACCGTCGCGCCCGAACGTGCTGACCGTCGTCGGCTTGCCACCGATGGTAAGCGCGAAGCCGCCCTCGCGGCCGGGGCGGTAGCCGAGCGGCACGTCGCTGTCGCCGAGCTTGTACGTCACCCTCTGGTCGGCGACCTGCACGTTGCGCCAGCCCGGCGGTGCGAGCGGCGCGACCTCGGCGCGCTCGAGGATGCCCCACAGCGTCAGCGCGACCGCGGCCACGCGCACGCGGTCGAGGCCCGGCGTGCGCGCCGCGAGCTCGCCCGCATGCCGCTCGAGGAAGTGGGTATCGAGCTCGCCGGCGAGGAACGCGGGATGCCCGAGGATCTTCGAGAGGTGCTCGCGGTTGGTAACGACGCCCGGCACCCATAGCTCGTCGAGCGCGCGGCGCAGCACCTGCGCGGCCTCGAGGCGCGTCGGCGCGTACGCGATGATCTTGCCGAGCATCGAGTCGTAGTGGATGCCGATCTCGCTGCCTGCGACCACGCCCACATCCGCCCGCACGGTGTTCGGCACATCGACGGCGATCAGCCTGCCCGTCGTCGGCAGATAGTCCTTCTCGGGATCTTCGGCGCACAGCCGGACCTCGATCGCCCAGCCCTTCTGGGGCGGCGCGGCGGCATACCCCAGCGCCTCGCCGCGCGCGATCCGGATCTGCTCGCGCACGAGATCGAGCCCGGTCGTCAGCTCCGTGACCGGATGTTCGACCTGTAGGCGCGTGTTGACCTCGAGGAAGTAGAACGCCCCCGACGCGTCACCGCGATGGAGGTGCCCCGATTCACTCGGGGCCCCGGGCACGATGAACTCCACAGTGCCCGCGCCGACGTAGCCGACGGCCTTGCCGAGCTCCACTGCCGCGCGCCCCATCGCCGCGCGCTTGTCGCCATCGAGCGCGACCGATGGGGCCTCCTCGATCACCTTCTGGTGACGGCGCTGGATCGAGCACTCGCGCTCCCACAGATGCACCACGTTTCCGTGCGTGTCACCGAGGATCTGGATCTCGATGTGGCGCGGATGATCGAGATACTTCTCGAGCAGCAGCGTGCCATCGCCGAACGCGCTCGTCGCCTCGCCCCGCGCGCGCTCGATCGCCTCCGCCAGCTCTGCCTCCGCGCGCACCACGCGCATGCCCTTGCCGCCACCACCCGCCGATGCTTTCACGAGAAGCGGATACCCGATGCCTTTGGCCGCACTCACCAGCGCGGCCGTCGACTGATCGTCACCGTCGTAGCCGGGAACCGTCGGTACACCAGCCGCCTTCGCGATTCGCTTCGCCGCCTGCTTCGAGCCGAGCTTCCCGATCACGTCGGCCGGCGGCCCGATGAACACCAGCCCTGCCTCGGTCACCGCCTCGGCAAACGCCGCATTCTCCGACATGAAGCCATATCCAGGATGGATCGCGTCCGCACCCGTCGTGCGCGCCGCATCCAGCAGCGCGTTGATCACGAGGTACGACTCGCGCGCAGGTGGCGGCCCGATGCGCACGGCTTCGTCCGCGAACCGGACAAACGGCGCATCCGCATCCGCGTCCGAGTACACGGCGACCGTCGCGATGCCCATCGCGCGGCACGTCCGCATCACGCGCAGCGCGATCTCACCGCGGTTCGCCACCAGGACCTTTTGGATCGCCATCGTCACTTCTCGATGTCCCGCACGTGCGGGACCTGGTTGAGCTCGACGGCCTTGGTCCGTCGGGTCGTGCGGATGTTGATGATCTCGACGAATACGCTGAACCCCATCGCGCCGTAGATGTAGCCCTTGGGGATGTGGGCGCCGAAACCTTCGGCGAGCAGCACCACGCCGACCATCAGCAGGAACGACAGCGCGAGCACCTTGATCGACGGATGTCGCTCGACGAGCTCGCTGATCTGGCGGCCGAGGAGGAGCATCACGATCAGCGCGAGGACGTTCGCCGCCACCATCACCCAGATGTAGTCGGTCATGCCGACCGCGGTGATCACCGAGTCGATCGAGAACACCATATCGAGGAGCACGATCTGGAAGATCACGCCGCCGAATGTAACGGCCTTGGCCGAGAGCTCCGGTTGGTCTCCGTCGGCGGCCTCGAGCTTATGGTGGATCTCCTTGGTCGCCTTGTAGACGAGGAACAAGCCGCCGACCAGGAGGATGATCGCCTTGCCCGAGAAGCCACGATCCCCGACATGAAACAACGGCTGATCGAGGTGGACGATCCACGAGATGCCCGCGAGCAGGCCCATGCGCGAGATGAAGGCACCGGCGAGGCCAACCTTGCGCGCTTTCTCGCGCTGCTCCTTGGGCAGTCGACCGGCGAGGATCGCGATGAAGATGATGTTGTCGACGCCGAGAACGATCTCGAGCGCGGCCAGCGTCGCGAAGCTGAGCCAGACCTCGGGGGATGAGAGGAGCTCCGTCATTTTTAGTGCCTGAACACGCCCCAGCTGGTCGTGCCGGTGAAGGGTTTGGAGTAGGCGGCAGAAAGCGAGATGGCGATCACGGTGCGTGTGTCGCGGGGGTCGATGATGCCGTCGTCCCAGATCCGCGCGGTGGCGAAGTACGGGTCGCTCTCCTTGTCGATCATGGCCTCGGTCATCGCCTTCATCACGCCAAGCTTTTGCTCGTCGACGGGCTCGTTGCGCTTTGCCGCGGCGTCGCGCTGGATGATGTCGAGCACGCCGGCGAGCTGCTTGCCGCCCATCACGGCGATACGGTGGTTCGGCCAGGTGAACAGGAAGCGCGGCGCATACGCGCGCCCCATCATGGCGTAGTTGCCCGCGCCGTAGCTCGCGCCCGTCATGATGGTGACCGCCGGAACGGTCGAGTTCGAGACGGCGTTGATGAGCTTGGCACCGTGCTTGATGATGCCTTCCTGCTCGAGCTTCTTGCCGACCATGAAGCCGGTGATGTTCTGGAGGAACACGAGCGGCACATCGACCTGGTTGCACAGCTCGATGAACTGCGCACCCTTCTGCGAGCTCTCCGACATCAGCACGCCGTTGTTGGCGAGGATGCCGACCGGGAAGCCGTGGATGTGGGCCCAGCCGCACACGAGCGTCGAGCCGTACAGCGGCTTGAACTCCGAGAACCGCGAGCCGTCGACGATGCGCGCGATCACCTCGCGCTGATCGAACGGCACCTTGATGTCAGGTGATGCGATGCCGAGGAGGTCCTCGGCGGGATAGCGCGGTTCCTCGACGGGACGTGGGAGCGGCACCGCGCCCTTGCGCCAGTTGAGATGCGAGACGATCTCGCGACCGATGCGAATCGCGTCGCGCTCGTCGCGTGCGAGGTAGTCCGAAACGCCGGAGATGCGCGAGTGCATCTCGGCGCCGCCGAGCTCCTCGTGGTCGGTGTCCTCGCCGATCGCCATCTTCACGAGCGGCGGCCCAGCCAGATAGACCTGCGCCTGCTTCTCGACCATCACGACGTAGTCGCTCATGCCCGGGAAGTAGGCCCCACCAGCGGTGGAGCTGCCGAAGACGAGGCAGATGGTCGGGATGCGCTGCTCGCTGCGCCGCGTGAGGTCGCGGAAGCCCCGGCCGCCGGGGACGAAGATCTTCGACTGGTTCGGCAGGTCGGCGCCCGCGCTCTCGATCATGGAAATCGAGGGCAGCCGGTTGGTCTCGGCGACGTCGCTGAGCCGGCCCGACTTCCACGCGGTCATCTCGCTGATCGCACCGCCCTTCACCGTCGATTCGCTCGCGGTGATCAGGCACTCCACCCCCGAGACCTTGCCGATGCCACCGACAATGGAGGCACCGGGCGTGTGGCCCGGGACGCCGGTGCCGGCGAGGGGGCACAGCTCGAGGAAGTACGAGTCGCGGTCGAGGAGGAGCTCGACGCGCTCGCGGGGCAACAACTTGCCGGCGGCCGTGTGCCGGCTGGTGTACTTCTCGCCACCGCCGACCGTGGTCTCCGCGAGTGCCGCGCGGAGCTTCTCGACGGCCGCGCGGTTCGCGGTCTCGTTGGCGCGGAACTCGTCGGCGCGTCGGTCGACCTTGGAGGCGATCACCGGATACGGCTGCTCGGCACGCTGCACGCGCCGAGAGTAGCGATCCAAGGTAGGTTCGCGCCATGGCGAACCACATCGAAGAAGCCAAGTCAGGTCGCGCGAGCTGCCGGACCTGCAAGAAGACGATCGCCAAGGGCGAGCTTCGACTCGGCGTCGAGGCGGCGAACGCATTTGGTGATACGCCGAGCATGCAGTGGCACCACCTCGCCTGTGCGGCCGCGAAGCTGCCGGCGGAGCTGAAAGAGGCGCTCGATGCGTACCCGGGTGACGTCCCCGATCGCGCCGCGCTCGACCAGGCGATGGCCGACGCGTACAGCAAGGGCAACGCGAAGCCAGGTGGGTTCCCCTACATCGATCGCGCGCCCACGGGGCGCGCCAAGTGCATGCAGTGCGGCGAGGCGATCGCGAAGGACTCGTTCCGCGTCGCTGTCGAGCGCGAGATCGAGATGGGCGCGGCGGTGCAGAAGAGCGCCGGGTATCTCCATCCCGCGTGTGTGGGCGCGTACCTCGAGAGCCACGAGGGCGACATCGGCGAGACCGTGGACGCACTCAAGGCCAACTCGCGCATCCCCGAGGCCGACCTCACCACCGTCCTCGGCCAGCTCGAAGGCTAGCTATATAAGCCCGTCGCCAAAGAGTGGCGGCCTCGCAGAGGCGCACGCGAAAATGCACGCGTGCGGAGCTTCCTCGTACTTGCCCTGCTGGCGTCGCCTGCGCTCGCGGGTCGCCACGTCGTGCAGCGGGGCGAGACGCTCGAATACGTCGCGCGCGTCTACGGCTGCTCTACCGACGTGGTGCTGCGCGCGAACAAGCTCAACACCACCCTCGTGCCGCCCGGCACCGTGGTCACCATTCCGACGTGCAACGTCGCCTCGCGCACCAAGACGCGCGCGCGCGCGACCAGCGCCGACAACGATCTCGACGCGCGCGCCGAGCGTGCGCTCGCGGTGATCGACGGGACGGCGGTGGTGAAGTCGGCGCGCGCCGCCGAGATCGATCGCGCCGAGCCGACCGAGAGCGTGGGCCAGCCGTGGAACGGGCGCCTGATCAACGGCGAGGCGCTGCCCGCTGGCGACGGGTATCGGGTGCGACGCCCGCATCGCGCGTATGGTGCGAGCCACGTCGTGGAGCACCTGCAGACCGCGATCGCCGCGGTGCGCGTGATGTACGACGTGCACACGCTCGCGATCGGCGACCTGTCCGCGCGCGGCGGCGGCAAGATCGGCGACCACCACTCGCACCAGTCGGGGCTCGACGTCGACGTTGGCTTCTACTTCCATCGCATGCCCGAGGGCTATCCCGACGCCTTCGCCGATGCATCCAGCGACCTCGACCTCGAGGCGAACTGGGCACTGCTCGCCGCATTCGTCCGCACGATGGACCAAGACACCGGCGTGCATATGATCTTCCTCGACTACGAGGTGCAGGCGCGGCTCTACAAGTTCGCGAAGAAGCGCGGCACGCCCGACGCCGACCTCGCCGCGATCTTCCAGTACCCGCGCGGCAAGGACACGCTCGCCGGCCTGGTCCGCCACTGGCCGAACCACGCCGACCACTTTCACGTGCGGTTCAAGCCGGGCCACTAGCCGCGCGTCGCTTCAGGCGCGCTCATCCATATCCTTCGGTCTTCGCGATCACCTCGTTCATGATCTCGCGCGTGCCGCCGCCGATCGGATACAGGCGCGCGTCGCGATACAGCCGCTCGACGAGGCTCTCGCGCATGTAGCCGTAGCCGCCGTGTAGCTGGACCGCCTGATCGCAGACGAAGCTGCACATGTCGGTCGCGGTGTTCTTGGCCATCGCGGCGAGGCCGGTCGCAGCGAGCTCGCCACCCGGGCGCAACACGCGCTGCACGCACTCGCCGGTGAGCGCACGCGCGGCCGCGAGGCGCGTGGCCATGTCGGCGAGCTTGTGGCGCGTGACCTGGAAGCCAGCGAGCGTGCGCCCGAACGCCTGGCGCTGCTTCGTGTACGCGACGGTCTCTCGGTACGCGAGCTCGGCGATCGCGACGCACTGGCCCGCGAGCATCAGCCGCTCGCTTGCGAAGTTCATCATGATCATCGGGAACGCGCCGTTCTCGGGCCCGATGCGATTGGCGACGGGCACGCGGCACGCGTCGAAATGCAGCTCGGCGGTGTCGCTCGCCCACCACCCGGTCTTGCGCAGCTTCTTGCCGACGGAGAAGCCGGGCGTGTCCTTCTCGATCACGAGGAGCGAGACGCCGCCATGGCCGGGACCGCCGGTGCGCACGGCCGTGGTGATGAAGTCGGCGCGCGTGCCCGACGTGATGAACGTCTTCGCGCCCGTCACGACGTAGTGGTCACCGTCGCGCTCGGCCTTGGTCGTCAGTGCGGCGACGTCGCTGCCGCCACCGGGCTCCGTGATCGCGAGCGCGGCGATCCTGCCGTCGCGCAGACACGGCGTGACGAACAGCGCCTGCTGCTCGGGCGTTCCGAACCGGACGATCGGCGGGAGTGCGATGCTATGGCTGCCTAGGCCGACCACAGTGCCCACCGAGCGGCCCGCGAGCACCATCTCCTCGCTGCCGGCGAGCACGTGCCCCAGATCACCGCCCTGCCCGCCCAGCGCCTCCGGATAGCCAATGCCGGTGATGTCGGCCTCGCACGCCGTCCGGTACAGCTCGACCGGGAACTCCTCGGCTTCCTCCCACTCGGCACCGCGAGGTGCGATCTGCCGCTCCGCAAAGCGGCGGACCCGGGCGCGGACGGCGGCGTGCTCCTCGGTTTCGAACAGGTAGGGCATCAAGGCCGCAGCATACGCAGAAGTGATACGAAGGGGCATGTCGGCAGCTCCACCCATCCCTCCCCGCCTGCGACGATCTCGTTACATCTCGTGGTTCGGGCACATGGGCGCCGTGTACCTCTTCCACGACCTCTACGGCTACCTCATGGAAATGAGCCCCGACATCGCGGAGATGATCGAGGCGTTCGGCGACGGCGTCGATACCGACGCGACGATCGAGACCTACCGCGGCAAGCTCGGCGATGCGGACCCGAAGCAGTTCGTCGAGATCCTCGCCGGGCATTCGGTGCTCGTCGATCCGAACGAGGACGAGATCGAGGGCATCTGGGCGTACGTCCCGATCCACGGCAAATGGAACGTGTGGCGCCGGCGCGGCGAACGGTTGACGATGTGGACCGCCTGGGGCGAGCGTCCGGTGCAGCAGCTGTTCCTCGACGAGGAAGAGACGAAGATCTGGGACGCGTTCGACGGCAACAAGCGCCTGATCGAGCTGCGGCACCATCATGACAACGCCAAGATCGTGTCGCTCGTACGCAAGCTCGTCCACAGCGACACGCAGGCGCTCAAGCTGAGCGTGATGCCGTGGTCTGTGTACGTGAAGCGTCCGGCGATGGCCCCGGCGTATCTGACGTCGACGATGCCGTACCCCTCGTGGAAGCCCGGCACGCCGATGGAGCCGCGCGCGAACATGACCACGGTCTCTCCGACCGAGTACTACAAGCACGACGTCTCCGACGCTGACGCCCAGTTCGATCACCAGGAGACGACGCTCTCGCACCTCTTGCGCGTGCCCCACCCGGCGCTGAACAACCGCACCTACGGCCAGGCGCTCGTCGATGCGCTGATGGCGAAGGGGACGATTCCGACGGGTCGCGTGCGCGTCCTCGAGATCGGCGGCGGGCTCGGCTATGTCGCGCGCGACGTGATCGAGCGGCTCGAGGCTGCCGGGCGCACGGTCGAATACACGATCGTCGAGCTCGCGCCCGCGCTCGCTGCGGCGCAGCGCGCGCGCATCGGCGCCGATGCCGCGACGTGGATCGAAGGCGACGTCCTCTCGGTCTCGCTGCCCGACGCGTCGTTCGATCTCATCCTGTCCAACGAGATGGCGGGAGACCTTCCGGCGCGTCAGCTGTCGCGCCCGGATCTCGGCCTCGCCCCCGATCACGGCACCGTCGACCTCGACAAGCTGCGCAACTACTCGGCGACCGCCGCCGACTTCGGCGTCAACCTCGATGACGCGCCCGAGCCGTTCTATCTGATGACCGGCGCGTTCGACATGGTGGCGCGCATCGCGCGTTGGCTCGCGCCCGGAGGCACGACGGTGATCACCGAGTTCGGTGATATCGCCGCGTGGCCCAGGCTGTCGACGCACCTCGATCACCCCGAGCTATCGACGCACTTTGGTCAGCTGCACCAGGCCGCCAAGGGCGCCGGGCTAGAGGGCAAGGTCGAGTTCGTGATCGATCTTGTCGAGTTCGATCGCGAGCAGAAAGGTCTCGCGACCACGCGCAGTCACTTCCGCGCACTCCGTGCGCTGTTCGCGGATGCGGGCGTCGACCTCGCGAAGATCGGGTACACGCCCGAACTGCTCGCACAGACTGTCGGCGGCAAGCTCGATCTCGCAACCGTCGGCGAGCTGCGATGGGAGCGCATCGAAGATCGCCTGATGGGTCTGGTCCCTCACGAGTTCAAAGCTCTCGTCGCTCGTCGCAGCCAATAGGCGGTCCGGTGGTACGCACCATGCTTGACCTCCTCTCGAGGAGACGAGGTCATGCGCAGAACCAGCTTTTTCAACCTGGCACTTGCCGCGGGGCTCGCGATCACGGCGACCGCGTGCGAACGCGACACAACGAGGCGCGCTGATCGGGAAGTCGACGACGCGACCCGAAGTGTTGACCAATCCAGCCAACGGCTCGTCCAGGGCGGAAAGGAGACCGCGCGTGACGCCAAGGGCGACACGGAATCGGCCGCGCGCGACATCGTGCAGGGCACGCGCGAGCTCGGGGAAGACATCGACGAGGGCGCGCGCGATGTGGGCCGCGCCATCAACGAGGAGGCGCGCGAGATCACCAGCAACGCGCAGCGCAGCGATGCCGAGCAGTCGGCGATGTTGTCACCTGCGGAGGATCCCTGGAACAACACGCTGCCGAGCAGCACGCCGCTGGGCGTGACGCCGAGTACTGGCGAAGGCTCCGCGGGCGACTACTCGTCGCAACCATCGATCATGGGACAAGCGGAGCCGGAGACGCAGGAGCCGGCGCAGCAGACCGA
>JANRKM010000189.1:0-10272 GCA_033763475.1 Kofleriaceae bacterium
GCGGTTTCCGCTCCCGCCCCCGCGAGTCGTCCACAGCGTCTACCGGACGTAGCGAACCCGTGGACGAAGAGCCGGATGCCGGAAATCGGCACGTCCGGATCTGTGGGAGCCCCGGGCGCTGCCCGGGGCAACCCGACTGCCTCTAGAAGGCTTTGATAACGCCGCCGGCGAGGGTGTGGTTGAGATCGCTGCGCTCGACCCCGGTTCCGGTGTGGTTGCGCTGCGACGTCATCAGCGGCGCGCCAAACGTCATGCTGGCGTAGTTCAGGTCGTACGCGAAGTTGAGGTCGAAGCTCTTGTTGAAGCGGTAGACGAACCCCGCGCCGAAGTTGATGCGCTTCGCAGTGGGGTTCGCGCCGTCCTCGAGGTTCTTCGTCTGCAGCACGCTCGCACCGAACAACAGTGCATCGAAGGTGATCTTGAACGCGATCTTGTCGGTGACGCGCGGCACCGCGAGCGCGAGCCCGACCATCGGGCCCCTCACGATCTCGGAGGGCAGCCGCGCGCTGTTCTTCATCAGGTCCTGAACGTTGTCGACCTGGAACGAGTTGTAGTGGTAGCCGAGACGACCAAACATCGCGAGGCCACTCGGTCGATGGAAATCGTAGCCGGCGACACCGCGCAGGTTGAGCTGGTGAATCTTGAAGCCCGTCGTCGACGACGGTAGCGGGCCACCCGTCGCGCCACCGCCGTCGGGATCGAAGGTGATGCCGGGGACGGCCATCGCGAGGTCATAGGTGATCTCGCCGCCGAGCAGGTAGTCCTTCTTGTATGGGACCACCACACCGGTGCCGAGCGAGACCGCGAACGACGAGCTGCCGACCTTGTACTTGTCTGGCCATGCGCCGCCGCCACCGGGCGAGGTGAGCGTCTGGCTCACGAGCGTGAATCCGAGGCGAGCGCGCACATCGATCACGCGCTTGCGCGAACCTCCGCCGCCCTCGTCCATGTCGAGCTTGCTGGTCTGGATCCAGCCGATGTCGCCTTCCTCGACGGAGACTTCTGTCCATTTGCCCCTGGTGGACTCGATGAACAGCAAGTCGTTGGGGCTCGCGGTGAACGCCTTGTCGCTCCCCTTGTTGGGCTCGGCGTAGACGGTCGTCTTCGCGCTCACCCGCGCCTTCGGGCGGTCGTCGACGATCTCCTCGTCGTCCCCGCCCTTCGGCTCGTCGTCGTCGCCCTCATCGTCACCGCCCTCGTCGTCCTCGTTGTCATCGCCGCGGGACGTGCTGCTCTTGCTGGGCTTCCTGCCCCCCTTGCTGTTGCTGGCCTTGCTGGGCTTCTCGTCGTCGTCCTTGTCGCCCGCGTCGTCGTCGTTGCCGCTTTCGTTGTCGCCCGTTGCGTCCGCACCGATGCGATCGTCCGGGCTATCGCCGCCGAACGACCGCTTGGTGCTGCGGCCATCGACGAACGGGCGCCTGCGCGTGTTGCGAGCGATCTCCTCGTCGTCCGGCATATCGACCTTGCTGCGCGGGACGTACCCGGTCCGGCCGGAGACACGGACCTTGAGCCACCGGCCCTCCTTGGCAAGGACGGTCATTGCCTGGCCTTCCTTGACCTTGGCGACCACCTTTCCCTGCTCGCCCGGGCGGCTATAGATCTTGGCCTTTGCGTTGGTCTTGACCTTCTCGGCCTCGCTCACCCCTGGTGCCGACACCAGGCCGATGAGGAGGACGAGAAAACTGGCCTGCACCCTCATGCTCCAATAATTGTACAAGGGTCGTGCCGAGCACAATCAACTGAAATCACGTGGATTGAGCCGGCAGAGCGACGATCGCCCTGGGGGGATGCGCCCCGTCGGGGGGATCCAGGCGCCACAGGCCGTAAGAGGAACGGGTTAAGGTAAGGACTCCCATGAAGCGCCCCTATGCGGCTGGTCACTTCGAGCTCCAAATCGACGGCCATCCGACCTCCGCATATCTAAAGTCAGTCGACGGCGGCATGCTGAAGGGCAGCGTCATCGACGAAGCCCACGGCTCCGATGGCGTGCGCCTGAAGCACCTGTCGATGGTCGAAGTCGAACCGTTCACGATCGAGTGCGGTTTGGCCGGCAGCGGCCAGATCCTCAAGTGGATCCAGCAGTCGTGGAAGAAAGAGTTCAGCCGCCGCAACGGCCAGATCACCCATGCAAACTTCGACATGAAGGGCACCTACGAGCACGAGTTCATCGATGCTCTGATCGTGGAGACCGCCTTCCCGGCGCTCGACGGTGCGTCCCGCGATGCCGCGTACATGAAGGTCAAGATCCAGCCCGAGCGCGTGGTCGCGCGGAAGGGCAGCGGTGCGCGGCTGCACTCGATCCTGAGCGACAAGCAGAAGATGTGGCTGCCCAATGCCTTCCGCCTCGACATCGAGGGCCTGGAGGACGTCAAGTACGTGAACAAGATCGAAGCGTTCACGATCAAGCAGGGCGTCAAGAAGCTCCACACGGGCGAAAGTCGCTACGCTCAGATCGAGCCCACCAAGATCGAGTTTCCGAGCCTGACCTGCACGATGGCGCTCGACTATGCCGATCGCGTCCTCGAGTGGCACGAGAAGTACATCCGCGTCGGTCACGCGGATCCCAAGGCCCAGAAGGTCGGCACGCTCGAGTTCCTCACCCCTGACCGTCGAGACACGATCTTCAGCATCTCGCTGTTCGGCCTGGGCCTGCCGAACCTCCAGATCCTGCAGTCGTCGGCCAACGTGGATCAGATCAAGCGCCTGAAGTTCGAGCTGTTCGTCGAGCGCATGGAGCTCGACGTGGGCGCCCGCGGCTTCGACTAGGTCGCAGCGACGAGCACGTCGTAGAGCACGTGCGCGTAGACCGCGTGCGCCAGCGAGCGGAACCAGAAGATCAGCGCGAACGCCGCACCTGCCACGCAGCGGAACGCGAACGCGTGCGTGGTGAACGGCTCGCCATAGACGCCGACGTGATGGGCCGCGGCGAACAGCACCGTCGAGAGCGCGAGCGCGAGCAGGAACGCGACGCGGCGATCAAGGTTCGCGCGCGCCAACATCGACGCGAGCAGCGTGAGCGCCCCGAGCCGGAACACCAGCTCCTCGTGGACGCCGGCACCGATCGCCGAGACGATCGAGCCCGCTGACAGCCCGAGGCCCAGCAGGCGCTCGACGATCAGTGTGCCTAGTGCACCGAGCGTGAGCGCATAGATCGCGGCCTCGAGGATCACGGGGGCGGCGACCTCGAGCGTGAGCGACGACCACCGCTTGTCGCGCCGGATCCACACGATGAACGCGACTGCGAAGACCGCATGGACGAGCAGGTACGCACCGCGCGTCCCCATGGCGCCGTACACCGCGCGCGTGACGATGTCGGCACCGTTCACGCGCCCCGCGAACAGCACGCCCACCTCGTACGCGAGGAGCAGCGGGAAGATCAGCACGAGGCTCGCGGTGACATCACCATGCCCGGAGGGGGATAGACCTCCGCCGGTCCGCGTTCTAGGCCCCCCCCGGCGGGGGCCGACAGGCGTGGCAGGGTGGCGGCTCATGCGTTGCGACGAGGCGGGCGCTTGCCGCGCGCAGGCTTCTTTCCCGGCGCCGGGCGCGGCGGAGTGGTGCGGATGTGGCTGCGCTTCTGCGCCGCGGGGCTCGCCGACGGCGGTCGCACGGTCGCGGTGATCGCCCGCTCGGGTGCGAGGTACGTCTGCGCGGCGGCAAGCACGTCGGCGGGACGCACCGCGCGGATCGCATCGTCGTACCCCGACCAGCTCTGCCAGCCGAGCCCGTACGCCTCGTGGTACGCGAGCGCGTTCGCGACGGCGGCTCGGCGCTGCATCGAGATCTGGTGGCTACCGATCAGGTGACTGCGCGCGCGGTCGACTTCCTCAGCCGTGACGCCGTGGGTGCGAATGCGCTCGAGCTCGGCGCGCACCGCAGCCGTTGCGGCGGGCAGCTTGTCGGGCGCGCACGACAGGTACACCGCGACGAAGCCCGGATCGATGCCCTCGACGGAGTGCGCGGACACGCGATAGACGAGGGCCTGCTTCTCGCGCAGCTCGGCGAACAACCGGCCGCTCTGGCCACCGAGGATCGCGACGAGCATCTCGAGCGCGAACCGATCCTTGGCGTCGACGGTCGCGCCCGGAAACCCGACGACGAGGTGAGCCTGGGCGCGGTCGAGAAAGCGATAGACCTCATGCGCGCCGGCGGCCGCGAGCCTGGTCGCCGGCAGCGGGCGTGGCGATGCCTTGGGGACCGTGCCGAATCGCGCCTGTACCGCGGCGATCACCTCGTCGATCTCGATGTCGCCCACGATCGCGAGCGTCATCGCGGAGACCGGATAGCGGTCGCGATAGAACGCCGCGAGCTTGGTGCGCGTCAGCGCGCCGATCGTCTCGGGCGTGCCGAGCGCGTCGCGCGCATACGGATGATCCCCGTACAGTGCCTCGCTGAAGGTGCGAAACGCGACCTGTGCGGGGCTGTCGACTTGCGCGGCTTGATCATCGAGGAGGAGCCGCCGCTCGGTGGCGAGCTCCGCGTCCGTCAGCGATGGGGTCAGGATGCAGTCGGCGACGAGGTCGAGCCCGGGTTTCCACGTGCGCGCGAGCCACTCCGCGGCGACGCCGAAGCTGTTGCGGCCGGTGACGCCAGACATCGCCCCGCCGAGGCGATCGATGCGATCCGCGACCTGTGCCGCGTCGCGCGTGCCGCAGCCGCGCGTGAGCATGCGGGCCAACAGCGTTGACGCCCCCGCGTTCGCGGCGTCCTCGACACGCTGACCACCGCGCCAGACCGCGCGCATCGCGACCACCGGCACCGATGGATCGCGCCGCACGAGCAGCGTCACGCCGTTCGGCAGCACCACGCGCTTTTCGGTGGGCGCCGCCGGTGCTGTCGCGGTGGCGAGCGAGCTCTTCACGCGCTTCTCGGCATCACGCGCGAACGTGGCCTTCGCCTTGCCGCGCGGTGTGGGCAGGATCGCCGCGACGTTCGCGTTGTCGGCGCGCAGGTAGCGATGCAGCGCGCCCGCGACGTCATGGCGACGCACGCTGCGAATGCGATCGAGGTAGACATGGCCGAATTGCGGATCCCCCGCGATCGTCGCGTACCAGCCGAGCGAGCGCGCCCTGCCCTGCGCCGTCTCGAGCTGCCGCACGAAGGCGGTCTCGGCGGCGATCCGCGCCTTGTCGAGCTCGTCGGAGGTCAGCTCGTCGACGAGCGCCAGGCTCTGATCCACGAGGGCTCCGACGGTCTTCGTCGCATCGCTGGCCCGCGCGGTGGCCGACAGCACGAGGAGGCCTGGGTCGCGCAGCGCGTGCACGTTGGCGTACGCACTGGTCGCGAGCTGATCGCGATCGCGCAGCAGGCGCGGCAGACGCGCGGATTCGCTCTGACCGAGGAGGATGGTCGCGACATCGAGCGCCGCGAGGTCCGGGTGGCGCGCCGCGGGCACGTGGAAGCCGACGGAGACGTAGGCCTCGCTGACATCGCGATACGTGCAGCTCGCGCGCGGCGCGGTCTGCGCGGGCTCGGCGGCGAGGCAGCGCGCCGGGCGGCCTGACGGCATCGCGCGGAACCGGCGCTCGACGCTGCGGCGCACGTGCACCGGATCGACGTCGCCCGCGACCACGAGCGTCAGGTTGTCGGCGACGTAGTAGCTGCGGAAGAACTCGACGACCTCGCGCTCGCCGAGGCGGCGCACGCTGTCGGCGGTGCCGATCACCGGGCGACGATACGGATGCGTGACGAAGGCGGTGGCGAACAAGCTCTGTGCGACCGCGCGCGCCGGATCGTCAGCGCCCTGCCGGATCTCCTGGAGGATCACCTCGCGCTCGCGGGCGAGCTCGTCGGGGTCGACGCGCGGGGCCATCAGCGCATCGCCGATCGCGTCGAGGGCGCCATCGATGTGATCGCGCCCGAGCACCGCGTGATAGACGGTGTGGTCGAACGCGGTCCACGCGTTGATCTCGCCGCCGCCGCGCTCGATCGACTTGGTTAGCTCGCCGAGGCCATACCCGCTCGAGCCCTTGAACAGCATGTGCTCGACGACGTGGGCCATGCCCGCGATCGGTGGAGCCTCGTCGGCAGAGCCCACCCCGACCCAGGCCTGCACCGCCACCACGGGCGCAGGATGGCCCGGGGCGACGTGCAGCGTGAGCCCGTTCTCGAAGCGATGCGTGTGGACGTCTTGCACGGTGGCACGCGCCGGTCCGCTCGCGAGCCCGAGGGCTCCGAGGACCAGCACGGAACGATTGTAGGCACGACGACTACGGGGCCGCATCTTTTGTCACTCTGCGATGCAGCTCACGAGCTTAATCCGTCGAGAAGCCCGATCCGACGGGTCAGGGGCGGTTTCGGTTATCCTCGCAGGATGAAGCACTTCGCTGGATTCTTGCTCCTCGTCGCCGTGGGTTGCGGTGGGTCCGACGCCAACGTCGAGGGCAACTGGACGATCTCCGTGACGAACCGCGACAACGGCTGCAACCTCGCGAACTGGACGGTGGGGAGCCAGGCCACCGGCATCGGCGTGACGATCACCCAGGATGGCGACGCCGTCACGGCGGACATCGAGGGCATCGTCGGAGGGCTCGTCGATCTCGCGCTCGGCGCGAGTGTGTTCAGCGGCGATGTCGACGGCGACGAGATCACGCTCGGGCTCTTCGGGACACGTGGCCAGCAGTCGGGCAACTGCTCGTTCACGTACAACGCGACGATCCTCGGCACGGTGAATGGCGACACGATGACGGGCCGCATCGAATACAGCGCCGCCACCAACAACAACCCTGACTGTGCTGCACTCGAAGCATGCGTGACGTTCCAGGAGTTCAACGGCACGCGTCCGCCGACGTGAGCACCGCGCCGCCGCTCCTCATGACGGAGCGCTTGGTGTTGCGCGCGCTGCATGTCGACGACGCCGCCGCGGTCTCCGAGAGCGCCGGCGACAAGCGCGTCTCCCAGTATCTGATCCAGGTGCCGTCGCCCTACCCGATCACGCTCGCGCGTGCGTGGGTCGAGCACCGCATCCAGTGGTGGACCGAAGGTCGCGGCGTGACATTTGCGATCGCGCGGCGCAGGTCCCCGCAAACGTTGATCGGCACGGTGAGCCTGCGCCGATTCGCCAAAGACCGTCGCGCCGAGCTCGGCTACTGGCTCGCTGCGCCCGCGTGGGGCCATGGCTTCGCGACGGAAGCGTGCCGTGCTGCGCTCGCGTTCGGGTTCAACACGTTCGAGCTCGTGCGCGTCTACGCGCAGGTCATCTCCGACAACACGGCGTCGATGCACGTACTCGACAAGCTCGGGATGGTGCGCGAGGGAACCAAGCGGCAGCACATCGTGAAGGCCGGCAAGCTGCGCGATGTCGTGATCTACGGCTTGTTGCGCGACGAGTGGTCGCCGCGCTGACGCGCAAATGCGACGCCGATGCCGATACCCGCGACGAGACCTATCACGAGACCTGCACCGAACCCGCGGCCCGTGCTGGTGCGCGCGACCTCGGTCGTTGGCCCCGATGGATCCGGCGTGGTCAGCATCGCGAGCGCAAACGCGATGGCGCCGCCGATGCCGAGGATTGCCGCTGCTACCCACATCCATCGCGGGGTGGGCTTGCGAGCCTGCTTCGCCGAGGCGGAGATCGCAGCGATCGCCTGTTCGGTCTCGTCGGCCACCTTCGGTTCGTAGCACGGCACGTCGGTTGCTGTTCGCCCGGATCCGGCACGCGCGGTCGCAGACTTGCACCACCTCGCGTTGCCTTCCGCAACACCATGCGCGCCATCCTGTCCCTCGCCCTCCTCGTCGTCGCCTGTGGACCGCCTGGCGCGTCGACCGCATCCCCCGATGCGAGCACCGGGCATCCCGATACCACAACTCCCGATGCGCCATCGGCGGGCTGCCCCGCGGAGCACGCCGGCGCGGCGTGCATCCTCGCTCTCTACGACCAAGCCATTGCGGATTGCGACGCCGATAGCGTCGAGGAGCTGCGCGCCGAGCTGGATGCGAGGCGCGAGCTCGGGCCGTTGTGGGCGGACGCGCGCGCGCTGTTCCGCACCAACGCACCGACCTGGATCGCCGGCGGCTGGAACGACTGGGCCGAGCGCGCGCTGCGGACGACCGCGGTCTGTAGCAGCGATCTCGTCCTCGCCGCTGGCGCAGTCCCCACTGGATTCTGGGAGTACAAGTTGTTCGATGGCGCGACGTGGTCCAACGATCCGCACAACCCCGCCTTCGCGTACGACGACTTCGCCGGCAACGCCGCCGGCTCGAACAGCGTGCTCAACACGCACGACTCTGGCCGCGGTCACCTCGTGCATCTGCCGCGCGCGTGCTCGACGACGCTAGGCAACTGTCGCGACGTCACGGCGTACCTGCCCGCGGGCTACACCGCACCGACCAATGCTGCGCGCACCTATCCGGTGCTGTTCATGCACGACGGCCAGAACCTGTGGAACGACCACGATTGCTGCTTCGGCCACACGGGGTGGGAGCTCAACGTCGCGCTCGACGGCGAGATCGCGGCCGCGCGCGTGCAGCCGCTCGTCGTGATCGGCGCCGCCAGCACCACCAATCGCAACAACGAATATGGCCTCACCCCGGCGACGATGGACGCTTTCATGCAGTTCCAGGTCGAGGAGCTACAGCCGGCAGCCCTCGCACACGTACGCTGGGATCAGCAGCGGCTCGGTGTTGGTGGCTCGTCGCTCGGAGGTCTCGTGTCGATGCACCTCGCGCTCGCGTATCCACAGACCTACCGCGCCGCAGCGTCGCTATCGGGCGCGTTCTGGCCGGGACAAGACGAAGGGTGGGCGCTGCGCGACAAGCTTCCGGTCGTCGGCAAGCAGCCGCTCGCGCTGTACCTCGACCACGGCGGCAACGTGGCAAACAACAGCGACGGCGCCGCCGACTCTGTGGAAGTGCGCGACCTGCTCGTCAGCCTCGGTTGGCAGCGCACCGACTCGCCGATCTGCAGCCCCGGCGACAGCGCCCTCTGCTACCACAGCGAGCCTGGCGCGACCCACGACGAGCTGGCGTGGAAGGCTCGCGCGTGGCGGTTCTTGCGGTTCCTGTATCCCGAGTAGGGTCGGACCCTATTTGCGCAACTAATGCTGCAGGCCGACGCTGCTCGCGCAACGAAAGCCACACTACACACCACCTGCGTACGTGAAGCGCAGGTTGAGCAAATAGGGTCCGACCCTGTTCGGTGGGGCCGCCGCTCCCAGGGTTGACCGCTGCTGCCCCCGGCTCCCTGTTTCCGACCTCAATGATCTTGCGCGGTAAGAGCATCGGCCGCGGCGCGCGCGCGGCACACTGGTTGCTTTACCATCGAGCCATGCGCTCGTTCCTCGCCTCCCTCCTCGTGATCCCCCTCGCCCTGACCGGCTGCGTTGTCGGTACTGATGAAGACGGCACCGGCGGTGGCGGTGGCGATGGCGACGGCGGTGGCGGTGGCGGTGGCGGCGGTGGCGGTGGTGGCGGTGGCGGTGGTGGCGGTGTCTCGGGCTCGATCGCCCAGAACACCTCGTGGACCGGCAACGTAAAGATTACGGGCGCGACCACGATCGAAGCGGGCGTCACCGTGACGGTCGAGGCGGGCACCACGATCGAGGTGGCGCCGGGCGTTGGTGTGACCGTGAAGGGCACGTTCGACGTCGACGGCACCAAGGCGGCGCCGGTCACCATTGGCCCGGTAGGCGGCACCGGCACGTTCGGCATGTTCAACGTTCAGAGCGGCGGCCGCATTGACCTCACCTACGTCAACCAGACGGGTGGCGGCATCCTGACCTCGACGGGCGCGACGGCCGTCGTCGTCGACTCGTACATGTCCCGCGTGAGCGGCGACTTCCTCGTCATGAACGGCGGCTCGGTCGACATTCAGTGGTCGCAGATCGGCATGAACGTCGGGGAGACGGACACCACGCACTGCAACATGCACATCAACGGTGCATCGTCGGTGAAGGTGAACAACTCCAACATCAGCACCACGCCGTACGGCCTGATGTTCTATGGAGGCACCGGCGCCGACTTCAGGAACAACAACTGGTTCGGCAACGTGAAGGATGTCGACTCGTCAGCCGGCGTCAGCGGTGACTTCAGCGGCAGCTGGTTCGAGGACGGCGCACCCACGCCCGTCGGCGGCGCGAACCTGACGCTCACCGGCCTCGCGCCCGCACGGCTCACCGCCGGCCCGCGCTAGTCCCAGTCGGGTTGCCCCGGGCAGCGCCCGGGGCTCCCACAGATCCGGACGTGCCGATTTCCGGCATCCGGCTCTTCGTCCACGGGTTCGCTACGTCCGGTAGACGCTGTGGACGACTCGCGGGGGCGGGAGCGGAAACCGCT
>JANRKM010000190.1:0-63313 GCA_033763475.1 Kofleriaceae bacterium
ACCAGGCGCTGGGAGTTGGGCTTGTCCATCGGGACGATCTCGATCGACGCCTCGGTGACCTCCACGGTGACCAGGTAGGCGGCGGAAATTCCCTTCGCCTTGAGGAATTTGCGGTACGCTGGCGCGGCGGCGTCGGGGTCCGGGGCCCCGTCGAGCGTGCCCACCAGCTGCGGGTTGGTGGCGAACGCTTTGTTGATCTGGGCCTCGACCCGGGGCGTCGCCTGCTTGGCCAGATCGACCTCGACCTCCGGCTTCGCCGTCACCGCTGCGAGCTTGAAGTGATACTTCTTCTTGGGCGCCGCCTCGACCGACGACGAAAACGTCACGAGCGCCAGGGCCGCCAGTGCCACGAGGATAGATTTGGGGTGCATCGCGGGTCGCATCATGGCCGGTGTCTCCGTGCGACGTCACATGCTAGCGTTGCATTCACATGACGCGCCCTCGCTGGCACGACGTGCTCATCATCGCGGCGATTGCCGGGGTCCTCGTGGTCGGTGTATGGGCGCTTTGGTGGGATGATGTGAGGAGCGCGCTGAACCTCGGCCCAGCGAAGCAGGAGTCCGAGCAGGCGCCGATCACGGGGCCCTCGGGACAGACCTAGCCAGGCGAACAACTTGACCATGATTGCCGCGGCTTAGTACCGTTCGCGGAGGGATCAGGCCGTAGGCCCTCAGGAGCCAATGTTCACCATACTCATTCAGGAAAAGGGCGGCGAACAGCGCCGCATGGTGTTCAACAAAGCTGAGGTCACCATTGGCCGGGTTCAGGGGAACGACATCGTATTGCCAAAGGGCAACGTGTCGAAGCGTCACGCGCGCATCGTGCTCAAGGACGGCAAGTTCATCATTGTCGATCTGAAGAGCACGAACGGGACGTACGTGAACGGGCGGAAGATCACGAGCCCGCTCGTCGTCAAAGACTCGGACAAGATCTACATCGGTGACTTCATCGTCGGCGTCGACGAAGCCGGTGGCGATGAGATGGACCAGCCATCCGAGGCGCACACGTCGCCTCCGCAGATGTCTCCACCGCCGCAGGACATGCGGCCGCCGCGTCCGACGGAAGCACAGCCGATGGCTCCGCACATGATCCCCGGTGGGCAGGCGGATCCGGTCGCGCCGCTTCCGCGCTCGCAGCCTCCGCGGCCGGCGCCGGCGCCCACGCGTGACATGCCGGCGGCGCGCGAGCCTGCACCGCCGATGGGCGCGCGCGAGCCCGAGCCCCGCTCGATGCCGCCGATCGCACAGCCCGCGAGCCCGCGTCCGGCCATGGGCCGCCCCGCCGGTGGCACGATGCCGCCGCCGCTCTCGCCGATTCCGTCGCCGCTCGCGTCGCCGCCTCCGAGCGTGCCCGCGACGCCTGCACCGATGCCTTCGCCGATAGCCGCACCGATGCCGCCGATCGCTGCGCCCGCGCCGGTGCCCGCGCCGATGCCGATGCCCGCGCCGATGCCTGCACCTGTGCCGATGGCCGCACCGCTGCCCACGCCCGTACCGGAGCCGATGGCCCCGATGGCGGCGCCGACGTCGATCGTCGCGCCTGCGCCGGTGGTGCCGCTCGCCGACAAGAATCACAAGGCGCGCAACCTCGTCGGGCAGGGCGCCAAGCGCGTCGTGGGCCGCGCGGTCGCGATGCCCGGCCGCCGCGGCGTGCAGTTCGAGCCGCTCGACGCAAAGACCACCAAGCTGCTCGATCTGCAGGCCAACATCCTCGAGCGCCTGCGCGGAAAGCTTGACCTCGACAAGATCCCGCTCGAGCGTTTGCAGGACGACGACCTGTGGGATCGCGCACAGAACGCGACCATCTCCATGGTCGAGGCGCTCGAGACCTCGGGCGAGCTCCCCAAGTACATCGAGCACCAGACGCTGATCGACGAGACGCTGAAGGAAGCGCTCGCGCTCGGCCCGCTCGAGCACTTGCTCGCCGACGAGAGTATCGACGAGATCGTGATCGACCGGCGCGACCGCATCGTCGTCGGCAAGGATGGCCAGCTCCGAAGCTCGGGCCGTGCCTTCTCATCGGATGACGTGTTCGAGCGCGTAGTCAAACGTCTGGTCGCCTCCGAAGGCGCGCGCATCGACGAGACCACGCCGATTATCGACCTGCGCATGCACGACGGCACGCGGCTGACCGCCGCGATCTCGCCAGTCGCGGTGCACGGCGCCACGCTCGTGCTTAAGAAGGTGAAGTCGGTCATGCCGACGCTCGCCGACCTGGGCGCGCGCGGCGCGATGAGCACCGCGATGGCGAACTTCCTCGCCACCTGCATCACCGCGCGGCGCAACATCCTCGTGTGTGGCGCGGCGGGATCCGGCAAGACCCATGTCCTCGCAGCCCTCGCCGCGGCGTCGCCGCAGGGCGAGCGCGTCGTCTCGATCGAAGAGGTCGGCGAGCTCTCGCTGGATCGCGACGAGTGGGTGGCGCTCGAGACGCGCGTCGGCGTTGGCAAGCATGCCGAGGTCGACATGCAGGCGCTGCTCGAGACCGCGCTGCGCCTTCTGCCCGATCGTCTGATCGTCGGCGAGGTTCGCGGTCGCGAGGCGCTGCCGCTCATCCACGCGCTCAACGCGTCGACGGACGGCGCCGTGGTCGCGATGACCGGCGAGGGCGCGAACACCGCGCTCACGCGGCTCGCCACGCTCGCGCGTGCGGCGGGCGGCCAGTCCGAGGCCGTGCGCGAGCTCGCCGCGCAGGCGTTCGAGATCGTCGTTCACGTGTCGCGCTGGACCGACGGGTCGCTGCGCGTGACCTCCATCGAGGAGGTCGTGGGCTGCGGCGAGAGCGGGTTCGATACCCAGCTCCTGTTCCAGTTCCAGAACGGCGCGTTCTCGGCCGCCGGTCACGTGCCGCGCTTCTACTCGGAGCTCGAGGCACGCGGCATCCCGGCAGACCAGGCCGTGTTCCGCTAAACGTTCTCGGTTCCTGATCGCAGGGAACTTCGAGCGGAAGCGCGAACTACATCTGAGTGCTCGGCGAACGAACGTAGCGCCAAGCCGCGAGCGCAGCTGGCGCTATCTGAGCTGGCCGGAGCCTCGGGGTTACGCAGCGGGCGTACGGGTCGCGAGACGCGAGACGTACCGCGAGGCCGTACGGCGCTTGAGGATGCCCTTCGTCACCGCGCTGTCGATGATGGAGACGGCTTCCTTGACGAGGTCCTTGGCATCGCCCGCCTTGCCGTCGACAGCGGTGCGTGCCTTTTTGACGGCCGTGCGGAGCGACGCCATCGCGGCGCGGTTGCGCGCGCGATTCTTGATCATCTTGCGGTTCTGCTTCTCCGCCGACTTGATGTTCGCCACAATATTCTCCTGAGGGAGCGAGCGTTTACCTCGCCGGGAGAAGGGCTGTCAAGCCCGACGACGTCATCCACACGATCCGGGAGTACTCATCGACGCGTGTGGATAACCTGATGGCGACCTGCTGAGCAGTGCGTAGATCCCCGCGAGATCCCTGCGACTCGACCGCCCTTGCACAAAAAAGCATCACTTTCGCGTCATTTTACACCCGCAGCCTTCGCGTCGTTCCACAGGGCGTCCATCTCGTCGAGGTTGGAGGTCTGCGGGGACTTCCCACGCTCGGCGAGCCGGTCCTCGATGAACTCGAAGCGGCGCTGAAAGCGCTGGGTAGCATCGAGGAGGGCCTGCTCGGCATCGACCCCCACCTTGCGAGCCACGTTCACCACGGCAAGCAGAAGGTCTCCGATCTCGTGATGTAGCTCGGCCGGGGACTGAGCGACGGCCGCCTCGTGGACCTCCCGGACCTCCTCTTCGATCTTGGCGAACGAGCCCTCCCAGCCGGGCCAGTCGAAGCCGACCTTGCCGGCCTTGCTGCCGAGCTTCTGGGCACGGGCGAGGGCAGGGCCGGGCTTGATGCCGCTGAGGACCCGGTCCGTGCGTGTGCCCTTGGCGGCCTTCTCGGCGGCCTTGATCTGCTCCCACTGCAGGAGGACCTCGTCGCTGGTCGTGACGTCCTTCTTGTCCGTGAAGACGTGCGGGTGGCGGTGGACGAGCTTGTCGGCGATTGCGTTGCAGACGTCGTCGATGTCGAACGCGCCCTCCTGGTGGCGGATGGCCGCGTGGAAGACGATCTGCATCATCAGGTCCCCGAGCTCCTCCTTGTGGCCAGGGACGTCCTGGCGCGACAGGGCGTCGAGAACTTCGTAGGTCTCCTCGACGAGGAACGGGCGCAGGGTCTCGAGGGTCTGCTCGCGGTCCCACGGGCAGCCGTCGGGAGCGAGCAGACGGTCCATCACATCGACGAGGCGGGTCAGCGCGGAACCACGGGCGGCCATGGCGGGACCATAGCCCAGGCAAATCGCCGGGCCGTGCTATACGAGCGGGTCCCGCGGGCCGAAGGTTTGCCCGTGAGCTGCGAAGATCCCCGTGACCCAGCCGTCCTCAAAAAATCAGCCACGTCGCGAAAAGCTCTCCTTCGATGATCCCGAGGCGCTGCAGGCGCTGTGCGGCAGCAACAACGGCCGCCTGAAGCTCATCGAGCGCACCGCCGGTGCCCAGGTCCACCTCCGCGGCAACGAGGTCACCATCGAGGGTGAGGAGGCGGCCGTCGACGTCGCCAAGCAGGCCGTGGAGCAGCTCTACGACCTCGCGCTCGCCGGCAAGCCGTTGTCGTCGGACGACGTCGTGCGCGCCGTGCAGCTGCTGAAGGGCGACCCGAGTAGCGGGGCGAACATCTCCAATGTCTCGATCCGGGGCGTGTTCGGCGACACCATCCTGACGCCGCGCACGGGCCGCCCGATCGCTCCCAAGGGCGCCACGCAGAAGCAGTACGTCGACCTCGTCCGCACGAACGACATCATGTTCGCCGTCGGGCCCGCCGGGACTGGAAAAACGTATCTCGCCGTCGCGCTCGCGGTGCGTGCGCTGCTGGACAAGCAGATCCGCCGCATCATCCTCACGCGCCCCGCTGTCGAGGCGGGCGAGCGGCTCGGCTTCCTCCCCGGCACCCTCGAGGAGAAGGTCGATCCATACCTGCGCCCGCTCTACGACGCGCTCCACGACATGATCGATGCCGACAAGCTCGAGCGGTTCATGACCGACGGGACGATCGAGATCGCGCCACTCGCGTTCATGCGCGGGCGCACGCTCTCGGGCTCGTTCATCATCCTCGACGAGGCGCAGAACACGACGCCCGAGCAGATGAAGATGTTCCTTACCCGCATGGGCTTCGACTCGAAGGCCGTCGTCACCGGTGACATCACGCAGACCGACCTGCCGCGCGGGCAGCGGTCGGGCCTGCGCGACGCGCTCGAGCTCGTCGACGACATCCGGGGCATCGGCGTGGTCGAGTTCAGCGACCAGGACGTCGTGCGCCACCCGCTGGTGGCGGCGCTCATTCGTGCCTACGACAAGCGTGATCGGGCGCGGTCCGAAGCGCGCGATCGGCAGCGCGAAGAAGGCGCCACGGCAACCACGCAGGACGGAAGCGCGATAGACTCGTAGTCGTGGTGGTCGCCAGCCCTGACGACCTGGTGAACGCGGTCGCTCGCGATCGGCGGATGCTGGGCTATCGCGTTCGCCGCCAGGGTGACGGCTGGATCGAGCTCGAAGTGGTGGCGCAGCGCGCCCGTATGCCGGTGCTCATCGTGCTCGCGTGGCCCGACGTGTGGAAGGACCCCGTCCAGCTCGACCCGCACCTGATCCGCGCGCGGTCCGGCAACTACAGCCTCGTCTTCGTCGGCACCGACGAGCAGATCGAAGAAGCGCGCCTCGACCAGATCGCCGCCGACGGTGACCTCACGGCGGTCGTCGCGCCGATCAGCATGACGCGCCTGTTGCTCGCGCTGCGTGCGCGCTCCGAAGCGTGCGTGCAGCGCATACAGGCCGCCAGCCTCGAGCTGGAGCTCGAGCGCAGCCGCCACGAGAACGACATGCTGATCTCGATCGGCCGTGCGCTGTCGCAGGAGCGCGACATCACGTCGCTCCTGTCGATCATCCTGCGCCGCGCGTGCGAGGTGACCAACGCGGATGCCGGTTCGATCTACGTCGTCGAGGGGCACGACGAGGACATCGCGCATCGCATGCTGACGTTCAAGGCGTCGCAGAACGACTCGCGCACGCTGCCGCCGCCGGGCTCCAAGATGCCGGTGAGCGCGACGTCGATCGTCGGGCAGTGCGTGCTGTCGGGGGACCGCATCAACGTTCCCGATGTCTACGCCCTCGACCAGCCGGGCGTCGGCAACAACCCGTGGGGCTTCATCCACGACCGCACGTTCGACGATCGCCACCGGTACCAGACGCGGTCGGTGCTCGCCGTCCCGATGATCTCCGCGCGCGCCGAGGTGATCGGTGTCATCCAGCTGATCAACAAGCGGGCGAAGGGTTGGATCACGCTCGACCTGCCGAACGACTTCGAGAGCGGTGTGGTCCCGTTCGACGATGTCTCCGAGGCGTACATCTTCGCGCTCGCGTCGCAGGCGGGGATCGCGCTCGAGAACGTCCTCCTGTACCAAGAGGTCAAGACGCTGTTCGACGGCTTCGTCAAAGCCGCGGTCACCGCGATCGAAGCGCGCGACCCGACGACGTCCGGTCACTCCGAGCGCGTCGCCGAGCTCACCGTCGGCCTCGCGCGCGCCGTCAACCGCACCGAGAGCGGCTACTACCGCGAGGTCCGGTTCTCGCCCGACGACATCACGCAGATTCAATACGCGGCGCTCCTGCACGACTTCGGCAAGGTCGGCGTGCGCGAGCACATCCTCGTCAAGGCCAAGAAGCTCTACGAGCACGAGCGCCAGCTCATCCTCCAGCGCTTCCAGCTGATCAAGCGCGGCTACAAGATCGAAAGTCTCGAGTCGAAGGTCCGCTACCTCACCGAGGCTTCGCGCGAGACGCTCGCCGAGGCGCTTTCGGGCATCGACCGTGATGCCGCCGCCAAGATCGCGGAGCTCGACGACATCATCAGGTTCATCCTGCAGGCGAACGAGCCGACGGTGCTCGAGCAGGGCGGCTTCGAGCGGATCGCCGAGATCGCGAAGCGCACGTTCACCGACGACGATGGCCTCGTCGCGAACTTCCTCACCAATGACGAGGCGAGCTGCCTGCAGATCCGCCGTGGCTCCTTGACCGAGCAGGAGCGCCTGGAGATCAACAGCCACGTCGTGCACTCGTTCCAGTTCCTCTCGCGCATCCCATGGAGCCGCACGTTGCGCGACGTCCCCGAGATCGCCGGCGCTCACCACGAGAAGCTCGACGGCTCCGGCTATCCCAAGGCGTTGCGCGGCGATCAGATTCCGATCCCTGCCCGCATGATGGCGATCGCGGACATTTATGACGCGCTCACCGCGAGCGATCGCCCGTACAAGAAGGCGATGCCATCCGAGAAGGCGCTCGACATCGTCGGCGCCGAGGTCAAGCGCGGGCAGCTCGATGCCGAGCTGTTCGAGGTGTTCGTGGGGCAACGCGTCTACACGTTGACCCAGCCCAAGCGCTGATGAGCCTGGACGTCACCGTGGATGACGGCGTGGTTCTCGCTGCCGCGATGCGCCGCCGACTCACCACGCAGCTCGCGCGCATGGTGCGCGCTGCCGCGCTCACAGACGGCCACAAGGACTTCGAGGTCGGGCTGCGCCTCACCACCGACGTCGAGATCCATGCGCTGAATCGCGACTACCGGAACAAGAACAAGCCGACCGACGTGCTCGCGTTCGCGCAGCGCGAGGGCCCCGGTGGCGTGCTCCACCCGACGCTCCTCGGCGATATCGTGATCTCCGTCGAGACCGCGCGCCGGCAGGCGAAGCGGGGCCTTGCCGCCGAGCTCGTGCACCTCGCGTCCCACGGCCTCTGTCACCTCCTCGGCTACGACCATCGGGACGACGACGAGGAGCGCGTCATGAACGCGCGTGCGGCAGCTCTCCGCAAAGAGGGTGCGCGGACGGGCCGCGTGCGGGCTGCGTAGCCGCTAGCGGCCGCCCGGATCTTCGCTACATGCAGCGCGCGTTCGGACCGCTGCCCTGGCACGTGGTGCCCGTGGGGCAGGCCAGGATCGCGTTGGCGCCGCCGCTGAACAGCGACGAGCCGCACAGCGTGTTCGGCGCCACAGTGCCCTTCACGTTGAGCGTGAACGGGCCCGGCGTCGTGGTGGTCGCGTAGCCGTCGACGATGATGGCGTAGTTGCCGGGGGCGACGGCGCTCATCGTGATCTTCGACGTGAGGCTGCCGCCACCGTCGTCGTTGCACGCCATCTCCGGCATGTTGCACGCGGGCGTCTTCACGTAGACCACGGTGTCGAAGGCGGTGCCGATCGTATCGATGGTGAGCGTGTCGACGGGGACCGGCAGCGAGAGGGCGTAGACGACGTCCGCGGCGGTCGAGGTCGACGACGCACAGGTCGATGGCGTGGAGTTGTGGGTCTTGCCGACGGTGGTGCCCATCGTCGTCGCGGCCGTGAGCAGCGCCGTCGCGTCCGTCTCTGGCATGCAGAACCGCTCCTCGCCGGCGGCCGCCGAGGCACAACCGTAGTCGGCGGGGAAGTCCATGAGGCCGTCGTTATCATTGTCGATGCCGTCGGAGCACAGCGGCAGCGGATTCGGATCCTCCTCGGTGTCGTCGGCGACCGAGTCGCAGCCCGGGTCGAACGGGAAGTCGATCTTGCCGTCGGGGGTCGGCGTCTCGTTGTCAACACCGTCGCCACAGAGGGCGGGCTGGCAGGTGCGGCCGCTCGCCGGACCCTTGCAGGCATGACCGGTGTTGCAGGTGAGGGCACCCGACTGGGCGAGCTCGCCCTCGCAGCTGGCGCCGTTCTGGATCTTGCCCGTCACGTTGATCGTGTAGGCACCCGCGGCCGAGCTGTAGCCGTCGACGACGAAGTAGTACGTGCCCGCGGCCAGCGCGTCGACGTGCATGTTCGCCGGGTCGCTGCACTTGATCGGCGTGCCCATACACGTCGCGTTGTAGAGCACCGTGGTGCTGTCGAACGAGGTGGCCGGGAACGTGAGGTTGAGGTCGAGGCTGGTCATCGCCGGCACGTCGATGCGGTATGTGCGGTCTTTCGCCGTGTGCGCGCTCGACGCGCACGAGACGGGCGGCGTGACATCGTTGTTGGCCGTGGTGGTGGTGCCCATGGTCATCGGCGTCGTGATGAGCGTGACGCCGTCCGTGCTGGGGCACGACTCGCTGGCATCACCCGCGGCGGCGCAGGTTGTGTCCATCGGGTAGTCCGCCTTGGTGTCGTTGTCGTTGTCGTCGCCGTCGCCGCACTCGGGGCAGTTCGGCCCCGTCGGGCAGTCGTCGACCTCGTCGGCGTCGTCGGGCGACGTGCAGCCCGGATCGTTCGGGTAATCCATCTTGCCGTCGGCGTCGTCGTCGAGGCCGTCGTCGCAGACCGAGCGGCTGCACACGTTGGAGGTGCCGTTGGCCGGCGTGCGGCAGACGAGGCCGGGGCCGCAATCGCCCTGGCCGGAGCAGGCGTTGCCCTCGCCGTTGTACAGCTTGACCTGCAGGCGGAAGGCGCCCGAGGTCGCCGAGTCGACGCCGCTGACGATGATGTAGTAGCTGCCGGGCTGGAGCGACTCGGTCACCGTGGAGTTGGTGTTGTCCGGGCCGACGTCATCGTTGCACGCGATCTCGGCGCTCGCCTCGCTGCAGTTCTGGCCGCGCAGGTCGATGATCGTGTCGGCCGTGGTTCCCGCGTCGTCGGTCGAGATCTCGACGACCTTCGGCTTGGTGAGGTGCAGGACGTAGGCATGCGCCGGCGCGCCACCACCACCGCCACACGGCGAAGGGAGGAGCGAGGTGCTCGACGCATCGAGCATGCCCTCGACAATGCCGGTCACGGGCAGGGTCTCGATCTTCAGCGTCGCGCCACACGCTACAGGGTTATTCGGGAACTCCTCGTCGTCCGCGGCTGACTCGCAGCCCGGGTCGTTGGGGTAGTCCATCGACCCGCTGTTATCGTTGTCCATGTCGTCGGAGCACGCAGGGCAGTTAGGGCCCGACGGGCAGTCGTCGGTCTCGTTGTCGGCCAGCGCGGCGAAGCAGCCTGGATCGCCGGGGTAGTCCGTCAGCCCGTCCATGTCGTTGTCGCGGCCATCGGCACATGCGGCAGACTGCGGGCTGTCTTCGCTGTCATCAGAGTCACTGATGCAGCCAAGGTCATCCGGAAAGTCGACGGTCCCGTCGTTGTCGTTGTCCTCACCATCGCTGCACGGTGGTGAAGGCTGATCATCTGACCCGCTACCCCCACCACAGCTGCCGAGAACCAGGGCGAGCCCCGACAAGCTAACTAGAATTGCGCGCATCAGAATCGTCGCCTCCGAGAGCGACGTTGGTAACCAAGTGTAGGTACGCGAGTCAACCCTTCATTCGACGTCGAAAAACAGGAACTTGAGGTACCTACCCTCGGGAAATGCGGGGAGGACGGGGTGGTCCGATCCCGCGCCGGCGGCCTGACGCAGCCGCAACGGTCGTAGACCGGCGACAGTTTCGAGCAAGTCGAGCTCGGTAATGTGGCTCGAGCAGGAGGCGAGGGCGAAGCGGCCTCCCGGTTCCACTACCCGCAGCGCCGCCACGGCGAGCTTCTTGTACGCGGCGAGCGCGGCCGGCTTGGCTTTTTCGCTAGGCGCGAAGCTGGGCGGATCGACAATCACGAGGTCCCAACGACGGCCGCGCTGCGCGGCGCGCGCGAATACATCGAAGGCGTCGCCGCAGATGCGCTCGTGCGCTTCCACCGGTACACCGGTGAGCTCGGCATTGCGCGCGAGGCCTTCGAGCGCCGGGGCGGCGATGTCGACCGAGGTCACGCGGGTCGCGCCGCCGAGCGACGCGTGCAGCGAGAAGCCGCCGGTGTACGAGAACACGTTGAGCACGGTGAGGCCCGCGGCGTGGCGGCGGATCGTGCGCCGGTTGTCGCGCTGGTCGAGAAAGAAACCCGTCTTCTGGCCGGCGCGCACGTCGACGGCGAAGCGCGCTTCGTCCTCGTTGATCACGATCTCCTGCGGGGGCGCGCCGCGCACGGCATGCGCACCTCCACGATCGCGCCGTTCGCCCCGCAGCCACGCATGCGCGACCGGATGCCCGCCACGCTCGAGGCCAGCGAGCACGTCGTCGAGTCGAGGGCGCCACACTGCCGCCGCGGCGGAACCGTCGAACACGATAACCGCGGTGTCGACGTAATGATCGACGACGAGGCCCGGGCAGCCGTCGGCTTCGCCGTGGACGAGGCGCCGACCGGTGCACCCGACGAGGAGCGGGTCGCTGGTGCGGCGCCGCGAGGCAGCTTCCACGCGCCCGCGCACCCACGCAGCGTCGATCGTCGCTCCAGGATCGAGGTCGAGCACGCGGGCGCGGATCGGCGAGCCGGGGTCGGCGAACACGGTCGCGAGGGGACCCTCCTCGTCAACAAGCGTCGCGATGTCACCCGCCGCGAGGTCCCTGGGCGGCGCGACGGCGCGGTCGTAGACCCACGGGTGCCCCGCGCGGATCCGGTTGCGCAGCGGCTTGGTCAGCCGCCAGCGCTTCCTCATTTAACGGTCGACTCGACGAGCTGGTACATGTGAGCGTAGCGGTTGAGCGTCTGCACGACGCCCGTGCCGGGCACGAACCACAGCTGGTTGATCCAGTCGGCCGGCATCTCGGCGGGCTTCAGATCCGGCGAGAGCGGCTTGTTCAGCGTCACACGGCCCGTGGTCTTCACCGCGAGCTTCTCGGCGCGGTACGAGCCGGCCTTGGTATTCAGCTGCTCGGGCTCGAGCGGCGTGAAGCGGCGCTCCATCTCGATCTTGCCCGAGCCGTACTGCGTGTCGATGCCCTTCGCGGGGACCTGGGTCCACTGGATCGCCAGATCTTCAGGCCACTCGGCCTCGCCGAAGTTGCCGCTGGTCAGCTGCCAGCTCGTGCCCTTGCGCTCGAACTTGTCGATCGTCATGCCGCCAAAGCCACCCGGCTCGGCCGCGAAGAAGAAGCTCTCGGGGGAGATGTCGAGCTTCTTGGCGTTGCAGGTGATCGTCGAGGTGATGACCCGCTCGTCGAGGGCGCCCTTCTTCTGGCCCGGCAGTGCCTGGAGCTCGTAGGTCACCTTCTCCTCGAGGGTGATCACGGTGTCGGGGCCCTTGGTCTCGATCGACTTGACGGTGATCACGAACGACTTCGCCGCGGGCGGCGAGATGCGCGCGATCTCCGGGGCGGCGGCGTCCTTCGGCGGGACGAACGAATACGACCACGAGTTCCCCTCGCTCAACGGCAGCACGGTCACGCCACATGCGCGCGTGGCCTTGCCGGCAGCCGCCTCCTTGGGCTTCGCCGCGACCGCGGCGGGCGCGAGTACCAGTGCAAGGAGCGGTGCGAGCAGCGCAGGGGTGGTCCGCATCGGTGCCCAAGGTCATACGGCAGGTCAGGGCCCGCGTAAAGCCGCAAAGGCCTCACAGCCTGAGGCGTGTGCCGCGCCTTGGCGGTCGCACGGAACCTCGCAGGAAGTCCACCGACCCGCGGTGCCCGCATCTCAGCCGTTGCCGAGATCCCTGGCGGAGACTCGAGGCCGTCCTGGCCCGGAAAATTCACCACGACGTCGAGCGAGACCAAGCGGCGCGAGGCAGATCGGGGCGCACGCCCGGAAGCGCAGCGACGGCCCGTGGTGGTTCCACGGGCCGAGCGAGAACCGGCCGTACGCCACGAGATGCCCGCGCCGCGACGGTCGCAGCCGACGGCGTGGTGAATTTTCAGGGCTAGCGCTGCGACGAACCGTAGACGCAGTTCGCGTCGTTGGTGCCTTCGCACATCTTCTGGATCAGCGTGCGGAACCGGCTGTCACCACGCATATCCGCGAAGTCGGGATCGAGGACCTGCTTGCGACCCAGCAGCTTGTCGAGCTGTGCCTCGACCTCGGCGTGTTTGCTGGCGTGCGGGCGCATCTGCATCATGCGCGTCAACAGATTCAACGAGCACTGCTTGCGCCCGATGCGTGCATACGCCGCGGCGAGGCTGTAGGTCGCGCCTACGTTGTACGGGTCGGCGCGCAGCGCGGTGATCAGGTGATCGACGGCATCGGTGATGTATGCCTCGCGCGTCGCGCGATCACTTTCTGCGGTCTCCGCCGCCTTGAGCTCGCCGCGTGCCTGGTCGGCGAGCTTCTGCCCCTCCGGGATCGAGCGCTCGTCAAACGAGATCGGCTTCAGCTCGTCGTCGGGAGCGATCGGATCGCAGTCCTTCGCGACGGGCTTGGCCTCGAGCGTCGGCGCAGCTTCGGGCCGCAAGGGCGGAGGAGGGGCGGTGAGCTCTTGCTTCGAGCGACATGCGCTCAGTACGAGCGCGGCGAACAGAAAGGCGTGCTTCATCATCGTCCGAGTGCGCTGATCGCGTCTTTGCGGTAGCCCTTGAACCACGACTCGTTGTCGGTCACGCGATCGGCCGCCAGCTTGGCGGACTTGGCGTACTTCGGGTTGCTCTCCAGCGTCGCGAGCCGCTTGAGCATGGCGATCGAGCAGCCCTTGCGGAGGACCTTGTCGTACGCGAGCGCGAGCGCGAGCGTCGCCTCGGCATTGTACGGGTCGCGAAGGAGGGCATTGCGGAACTTGTCGATGCCGACCTTGATCAACTCGGCCTGCGAGCTCGGATCCTTGGCCTTCTCGGCGCTCTGCAGCGCGGTCTCGCCTTCACCGACGAGCGAGGTCGCCATCGACGGCTGTGGGCGCGCTTTCGCGGGATCGCCGCGAAAGTCCGCCTGACACTCCTCGACGTAGACGATCTTCACCTCGGCCTCCGGGGCCTCGGGAGGACGCTTCTTCTTCTCCGGGTTACGGAGTTTCTCGGGCTTGTCACCGTAGAGCGGGCGACACGCCGTGGAGCCGAACGCGAGCGCGCCAGCGACTAAGAGGAAGGAGATTCCTCGACCCATACGTCGACGGTAGCGCGACGGGGCCCACGAATCAATTGACCCGCAGGCGGGAAGGAAGCCGCGGGGCAAACGGGTCGAACCCGCAACGTGGACTCAGCGTACGAGCGAGCGGGCGAGGTAGCGCGCGATCGGCCCGAAGAACGGAGCCACTGCGGCGAGCATCAGGGAGCCGGCGAGAGCGGGGTATACCGCGAGGGTCTCGGGCGCACCCATGTACAGCTGGGCAGCTGCGAGCGCGACGGTCAGTGCGCCCGCCGCACCGATGGAGAGGACGCCCCAGGTCTTGGCCTTCACGAGGCCACGGAAGCCGACGCCGGCGAGCACCATCGCGAGGAGCGCGAGGAGGGCAGCTTCACCTTCCGGCTTGGGAGCGAGGGCGTACAGCAGGATGAACGGCAAGCTGACGCCCGCGCGGATCACCGAGCGACCGAGGCGCTGGACCGCGTTGTCGTCCATGTGGAGCTTCTCGCGCCAGGCCGTCTGGCCGTCGTACGGCTGGCTCATCGCGTTGCCCCAAAGGAGCAGCGTCGCCGCAAGGTGCGTTCCGCCGATGAACATGAGCAGCGGCTCGGTGCCGAGTTGCCACATGCCGACGGCGGCCGTGATCACGCCGTAGAGGCCGACGCCCACTGCATACCAGCGGGCCCAGAAGTAGCCCGCCACCAGCGAGAAGAAGGCGAGCCCGTAGACACCGGCGAGCGCCATGAACGCCTTGCCGAACTCCGGCGGGAGAGCGCCCGAGAGCACCAGCATCCCGTATGCAAGGAACCAGAACGCGAAAACTGCCGCCGCGAGAGCACGACGTTCGCCGACGAGCTTCATGAAGCGATTATAGCGGTCTATCGATGAGAGGCGAGCCTGCTCGTGCGAGGGCGCTCGTCAGGTGCCGGTAGGCGCCCGGCGGTCGTGCTCGTACTCTTGCGCGGGACACGGCGCGGCTTGATTCCGCGAGCGCCGGAGCGCGGATGGCGGACCGGTCCTACGAAGCCTACTTGGCAGGCTTGAGGGGGTACGACTTCTGGACGATCAGACGGAACCGTTTGTAGCCGGCTTCCTTTTGCTTCGCCGAGAACATGACCTCGACGAGGAGGCCGTAGGGCGTCGTGCGGTCGGCAATGAGCAGTAGCTCGGGCGGCCGCGCCTTGCTCGGATCGTACGCCGGATCCTGGCGGCGCTTCTGCTCTTCCTGCGCCCGCAGCGCGGCGAGGAAGTTGGTCAGGCGCGGGATCTTACGCCCTTGGGTTCCACCCTCGAGCTCGGCGGGATCGACGTTGCCGTTGGACACGGAGACGATCGACTTGCCTTCGACGACGATGCCGGTCTTGGTGATGATCAGCGTCGACGCGCCCTCGGGGAGCTCGTCGTCACTGAGCGAGCGCGGCAGCTGCACGGCGCCCGCGGTCAGGGCGGTGGCGCTCGTCGCCGACTGGAAGATGAAGGCGACCAGGAGAATCGTCATCATGTCCATCATCGGCATGATGTTGAGGTGCCGGATCTCTTCGCCCTCAGGGACGCGGCCGACAGCCTTGCGAATGAGGCGTCGCGCTTCGCGCTGTGTGAAGCTCATTCGTACCCCGCCGAGAATGCGATCTCGTGAAAGAGGGCCATCTTCTTCGGGTCGTAGCTCGCCCGCGCGGTGTCGTACAGCTTGCCGTCGGGGGAGATCGGATCCTGCGCCTTCTTGAGGTTCTCGTCGTCGGTCGGCAGTGCGCACGACGTGACATCGACGCCCATCTCGGGGAGCTGGCAGCGCATCGCGGCCATCGTCGAGACGATCGTCGAGTACGGGACCTTCTCGTCGGCCTGGAGGATGATTTGGTACGTGTCGGCCTTGCGCTGCTTCCCGGCGTAGCGACGCGTCGCGATCTCGACGAGCGCGCGATTGAGCGCGCGGTAGTCGAACACGAGCTGCGGCTCGTCACTGCTCGGCACGCACTTGCGCGTGTTCGAATCGCACGAGTTGCTCTCGCACATGTACGGTCCGTCGCAGTCCGATCCGTCCTTGCCGCTGCGCTGGAGCACGAGCTTGGGCGGGTTCTTCGGGTCGGTGAGCGAGCCCTCGAGGCCGCTGACCGAGTACAGGATCATCTGGTTGCCGGGGATCGCGACGATCAGCTTGAGCGGCTGATCGTCGGGATTGGTCTGCGGCTGCGTCGTCGAACTCGTGCTCGGCGCTTTGCGGTCGGGCAGGGTGGTGTCGATCTGGACGAGGATGAGGCCCGCCGACACCGAGGCCAGCAGGAACAGCATCAGGTTCGTCACCATATCGAGGTACGGGATCAGGTTGAGCTCGCCGCTCTCCATCTCCTCGGTCTCGATCTGGTCCTCGCGGCGTTTGACCGCCGAACGAGCCTTCGAGCGAACTCTTTGCGCGGAGTATTCCATCGCGTTTGCCTAGAAGGGCGAACTACGCGGACTCCTCGACATCGTCGGTGGGCGCACCAGGCGCACGCGCCTGGACCGGCGCGCCGCCCGCCGCACCCTCGGCGAGAAGGTTCTCGAAGCGGAGGCTGAAGGCCTCGAGGTCGCCAATGACCTTCTTCATCGCAGCCGACAGCAGCATGTGGCCGATCATGCAGATGAGCGCGATCGAGAGACCGAACGCGGTGTTGTACATAGCTTCGGCGATACCGTCCGACAGCTTCTTCTGGCGATCGGCCGGGTTTGCATTACCGATCGCGTCGAACGTCGCGATGAGACCGGTGATGGTGCCGAGGAGGCCGACGAGCGTGGTGATGTTTGCGAGCGACCACAGCGCGCCGATGCGAGTCTTCACCTCGGGCACGGTGTCGGTCATCGTCTCTTCCATCGCCTGCGCGACGGCAGCCTCACCGCGGTGCATGCGGTTGAGGCCAGCCTTGGCGACGCGGGCCACCGGAGCGGTGGTCGCATCGCACAGCTTCTTGGCGCGGTCGACGTTGTTCGCCGAGAGCAGCTTGCGCAGCTGCTCGAGGAACGCCTTCGCATTCAGATGGCCGCGACCCAGAAAGTAGATCGCGCGCTCGACGATGAGGCCGATGACAATCGCCAAGAAGAACGTGTTGACGATGAAGAAGGGGCCGCCCTTCTGGAAGAGATTGCTTAACCAGCTCATCTGTCCATTGCCTCCGCGCGCGGGCGCGTACCCCTAGCGCTGCTTGCGACATGTTGTATCGAGACCGTGCTCATTGCGTCAAGCAAACCGCTGGTGCCAAATCTAAAATCACGCTTGCCAAACCGAGACTTACTGAGATCCCAGGGTCCCGGGCATCACATGCGCACCGGCGCGCCGGCCTCGATCCATCGTACAATGGCTTCGCGCTTCTCGACGCAGAGGGGCGGTAGCTCGCCCGAGTCGTCTTGGGGCATGAACCCAACGTCGCCGTGCGGTTGGCCCGCTGGGGGCATCATCTCGTCGCCCTGGTAGTGCCGGATCATGAACATCAAGTAGCTCTGCCTAGGCTGATTTGGGACGACCAGCTTGTAGTCCCCGCTGGGGGTGGCCATCGAATCGGTCTGGGCATCGACGTCCACGAGCTCCGCGTGGCTCATGAATTCCTTGAGGTTCATCTCGCCGGCCCCCGTCCCGGTACCATCGTGGCACGAGCTGAACACACAAGCAGGCTTGAAGATCTTGTCCTCGATGAACGCGAGGTCCGCGTGGGTCTGGGCCTCCAGGCATGATGGCGAGGGGCCGGCATCGACCGCCGCATCTCGCTGGCGCGCATCCGGCTCGGTCTCCAGCGACTCGCGACACGCCGTCAACAGCAGGCTCGCGAGGACGACACGCCGTAACATCCGGCGAACCTACCATGGTCACAAGCACGACAGGGTCGAGCACCTGCCACTCGGGACGTGGAGTGTGGGCGGTGGCACGAGATCGTCGAACGCACGGATCTGCGGGCCCGTAAGGAGCTTGCTCGGCTGCGTACCGCGCACGAACGGCATCCAGACGTTGCCCGGGTACACGCCAGCCGGATCACCGCTCCACGGCTCGACGCGCGCGAAGCTGACATCGGGCGGGACCGGGAAGTCGCGCACCGGCGTGCGTGGGTGGGCCTTCTGCATGAACTCGACCCAGATCGGGACGGCGACGCCGCCGCCGGTGATCTTGTCGCCGATCGGGGTCGAGTCATCGCGGCCGATCCACACGCCCGCGACGAGGTCCGCCGTGAACCCGGTGAACCACACGTCGCGGTAGTTCGCCGATGTGCCCGTCTTGCCCGCAGCGGGGCGCCCGAGCGTGAGCGCGTACTTCGCGGTGCCGCGTTCGACGACGCCCTTCATCAGCGCGGTCGTCACGTACGCGACCGCGGGCGAGATGACCTGCGGGCCCGGTGGTGCGGTGCGCAGATCTTCGACGACGCGACCGCTCGTGTCGGTGACGAGGTCGAAGAACCGGGCGTCGATGCGGCGGCCACCCGAGGCGATGCCCGCGTACGCAGTGGTGAGCTCGAGCAGCGTGAGGTCTGGGGTGCCGAGGCTGATCGAGATGTGGCGCGGGATCGGCGACGTCATGCCGAAGCCGCGGAGGATCTCGATCAGACGATCGAGGCCTACCTGCACCACGAGCTGCACAGAGATCGTGTTCAGCGAGTAGGCGAGGGCGGTCATCAGCGTCACCGAGCCCATGTACTTGTTGTCGTAGTTGGCCGGCGTCCACGTACCGGTCGCCGTGCTCACCGAATACGGCCCGTCGTGCATGCGATCGATGGGCGTGCGCCCGGCCTCGAGGCCGGCGGCGTAAATGAACGGCTTGATCGACGATCCGACCTGGCGCTCCGCCTGGGTGGCGCGGTTGAACTGGCTTGTCGTCCAGTCGTAGCCGCCGACGAGCGCGAGCACGCGGCCGGTGTTGGGCTCCATCACCACCATCGCGCCTTGCAGGGCGGGCCGCTGCGCGAGCGTGACCGCGGTGCCTTCAGGGTTGAGCCGCACGGGCAGCAGATCGCCAAGCCGCACCGGATCGTCTGGCTTGTCACCCTTCGCCGGACTCTGGGACGGCTCGGGCCGCCAGCTGCGCACTTCTTTCGCATCCGCCTCGACGAGGGGGAGCCGCTTGGGGCCGAGATCGACGATGACGCCGGTCCCGTTCTTCGGCAGCTCGACGATCATTGCGCCGTAGCGCTGATCCGGCAGGAGCTGATCGGCGAGGGCCGTGGTGTCGTCGGAGGCGCCGGCGAGCGGGTGCGCGGGGCCGCCCGTCCACGCACCCCGCTGCGCCTGGGCGACGGCACCGATCGGCCCGCGGAAGCCGAGGCGGCGATCGAGCGACTCGAGGCCCCTGCGGACGGCGTTCTCGGCGGCGGTCTGCATGCGCGTGTCGAGCGTGGCGTAGAACTTGAGGCCACCGCGGAATAGCTCGTGGTTGCCGTAGCGCTTGGTCGCGACCTGCCGCACGTGCTCGACGAAGTAGGGCGACGCGAGGTGATTGAGGTCGCTGTCGTCGACCAGCGAGATGGGCTCGGCGAGCGCGGCGTCGTATTCGGCGTCGGAGATGTACTTGTCCTCGCGCATGTGGCCGAGCACGTAGCGCTGGCGATCGCGCGCCAGCGGCATGTTGCGGTGTGGGGCGTACTTCGTGGGTGACGCGACGAGCCCGGCGAGCATCGCTGCCTCGGCAACGGTGAGGTCCTCGACCTCCTTGCCGAAGTACGTGTTCGCGGCGGCGGCGACGCCGTATGCACCGTGGCCGAGATAGATGTGGTTCAGATAAATCGACAGGATCTCGGCCTTGGTCAGCTCGCGCTCGAGGCGGACGGCGAGGATCAGCTCCATCATCTTGCGGCGGTACTTGCGGGCCTTGGCCATGCGCTCGTACTCCACGGGCGAGAGCCCGAGCGCACCAATACTCTCCTCGCCGCCGAGGAGCGTCTGCTTGATGATCTGCTGCGTGATCGTCGAGCCACCCTGCTTGATCGCGCCGTCGGACTTGAAGTTGCGAATGCCGGCGCGCGCGATGCCGATCAGATCGAAGCCCTGGTGCTTGTAGAACCGCCGGTCCTCCGCCGAGAGGAAGGCGGCGGGCACGTGCGGGGGCATGCGCTCGAGCGGGATGATGCGGCGGTTCTCGATCGCAAACGCGCCGACCTCCTCGCCATCCGACGACAGCACCGTGCTCTTGCGATTCGGCTGGTAGTCGAGGAGCTGCGAGAGATCCTGCGGGAGATCCTGGTTGAGGGTGGTCACCGCGAGGTAGAGCGATGCTGCCCCGAGGGACGCGCCGTAGACGAGGAGCAGGAGGAAGAGGCGCAACACGGAGAGTGCGCGCAGGCGACGCTTCCGCCGCGGGCGTCGCGTCGGCGACGGCGTCTTGGGGACGGGCCCACGGTCCTTGGCCACGGTATGCTCAGCATATGAGGTCTCGCCGCTGGGCGCACGCAACTGTCCTCGTGACGGTCAGCGCCGCCGTGGCGATCGGCCAGCCGGCGCCCCAGGAAGTGCCTCCCGCGCGGGATCCTGCGGCCGGAGGTGCAGGCAGCGCCGCGCCTCCCGTACCCGCCGGTAGCTCGAGCGTGGAGTCGAGTGACATCCCGCCCTATCGCCCGAGTCCGCCGCGGTTTGCCGTGGTGCCGTTCGAGAACCGGTCCGGCGTGCGTGCGTTCGACTGGCTGGTGGCCGGCGCGCCCTTCGAGATCGCGAGCAAGACCGAGGCGGTGCTGGCGCTCGAGCCGGCCAACGGGCCGCTGTTCGTCGGAGGCGCGCTGATTTCTCCGATCCCGATGATGATCGCTGCGTTCGCAAGCGAACACCAGGCGCGCTTCGTCGTCACGGGTTGGGTCGAGCGGCCCAACTGGCAGCTCAGGATCGCGATCGCGGTGTGGAAGGTCGACGGCGGTTCCGCGACGATGGTGCACGAGGCGAAGCGCGAAGGAATCCTGCCCGCGTATCACGCGCTGCTCGGCCAGGCGCTGACGGAAGCGTGGACCAAGGCGGGGATCGTCGTCGACGACGCGAGCGCGGCGAAGCTCGAGCGGCCGCTCGCGATCGATCTGTATGCGGTCAACCTCTTGGGGCGCGGCCTCGGCAACCTGACCGGCGCGCTCGGCGGCATCAAACCCGGGCCGATCGATCCGGTGGTCGCACGCGAGGCGCGCGCGAAGCAACTCGCGATGGCCGAGCGCGACCTCGAGAAGTCGGTGTTCATCGATCCCAAGTGCTACGAAGCGCAGCGGCTCGTCGGCGAGGTGTACCTCGCGCAAGCGGCGGCAGGCGGTGACCCGAAGCTCCTCGCGCGCGCCGCCGGCAAGTTTGCCTACGCGAACGACCTCGCGCCCGACGATCCGCAAGCGCTGCGCGCCGCCGCCGTCGGTGCGGCGAAGGCCGGCAAACACGAGGTCGCGCGCGGCCTGTTCCGCAAGCTCGTCATCGCGCGGCCGTGGGATCTCGACCTGCGCTACCAGCTCGGCGAGCAGATGTGGAACACAGGCGAAGCGGCGGCCGCGCAGGCGCAGCTCGAGCAGGTGACCAAGCAGCAGCCCGGGCATCTCCCGGCGCGCCGCGTGCTCGTGCTCATCCACGCCTCGCGCAGCGACACGCACCACCTCGTCACCGAGCTGGAGGCCATCGCGAAGCTCGCCCCCACCGACCTCGACGTGAAGGCCGACCTCGCGTCGGCGTACGGCGCGCTGGGGCAGTGGGATAAGGCGACCACCGAGCTCGAGACGATTGCAGCGGCCCGCGTGCCGGACCTCGCGCTCCTGGTCCGCATTGGCGACGGCTATCGGCGGCAGGGGCAGCTCGATCGTGCGCTCGAGTGGTACGCGCGGGCGAGCAAGTCCGCACCCGACTCGAGCCTGCCGGGCTTCACCGCTGCGCAGGCGCTGCTCGACGCCCGGCGCCTCTCCGAAGCGATCCGCGCGTACACCGGTCTGCAGAAGTTCCGCGATCAGCTACCTGCCGCCGAGCACGCGCTCGGTGTCATCGCGTTCCAGCAGAACCGCCCAGACGACGCGGCGTGGTACCTGCGCCGCGCCACGAAGGCGATGCCGCGCAGCCTACCCACGTGGCGGGCCCTGATCGCGGCGGAGTTGCTCCGCAACGACGCGACGCTCGCCCTCGTCGAGGGCGAGCGCGCCTCCTCGTACTGGCCCACCGACGGGCACCTCCGCTACCTCGAGGGCATCGCGCGCGCGAAGCAGGGCCAGCGCACCGAGGCGCGGACCGCGCTCCTCGCGGCGATCGCGGCAGCGCCCGAACTCGCGTCCGCGCGCGCAGCCCTCAGTACCCTCGATGCCGGCGGCAACATCAACGTGGCTTATGCGCCGGAGGTCATTCGTCCATGGGGCGACGCGGATGCGATCACGCAGACACTGGATCGCTATGCCCTCACGGCGTCGTCGATGGCCGCCGTGCGCATGGCCTACGAGACCCAATTCCTCGTCATCCTCGGCGCGCTCGGCAAAGGGCCCTACGCCCCCGTGAAGGTGCCCTCACTGCGGGGATGTCCGCTCGGTCGCGTGGCGCCGACGTGGGCGAGCGCGCAGCAGGAGCTCCGCCGCTACGAGCGCCTCGGCGTCGAGCTCGAGCAGACGTATCGCTACCTCGCGCGTCATGACGAGGCCGGCGCCACTGCGGGCCTGCTCCCGAACGCACGCACGCAGTTGCAGTCGGCCAAGAAGACCTATCGCACCGCGCTCGCCGACATTGCCGAGCTGCGCGCGATGTGGGCGCGTGGCCTCGGCCCCGAGCTGCGCGCCGCGGGATGCAACGACAAGCTCCTCGCGGCGGCGGTCGCGAACCCCGAACGTTACCGCGTGATCGTCGAGGATAAGCCCGCCGCGATCCCGAACACGCAGCCGCAGCGCGCACGCCCGCGCGCCACGTTCTACGTCGACAACTCGCGGTGTCCCGATCCGGTCGACGTTTGGATCGATGGCAATCAGCTCGGGCAGGTCGCCCCCGGTCGTCGCAGCGCGCTCGTCGCCGATGGTGGCAAGCGGACGCTGTGCTTGCTGGGCCCGGGCGCTGCGCAATGCGGTGATCGCGGGACGGTACGTCAGGTTTACTTGCACGATGGCTGGAGCGTGCAGCTCCATTGCCCGGAGTAGGCGCGTCGTCGTGGCGCACACGCAAGGGCGCCCAGCCGTACGCGACGTACGCGCGCGTACGGTCGAGCGACCGCGCGGCTTGGGGTAAGGTGCCTGGGTGCGCATCCCGCAGCTCTGGTTCGCGTCGCCGCGCGTGTTGCCACGTGCCGACAAGCTGCACGGGCGCGTGGTCGTGCTCGACATCGCGTTCGCTGCGACGGTGGGTACCAGCACCTCGTTCGAGCTGATCACGAAGCCATTCCTCGACGGGCTGGGTGACCGGCTCGCGGCGTGGGTGGACCATCACGACCACGAACGGCACGCGGAGTTCAAGCACGACGCGCGGTTCGTGCTGTCGACAAAGGCAGAGCACGGCGCGTGCCCCGAGATGGTCACGCCGGAACTGGTGCGGCACACGGGGCCGATCGATTGCATCTGTACGCACGTGGATCTCGACGGGCTGTACGCAGCGGCGAAGTGGATCCTCGAGGGCAAGCCGCCGTACGCGGGCGCTGATGATGACGCGCGTGCCGTGGATACGCGCGTGGGGACGCCTGGGCCGATCGCGACGCGCATCGACCGGGCGCTGCGCGCGAAGTTTCGCGACGACCAGCTGAAGCGCTCCGTGGTGCAGTACCTCGTCGGCGGCATGAAGCCGGGGACGCACGACGACGTGATCCGGGATGCCGCGCTCGAGTTCGAGCGACGCGATGCGAAGACGCAGGAGCTCGCGAAGCGGTTTACGATCCGGGGGCGCGTGGCCGTCGTCGACACCGCGGGCTCGTCAGGACAGTTCGACAAGACGGACCTGCTGCTCGCAGGGCAGGCGCGGGCGCCGATCGCGATCGTGCGCGACTCGGGCATGTTGACGATCGCGGCGGCGTTCGACTCGGGCTGGGACTTCGTGGCGCTGTTCGAGATCGGGGGTGGCATGCCGACCCGCATCACCATCCCCGAGGCCAAGCTTGACGACGTGATCGACAAGCTCAACGCGGCGCCGGCGCCGACGCCGCGCCCGGGCGGGACGCACGGCGGCGACGAGTGACGTTGGCGCTCGTCGCGGTCCAGCTCGAGGTCGACGATGACATCGTCCGATCGCCGGACGTCTATCGTGCGCAGATCGAGCGCGCGGCGACGGCGGCGATCGATGCGGCGGGCTCTGCCGCTGACAAGCTGGTGGTGTTCCCGGAGCTCGCGGGGCACCTGGCGCTGCTCGCGCTCGCGCCACCGCGTGCGAAGCGCGCGAAGACGCTGCCGGCGGCGCTCGCAGCAGCGGCGGTGCGCCGACCCCTCGAGGTGCTGCGCGGGATCGCGACCACGCGGCTGCTCGATCATCGGCACGCGGTGCTCGCCGCCCTCGCGCCCGACGGAGAGCGGTTCTGGCGCGGCGTGTTCGGTCCGCTCGCACGGCGTCACGGCGTGTACCTCGTCGCGGGCTCGCATCTGCGGCTCGGGCCGAATGGCGACCTCACGAACGCATCGTTTCTATTCGCGCCGGATGGGCGGCTGCTCGCGACGACCGACAAGGTCAACCTCGTCCCGGGAATCGAGGACCGATCGCCCAAGGGGCTCGCCCTCGCGCGCGGTGTGCCCGAGCAGGTGCCGATCGTCGAGGCGCGCTTTGGCCGGGTCTGTACGCTGCTGTCGTACGACGCATTTCGCGAGCCCCACACGCCGCAAGAGCGCTTCGACCTGATGGCGGCCCGAATCGCAGCGCGCGGCGGAGTGTGCGTAGTGGCGAATCCGTCGTCGAACCTGTGGGCGTGGCGGGGCCCGTGGAAATACGCCGAGCTCGGGGTCCCCGAAGAGCCGACGTCGCGCGAGGCTCAGTGGCATCGCGAGGGCCTGCCCGGTGCCCTCGCCGAGTACCCCTTCGCGCGATGGGGGGTGACCGCACACCTTGTCGGACGCGTCCTCGAGCTCACCTTTGAAGGGCAGTCCGAGATTCTCGAATGCACCACCGACGGTGGGACGGCGGTGCGTCGCCTAGCACGCGCCGCGCAGTACGAGCGAGCAGAACACGTCGTTGCGACCGTTACGTGATATTCGTTAAATGGTGACCTCGGAACGCGATCCGTCCTCCATCGCGAACGAGCTGCTCGAGATGTACGCCGATCCTGCGGCGAAAGAGATGCAGCACATCGGCCGCCACGAGCTGCCGAGCGAGCAGCAGGTGGAGAACATCATCGAGATGTGTCGCGCGCTGATGTTCCCTGGCTACGCTGGGCCTGACGTCGCGCGGCTACCGCGGCGCGAGCTGCGCGAACTGGTGCGCCTGCGGCTCGCCGAGCTGCGCGCCGCCGTGCAACGGCAGGTGTATCGCGCGCTTCACCTCAAGCGGCAGCAGGTGTCGACGCACACCGATCTCGACTGTAGCGAGTGCGCGGATCAAGCCGACGGCATCGCCGACCGGTTCGTGAGCCAGCTCCCCGTGCTGCGCGAGAAGGTGCGCCTCGATCTGCGCGCGGCCTTCGAGGGCGATCCGGCCGCCTCGGGCGTCGACGAGATCCTGCTGTGCTATCCCGGCTCGTATGCGATCACGACCTATCGCATCGCCCACGCGCTGCTGAAAGACGGGGCGGTCGTCGTGCCGCGCATGATGACCGAGGTCGCCCACCGGCGAACAGGAATCGATATCCACCCTGGCGCCGAAATCGGAGCCTCGTTCTTCATCGACCACGGCACAGGCGTGGTGATCGGGGAGACCACCCTGATCGGTGATCGGGTACGCATCTACCAAGGCGTCACGCTGGGCGCGCTCAGCGTCCCCCAGGGGGAGGCGCGCCCAGAACCGGGGACCCGCCGGCATCCGACGCTGGAGGACGACGTCGTGATCTATGCCAATGCAACCATTCTTGGGGGCACCACGGTCATCGGGAAAGCTGCAGTGGTCGGCGGTAACGCCTTCGTGACCGCCTCGGTCCCCCCTGGAAGCCGGGTCTCGGGTTCCAGCCGATCCTCGTCGCCCGCTATCGGCGGGTAGCCCACAAATAGTACATACGCACCCACCGTGTTAGAGTTGGGCCGCGTCATGGGCGACGAGTCTGTCCGTCCGCGTACCGCCACGCGTCTGAAAGGGGAGGCGCCGGGAGGTTTCGCGCATGGAGCCGGCGAGGAATCTCGTCAGCGGATCGGCCGCTATGAGGTCGTGAAGGTCATCGGAAAGGGCGCGATGGGCGTCGTCTATAAGGCGCGCGACCCGCTGCTCGACCGTGTGGTCGCCGTGAAGACGATCATGTCGCCGCAGGGGCAGGGCCGCCGCGTGCGCTCTGCCTTCCTCGAGCGATTCCAGCGCGAGGCCAAGGCCGCCGCGAAGATGCAGCACCCGGCGATCGTGACCATCTTCGACGTCGGCGTCGACGAGGACTCCGGTGCCCCGTTCATGGTGCTCGAGTACCTGCCGGGCGAGTCGCTCGCGGATCGTCTGGACCGCGTGCGCATTCCGCTCTCTCGCTGCGTCTCCATCGCGCTCGATCTCGCGTCCGCGCTTTCGTTCGCGCACCGGCAGCGCATCGTGCATCGCGATGTGAAGCCAGCCAACGTGCTGCACGCGGGCGACAACCGTTGGAAGCTGGCCGATTTTGGCATCGCGCGCATGCCCGACTCCGACCTCACCCAGGTCGGCATCTTCATGGGCACGCCGGGGTACTCGCCCCCCGAGGCGATCAAAGAAGGCCGCTACACGCCCCAGGCGGACGTATTCGCGTGGGGCGCGTGCCTCTACGAGCTGCTGTCGGGCCGCATTCCTTACGAGGGGCCCGACACGAAGACGACGAACAGCTACGTCGTGCAGGGCAACGCGCCGCCACCCACGCGCCACGACGGTTCGATCCCGGACCCGATCTCGCAGATCGTGATGACGGCGCTCCAGCCCTCCGACAAGGCACGCTTCAAGGATGCCTCGGAGGCCGAGCGTGCGCTGCGCGAAGCCTGGGATGCCTGCCTCACCGAGGGGCTCGTCCACGCGTCGGTGCTCGCCATGGAAGAGCTGCCGCACGACAAGGCGCCGGCCCGCATGCACGATCCGCGACCGTCGGTGCGCAGCCTATCGCGCAGCCAGGCCGGCGCCGAATCGACGGAGGTCACCGCCGTCGACACGTACCCGGCCGGTCGCCAGGCGCCGCTCGTGGTTGAGAGCAGCTCGAAGCGCATCGGCGACGACGATCCCACGGCGCTGCACGTGCGCGACGACCGGGGCCCGAAGTCCGACGCGACCGTGCGGTACGGTGGCTCGGCGAAAGCGGGCGAGAAGAAGCCCGGGGCGCGGCTCCCGGAGCCCGAGGCCAAGGCCCACAGCGCAACGGTGAAGGCCCGTGGTGGCAAGGCACCTCTCTGGATCGCACTCGGGCTGATCCTGGTCGGGGCGATGCTCGTCGGCCTATACGCCGCCGGCGTTGTGACCTTCTAGCAAGCGCACCACGTCTTCGGCACAGCCGCGGCACAGCGTGAAGCCAGCGCCGCCGTGGCCGTAGTTGTGGATGATGCGGCCTTCGCGTTCGAGCCGGACGTGCAGGCGATACGGGCGCAGGCCCATGCGCTCGGTACGGACGCTGCCGATCGGAATGCCGAGCGCCTCGGCGTGCGCGAGGATGCGTGCGGTGACCTCGGGGTGCAGCTCGGGGGCGGCGCCGGGAGGCCACGGGATCGAGCACCCACCGAGGACGAGCTCGTGGCGGCGCGGGATCACGTAGAAGATCGCGTCGGCATCGCGGTGGTCGGTGACGCTGACGCCGAGATCCGTCGCGCCCGGCTCGGCGATCACGGTCTGGCCGAACAGCGGATACAGCTGCTCGTCGCTCGCGAGCTCGCGCGCGCCGAGGCCGGTGCAATTGATGACGAGATCGCCCGGCTCGGCGGCGAGGTCGACGACCGTGCGGAGCTCGATGGCCGCGCGGAGGCGTGCGGTGAGCCATCGCAGGAAGAGCGCGGGCTCGACGCGCGGGGCCGCGAACTTCCAGGCGAGCGGCGCGCCGATCACCGGCGCCGGCGCACGCGTGACGTCGATCCCTGCGGCCCACCACGGGCGCGGTGGATCCATGCCCTCGTCGGTCGTGATCTCGTAGCCGGTGAGGAGCTCGATGCCCGCGTCGGGATCCTTCGAGATGCGCTCGAGCCAGTCGCGGGTATGCGCGGCCCACATCGCGACCTTCTCCGGTGGTCCCGCGCGATACGGGAACCAGATCGCTCCCGCGACGGACGAGGTCGTGTGCGCACCCTCGGCAGCGGCCACGATCCGCACGTCATGGCCGTGCTCCTCGAGGGTTAGGGCCGTGGTGAGCCCGATGACACCCGCCCCGACGACGGTGATCTGCACGATCCGAGGATAGCGGGTGCGCCAACGAGGGCACGAATTTGTCTGCGTCACTTCGTGCCGGCGGCCGCTCTGCAGACGGGGCGCTGATTGGTTAGTGTCGTCGGGTGGAGACCTGGGTCATCGCCGCGTTGACGGTGACCGCGCTATGCGCTGGCACGATCGACGCGATCGCGGGCGGGGGTGGCCTCATCACGCTCCCGGCCCTGTTGACCGCGGGTCTGCCGCCACACGTCGCGCTCGGTACCAACAAGGGCCAAAGTGTGTGGGGCTCGGGGGCCGCGATGATCGAGTTCTTTCGCGCCGGGCGTGTCGACGGACGACAGGCCGCGTTCACCTTTCCGCTCGGCCTGTGTGGCTCGGTCCTCGGTGCGCAGCTGGTGCTGCTCGTCGACAAGGCGCTGCTGCGGCCGCTCGTGATCGCGCTGCTGATCGGCGCCGCCGTGCTGCTGCTCGTGCGCAAACCATCGCGCGATGACGACGTGCCCGGTGGCCGTCCGTGGATCGCCGCGGCGCTCGCGCTGGGCATCGGTGCCTACGACGGCTTTTTCGGCCCAGGTACCGGCACGTTCTTGATCGTCGGGTTCGTGACGCTGTGCGGGCGCAGCCTCGTGCACGCGACCGCCGATGCGAAGGTCGTCAACTTCGCCTCGAACCTCGCCGCGCTCGGCGCCTTTGCCGCCGAGGGCAACGTGGTCTGGCAGGTCGCGCTGCCGATGGGAGCAGCCCAGCTGGTCGGCGGCGTGCTCGGCGCGCGTCTCGCGATGCAAGGCGGGGCGCGCCTGATCCGCGTCGTCGTCGTACTGGTGTCGGGCGCGCTCGTTGCCAAGCTCGCCTACGACCTCGTCAGCTGATCGGCCCCCCGGACGGGGAACCCTTGGCAGCGCGAAGCTCGCGCACGAGCTGAGCCTGGCCATCGGCGTGGTAGCTCGAGCGGACGAGCGGCCCCGACACCACGTGCGTGATGCCTTGCGCGCGCGCGTACACCTCGAGCTCGGCGAACTCGGAGGGGTGCACGTAGCGCTCGATCGCGAGGTGCTGCTTGCTGGGCGACAGGTACTGGCCGAGCGTGACGATGTCGACGCCCAGCTTGGCGACATCACGCAGCACTTCTTCGATCTCCTCGCGCGTCTCGCCGAGCCCGAGCATGAGCCCGGTCTTGGTGACCGCGCCGCGCTTGCGGGCGTGCTCGAGGATCTTGTAGCTGCGCGGATAGCTCGCCTGCACGCGCACCTGCCGCGACAGCCGGGGCACCGTCTCGAGGTTGTGTGCGAACACGTCCGGATCAGCGTCGAGGACGACGTCCACGTGCTCGGTCTTGCCCTTGAAGTCACCCGCGAGGATCTCGAGGGTCATCTTCGGGCACGCCTCCTTCACGCGGCGGATCGTTTCCGCCCAGTGCGCGGCGCCGAAGTCGGGGAGGTCGTCGCGGTCGACGCAGGTGATGACAGTGTGCTCGAGCTGCAGCCGCCCGAGCATCTCGGCGACACGTCGCGGCTCGTCGGGATCCGCAGGTAGCGGACGCCCGGTGGTGACATCACAGAACCGGCACGACCGGGTGCAGATGTCTCCGAGGATCATGATCGTGAGTGCGCGACGCGTCCAGCACTCGCCGATGTTCGGACAGCTCGCGCTCTCGCACACGGTATGGAGCTCCAGCTCCTTCACCATCGCGCGGAGCTCGAAGTACGCCGGCTTCGTCGGCAGCGTCGCGCGGATCCACTCGGGGTGTCGCCGACGCGGTGCGTCGGTGGCTCCCTGAACGACGGGGAGGTGCACACGCGGTGTGTCCGACATCGGCTGTTGGATACCTCAGCCTCGGGGGGAAGGCGAGCCCCGACGCTGCGAGGTTCGTAGCAGCCCGTCAGCGCCCATCGCGGCGTTCGTGTGGCACCGAGTCGCCACGGCAGGTGCCTGATTCCACACACCCGCGGGGCGTACGTGGACGGCGCGCCTGCTGCAGCACCGCGCTGCGGAGGTTTCTATGGCGTATCAGCAGACAGTTCGGGACGACTACCGTCGCCGCGACGAGGTTCACGAGCATCGCACCAAGCGGTCATACCTTCCGGTCGCAATCCTCGCGGTCGCCGCCCTCGCGGCGGCGCTGTGGGCGATGAACCGAAATCGGAGGCAGGAGGACACCACGACGCGGTCGGCGCCGATGGTGACACCCACCGATCGGACAACTCCCTCGACGACGCCGTCGACGGCACCACGCGACTGACGCTCGAGCGTCCCTGGCGCACGGTCTGCACGGATCTCGGTCAGGAGGACCCATGGCGCTCGAACATCATCGCGCGGACGAGATCCACGCACACCGACCTCGACGGTCGTCTCCTCACAAATGGGAGCTCGACCACAACTCCGACGATCTCCGCGGTTGGTCCGTTGTCGACCGCGAAGGTCACCGACTCGGCGTCGTCACGCACATGTTCGCAGACTCCGAGACCGGCAACCTCTCCGATATCGAAATCGAAGGGGGGCGCAGGTTTTCGGCGCACGACCTGATGTGTGGCGATCACTATCTGACCCTGACCCCGGAGGCTCGCGTGGCCGCCGAGTCGAAGGCGCGGCCGCTCGTGACCGCACCTACGCCAGATCCCGAACCGGCGCGGCCGGTCGTCGCGCCGCCTACGGCGGGGCCCACGATGCCGACGCCGACGATGGCGCTCGAGCGCGAGCGCGAGCAAGCCCTCGCCGCCCGGATCGAAACGCGGCGCGCTGCCGCTGCTGCTGCGATCTCCGAGGAGCGGCGCGACAGTGAACAGCGGACCCGCGGCAACGAGCAGAGTGTGGCGTTCGATCAGAACATCGAGCTCTACGAAGAGGATCTATCCGCCGTGAAGCGGCTCCATGATGCGGGCGAGGTGCGCCTCCACAAGCGCGTCGTGACCACGCCGAAGACGATCAGCGTTCCCGTCATGCACGAGGAGGTCGTCGTCGAGCGCGTCCAGCACGAGCGGCCGGAACCGAGCAAGCTCTGCGCGACCACCTCGAAGTTCGACGAGCTGAACGTCGCGCTGTGCGAGGAAGAGCTCGCGGCCGACAAGATCACGCGCCCGCTCGGCGAAGTGCGGATTCACAAGCGCGTCGTGACGACACACAAGCAGATCACGGTTCCCGTGATGCACGAGGAGATCAGGGTCGAGCACGTGCCCGCCGGCGAGCGCAAGGCAGTGCCCTACGCCAAGACCATGTTCGTCGAGGACACCCGGACGATTCCGCTGCGCGATGAAGAGGTCGAGCTGCGGAGGGTGCCGTATATCCGCGAGGGCGTGCACCTGCAGAAGACGGCGCATCAGGACGAGCGCACGGCGACCGCGGACCTGCGGCGCGAAGAGCTCGACATCGAGCAACCCGAGCGCCAGGCGGCAACCGTTGCCGAAGGAGCGCGGCGCGAGTTCGTCGACGAGATCCAGACGATCCCCTTGTACGAGGAGGATATCGAGCTGCGGCGATACCCCGTGGTTCGCGAGGAGGTGCGCGTCAGCCGTGCCGCCATCCAAGAAGAGCGGACGTTCGACTCCGACACGTCACGTGAAGAGCTCGATATCGAACAGCCGACGTCGGCATTCGAGGCGCGCAAAGAGCGACTGCGCGGCAAACCGCCGATCATTTCGTGACCAGGAGGCTTCATGCCGTTCGAACCGCACCGAGCGGACGAGATTCACGCGCACCGGCCTCGCCGGCCGACCCCTCACAAGTGGGAGCTCGACCACAACTCGGAGGATCTACGCGGCTGGGAGGTCGTGGATCGCACGGGGGCGCGTATCGGCGTCGTCACGCGCATGTACGTCGACACCGAGACGGGCAACGTCGTGGACGTGGAGATTGCGGGCGGGCGCACGTTCTCGGCGCATGACCTGCTCCTCGGCGATCACTTCCTGACGTTGACGACCGTCCCTGCACCGAACGCGCAGCCCGTGGTGATCGCTGCCGCCCCACCACCGGCAGAGCCGGAGCCGGTCGCGCGTCCAGCACCGCCGGTGTTGCGATCGGTGCCGCCATCAGGGGAGCCGCATTCGAAGAGTCCCGCGCAGGCTGCGCGCGACGAGCGCGATGATCTCATCGACCAGCTGCTCGACAGGACCGGGCGCTAGACCGGCTCCATGGCGGCCGGCTCGCACGGACAGGTCGACGAACCGCCGCTGCTCCGACGACTACATGCGCGCTCGCTCCACGAGCGCACGCAGCGACAAAGAACGCCGAGCGCCAGCGACGAAGCGCAGGCTCGAGATGGCTAGAGATCGATCGCGTGGCCGAGCGCGTCTTCCGTTGCGCTCTTGATCGCTTCCGCAAACGTCGGGTGCGCATGGATCGTACCGAGGAGGCTGTCGGCATTCACCTCCGTCGTCTTCGCGAGCGTGAGCTCCGCGATCAGATCCGTCACCGCGGGACCGATGAGGTGCGCACCGACAAGCGCACCGCTCTCGGCGTGCCAGATCACTTTCACGAAGCCCGTCATCTCACCCGCCGCACGTGCTTTCGCCAGGGCGGTGAACGGGAACTTACCGACCTTGATCGGCACGTTCTGCGCCTTCGCTTTCTCCTCGGTGAGCCCGACTGACGCGATCTCCGGTGTGCAATACGTGCACGCGGGAATCGCGTCGTAGCGGACGGGCTCGGCGTGCACGTTCGCGATCTTCTCGGCGACGAACACGCCCTCGGCCGACGCGACGTGCGCGAGGCCGCGACCGATCACATCCCCGATCGCCCACAGCCCCTCGCCGCAGCGATTTTCGGCATCGGTCTTGATGTAGCCCTTGTCGAGCTGGATGCCGTGGGCCTCGAGGCCGAGGTTCTCCGTGTTTGCTTGCACGCCGACGGCGACGAGCAGCACATCCGCCTCGATCTCGACCTTGGCGTCGCCATCCTTCGCCGGAGATGTGGACGACGCGGTGATCTTCACCTTCTGGCCGTCGTTCTTGGCGCTGGTCAGCTTGTGGCCGACGAGCGACTTGATGCCGCGCTTGTCGAACGCGCGCGTCAGTTCCTTCGAGACGTCCGGGTCCTCGTTGGGCACGAGGCGCGGCAGGAACTCGACGATCGTCACCTCGGTGCCGATCGAGCGGTAGAACGACGCGAACTCGACGCCGATCGCGCCCGCGCCGAGCACGACCATCGTCTTCGGCTGGGTCGCGAGGGTCATCGCCTTGCGGTACTCGATGATGCGATCGCCATCGAGCTCGATGCCCGGCAGCGTGCGCGCGCGCGCACCCGTCGCGAGGATCACGTGCTTGGTCTCGACGATCTGCTTGCCGTCCTTCGACGTTACCTCGATCTGATGTGGCTTCCAGGCGCCGCCTCGCGGCAGCAGCTTCGCCGTGCCCATGATCGACGTGATCTTGTTCTTCTTGAACAAGAAGCCGATGCCCTTGCTGACCTTGTCGGCCACGCCGCGGCTGCGGGCGATCATGGCGCCGAAGTCCGGTTTCACGTCGGAGACCGAGATGCCGAAGTCTTTCGCGTGGAGAAAGGTCTCGAGCACCTCGGCGGAGCGGAGCAGGGCCTTGGTGGGAATGCAGCCCCAGTTGAGGCAGATGCCGCCGAGGTTCTCGCGCTCGATGCAGGCGGTCTTGAGCCCGAGCTGCGCGGCGCGGATCGCGGCGACATAGCCCCCGGGCCCCGACCCGACGACAACAACGTCGAAGGTCTCGCTCACAGCGCCAGGCTCTCCGGCTTCTCGAACAGCTCCGCGAAGGCCTGCAGCCAGCGCGCGCCGAGCGCACCGTCGATGACGCGGTGGTCGCACGACATGGTGACCGTCAGCCGCTTACCCGCGACGATCACGCCATCCTTACCGACCACCGGCTCGTCGACGGTGGTGCCGACGGCGAGGATGCCTGCCTCGGGTGGGTTGATGATCGCGGTGAACCGCTCGATGCCGTACATGCCGAGGTTCGACACGCTGAACGTCGAGCCCTGGATCTCGTGGACCTTGAGGCCGCGGTTCTTCGCGCGCTCGGCGAGGTCTTTGACCTCCGCGGCGATCGCGCCGATGCCCTTCTGATCGGCATCGCGCACCACCGGCGTGACGAGGCCGTCCTCGATCGCGACGGCGACGCCGACGTGGACGCGGTGGTGGCGGCGGATCGCGTCGCCTTCCCAGCTCGCGTTGCACTCGGGCACGCGGCGGAGCGCCAGCGCGACGGCCTTGATGATGAGGTCGTTGACGCTGACCTTGCCGCGATCGCCGAGCAGGTCGTTGAGGCGCGCGCGGAACGCGAGCAACGGAGCCGCGTCGAGCTTGCGCATCAGGTAGAAATGCGGGACGTCGCGCTTGGCCTCGGTGAGGCGCGCGGCGATTCGCTTGCGCATGTTCGACGCGGGGATGTCGGCGAAGTCCGCCCCCGTGTCGGGCACCATCTGGCGCGCGTGGCGCACGGCGAGGGCCTGCGTAGGCTCTGCGGGCTCGGCAGCAGGCGCTTCCGCGGCCGCCGGCGCCGCCTTTGGGGAACCGCCTTCGGCCGCCGCACGCACGTCGCGCTCGACGATGCGACCGCCAGGGCCCGAGCCGGTAATCGTCCGCAGGTCGATGCCGAGCTCGATCGCCAGCGTCTTCGCGAGCGGAGAGGCGAGGAGCTTGCCGTCGGGCTTCGCGGTCGGGGCGGGCGTGGGCTTCGCGGTCGGAGCGGGCGTGGGCTTCGCGGCCGGTGCGGGCGCCGCAGGCTTAGGGGCCTGCGCGGCCTGCGCGGCGCGCTGCTCGGACTGCTTCGGCGCCTGCTGCGCGGCGGGTGCGTTCGCCGAATCTTCGACGCCCATCTGCTTCGGCGGTGCCGCGCTGGCGGTCGTTCCAACGCTGGTCTGCTGCGCAGCCTCGGCCACGAGCGCAGTGACGTCCTCACCGGCCTTGCCGATGATGAGCACGGGGGCGCCGAGCTTGACCGTGTCACCTTCCTTGACGAGGAGCTTCAACAGGACGCCGTCGTCCTCGATGTTGAAGTCCATGTTCGCCTTGTCGGTTTCGACCTCGGCGATGAGATCGCCGGGCGAGACTTTATCGTTTTCCTTCTTGGTCCACCGGACGAGGACACCTTCCTCCATCGTCGGGGACAGCTTCGGCAAACCGATGATCTGAGCCACGGATTACTCCAGATACAGGGCGCGCTTCACAGCGGCGACCACGTCTTTGACTTGGGGTTGGACCTCGTCCTCGAGGTTCTTGGCGTACGGCATGGGCACATCGTCGCTGCACACGCGCTCGTTCGGCGCGTCGAGCGCGTCCATGCAGTGCCGCTGGATCTGATACGCGATCTCGGCGCCGTAGCCGGCGACCGGCCAACCGACTTCGACGATCACGCAGCGGCCGGTCTTCTTCACCGACCTCGCGAGCGTGTCGACGTCGAGCGGTCGCAGCGTGCGCGGATCCACGATCTCGCACTCGATGCCTTGCTTCGCGAGCTCCTTGGCCGCGTCGAGGCACGTCCACACCATCTTCGACCAGGCGATCAGCGTGATGTCCTTGCCCTCGCGCTTCACGTCGGCGACGCCGAGCGGGATGAGCTCGCCTTCCCCGTCGGGGACCTCCCAGGTCGTGTTGTAGAGCGTCTCGCCCTCCATGAACACGACCGGGTTATCGTCACGAATCGCGCTCTTCAGGAGGCCCTTCGCGTCGAACGCCGTCGACGGCATCACTACCTTGAGGCCGGGGACGTGCGCGTAGTAACTCTCGAACGACTGACTGTGCTGCGAGCTCACCTGGACCGCCGGGCCGCTCGGGCCGCGGAACACGATCGGGATGTGATACTGCCCGGCGCTCATCTGATAGATCTTCGCCGCGTTGTTCACGATCTGATCGATCGCGACGAGCGAGAAGTTGAAGGTCATGAACTCGATGATCGGACGCAGGCCGACCATCGCCGCGCCGACACCGATGCCGGCGAAGCCCATCTCCGCGATCGGCGCGTCGACGACACGACGCTCGCTGAACCGCTGCAGCAGGCCCTGGGTAACCTTGTACGCGCCGTTGTAGTAGCCGACCTCCTCGCCCATGATGAAGACGTTGGGGTCGCGCTCCATCTCCTCGCGCATCGCCTGATTGAGCGCTTCGCGATAGCTGATGACGGCCATGGCTCAGCCCTCCTTCACGACGTAGGGGAAGTACTCGTCCGCCGGCGGGGACTCCTCGGAGAACTTCACGGCGTCGTCGATCTCGGCCTTCACGTCCTCCTCGAGGGCGGTGAGGTCAGCCTCGAGGAGGCCGAGCTGGAGGAGGCGCTCGCGCGCGCGGTTGAGCGGATCGCGCCGCTTCCACTCCTCGACCTCGTCCTTCGTGCGGTAGAGGCCAGGGTCAGACATCGAGTGACCGCGGAATCGATAGGTGACGACCTCGACGAGCGTGGGCTCGCCGGTGGTGCGCGCGCGCTCGACCGCCTCGGCGATCCGCCGCTTTACCTTGACGACATCGTCGCCGTCGAACCGGTCGCGCGCCATGCAGTGGGCGAGGGCGCGGAGTGACACGTCCTCGACCGCGAGCGAGCGGTAGAGCGGGGTGCCCATGGAGTACTGGTTGTTCTCGCAGATGAGCACGACGGGGAGCTTCCACAGTGCGGCGAGTGCGAGACCTTCGGCGAACCCGCCGATCGTCGAGGCACCTTCGCCGAAGAAGCAGAGCGTCACGGCGCCGTCGCCGCGGTACTTCGACGCGAAGGCCGCACCGGCCGCGATCGGCACGTGACCGCCAACGATGCCGTAGCCGCCGAGGAAGTTGGTCGACTTGTCGAACAGGTGCATCGAGCCGCCAAGGCCCTTCACGAGTCCGGTCTTCTTCCCGTAGAGCTCGGCCATGATCGGCCGTGCGGGCACGCCCTTTGCGTATGCGTGGCCGTGCTCGCGGTAGGTCGCGACCACATAGTCCTTCGGCTGAAGGGCCGCGATCGAACCAACGCAAACGGCTTCCTGCCCGATGATCAGGTGCAGGAAGCCGCCGATCTTGCCTTGCGAGTACGCCTTGGCCGCGGCCTCCTCGAGCCGCCGGATCGCCAACATCTGGCGATACAGAGGCTGGAGCTCCTCGATCGTGGTTTCGACGAGCTCACTGGTGTCGTGACGCTCGATTCGCTTGGAGTCAGGTGTACTGATACTGGCGGTCGCCATCGGGCGGACCATACCCAGACTCAGATCGCGGCGCCACGACCGCTTGGTCGATAGTGTCGGGGCCTAGAGGTTCGTCGGCGTCAGCGAAGATCGAACGCGACGGTCGCGCCGGTGATCGCTTTGGTAGACGACCGACCGCCGTCCTCGCCGAGCTCGACCACCTCGTAGCGTCGCGGCAGCTTGTCGATGTGAAACTGCCCGATGTGGCAAGGCACCGGCGCGAAACCGAGCTGGTCCCCATATCCCGCGTGGTAGGCGATGAACAGATCGGGATGCGCGCTGCACGCGGCCATCGAGGCGGGTGCGCCGTTCACCGTCCAGGTCACCGTGAGCTCCCGGACAGTCGATGGGGCGCTGCACCAATGGTCGCGCGCGCAGACGTTGCCACTGTCACAATCGCTGTCCTGCATACACTCGCCGTCCTCCGTGGACGGGCAACCCGCGAGCACGAGCAGGAGAGTCAACCCAGCTGCCGAGCGCATCCCGAGGGAGTAGCAGTGGTTCGCCTTCATTGCACGTAGATCGGGCTGGCATAGATCCACGGCAACGTCTGCTCGGCCTTCGCGGTCCCGAGGTCGCCGAGGTAGGGGCCGAGGTGGGACGGGATGATGCTCACTTCGACGCGATACGCGCCCGGCGCGTCGAGGTTCACCATGAGCGGGCGGTGACTCTCGGCAACGGTCGTCGCCGCGCCACCGGGCGGGATCTTGATCACCCGGGCGACGATCGTGGGCTTCGGCAGCGACGTCTGAGCGAGACCGAGGACGGTGGGAAGCTCGACGGTGAGCACGCCTCCGTCCGCGACGGAAAGCATGCCGCCTAGCTCCACAACGGTGCCGGAGGCCGTGCGCGCGTTCACATCGAATCCGACCGGCGTCCCGAGCATCTCGAACACGGTGAAGTTGCGGCCCTCGGCGAATGCGCTCTGGATCTGGTCGACGTTTTTCGGGTCGTCGACCAGCGCGATGTTGCCGAACCAGCGCAGGACGCGCCGGTAGGAGTCCCCGCGCTCGCCGTCGGGGAGCAGCACGGGGAGGGCGTTCTGGTGGGCATCGCTACCCGCAGTGACCGCGAGGCGTAGGCCCTCCGAGAGCAGCGTGTGCCACTTGTCGATCGCGACGTGGTTCGGCGCCAGGAACGACAACAGCGCGAGGTCCGGCTCCGGATGCCCGGGGTTCGAGTCGGCGAACGCCAGGGCTTCCTGGATCGCGCCTGCCGCAGGTAGTCCGAGATACTCCTCGCGGATGTCGGGATCGAGGTTCGCGTGAAGGTTGTAGACCTCGATGCCGTCGGGCTGGATGGCGCGCATTCGCTCGAGCGGCTGGCTCTCTGTGTGCGCCAGCCACACCAACCCACCCGCGTCACGAAGTGCCGTTGCGGCGGCGACGTCATTGCCGTTGTAGGTTGCGTGCCGCTCCTCGATGCTTCCGGGCGGATGGCGATCGAGCATGATCGGCATCAGGTCGTTTTCGCCCCCGACGGTGATTGCCACCTCGTGGCCATCCTCGCAGTGCATGCGGGATCCGATCTGGTCGGTGCCGCGCATGATCGGTTCGTCGTCGCCGCGCATGCTGAACAGCGCCGGAAAGTCCTCGTCGGCCATCGAGTCGTCGTGATCGGTGAGCGCCGCGAAGTCGATCCGCGTCGCACACATCGCCGCCCGCAGGTCTTGGAGGCACGGCTCGTTCGGCACGCCCGTCGCGTCGCGCGGGTTCCCGTCGCAGGCGTCGTGCGAGAACGGGGAGTGCAGGTGGACGATGCCGCGAGCCGGGGTCAGGCCACGTCGGGCTCCCATCTCGACCGCAGGAGGCAGCCGCTTGTCCCACGCGGGGACCTGAGGAACGGGGTCGACGGTCTCCTCGCCGCAGGCGGCCAGAACCCCGAGGGCGATGCACCAGGTACGCACGCGCCGGACTCTATACCCGCCGCCGTCGGGCACACCACGTCCATCCCTCAGTCCACCGACGCTGCGTGCTACCATCTGCATCTCCGTGTCCTGGGCGTACCGGATCCTCATCGGGTTGGTCACATCGGGCGTAGGAAGCGGGTGTCCGCGTCCGAATCAGCCCTCCGGACCAGGCGCGCCACAGCGCAACGCCGCGGGCATCCTCGTGACGGGGCGGCCGATCTTCGCGGTGCTGCCCGCCGAAAGCGAGAGGTTCCCGCGTGCCGCCAAGATCGCGACGGAGCGGATGCAGGAGGCGCGGCTCGTTGGTGTCGATCCGCCGCAGATGTCGAACATCTCGCTCGAGATGCTCCAGCTCTCGATCGAGTGCATCGATCCGACCGTCGTCTGCTACGAGGCCGTCGGCAAGACGCTGCAGGCCAGCCAAATTCTGTGGACCGAGATCACCGCCGGTAAGAAACGCAAGCAGGTCAAGGTGAAGGTCGTCTTGTTCGACGTGGACACGCGCAGGTTGCGCGGCAACGAGACCAAGCTGTTCCCGTCGGAGGCTGCGGCCGAACAGGGGCTCGCGGACGTGATCGCGAAGGTGACCGCGAAATGACCGGCAAGCGCCCACCGAGCAGTCCACCACCAGACGACGAGAACGATGACGATACGTTCATCTCGCCCGCCCCGTCGACGCCCGCACCGAAGCCGGCCCGGACCAAGGCCGCATTGCCGGTCCCCAAGGCCGCGCCCACGCGCACGACCAGCGCGGTGAAGATTCCCGCGCGGGAGGTCAAGAAGCCCGACGATTCCGAGGGCTGGAGCCTCCCCGACGACGAGGCCGATGTGAAGGCCAGGCGCGCCGCGGCCCCCGCTGTTCCGCGCACGCGCACGGCCACGCAGGCGCCGCGCGTCCCGGTCGTGAAGGTGCCCGCCGCCTCGACCGCTTCGGATTCTGGCGGCCTCGCCCAGGCCAAGATTCCACCGAGCCTCGACACCGAGCCCGTCGCCAAGGTCGCGCCGCCGTCGGCGACGACGGGCTCTGGTGGGCTGCCCAGGGCGAAGGTTCCGCCGAGCCTCGACACCGAGCCCGTCGCCAGGGTCGCCCTCGCCCCAGCCTCCAACCCAGCCCCTCCGCCGGTCGTCAAGGTCCCGTCGACGGCGAAGGCCACCCCCGCTGCACCGTCGGCGGCCGAGGGCTCGGGCAGCCTGTCGAAGGCCAAGATTCCCGCGAGCCCGGACACGGAGCGCGTCCCGAAGCTCGACGCCGTGCGCGACTCTGCGATCCAGGTCGAGATCGGCGTCACCGCGGGCGCGCACCCAGCACCGGGTTCTCCCGTCGACGCACCGCCGGCCGTCGCGACTGTGCGCGCGGCTAGTCTGAAGGTCCCGACGCACCCCGACACGGAGCGGGTTCCCAAGGTCGATCGGGTGTCGACGAAGCCTATGCCGCCTCCCGCGGCCAGGGGCCTCACGTCGCTCGACACCGAACCGATGGAGCTCGTCGAGCTCGCCCCCACGGCACCGCCACGCACGCCGCTGCGTGCCGCGCCGCCGCCCTTTGGTGGAGTGAAACCGGCCCCATCTCGGACGACGAACCCGGGCACCGGGCGCGTGCCGTCGACGGCGACCTCGCGGGGAACCGGTCCTGTTCCGACGCCGACGACGAGCCCCGGGACGGGGCGCGTGCGCGGCTCGACGCATCCGCCGCCGGTTTCGGGAACGCGGGCAGGATCGCCCAGCGGTTCGTGGGCGATCCCGTCGACGGCGTCGTCACCGGGTTCGGGCCCGGTCGCGACGGCGCCGGTTGGCTCGACGGGCGGCGCGTCGTCGACCTCCGCGGGGCAGGGTCCTGGGCGCGTTCGCACGACCACGAGTCCGCCGCCACCGAGTGGTCGACGGACCGCGACACTGCCTCCGCCCTTGCCGGGAGGACGCGTGAGCTCGACGGGCATCGTGCTCCCGTCGCACAGCGAAATGGCGACGGCCCCCGCCTCGGCGAGCAGCGGCGCGGTGCCGTCGACAGGAGTCGGTGTACCTAGTGCGGGCTACGGCACGGCGAACGCGCCCGTGGTGCCGGGCACGCGCTTGCAAGCGCCTCCGATGATGTCGCTCGCACCCGCAACCCCGGCCGTACTCGTGACGCCGGTGTCGAACCCGAACGCGATGCCAGGCCCGATGCCGAGCGCGTCGAGCATCCCGCCGCCGCTCGGCGCCGTGGCACCCGGGTATCCGGTGGTGTCGATGCCGATGCAGGCATCCACGCCTGCGCCGACGTGGGATCCGGCGCAATCGAATGCGCACGGGGCGGCACATGCCCGCGGGCCGCGGTTCGATACGACCTCGTCGGTCGCGTCGCTCGGCGGAGGCTCGAAGCGCAAGCTGTACATCGGTGGCGGCGTCGGCCTCTTGCTGATCGTGGTGATCGCGGTGGCCGCTGGCAGCAGCGACGCCCCCACGCCGACGCCGACGCCGACGCCGAAGCTCGATCGCAGGGAGAAGGTCGAGAAGCGCAGCGCAACGGGGGCGCGGACGGTCGCGCCCGACGCCGCGGGGGCAGAAGCGGCGATCGATGCAGGCGAGCCGCCACGCGCGGGCAGTGCCGAGGTCGAGACGCGCAGCGGTTCGGCGGCGAAAGGTTCCGCCGACGAGGCGACCACCACGACGAAAACTATGGCGGGCTCGACGACGATGACGACGACGACGGGCACCGCGAACACCACGACCGAGCCGAGGCCTAGCACGCGCGTTGCGACGGTGCGGCAACCGACCCCGCCGCGGGTGGTGCGTCCGGCTACCGGCGATCCGGCGAAGGCGCGCGCGGCGTATGACCAGGGCACGAAGCGGCTGATCGCAGGCGATACGGCCGGCGCGATCCGCGCTTATCGCGAGGCGGTCACGCAACAGCCCAAGCTCGCGGCGGCGCACCGGCAGCTGGGGCTTGCGTACGAGAAGCAGGGCGACAAGGCGAATGCGGTGAAGGCGCTCCGCTCGTACGTGATGCTGGCGCCCGCGGCGAAGGACGCGCAGCTGATCAAGAAGCGGATCCAGCAGCTGCAGACGCGCTGATCGCGCGGCCGTCGCGCTGGCGCACGAACGCGACGAAGCACAGCGTCTGCGCGCACCCGATGGTGGCGATGCTGAGCCACACCGCCAGGTGATGATCGCCGATGGTGTCGAGGAGCACGCCGCCGACGAGCGGCGCGGCCGCGACGCCGAACATCTGCGCGAAGCCGACGATGCCGAACGTGCGGCCGCGACGCGCCGGATCGCCGGACTCCGCGATCGCTGCTTGATGCGCAGGCGAGAACACCACCTCGGCGCTGGTAATGATCATCATCGCAACAGCAGCGCCCGCGAAGCCGGTGCCCGCGCCGATGAGCGCGAACCCGATCGACTCGAGGAACGACGAGTAGGGCAGGGTCCTGCGAAGGCCCGTGTGCTGCAGGAGGCGCAGCGCAGGCATCTGGAGCAGAAGCACGCCGGCGCCGTTGATCGTGTAGAGCAGCCCAACGTCGGCGCTCGTGAGGCCGAGCTCGTCGGTGAGGTAGATCGAGAGCGTCCCGAACATCTGCGTCTGCATCAGCGCGCCGAGGAAGGTGCCGAGAAGGAGCAGCCGCAGCTGCCGGTCGGCGACGCCGTCGACGAGGGAGCGCCAGAGCGCACCTCGCGGCTCGGGAGCCTGGGGCGCAGAGCGCACCGGGTCCTCGAGACCGACCACCACGAGGCCCGCCACGATCATGCTGACGGCCGCGACGTAGAACACGGCGCCGTAGGGAATGACCAGCGTCAGGACGCCGCCCATCGCCGGGCCGATGGCCCACCCGAAGTTGATGCCCATGCGCTGCAGCCCGAAGGCTGCGATGCGCTGGTCGGGGCCCACGACGTCAGCCACCAGAGCGTATGCCACGGGCTCGAAGCCGCCGCGCAGCGACGAGCTCACGATGATGTTGAGCGCGATGGTCCATAGCGGCGCACCGAACAGGATCTGCGTGCCGAGGATCGCGATCACGATGCTGCGTAGGAACAAGGAGCCCGTGATGAGCGGCATCCGGCCGATGCGGTCCGAAAGGTTCCCGGCCCAGGCATTCGCCAGGGATTGGCCGATATTGCCGACGAGGGCGATCACACCGTACAGCCAGGCCGGATATCCCCGCGTCTCCACGACATAGATCGCCAGGAAGGTCATCACGAGGGACAGGCCCATCGTGTTGACGGCCCGCGCGAACGTCATCCTGTACACCCTGCCGTCGAGACGTGCGCGCGGCACGGCACTTCCTTAGCACGCCGGGGTGGGCTACAAAGCGCGGGCATGCGGACTCGTCTCGAGCGCAGTTACCGGTTCGAAGCCGCGCACTTCCTCCCCAAGGTGCCGGCGGGACACAAGTGCTCCCGCATGCACGGCCACAGCTACAACATCGAGGTCGTCATCGAAGGCGAGATCGACCCGGAGCGTGGCTGGGTGATGGACTTCGCCGAGATCGACGAACACGCCGGTCCGCTCGTGCGGATGCTCGACCACCACGTGCTGAACGAGATCGAAGGGCTCGCCAACCCGACTAGCGAGCTCCTGGCCGTGTGGCTGTGGCAGCGTATGGCGCCGGGGCTGCCGGGGCTTGTCGAGGTGGTCGTGTCCGAGACCCCGACGTCGCGCTGCATCTATCGCGGCGACTGAACCGGCGGACTGCTCGGCCGCGCTCGTGTTCCGCCGTCGCTGACGTCGATGCTACGTTCGGCGCGTGAGCGACAACCTCCGCGTCATCACGCTCAACTTTTGGGGCACCGAAGCACCGCTCGAACGCCGCCTGGCCCTCGCGATCCGGCAGCTGAAAGAGCTCGCCCCCGACGTGGTGTGCCTGCAGGAAGTGCGGCCGCTGAACGGCGCGTCAGGCAAGACCACCGCCGAGGTCATTGCCGAGGGGCTCGGCATGGTGGCGCAGTACGCCGTCGCCGTCGAGTGGGACGACGGGGTGCACCCGAAGCTTCCGGCGGGGCAGGAGGGGCTCGCGATCATCGCAAAGCAGGTTGGCGAGACGCGCATGCTGCCGCTGCCCGACCCGCGCCCGGCCGATGCGCGGCTGTTGCTGTCCGCCCAGGTCGCGACCGACGGCGGCCCGATCTGGGTGCACACCACGCACTTGCACTACCGCCTCGACGACGGGGTCTCGCGTGAGCGTCAGGTGCTCGCCATCGACGCCGCGATCCGCGAGCAGCGCACCGACACGAGCCCGCCGCAGATCCTGTGCGGTGACTTCAATGCGACACCCGACTCCGACGAGATCCGCTTCCTCCGGGGGCTCACGACGCTCGACGGGCGCCGCACGCACTTCCAGGATGCGTGGCTGCGCCACCACCGGGAGGTGATGCCCGGCGACGGCCCCGCGCACGGCATCACGTGGTCGAGCGAGAACGAGCTGACGCGGCCGCTGCGCTCGCTCGACATCGATCGCCGGATCGACTACGTGTTCGTGACGAGCCGCAAGAAGGACGGCCGCGGCACGGTGCATGCGTCGCGCGTGGTGCTGACCGAGCGCGAGGGGAACGGGCGCGATGCGATCTGCGCGAGCGACCACTACGGTGTGCTCGCCGACGTGCAGATCGTCGCAAATCCAGGTTAGCGGGGGAGCGCGCTCTCGATCGCCGCGATCACCTTCGGATCGTCGGGCGTCGTGCGCGGGTCGAAGCGCGTGATCTTGGTGCCGTCGGCGCTGACGACGAACTTTTCGAAATTCCAGCGGATGTCGCCGGTGTGGCCGCCCGCGTCGGGTAGGGCGGTGAGGGTCTTGTAAATCTCGTGCCGCCCGCCGCCGTTGACGTCGACCTTCTCCATCATCGGGAACGTCACGCCGTACGTCGTGGAGCAGAACGTCTCGATCTCCTGCGCTGTGCCCGGCTCCTGTCCACCGAACTGGTTGCACGGGAACCCGATGACGGTGAAGCCCTTGGCGCTGTACTTCTTCTGAAGTGCTTCGAGGGCGGTGTACTGCGGGGTCAGGCCGCACTTGCTGGCGACGTTGACGAGGAGGAGCGCCTTGCCCTTGTAGTCGGCGAGCTTGGTGTCCTTGCCCTGCAGGGTCTTGATCGATGCGTTCCACATGGGGAGCTCCTTGTCGACGGTATTGGGCGCTGGCGCGGTGCCGGCGGCCGGTAGGTTAGCCGGGTCCTCCGACGCGGCGGTCGGACCTTGCTTGACTGGTGGTGCGGGCTGCAGCGGCTCCTTCGACGAGCAAGCGGTCAGCAGGGATACAACAAGCGCGCACCGGATCATGCGGGCACCGTACCCGAGCGGCAGGCGGGCGCAAGCGGTTGAACCCGACGAAACCTCCCGCCCGCCCGGGTGGGTTTGCTATACGTCTGCACCCTCGGGAACCTATGCGCCACCTCTACGCCGACTTCATCGATCGCGTCGCCAAGCCGATGCGCTACCTCGGCGGCGAATATCAGGCCGTCGTCAAGGAGGGGCCGGAGGTCGAGGCACGGGTGTGCCTCGCGTTCCCCGATGTCTATGACATCGGCATGTCTCACCTCGGCACGAAGATCATCTACTCGCTGCTCAACGCAGACCCGCGGATCGCGTGCGAGCGCGCGTTCGCGCCGTGGACGGACATGGAGGCGGAGCTGCGCGAGCGTGGCCTGCCGTTGGTCTCGCTCGAGACGCAGCGCCCGCTGAACACGTTCGACGTCGTGGGCATCTCGCTGCAGTACGAGCTGACGTTCACCAACGTGCTCACGCTGCTCGATCTGGGCGGCATCCCGCTGCGCACCGCTGATCGCGCCCCCGATGCAACGCTCGTGCTCGTCGGTGGCCCCGTGGCCTCGCACCCCGAGCCCATGGCGCCGTTCATCGATGCCGCGTTCATCGGCGAGGCCGAGGAGCTGCTGCCGCCCGTGGTGCTCGCATGGGCCGCGCTGCGCAAGCAGATCACCGCTGGCGAGCGCACGCGCGCCGACGCCCTCGCGGAGCTAGCGAGCCAGTTCCCGATCTACGTGCCCTCGCTGTACGCCACCGAGACCGATGCCGCGACCGGGATGACCGTCGTCGGCGCGCCGCTCGATCCGCGCGTGCCCGCGCGTGTGAACCGCGCGATGGTCGAGAACCTCGACAAGTATCCGTTCCCGAGCGACACGCCGGTGCCGTACGCCGAGGCGGTGTTCGAGCGCGCGTCCGTCGAGATCGCGCGTGGCTGCACCGAGGGGTGCCGGTTCTGCCAGGCCGGCATGATCTACCGCCCCGTGCGCGAGCGGTCGCCCGCGTCGATCGCCGAGTCATTGATCGGCGGCGTCGAGCGCGCGGGCTACGAGGAGACCGGCCTGACCTGCCTGTCGACGGCGGACTTCTCGAGCATCACCCCGCTCGTGAAGCAGCTGGCCGGAGAGCTGCGCAAGCGCGGCGTCTCGATGTCTGTGGCGTCGCTGCGCGCCTACGGCCTCAACGAGGATCTGCTCGACGAGCTCGCGCTGACGCGGATCAGCGGCCTCACGTTCGCGCCCGAGGCCGGCACGCAGAAGATGCGTGACGTCGTCAACAAGAACGTCACCGAGGCGCACATCGAGGAGAGCACGCGGCGCGTGTTCGCGCGCGGCTGGCACCGGCTCAAGCTGTACTTCATGATCGGCCTGCCGACCGAGGAGGACGAGGACGTCGTCGGCATCGTCGAGACCGGCAAGCGCATGCTGAAGGTGGGGCGCAGCATGGTAGGCGGCCGCGCCGAGGTCACCGTCAGCGTGAGCTCGCATGTGCCCAAGCCGCACACGCCGCTCCAGTGGGCCGCGCAGGACAGCGAGGACGAGATCCGGCGCAAGCAGGCGATCCTCCGCAACACGGCGCGTACCGAGAAGGCGCTGCGTCTCAAGCACCACCACTCGGGCATCTCGTTCATCGAAGGTGTGCTCGCGCGCGGTGATCGCCGGCTCGCCGACGTCATCGAGGCGGTGTGGCGCGCGGGTGCGCGATTCGACGGCTGGGACGAGGTGTTCGACCACGACCGCTGGACCACCGCACTCGCCGCGCATGGCGTCGATGTGGCCGCGTATCTGGGCACCCGCCCGGTGACCGCGCGGCTGCCGTGGGACCACATCGACGTCGGCCTCGAGGACGGCTTCCTGCTCTCCGAGTACCGGAAGGCCCTGAAGGGGCGGTCGAGCCCACCGTGCGGCAAGGTCGCCGGCATGCTCATCCACCACACCAACCTCACCGACGCGGAGCCCGATCGCCGCAAGCTCGTCTGCTACGACTGCGGCGTCGCGTGTGACCTCTCGAAGATGCGCGAGGATCGCCTGGTCGCGTTGCGTGCGCTCGGCGCGACGGCGCGTCCCGAGCGCGCGGTGCCGGTAGTCACCGAAGGCGAGATGCTCGACGTCAGCGAGCGTGGAGGTGGTTCGCCCGCGGAGCTGGGGCGAACCAAGGATCGCGAGACGGAGCGGGCAGAGCGCGTGCGTCTCGCCGGTCACGTCGGTGCGGGCTTGCCGTACTCGACCTACCGGATCGGCTTTGCCAAGGTCGGCCGCGCCGCCTTCCTCGGTCACCTCGATCTCCTGCGGTTGCTCGCGCGCAGCTTCCGCCGCGCCGACCTCCCCATCGCGATGACGCGCGGGTTCTCGCCCAAGCCGCGCATCAGCTTCGGCCCGGCCCTCGGCCTCGGCGTGCCGTCCCTCGGTGAGCTGATCGACGTCGACCTCGAGCATGTCGTGCCCGGCGTGCGTACGTGGGAAGTCACCGACGACGCGGCGCGTGTCGAGTTGTCCGCCGACGAGGTGCGCGAGCGGCTCGCGTCGGTGTTGCCGCCGGGCATCGAGCTCCAGACGTGTACGATCGTTCGCCTCGCGGGGCACCCGATGTTCGCGAAGCTGCAGCCCGGGATGCACGGCCAGCAGCCCGACCGCGGTCTCGGCAAGCTGATCGAGGCCGTCGACGTGGTGATCAAGCCTGCGCCCGACGGCATCACGCACGACGAAGCGCGCCTCGAGCGCATCACCGCAGCGCTGCTCGCGAAGGCCGAGGCCAAGGTGGCGCGCGGCGACAAGGTGATCGACGTGCGCGGGCTGATCCTCGAAGCGTCGGTGATCGCCGGCGAGGCAGCCGACAAGCTCGCGTCCGCGCTCGACTGGCCGGCGGGTCCGGTGGTGCGGGTGCGCGTCCGCGCGACGGCCGAGGGGTCGGCGAAGCCGTCCGAGATCGCGAAGGCGCTCGGGGTATGGGGCGTCGATGATCCGCGGGCGCAACACGCGCTCGTCGCGCGCTTGGGCGTCGTGCACTGAGCTTGCACACTCGCCCTGCCGATCTTTGCCGCGTGATCTTTGCGTGATCCTCACGTGATCTGCCGAAGTGATGCCTGACGAAGCGCCCTGGATTGCCGTTACAAGGGGGTGTGGGACGACGGCGAGCTCTCCTGTTATCGGTGCTGATCATCGCGACGAGCGGTTGCTCGTTCGCGCTCGAGGGTCCGCCCCGGATCCAGTCGCGCACCAAAGCACCGGAATGTAGCGACAGCAAGGGCACGGTCGTCCTCGACGGCCTCGTCGCGGCGGTGGCGGGTGTTGCGGGGCTCGTCGCGCTCGACGAAGGTGCGGAAGAGGCCGGCGCGTTCCTCACCGGTACAGCCTTGCTCTACACGATCGCGGCGGTCCGCGGGAACAGCGTCGTCAATCGCTGCCGCCAGGCCCAGGACCAGTTCGCCATGGAAGAGCAGGGGGACGAGGGGCAGGCCGAGGCGACCCCGCCGCAACCCCCGCAGTTCCAGCCGCGGGTCCCGCCGCCGGCCATGGCCGACGTCGCCCTGCCGGTCGCGGCCGTCGAGCCGACGCCCGCGCCGTCGACGCCAACCCCGTCAACGCCGCCGCCCCCGACGGTGACGGCGCCCCCGACGCCGCGGCCGGCACCCACCTCGACCGCCAAGCCTGCCGCGCCGCCGCCCGCGGCCCCTGCGCGACCGGCCGCACCTGCACCCGCAGCGGACGATGACTGGAGCGCCTTCTGGGAGGAAGTCCAATGACCCGCGTGCTTGCCACCGCAGCGTGCGTGCTCCTCGCCGGGGCATCTCTGGTTCATGCCGAGGACGAGATCGTCGTCGGTACCGTCGTGAAGATCGAGGAGCAGGAGATCTACGTCAGCGCCGGTGCGCTGAAGGGCATCGTCGATGGCGCAGCTCTCCGGGTGAAGCGCCCGATCCAGCTGCGCCATCCGGTCACGCGCGCCATGGTCGACGACTGGATCCCGATCGGTGCCGTCACGGTGACGCAGGTCGGCGGAGCGCTCTCGCGCGCCGTGGTCGGCGGGCTCGTCGGTCAGATCAAGGTCGGTGACATCGTCGAGATTCTCGTCGATCGCGCCGACGCGCCGCCCGCGGTGCCGGTGCCGGAGCCGACCCCGCAGGGGCCCTCCGCACCGCCGCCGGATCCGGTGACCTCCGAGGTGCTCATGGTGTTCGCCTCGCAGACGGGCAAGCCCGTCGAGGCGCGCATCGCGGGCTGGGAGGAGTACCTGTCGTCGCGCCCCACGTCTCGCTACGCCGAGGGCATTCGAACTGACCTCGATGTCTTGCGCGGGCTCCGCGATCAGCTGCGCGCGACGAGCGCACCGACGGGCAGCGAGTCGGTGACCTCGGTGCGGCACATTCCGCGCACGCGCGCGGCGTCCCGCGAGGAGATTCCGCTCGTGTTCGTCCTCGACGACCCGCGCGCGGTCGCCAGCGGCTTCTTGCATTACCGCGCGCGTGGCGCCCGCACGTATCGCCGGGTGCTGCTCCAGCGCGAGCACGAGGTCTACTTGCGCGGCAGCATTCCGGCCGACGCGGTCGCGCAACCGGGCATCGACTACTTCCTCGAGGTCTCGAGTCCAGCGGGTGCGGCGGGCCTGGCGGTGGGGTCGCCGACCGAGCCGATCGCGGTGGAGGTGGCGAAGCCGACGGTGGCCGACGAGCTCGGCCCGCGGCCAGGCCAGTCGTCGGTGAAGCTCGCCTTCGACTACCTCGACTTCGCGACGTTCGATACGCGCGCCGGCGATCACACCGATCGCATGGTGACGGCCAACGTCGACTTCACCTACCGCCTCGCCAGCGTCGTGCGGTCGATCGGCGTCGGGTACGGCGTCTTTGTGGGCCGTGGCGGCAGCGCCAACCAGGTCTGGGACCTCGCGAACCCGATCCCCACCTCGGGCTTTCATTACGGCTATGCCGACCTCGAGCTCGGCGGCACGCAGGGCGGTGTCGAGCTCTCGTTCGGTGGCAAGTTGATCGCCGGCGTCGGTAAGGATGGCTTCGGCATGGGCGGGGAAGGGCGCATGCGCATCGGCCGGCGCGAGGGCACCAACCTCGCGTTCGCCGCGCGGACGATCGATCAAGTCGGTACGCTCTCCGACATCCGGTTCGGTGCGAACCCGGCCAGCCATCTCCTGCTCGGCATCTCCGTCGGCGCCACGACACAACCGACCGAGGACGACGTCGGCGTGAAGCTCGGCACCGAGCTCGAGTGGATCGGCTTCTCCAACGTCTCGATCATCCTCCGGGCCTCGTGGCAGGGCCGCAACGCGAGTCACGGCGGCGTCGGTGGCGGCGGTGGCCTGGGAGTCTACTGGTGAGGTTCATCATGCACAGCCCGATGGTGCTGTTGGCGCTCCTGGCGTCGACCCTCGCGATACGCGTCGCCGATGCCGCGGTCACCCACGTGCCGCCCGCGGAGGCGACTGCCGGTGAAGAGGTCGAGCTGGTCGCCGACGCGCCCACCACGACGCCGACGCTCGTCGTTCACTTCCGCGCGCATGGCGCCACCGCTGCGTTCTCGACGGCCGAGCTGGTGCGCAAGGGCGGCACGCAGTGGGTCGCGGTGTTACCGGCGGCTTCGATCGTCGCGCCCGGGGTTGACTACTACATCACCGCCGGTGATCAGCCGGCATTCGCGAGCCCGACCTGGCCACACAGGATGCCGGTGACGGTCACGGCATCTGCGGATCGCCGCAGTCGCGACCTCGTGCGCGCGGGCGGCAAGCGGTCGCGCATCCACAGCCAGTTCGAGTGGGTCAACTTCGGCACGACGAAGGATGGCAACGTCTCCGTGTACGACCGCTACTACCGGTTCGATGCGGACTTCTCGTACCGGTTGCTGGCGTATCCGCTCGAGGAGCTGCGCGTCGGTTACACACGCCTGATCGGCGACGTCAACGATGCGTGCGGCCAGCCGGCGTGCGCCGACAAGGGCTTCAAGGTCGGCGGCTGGTTCGAGCTCGGGCTCGGGCCCGTCGAGGGCGTACGGTTCGATGGCCGCGTGATGGTGATGGCGACCCAGGCGGGCTTCGCGCTCGGCGGCCGCTTGGAAGGGCGCCTCGGTTCTCGCGACGCGAGTCACATCGCGCTTGGGATCGAGACGCTCGCCGACGTGGGCCACAGCGGATTCTTCCGGCTCGGCTGGGGCACGGTCCCGCGCACGCCGATGGCCGCCACCGTCGAGATTTCCCATCTGCCTTCCGACGATCGCGCCGCCGGCGTGCGCCTCGTTTACGACATCGCGCGCGAGCTGGGCAGCGGCGTGCGGCTTGGCGTGCGCATCGGCTACGCCGCGCGCAACCAGAACGTCGCGGGCATCACCGGCGGCGGCAACGTCGTCGTGGACTTCTAGGAGACACCATGCGAGCTCACCTCCTGTTGCTCGTGCTGTTGTGGCCCGCGTTCGCCGCGGTCGAGCCCGTCGTCCTCGCGATCGACGGCAACGATATCTATGTCGACGTCGGTGCCAAGGACGGCGCGGGCGCGGGCAGCGAGCTCGAGCTCCTGCACGAGGTCGTCGCCAAGGATCCGCGCACCGGCGCGACTCTGCGCGATCGGTTCGCGCTCGGAACGCTGACCATCGCGAAGAGCGGGGACAGGATCAGTGTCGCTCATGCAGAGCCGGCGCTCGCCGCGCGCGTCATCGCGGGCGATCGCGTGCGTCTGGTGTCCGCGAAGCGGACGTTTGTCGATCCGTGGCGCGCGCAGGTCGATGCGAGCCGCCTCGCCGGCGCGGTGCAGACGCGCCCCGCGACCACGGCACCCGACGCGCCCGCCGTGGATCACGTCGCGCTCGCCGGGACCGCCTGGCAGGACACGCTAGGCAAGTCCCCCGAGCAACGCGTCGCGCGCTGGCAGCAGCTGCTCGTCGACGATCCGAAGAGCACCTACCGCAAGCTCGTCGAGCTCGAGATCTCGAGCCTCACCGCGCAGATCAAGGCGCGCGACGCGGCCATCGCGCGGGCCCGCAGCGTGGCGCGTACCGATCGCAACCCGCGGATCGAGCACCTCGTGCGCGAGCTCGCGGGCGCGGCGCAGGGCGACGGAGAGATCCTGAGCGTCGCCTCGCTGCCGCGCGCCGTGCCCGGGCGACCGATCGAGCTCGCGTTCCTCGTGCGCCGCCCGGACGTGATCTCGAAGGCGTGGCTGTTCGTCAAACCCGAAGGCGAGCCCGGCTATCGCCGGATCGAGCTCGCCGCCGACGGTGACGCGTACCTGCGCGGGCGCATCGACGCGGCCGCCGTCAAGGCCGGCACGCTTGGCTGGTACGTCGAGATGGCGACCGCACCGGACCGCGACGCGGTGCCCGTGCTCGGCTCCGAGGTGGCCCCGATGACTATCGAGATCGACGCGAACGTCGAGGAGGATCCCGTCTACGCCGGGCGCTCGCACATCGACACGCACCTCGACTACGTCGACTTCGATGGCAAGCTCGCCGACGGGTTCGACCAGTACTACCAGGCCGAGCTCGACTTCACGTATCGCTTCATCGAGCCCGTGTACGCGGTACGCCTCGGGTTCGGCACGCTCTCTGGTGTCGGTGGCCCCAAGGATGTCATCGACGCAGATCCGATGAACGCGTGCAGGGACACCGCCGGGACGTACCGGTGCCGGCAGGTCGACTTCTCGTACGTCTACGCGGAGGTCGAATTTCGGCTGCGCCCCAACGTCGCGCTCATGGTCCGCCCGCAGGCCGGCATCCTGACCACCGACGCGAACGCGGGCCAGGGCGCCGGGCGGTGCAAGGACACCGACGATCTTGCAGGCTGCGACTTCGATGCTGGCTATGGCGCGCGCGCCCGGATGCGCTTCGGCAGCGAGCTCGGTACCAACCTCGTCATCGGCGCGAGCTTCACGAGCAACGTCGGCACGCTCCTCGAGGCCGCGTACAACTGGCAGCCGGCGCCCAAGGTGCCGGTGCAGCTCTCCGTGCAGGTCACCGATCTCCCGGTGCCTGAAGACTTCGGTGTGCGCCTGATCGGTGACGTCGGCTACCGCAGCTGGAGCTGGTTCTACCCATCGCTGCGCCTGTCGTATCAGGCCCGCGATATCGACCACGGCGGCGTCTCCGGTGGCGTCGCTCTCAACTTCGATTGGTGAGGCGGACCGTGATGAAGCCATTGCTCACCCTCCTCGCAACAACGCTGTGCGCGACCGCGCTGGCACACGCACAACCGGGCGCGCCGAGCTCGAGCGCACCGCACTCCCTCGTCGTCCACGTCCCCCCGCTCACGACACCCGCCGGCGAGCCCCTCGAGCTCGAGGCCATGCTCGATGCCCCGTTCGCGGAGGCACTCGTCGTGTCGTGGCGCCCGCTCGGCGTCGCCGCTGGGGCCGCGTGGACCGACGTGGCGTTCGAGCGCTCGAGCGCGGGCGGTTGGTTCGCGACCGTGCCCACGGCGAGCCCGCCGGGTCTCGAGTACTACATCCACGGCAAGGACACGAAGGGCCTCGAGGTCACGCACTTCGCATCGGCCGATCACCCGCACGTCGTGCGCGTCGATCCGACGGAGGTCGATCGTCTCGAGGAGCTCGATCTCGAGCGGCTGGGCGGACGGCGCAACGCGTTCTCCGTCGATGTCACGGGCCACAACTTCGGCAACCGCTACGACATTCAGGATCAGTTCCTCCGCGCGGAAGCGACGTACGCGCACTACTTGCTGCGCCATATCCATCACATCGCGTTCGGCTTCGGTTCTATCGAGGGGCGCACGCCGTTCTACGACGGCGACCCGGCCACAGAGGACACCTTCCGGCGCACGGCGCTGCGCTACGGCTTCGGTGAGCTCGGGCTGCGGCTTCATCGCTCGGTGTTCTTCGACGCGCGCGTGCTCCTCGGAGTGAGCCACGAAGGCTTCGACGGCGGTGCGCGTGCGGTGATGACGTTCGGCAAGCCGTGGCGCTCGAATCTCTCGATCGGTGGCGAGGTCATCGGGGACCTCGGTCCGACGGGGTGGGTGCGCCTCCAGTGGGATACGGCCGCGCCGCTCTTGATGGGCGCGTCGGTCGTGCGGACGAACCTACCTGGCGTCTCGATCGATCCGAACGGCCTCTACATCGCGTACGATCTCGCGTACCGCGTTCAGGCGCGCTGCCTCGTGAAGGCACAGCTGTCCTACGGCGCGCGCGACGGCTCGGCGCACGTCGGCGGTGGGCTCGGAACTTCGCTGGAATTCTGACACACCAGGCGGGGTAACCTCGTCTGCGGGAGGGTCATCTCAGCAGACGGTGCGTAGTCTCGGATTCATCGCCTGCGTCGCGACCGCGACGGTAGCTCCCGCACGTGCGCAGAACGCGGCGCAGACCGGCGTGGTCGTCGATGCGCGCACGGGCCTGCCCCTCGCGGGGGCGACCGTCGCCGCGGGCGGCATCGAAGTGGTGGCCGGCGATGACGGGACGTTCACGCTCGACGGCCTCAAGGGCAGCAAGATCGACGTGTTCGTGTTCGTCGAAGGCTACGAGCCGCTCGTCGTCGAGCGCCGGCGCGGGGCGAGCTGGCGGCTCGCACTCGTGCCCGACGCGTCGGTCCAGGGCGGCGAGCTCATCACCGTCGAGGCCGAGGCGCCGCCGCTGACCAAGCCGGTGCCCTACGACCTGCGCGGGGACGAGGTGCGCACGCTGCCTGGTGCGGGCAACGACGCGCTCAAGGGGCTGCAGAGCCTCCCTGGCGCGGCGCGCGTGCCGTTCGGGCTCGGTGGGCTCGCGCTCCGTGGCTCGGCGCCGCGCGATTCGGCGGTCTACCTCGACGGGATCGAGGTGCCGATCTTGTTTCACTTCGGCGGGCTCGCATCGTTCTATCCCTCGGGCCTGCTCGGCTCGATCGAGCTCGCGCCGAGTGGCTTCTCGTCGCGCTACGGCCGCGCGCAGGGCGGCCTCGTCGAGCTGTCGACGCGTGCGCCGCGCATCGATCGTTGGCGCGTGGGTGGGGAGTTGTCGCTCGTCGACGCGCAGGTGCGCGCGGAGGGCCCCGGGCCCAAGGGCGGCGGCTGGACGATGGGCCTCCGCCGCTCCTACATCGATGCGGTCCTCGCGGCCGCGCCGCTCGCGCTGACCCTGTTGCCGAACTACTGGGACGCGCAGCTCAAGTACGAGGTCGGCACGGTGGAGCGGGGCAGGTGGACGTTCCTCGGGTTCGCGTCGTCCGACGGTCTCACGTTGGTCAACGAGGGCGACGATCCGACGGGGCCCGATGACCGCCTCGACTACACGTCGCGGTTCATCCGGCTCGCCGCGCGCTATCAGCGCGAGGTCAAGGATGTCGCCTTCGACGCGGTGGCGGCCATCGGCGGTGACGAGGTGGTACTCGCGTTCAACGATGAGGGCGTCACCCGCCGCAACGTCCCGGTGTCGGCGCGCGCGACCGTGACGAAGAAGCTCGGCAAGCTCGGGTATGTCGCCGCCGGCCTCGACGTGCAGGGCTCGCGGTACGCGTTCGAGCTCGGTGGTGACGTGCCGGCCAGCCCGGACGCGATGGACCCGCAGGCGCAGAAGCGTGGTGACACGATCTGGTCCGCCGACGCCGCCCTGTGGACCGAGCTCCTCTATCCCCTCGCGGGTAAGGCGATCATGGTGAAGCCCGGCGTGCGTGGCGAGCGCTACGGGCTGACGAACCAGTGGGTGCTCGATCCGCGCCTCGCGATCCTGCACCAGCTGCCGCGCGACGTGACGATCACGGAGTCGCTCGGCCTCTATCATCAGCCGGCAAACGTGGCCGACCTCGACCCCGCCTTCGGCAACCAGGCGCTGCGGGCGTCGTCCGCGGTTCAGGCCGCGATCACGGTGAGCTCGCCGATCGCGCGTGGCTTCGAGGCCACCACCACCCTGTACGGCCAGACTATGCGCGACCTGCCCGCAGATGCGGTGACAGGTGCGACGCCGATCAGCGCGGGGGGCAGTCGCCAATCGGGCGGCATCGGGGCGATCGCGACCGAGCTCGCGGACGAACAGTTCGGTACCTACAGCTACAAGGAGAACATCGGCCGCGGCCGCGCGTGGGGCCTCGAGCTTCTGCTCCGCAAGCGCACCGGCCTGTGGACGGGGTGGCTTGGCTACACGTACTCACGGTCGCTGCGGCGGGGCGATCCGATGGCGCAGTCGACGTACGTGCCGTACGTGTTCGACCAGCCGCACTTGTTCACCGCCCTCGGCTCCGTCCCGCTCGGCAAGCACTGGCGCATCGGCGCCCGCGCGCGCTACGCGACCGGCAACCCGTATACGCCGATCGCCGGGGCGTTCCTCGACGCCGATGATCAAGCGTACCAGCCGCGCGACGGAGCGACGCTGTCGGCGCGCCTGCCGGCGTTCTTCCAGCTCGATGTGCGCGTCGATCGCTCGTGGTTCCGCCCCTGGGGTACGCTCAAGCTGTTCGTCGACGTGCAGAACGCGACGAATCGCCTCAACCCGGAAGGTGTGACGTACAACTTCGACTACAGCGAGCGCTCGTACACGCGCGGGCTCCCCGTGTTCCCGTCGATCGGCGTGGAGTACATCCCGTGAGGTGCGCGCTGCTCGTGGCCGCGTTCGCATGCGTGGCGTGTGGCGACGCCGACCCGGGCTCGCCCGTCTCCGGCCCGCGCATCATCGCGGTGGTCGCCTCGCCACCCACCATCGCCGTCGACGGCACGACGCGTCTGTCGGTCGTCACCGCGATCGACGGGTTCCCGGTGCCCGCCGACGCGGTGGCCTGGCGGGCGTGCTCGCCGTACGCGCTCGTCGTCGATCCCGTGCGCGACTGCACCGGCGAGACCGCGCTCGCGCTCGCCGCCGACGCCGAGGGCCACGCGGTGCTCGACGTCGCCGCGCTCGCGGCGCGGTTCGCGATCGCGGTGCCGAGCAGCTCGCGAGTCGATGATCCGTGCGGCGAGCAGGTGTTGCCGGTGTCGGTCGTCGTCGAGGCGGAGCTCGGCGGCGCGCGCCTGATCGCCGTCAAGACCGTCGAGATCGGGGTCGCACCGGCCGCGCGGACGAACCCCGTGGTGCTGCATGGCATGCTCGGCGACGTCCCTCTGAGCGACGGTGCGGTCGTCGACGGAGGGCGGCGCTACGCGCTCGGTGCCGAGGTCGATCCGGCGACCCGCGATCTCGTGTGCGTCGAGGATGAGGTCATGCCGACGCGGCGCGAGAGCGTCGAGGTCTACGCGCTCGCCGGTGGCGGCGCCGTGGTGCGCGGCAATGACATCGACGTCGAGGACGACGAGACAAACATGACCACGGTCGAACCGGTCGAGCTCGAGCTGCCGTCGGGGCCGGCGATGATTCCGTTGTGGCTCGTCGGCATCGATCGCAATGGAGGCGTCGGCGTGCGCTTCCTCGTGCTCGACGTGCGTTAGCGCGCGAGGGATGCGCCGAGCAGCAGCGAGGCGCCGTGCGCGAGACCGTCGTCGCCGGGCATCATCTCGAGCCGCAGGTCGCCGCGCACGATCAGAGGACCATGCCGGTAGCCGCCGGTGACACCCCATGTGACGGCGAGCTTGGTGTCGCGCTCGAGGCCCGTGCTCGGATCGAGGATCGATTGCGCGCCGAGCCCGGCGGCCAGCCGTACCGTCGCCGGCCCGTCATCGTGGCGCACCACGACGAATGCGCGATAGGAGAGCAGGGTGGACGAAGCATCGCCGCGTGCGTTCACGAGGCGATCGATGCCGAGCTCGAGCTCGACGCCGACCCGCCGGCTAGACCACGCGGCGCGAAGCCCCGAGGTGGCGCCCGCCGATAGCGACGCGCCGCGGGCTGGCTCGCCGAGCGACGCGGGGCGGCCATACGATGTTTCGCGGTATCCGCCGAACACGCCGGCTTCCCATGGCCGATGCGGCAGGCGTACGGCCGGCACCCCCTGAACGACAATGTCGCGGACCGCGCTGCCGATGTGCAGCGTGCCGTGTGCGGGCGTGATGTCGTCGGTGACGAGCGTGACCACGAACGTGCGCGGCCCGATGCGGCGCAGGGTCGAGCGCACGCCGGTGACGCTGACCTCCAGCGGCGCCGACGAGGCCGGACCGCCAACATCGATCTGGATGCGCGCCGTGGTCTCACGCGCGATGATCACCCCGCTCGCCTCCACCGCGACCCGCCCGTCGATGGCACGCACGAGCACGGTGAGCGCCGTCGGCTCCGCCTGAGTGGGACAGGACAGCGCCGCGAGGATGGCGAGCGGGGACAGGCAGTGCGCGCGCACGTAGGCCCAGACCGTACAGGGATGCCACCGTCCACGCGCCCAGCGGGGCCGCAGATGTGAACGTGGTATGAACCCGCCGTGGCGATCAGCCTGTCGGTGAACCTCAACAAGGTGGCCCTCCTGCGCAACTCGCGTGGTGCCACCAACCCCTCGCCCGAGGTCGCGGGCATCACGTGCCTCGACGCCGGTGCCTATGGCCTCACGCTGCACTGGCGCGCCGACAACCGGCACACGCGCGCCGACGACGTTCGTACCCTGCGCGCGCTGTGCGAGAAGCGGGGGGCCGAGTTCAATCTCGAGGGAGATGATCGCGAGGAGCTGATCGCGCTCGCCATCGAGCAGAAGGTCACACAGTTCACGCTCGTGCCGGTGCGGCCCGGCGAGATCACGAGCGACCATGGCTGGGACGTACCCCGCCAGCAGGACGTGATCGCGCCGATCATCGCGCGCCTCAAGAAGCACGGCATCCGCACGGCGATGTTCATGGACTGCGTCCCCGAGGCCATGGCGGCGGCGGCGGCGACCGGTGTCGACCGCGTCGAGCTGTACACCGAGCCCTACGCGGCGGCGTTCGGCTCGGACGCGTTCATCACCGAGCTCGCGCGCGTCAAGGCCACGGCGAAGGCCGCGATCGCGGCGGGGCTGCAGGTCAACGCGGGCCACGATCTCAACCTCCGCAACACGCCGATGCTGGCACGTGAGGTCCCGGCGATCATCGAAGCGTCGATCGGGCACGCGCTGCTCGCCGACGCGCTGTACCTCGGTCTCGCCGAGACCGTCCGCCGCTACGTCCGCGCATGTCGCGGCGAGGCTGTCGATGCACCCACGACCCACTAGCATCCCGCTGCTCCTGCTCTTCGCGGCATCGTCCGCAGGCTGCGCGGGCGGCCCGCGGACCGGCGGAAGCGGCGGCAGCGCGAGCTGCCCGAGTGACCGAACGGTCGCCCCGGGAACGCAGGACGAGGTCGAGCGCCTCGCCGGCTGTACGTCGCTCAGCGGCGTCACCATCCGCACCGGCGCGCCGCTCGACCTGGCGCCCCTGCGGTCGCTGGAGACCATCACTGGCGACCTCGTCATCGGTCCGACCGTCGGGCTCGAGGAGCTGTCCCTCGCCGAGCTACGTGAGGTGCGCGGCTCCATCCACGTGGTCAGCAACAACTCCCTGGCTGGGCTGTTCCTGCCCCGGCTCGAACGGGCAGGGCGGATCGCCGTCGAGGGGAACTCTGCCCTGACCACGATCTCGATGCCTCGGCTCGACGCTGTCGAGAGCTCGCTGATCGTCTCGGGCAACGGCGGCCTCGAGCTGCTCGATGTCAACGCGGTGACCCGGATCGGCAAAGATCTCGTCGTGACCGACAACCCCAAGCTCGCTTTGGTCGAGGCGGCGAGACTGACGTCGGTTCTGGAGGTTCGTGTCGAGGACAACCGGGGGCTCCCGGAGGCGCAGGTCCAGGCCCTCCGCGCGAAGACACCCGCGCCCTAGCGCGGTATCCTCCGCGCACTATGACGCGCGATGTACTCGAGCTGGCCACCTCGCTCGGCTTCCTCGACGAGCTCTACGAGAAGTATCGATCGGGTTCCACGGACATCGACCCCAGCTGGGTTGCGCTACTGGACGGCCATGGCCCCGCGCCGGCCCCTGCGCCGGTGACCAACGGCAACGGCCACGCGCATGGCAACGGCCACGCAAACGGCGCGCGCCACACGTACGCCAAGCCGATCACGATCAGCCCCACGCCGCTCACGCAGCAGGCCGCGCCCTCAGTGTGGCCGCTGATCAACGAGTTTCGCAGCCGCGGTCACTTCGCCGCGTCGCTCGATCCCCTCGGCCTCATCGAGACCGCTTATATCGGCGAGCTCGACGCCTCGACCTGGGGCTTTACCGAGGCTGACCTCGACCGCGTCATCGAGCCGACGGGCATCTACGGCATGCCGCGCGCCACGCTGCGCGACATCGTCGCGCTGCTGCGCCGCGTGTATGCAGGGACGGTCGGCATCGAGTTCATGCACATCTCGTCGCCGGCGCGCCGCGCGTGGCTCGCCGAGCGCATGGAGACCAGGCTGCTCGCGCCGCTGCCTGTCGACGTCCGCAAGCGCATCCTCGCGCACCTCATCAACGCGGAGCAGTTCGAACGCTTCTGCCACACCAAATATCCAGGCACGAAGCGGTTCAGCCTCGAGGGCTCGGAGAGCCTTATCCCGGCGCTCGACCTCGTGCTCACCCACGGTGCGCGCCTGGGTGCGATCGAAGCCGTGCTCGGCATGGCGCACCGCGGCCGCCTCACCACCATCGAGCAGATCCTGCGCCGCCCGGGCCGCGATCTGTTCGGTCACTTCGAGGACGTCGAGCCCGAGAAGCAGATGGGCGGCGGCGACGTGAAGTACCACCTCGGCTTCTCGACGGATCGCACCGATCCCAACGGCAACGCGATGCACGTCTCGCTCGCATTCAACCCGAGCCACCTCGAGGCCGTCGACCCGATCGTCGTCGGTCGCGTGCGCGCGAAGCAGACGCGCCACGGCGACGTCGAGCACCGCCACGTCATGGGCGTGCTCGTCCACGGTGACGCCGCATTCGCGGGGCAAGGCCTCGTCGCCGAGACGCTGCAGCTCTCGAGCCTCGCGGGCTACCGCACGGGCGGCACGATCCACCTGATCGTCAACAACCAGGTCGGCTTCACGGCGTCACCCGCTGAGCAGCGCTCCACGCCCTACTGCACCGACGTCGCGAAGATGCTCGAGTGCCCGATCTGGCACGTCAACGGCGAGGACCTCGACGCGCTCGCACGCGTGATCGAGATGGCGTGCGAGTACCGCGCGCAATACGCGTCGGACGTCGTCATCGACATGTACTGCTTCCGCAAGTACGGCCACAACGAGAATGACGAGCCGAGCTTCACGCAGCCGCTCATGTACGACAGGATCAAGAAGAAGGCGTCGCCCGTCGAGGTGTATAGCCAACTCCTGATCGAACAGGGCGTGGTCACGCCCGAGGAGGTTACGGGCATCACGCAGCGCCGCGTCGCCGAGCTCGAGACCGAGCTCGAGGCGGCCAAGGCCAGCCGCCAGCGCCCGGACGCACCGTCGATGACGGCCATGTGGCGCGGCTTCCGCGGTGGTCTGTTCGACCACCCGATCGAGGCCGACACCAAGGTCCCGCGTACGCTCCTCGAGCACATCGCGCAGTCGATCACCGAGGTGCCGCCGGGCTTCACCCCGCACCCGAAGATCGAGCGCCTGCTCGCGCAGCGCGCCGAGATGGGCAAGGGGCAGCGGCTGCTCGACTGGGGTATGGCGGAGCTCCTCGCGTACGGCTCGCTCCTCTACCAGGGCATCAACGTCCGCCTCTCGGGCCAGGACTGCGCGCGCGGCACGTTCAGCCACCGCCACGCGATCATCACCGACATCAAGACAGGCCGCGAGCACATGGTCCTCGGCGGGCTCCATCCCGATCAGGGCCAGTGCCGCATCTACGATAGCTGCCTCTCGGAGGCCGGCGTGCTCGGCTTCGAGTTCGGCTATTCGCTCGACTATCCCGACGCCCTCGTGATGTGGGAGGCGCAGTTCGGCGACTTCGTGAACGGTGCGCAGGTCATCATCGACCAGTTCATCACGTCATCCGAGGACAAGTGGAAGCGCTTGTCGGGCCTCGTGCTGCTGCTCCCGCACGGGTACGAAGGGCAGGGCCCGGAGCACTCGAGCGCGCGCCTCGAGCGCTTTCTCGAGGCCTGCGCCGAGCAGAACATCCAGGTCGCGCAGCCGACGACGCCCGCGCAGATGTTCCACCTCTTGCGGGAGCAGCAGCTGCGCAGCGTGCGCAAGCCGCTTGTCATCATGACGCCGAAGAGCCTGCTTCGCCTGCCGGCCGCCACGTCGCATCTCGACGAGCTCTCCACGGGCAAGTTCCACCGTGTCCTCGGTGACAACGACGCCGACCCGGCGAAGGTCACGCGCGTGATCGCGTGCACGGGCAAGGTCTACTACGAGCTCGTCGAAGAACGTGCGCGCCGAGCCGATGCCGGCGTCGCGATCGTGCGGCTCGAGAAGCTCTACCCGTGGTGGCCTCAGCTCGTCGCCGCGCAGACGGTGGACAAGTATCCCAAGATGGACGAGCTGTACTGGGTGCAGGACGAGCCGAGCAACATGGGCGCGGCCACGTTCGTCACGCCTCGGTTGCAGCAGCTCATCAAGGGAAAGCCGATCCGGTACGAGATGATCGCCCGCGCCGAGAGCGCGAGCCCGGCGACGGGGTCGCACAAGGCCCACGTGCTCGAGCAGACGCAGCTCCTGAAGCAGGCCTTCGACGGCCGCTAGTCACGGCTCGGGGCGGGTCGCCTCGGCGGTCGATCTCGACCGCCCGCGCGCGGCCGAAAACGCGGCGTGCTGCCCTCGCGAACCGCCGTCAGCGACCCTCCTCACGGCTGAATCCGGGGTAGCATGCGCGCCATGGCTGATCTCGTCGTACCCCAGCTTGGTGAATCGATCTCGGAGGCCGTCGTCGCGCGCTGGCTCAAGCAAGTCGGTGATGCGGTGTCCGCTGACGAGCCGATCGCGGAGCTCGAGACGGACAAGATCACGGTGCAGCTCCCATCGCCCGTCGCCGGCGCGCTCGCGGAAGTTCGCGCGCAGGTCGGCGCGACCGTGAAGGTTGGCGAGATCATCGGCGCCGTCGACGCCGGCAAGGCCGGCAAGGCGGTTGCGGCGACCGCCGCGCCCGCGCCCGCGCCCGCGCCTGCGCCC
>JANRKM010000191.1:0-8561 GCA_033763475.1 Kofleriaceae bacterium
CGGGCCGCGTCCTCGGCGTCGATATCTCGGAGCCCCTGCTCGCCCATGCGCGCCGGCGCCGCGAGGCTGCGCGTGCCCACCACGCGGACTTCGTCGTCGGTGACGCCCAGGTCTATGCGTTCGAGCCGGGCTACGACGCGATCTACTCGCGCTTCGGCGTGATGTTCTTTGCCGACCCGAGCGCCGCGTTCACGAATCTCGCGCAGGCGCTGCGGCCCGGCGGTCGCCTCGCGTTCGTTTGCTGGCGACGTCCCGACGAGAACCCGATCATGATGGCGCCCCTCCTCGCGGCGATCGCCGCAGGGCTGCCACCGCCGGAACCGACGCCGACGGACGCGCCGGGACCGTTCGCGTTCGCCGACCGTGACCGCGTCGCCGGGATCCTGGCCGGCGCGGGCTTCAGCGACATCGTCCACACGCCGCGTGACGAACCGATGGGCGGTAACGACCTCGAGGCGGCCGTCGATCTCGCGTTTCGGGTGGGTCCACTCTCGCGCCTCTTGCGCGAACAGCCCCAGCTGCGCGCGTCGGTGGAACAGGCCGTGCGCGCGGCGCTCGCGAAGCACGTCGTCGATGGCGTCGTGCAGATGCCCTCGGCGACGTGGATCGTCACCGCGACGCGCCGCTAGGGGGCGGCGACCGCCTCTCGCTCGAGGTTGCGGTCGCGAGGCGATTAGCGCGCTCGCACCTCACGAGCGGCCGATCCTATCGTCGACGGGAGCGTGACTCGCGAGAACCGAGGCCGTTCCGGAGGTGTCAGGAGACCATGCGCGTACTGCCGAACCTCGCCGTTGGACTCGTGCTGGCAGCTGCCTCCTCCGCGAGCGCTGATGGCGGCAAGCGGGTCGTTCGCCTATGCGCGAAGGGCCAGCGCGAGCTGCCTGCGGCGGAGGCGCAGCTGAAACAGCTCGACCAGGCCATCGCCAAGGCGGCGGCAGATGCGCCGAGCGCGCCGCTCGTGAAGCAGCTCGAAGCCTTGCTGACAACGCCGTGCTTTCAACTTGCCGAGACCGTCGGCGAGCTCGACCTCAGCGGCGCGACGACGCTCGCGCTCAAGCGCTGGTGGAAGGAGGGCGGGCACGAGTGGCTCACCGACCAGCTTTCGACTGGCGACACTGTGTCGTTCCCGCCGTCGGTGCGGCCGACGTTGTCGATCGAGAATTCACCGAAACATCGCTTGGCGCGGCTTTTGTGTCGCGCGGCGGATGCCACCTGTGGCCTTGCGACCGCTGGATGGACCATGCGCGCCGAGGAGGCCTTCCGCGACCGCGCGAAGCAAAAGGCACGCTGGCGCGGCAACGGCTGGACGGTGAACCTCTACGCGCGCTCGGCGCCACCCAAGCAAGAAGACAACGCCGATACGCACTCACAGACCCTCGATGTGCCGCTGTGGCAGTGCGCCAACCCCACGAAGGGCCGACGCGACTTCGAGAGCTGGAGCGCGTGTGTCCGCGCATTGCGGCACGAGGTCGCGCTGTTTCCCGCCGGCGCGATGCGTGCGCCGACCAGCGGCTGGCTCGTGATCCGCGGGCGCCGCGGCCACTACCAGTTCTGCGACCAGCTCACGGCCTACGACCTCGCGACCGGTGCCTACTACGCATCGAAGTCGTGCTCCGGCCTCGTGCTGCAAGGGGACGGTTCGGTCGACGCGCAGAAGACCGACGCGGCACGCACGCCCACCGTCGAAACAGGGCGCGTCTCCGTCGACAACCTGCGCGAGGCGGCGTGGATGATCTTCCTCGTCGACGAGCTCGACGAGACCGGTTACGAGGACCTCGACGTGTTCCCTGTTCCGCCTACGCTGAAACCCAAGGCCGAGTACGGCGTGGTGAGCGGCCGGTCCTATTCGGCGTGGGGCAGCTCGGCGCAGACCACGCTCTCCTGGACCTGGGTCGACGGTGCAAAGGTCGTGGCCGAGGGGAAGCTCACCTGGCCCGACTCGTCGCACGTCGCCGAGGACTACGCGGTCGATCTGCTGCGCGTGGTCGAAGCCGGCCTGGTGCCGGGCTGCCCGACGACGCCGCTCCCCAACCCGCTCCTCAGCGGCTGTGGCAAGGGTGGCGTATCGGCCGTCGACAGCAGCGCCGCAAGCCTATGCAAGGTACAGGCGGAGCTGTCGACGCGCCTCGCTGGCTTCACGTGCACGAAGCAACGCGAGTAGCGGCCACCGCCGGCGCGAGGCGGCTCCGGCTTCAGAGGCACCCTGCGCACCAGCCGTACCGTTCACCTCAGGTTTCTGAGGGCGTGGAGGCGTAACTGCTGGCGTCGGCTCGGAGTGTGCGATGGCACGATCGTTGGATCGGAGCGCGCCCATGAGAACCTACGTCTGGCTGGGCCCCCTCGCGCTCCTCGGCGCATGTACCGACGTCCCGAGCGAGCCGCCGCTCGACCGCGTTGACCTCCGCCGTGCGATCGGAGCCGAGCAGGTTGACCCGGTCGGTGTCGCGATCGCCGCCAATGGCGCACGCTACGTTCTCGACGAACAGCGCGGGCTGTATCGGCTCGAGGGCGAGTCCGCCACCGCGATCGTCCCGATGGCCAATCTCCCACCACCGGCAGAACCGATCCGGCTTCCCGTGACCGATCTGGTCGCGCTCGCACCCGACGTCTTCGCGCTGACCGCGATCGGCGACGGCTTCCTGCTCGACACCTCGGCGCTGACGCTCACGCAGCACTTCTGCTACGAGCCAGAAGGCTTCTCGAGCGGGCTCGTCCAGCGCACCGATGCCCTCACCTTCGACGCCGAGGCAGATCGGATCTACGCGCAGCCGGTGACCTACGACCAGGACGGCAGGTTCCAGAATAGCCAGCTCGCAGTGTACGACCGCGACACCGGCACCGACATCGCGTGGCACGACCTCGACGATAGCGTGGCCGCAACCGGCATGACCCTCATTCCTGACGTCGGGCTCGTCCTCGGTCAGGGCTCGCGCCTCCTGCGCTTCGACGCCGCATCCGCCCGGACGGTGCCCGGTGAAGATCTGGCGCGCTTCGGCGTGCGATCGATCGACGGCCTTGTCGTCGACGCGACGCACGGGACGCTGGTCGTCGTCGATGGTGACACCAACGAGCTCGTCGAAATCGAGCTCGCGCAACTCGCGCTCTGAGGCTTGGAGGCGTTGAAAGCGCGTGAATACACGCCTCCTGCGCCGATCTACTACGCGCCGGGCGGCAGTCGCTGACTCGCCGACGCGGTTCTGAGCGATCGACGAAGAGCCGCGGCACCTCGCTTGCTCCGTGCCGGCACATGCAGGTACGTAACGCTCCGCGGAAGACTCACGTGCGAACAGCTCTCATCGCGCTCGTCGGCTGCGCCGTCGGCTCACCCGCGCTCGCGCAGGCCCCCTCGGAATGCTCCGTCGCAGCGCAGACCGAGCCGGAGGAGCCACCATTGGCCGACAGTGGGCCCGCCTCGTGGACCGATCTCCGGGAGCATCGGCAAGAGCTGATGGCCCCCGGCACCAACGTGTATCTCGAGGGCATGGTGGTGCGCGGGAAGAGCGGGCGGACGCTGCGCGTCGGGCGTGGGAAGCAAGAGTTGTTCGTGATTCCCGTCGACCCGACCTCCGTCGACTACATGGCCGTGGGAGCCAAGGTCGATGTGCGCGGCATGCTGGTCGAAACGCCGAGCGCGGGCCAAGCGAAGCTCGTGTATGCGATGAGCGGACGGGAAGCCCGGCGCATCGCGCGCCAACGCGTCATTGTCGACGCCTGGTCGGTCACCACGGTCAAATAGGCGGAGCGAAGTGATCGACGGGCGTGCGCGCGGACGTCTGTTGCGCGCCCATTAGAAGGGGCCGGAGAGCGTGGCGCTCGTGACGAGCACGGCGCGTGCGCCCACATCGACGAGCCCGCGCGGACGACGTGGCGCTCAATTCGCGACGGTCGACGTCGTCGGCACGTTCACGAGAGCCTCGCCGGTACGATGACCGTTCTCGGCAATCGCCGCATTCGCGAACCGCCGCACGTCCAGCAAGAAGTCCTGCGCCAGGTCGGGCGAGTACCGGGTGACCGTGTTCGCCGCGAGCTGCGCGAGCTTGCCCTTGGTGCGCCACTCGTTCGAGCGCTCCGAGGCCATCAACGAGCGCCGCGTCGTGAACATGAGCAGGCCGGTCTTGACGTCGAACATCGTCGCTTCCATGTAGCCGTAGACCTCGTGCTGCGCGCCCGGCAAGAACAGCGCCCCGACGCCGGTCACATAGCCCCACGCCCACGCATTGCGGTGATGTCCCCGCGCGAGCACCTCGCGATACAGCACGACGTAGCGCAGGCGATACCGCGCCGCCGCTTCGCGCAACGCTTCCATGCCGAGCGCGCCCGAGGGGATGGGCATCATCTCCGTCACGAGAGAGAACGCGGAGTCCTTGCGCAAGCGCGCGACCAGCGGCCCCACACCCGCGGGCACCCGTTCGTAGTCAGGACTCGGCCCGCGCCAATCGGTGGCGGTGATGATCGGCAGCACGCCGACGCGTGACGGCAGATCGAGCTCGATCGGGGAGGCGAGGATCTTCTGCAGCATGTCTTCACTGAGCTGCCCGTTGGGATCGCGCGCGAACACCGACCGCGCGAGCGGCGGCGGTGCCGCGGGCGCCGCCATCGACGGCGCAGCGGAGGGCATGGCCGCCGACGCCATCTGTTGGCGCGCACCACAGCCAGCGATGAGTCCGAGCACGATGAGCAAGGGAGTGAAGCGCATGCCCAACCAACGCCAGACGGCGCACGCGCTTACGGCTGGCACGCAGCGTGACGTCGGCACGGGGCGCGCATTTGCATTTCGAGCATGCAGGCTGGAGCTGTCATGCAGAACGCCGAGGATGCCGTCCGCGACCACGCGCGCGAGGTTGCACCGTGGATCAACCGGCTCGCGCGTTTGGGATTTTTCGCAAAGGCCGTGCTCTACGCAACGGTAGGTGTGCTTGCGAGCGCTGCCGCGCTGCGGCTCGGCGGCTCACCTGCGACGGGCAGCCTCGGTGCGATGGCCACCCTCGTCGCTGCGCCGTTCGGGCGCGTCCTCTTGTGGACGATCGCACTCGGTCTCTTTGGCTATGCCGCCTGGCGTGTTATCTACGCGATCGTCGATCCCGAACGTAAGGGTCGCGATGCGAAGGGGATCGTCTTGCGCGTCAGCTCGCTCGTGACGGCAGGCATCCACGTCGCCCTCGGTGTCAGCGCGCTCAAGCTCGCCCTCGGTGACCACACCGCGGCGCAAGATGGTCGCGCCTCGCAGCAATGGACGGCGCGCGTGCTCACCACACCGGGTGGAGAGCTCGTGCTCTGGGGGATCGCCGCCGGATTTGTCGCCTACGGTGCGTATCAGGTATGGCGCGCGTGGCGCGCGAAGCTCGATCGCGGCCTGGCCCTCGGGCACATCTCGCCCACGGCGCGGCGCGCCTTGATCCACACGAGCCGGCTCGGCATCGCCGCACGTGGGATCGTGTTCGGGACCGTTGGCGTGCTGCTCGGACGTGCGGCGCTCCACCACGATCCCCGTCACGCACGCGGCACAAAGCAGGCGTTGGGCACGTTGTTCGATCTCGGGCGTGGGCCCTTCATCGTCGTCGCGGTCGGGCTCATCGCCTACGGCCTGTATCAGCTGATCAACGCTCGCTATCGCCGCATCGAGGTGGCGTGAGGCCACGCCGGCCGCGTCAATCGTCTTCTTCGAGCCTGTACGTGGCGGTGATCCTGTTCGCCTTGAGGAAGGCCTTCCACGGCGCTGTCGGATACGGGCCCATCACCGTGTCCTTGTGCGTGTTCATGCAGTTGTGCCAGTCGAAGCGCACCAGCCGGTACTTCTCATCCTTCGACGCCGTCGCTTCGATCTTCGCGAGATGCTCCGCGCAGGCCGTCGTCCCGTCGACACCTTCGATCGGCTGCGAAAGATCGGCCACCTTCCAGGACCGGTAGTAGGCGAGCTTGCGCTCCTCGAGCCCTGCGAAGAACGCACGATAGCGTCGTAACCACGCCTTCGCCGGCTCGAGCTGCTTGGGCACCGAGACGCTCGCCGCCGCCTTCACGACCGCGATGTTCGCTTCGAGGGTCAGCGCTCCGTCGCGGAAGAACGTGGGTTGCGCGGGCGTGTGTGGCGCGGATCCGCACGCCACGAGCGCGCCCGCCTGATCCCGGCAGGACTCGAGCCCGACAGTCACGATCGCGTCGGGACCGCTCTCGGGCGCGAACGCCGTCGCCAATGCGCGCAGCTCCGCCTCGACGACCTTCTTCGGATCGAACGTCAGGAACAGCGAACCGTTACCCGCGGCGACTTCGATCTTCTTCGGCTTGGCGACCGCGACGTGAGGAGCGAGGAGTAGAACGAGGATCGCAGCGCGACGCATCGCACCACCGTACCGGAATCTCTGCGTGACTGCGCGTTCGCCGTACGTGTTTGCCTGACCCGTCCCGGCTCCACATTCCGTCATGTCCAGCGACGACGATCGACGCCACAGTCATGAGGAGGAGCAATCGCCATGCATCGATTCATGATCATCGCACTGGTCGCGATGACCGGAGCTAGTGGCGTCGCAGCGGCCACTCCGGCCTATCGCGGTTATCACGGCGGGTACGGCCATGCAGGCCCTCATTACGGCTATGCGCGTCCCGGCTATCGCTACGGCTACGCGCGCAACTACCGCTATGCGCGCCCGTACTACCCGCGGGCCTATTACAACGATCCGCGAGCCTACTATCCCCGCCCGTACTATCCGCGCCCGTATTATGGCTACGCCCCGTACTATGGCGGCGCGCCGTACTACGCCAACGCCCCGTATTACGGATACCCACGGCCGGTGTACGCGTACCCTGGCCCCTACGTCTCGCCTGCGCCCTATTACGTCAATCCCGCGCCCTACTACGTCAATCCCGCGCCGTATTACGTTGCCCCGGGTCCCAGCGTCGGGTTCAGCGTTGGCGTCGGAAACGGCGGCCCGATCGTCGGCGTGTCGGTGGGCCCGTAGTCCAACCCGCGAGCTCGCGCACGCCACCCACCGGGCACGCACATCCGCGGAGCGCGGTCGATCTGCGCGCGTCCTTTCTCGTACAATGATGCGATGGGCGTTTGCCGAGCTGCTATTCGTTCCTTCACAGCCTTCGCCCTCGTCGCCGCGTGTGGCGATGGCGCGGAGACCACCATCGACGCCGCCGCCGAAGCAGACGCGCCGCCTCCGGGAGCCGACGCCGATGCCCCCGCCGTGGACGCCGCGCCTCCCGCGCCAGTCACCATCACCGTGAAGCGCGCCGGCGTGCCGGTGAGCAACTTGCTCGTCGTCTTCAGCGATCCTGCCGGCGCGCTGGTCTCGTCGAGCACGACCGACGCCGCCGGGATCGTGAGCGCGATGGTACCCGTTGGCGGGATGGTGACCGTCGCCGACGTCGCGATCAGCGGCCGTACGCCGATCTACACGATCGCGGGTGTGCAGCCTGGGGAGGCGCTCGAGGCCGCGCTCGAGCCGATCGTGACGACGACGGATCCCGTGACCGCCACGATCGAGCTCACCCCGTTCACCGGGGCGGCAGGGCACACGCTCCACGGCGGCTGCATCGGTTACGGGCTCGGCCCCAACGCGACCTCGACGAGCTTCACGTTCTCTTCGCCGTGCCTCGACGCGGAGCGAGAGTACAGCGTGCTCGCGCTCGCCCAGGATGCCGCTGGGACCGTCCTCGCGTGGAGCCAGATCGCCGACGCTGCGGCGAGTAGCGCGACCTCCACGTTGCCGGCGTGGAACACCAACGTGGCAACGGCGACGATGCAGGTCACCGGGCTCGGCTCGCCGAGCTGGCTCACGACGACTGCGACGGTCCTCTTGCGAGGCACGACCCGCGGCTGGTGGTACCGGGAGACCGCGGCATCGGAAGGAAGCGCCGAGACCTCGCTGATCGTGCCTGCGGGGGCAGGGGACGCCGTGGTCTTCCTGCAGCAGCTGACCCTGCCCCGCACGGGCGGACTCGATCGGCGTGAGTGGTACTGGGCGGTGGTTGCGCCCAGCGCGGTGAGCACGCACACGTGGGCGCTCGATCTAGCCGCCGACCCCATGCCGTATGCGTCCGACGTCGTGGTCGACGTCGAGGCAACCGCGGGCCCGACGCTGAGCTGGACGGTCGTCGGGACGCGCGCCGGGGTCGACGCACTCGCAGGAGAAGTGACCACCGACGAAGCGTCTTGGCGCCTGGTCGTGCCGCCTGACTGGAGCGGCCCGATCGTCCTGCCCGCGCTGCCTGCGCCACTCGACGCGCTCCGCCCCTCCACCACCGACGCCGCCCATGGTTCGGTCGAAGTCCTCGATGCCCTCGACGTCGCCACCCCCTCCGCCTTCCGTACGCACGGCGTGCAGTGGTTGCGCCTCGTCTCACACCACTCGACCAACGTCTCCGATCCTCCGCTGGGCCGCCTCCGCTCCGGCCTCGCGGGCGCGAAGCTTTAGCGCTCAGTCGGGTTGCCCCGGGCAGCGCCCGGGGCTCCCACAGATCCGGACGTGCCGATTTCCGGCATCCGGCTCTTCGTCCACGGGTTCGCTACGTCCGGTAGACGCTGTGGACGACTCGCGGGGGCGGGAGCGGAAACCGCT
>JANRKM010000192.1:0-13728 GCA_033763475.1 Kofleriaceae bacterium
CGGCGGCGATCCTCGACATCCTCGACCGCCGCAAGGCCGTCTCCGCAAATGTCTTGGCGCCCGCGCTCGAGTTGCTCGAGCGGGTCGTCGCCATGCTGGCCCGGCTCGCCGGAGCCTGACCGCCCAGATCGGGCACGGGCAAGGGCACGGGCACGGGCACGGGGCTAAACGCATCTCAAACGGCCCGCGTCGAAAAGCATGCGGTGGATGTGTCTCGAGCTCGTGCACCTTCACGATCGACGAGAGTAGCCTCCACGCGAATGCACCGACGGGCACACCGATCGTGCAGGTACACGAGCACGTCCGCGTCCACGGCGTGCGGAGCGGGACGCGACGAGCTCGTCACGTTCGAGCGCCCCGGGAGCACGCGACTCTGTCAGGTTGTATCGGGTGGAGAACGAGCGCACGCGGAGTACCCTGCCCGGCAATGCGCCAGGCCATGGCCACCGCCGTCCTCGTTCTCGTGTCTTCGCCCGCTGTGGCACAGCCAAAGCCACCCACGCTCGCGTCGGACTACGTTCTCGACGAGACCATTCCGATTTATGACAGGACCGAAAAGAAGCACGAGCACGAGAAGGTCCGCGTCACGCTGCACTCCGCGGGCAAAGTCGCCGCGACCGAGACAAGCACGCAGACCGAGCAGACGGTCTACTCGGATGAGTTGAGCACTACCGAGACGTGGCAGTGGGCAAACACGTGGCAAGGCACGTGGAAGCAAACCGGAACCGCGCTCACGCTCGACCTCAAGCTCACCGGTCGAACGTGCACGCACACCAGGAAGACAACCGGGATGGACGGCGAAACGCTGCCCTGTAGACCGGCAAGCAAGGAGGTGCGCTTCCAGTGCGAAAGCATCCAGCTCCCACGAACCAGCAATCCCCGAGAGCAGCTCGACGTGTGGGACTGTCGGTCGACACTGCCCCAGTGGATCCTGGGCAAGACGACCTGCGTCAAGCGCGTTGCCCCACGCGTGGCCTACGAACCCTGTTAGCGCCCTGGCGCTAGAGGCTCAGCGATGTCGCGTCGGGCCGCCTCCAAGCGACAGCGCTTAGAGCGTCTTCGGCACGCAGACGTTCTTTACGACCGACGCCTGGCCCATGCGCGCGAGCGGCTTGCACTGCATGTCGGTCGGGCACTCGGACGCGTTCGAGGACGGCGTGCACTGGCGGAGGCAGCTACCCTTGCCCTCGACGAGCGCGACCGCCGGAGCATTGGCGCAGAACGTGTCGGCGTAGCCCGGCATGTCCGAGCAGACGCGGTCGCACGCCATGGTGCAGATGCCCGGCTTGCCAGGGCGCGCGCCGCTGCACGACGCACCGGAGTTGCAGTCGGCGTTGGTGAGGCAGTGGTCGCCGACCCAGCCGCCCGACTTGGGCCGGCACACGTCGGCTTTCACCGTCGTGCTACCGTTGCGGAGGGTGCCGGCGAAGATGCCCTGGTGATCGTACGGGCCACACTCGAAGTTCTCCTTCTGTGCCTTGGCCACGCACATGCCGGTGCCGGGCGCGTCGGGGTTGGCGACGCAGAACGTCGTCGGGTAGCCCTTGCGATCGGCGCACGTCGACGTGCAGCGCGCGCTGCAGAAGCCGCGCTCGGTGAACTTGTTCTTGGCGCAGAAGCCGTTCGCGTAGCCGCACTCGCTGTCGGAGGTGCACTCGGCGCCGATCCACTTGTTCGCGACGTCGACCTTGCCGCCTTCGGGGAGGCGCTCCGGCTCGCGCTGCAGGTGCACGGGGACGCTCGCGACGCCCTTGATGCGCGCGTAGACCTCGAGGATGTCAGCGGCCTCCATGCGGAAGCAGCCGTGCGAGACATAGCCGCGGCGAAGCGAGCCACCGTTGGCCGCGCGGTAGTTGTCGATCGGTCCGTGGATCGCGTACGGACCGTAGAAGCTGAGGAAGGGCAGGCCGGCGAACACAGGGGTTCGCTCGCCGGTCTCGGAGTCGGTCCACCACGTCTTGCACGGCTGGATCGTCGACGGCTTGATCACGAAGTTGCTGCGGCCCGTGCTGTGAATCGGGTAGTACGAGAGCGACTCGCCGAAGTAGGACTTGGTCGGGTCTGTCTCGATCGCGCCAGGGCCGACCGGATAGACCTTGTCGAAGCCGGTCGTGGCGTCGGTCAGGCGGAGCGTCAGGCCATCGATCGAGAGCGTGATCTTGGGGTTGCGCAGCGGCGGCAGGTTCGGCGGCGTCTTGCAGGTCAGCGCGGCGCCCCAGTTGCCGTCGGCCTTCATGTCATCGGGCGACAGGTCACCGAGGCCGAGGTCGTCGCCTTCGGCGAGCATGTCCTCGTCGACGTCGGACGAACCATCGTCAGCGCAAGCGGCCAGGAGTGAGAGGGCTGCGAAGAACCGAAGAGAGCGCACGGTGCAGGAGCACTGTGCAAGGCACGATCCTCGATCGTTCGGATCGCAACAATCCGAAATCGCTCGGGTTACGTGGCAGCCACCCTGGGGACTCGTGGCGGGTGGCAGTCGCGGTGGCCAGCGACGGCGAAGCTAGCCCTGCATGTCCCAGGTGCCGTTCGGCTGCCGGCACGCGGTGCCGGTCATCTGCTCGGGGCCCCTGCCCTCGATGTCGGCCATCATCCTGAACCGGCGGCACTCGAGCCCCTGGTTGTTGTAGAAGGTCCCGGTCGGCTGCATCTGGTACTGCGTGCCGTCCTGGTTGGTCCACTGCGCCTGGCGGTTCGCCTCGAGCGCATACGCCATGCGACGCTGGTCCTCGATGTCCATCGAGCGGCCGACGCCGTAGCCGACCGCGCCGCCGAGGGCCCCGCCGATGAGCGCGCCGCTGGTGCCGCCGATCGCACCACCGAGCACGGCGCCACCAACCGCGCCGCCAGCCATGCCTGTCTCGCCCTTGGTGGCGCACGCAGACGTCAGCAGGGCCGCACCGAGAACTGTGATGATGAGAGTGGAACGCATGCTTCGCGAGACTGCAGCGCACGTGCCGCGATGCCGCGCGATCTCCTCGTGCGTCGGCGCCGCGTTACGGACCGGCGCGCGGCGCACGACATCACCGGCGTCGCGCGCGCGCACTCAGCCATGCGCGTTCAGAAGATCTGGCCGACGCAGCTCGAGATGTCGAAGAACATGAACGCGAGCGCCTTCTCCTGCGGCGTGAGCGGATCCGACGAACAGCCCATCGGGAACCCCGTGCCCGCCGAGGATGTCGAGCTCGACGAGACGTGCATATCCGAGAACACGACGCGGCCACAGCGCGCCTCCGGTCCGGCCTCGTTGGGCGTCGTGAACTGGAAGTTCTGGGGATACTGCTGGCTGCCTTCCTGGAAGTAGACCCAGCGCGTCGCCTTGGTCTTGTCGATGCTGGTGCACGTGGTACGGCCCGATCCACTCTCGATCGGCACGATGCCGTTGACCGACGAGCCCATCACGTTCTGCATCCACATCGCGAACGCGGCGCCCTTGGGGTTATCGACCTGCTCGATGTGGCCATCTACCTCGGGAAACTCGTCGGCTTCGCAGGTCGCGATCGCCGGCCACACCTGCGGCGCGTGCGAGGGGAGGCCGCGCTCCCCGTCGATCCAGATGTTGTTGTAGTGAGAGAGGAAGATGCGGCCACCCGCATCGGCGAACGCCTTCATGTTGTCCATCGCTTGCTGCGGCTTTCCGAGCGGATTCGGGCTGCACTCGCAGGAGAACATCGCGATGTCGTACTCCTTGAGCTTGTCGAGGTTCAGCGTCAGATCCGACGCGGGCGTTAACATGGTGCCGTTCTGAAGCGAGTTGGCCCCGTTGGCCGTATACAGGTGAACGCGCCCGTCGCCGCTCGCGCTGGTGAACTCCGACGGCGAGACGCCGAGCTTCTTGATCAAGCACTCGAGCGCATCGCAGTTGCCGGTCACGACGGCGATCTTGGGGATGTCACCCTCGTTCTTGTTCTTCGGCAACGAGGTCAGGTTCGCGGGGATCGGGTTGTCCGTGCACTCGAGGACCTCGGGGATGTCGACCTTGCGGCGCCACTTGCCGATCTGGATCACGACCGGCACGTTACGTCCCGACGGCACCCTCGTCAGGGTGAACTTGCCCGCCGCGTCGCTCGTGGTGTCAGCCACCGAGCCACCGGGCAGCAGCGTCTGGCAACGCTCGCACTGCACGCCCGGCTGCAACGGGCCCGGATCGTCGAACGGCACGTAGACCGTCGCACCGAACAGCGCGAGCGTCCCGTTGGGCGCGAACACCGTACCCGACAGCGTCGTCTCCGGCTTACCGCGCGCCGCGCAGTCGTTGACCACGCGGCACCCGAGACCGACGCAGGCGTCGATGTCGCCTTCACCCGAATCGGGGCGTCCCGTGGAAGAGGGTCCACAACCGATCGCCGCGCAGGCAGCGAGGGCAAGCATAGCAACGCGCATGAAGCGCCTTATAACGTCCCTGCCAGGTTCCCGGAAGTACCTTGTGACAGCCTGCTCCCGCCGTGGTGACGCCTTCGCAGACCGATGTTCTCACAATGGCTTGCGACGGCGATATTTGCGGCCTACCAGATCTTCACGCGTTGCTCGGGAGCGAGGAACAGCGCCTCGCCCTTGACCGGCTTGAACGCGTCGTACCAGGCGTCGATGTTGCGCACGACCGCGACGCGCTGCTCCGACGGGCTGTGAGGATCGGTGACGAGGCGGTTCGCGAGCTCCTGCTCGCGGTACGAGCGACGCCACACCTGCGCCCAGCCGTAGAAGAAGCGCTGATCACCGGTGGTGCCGTCGATCACCGGCGCCGGCTTCCCGCCGAGCGAGAGCTGGTAGCCGGAGTACGCGATCGCCAGGCCGGCGAGGTCGGCAATGTTCTCGCCGAGCGTGAGCTTGCCCTTCACGCACTGCGCCGGCTTGCCGCCCTTCGCCGGGATCGGGCAGTACGCGTCGTACTGCGCGACGAGCTGATCGGTCGCCTTCTTGAACTTCTCGGCGTCGGCCTTCGTCCACCAGTTCTCGAGCTTGCCCTTCGCGTCGTACTGGCTGCCCTGGTCGTCGAAGCCATGGCTGATCTCGTGACCGATCACCGCACCGATGCTGCCATAGTTCACGGCGTCGTCGGCGTTGGGATCGAAGAACGGCGGCTGCAGGATCGCCGCCGGGAACACGATCTCGTTGAGCCCCGGGTTGTAGTATGCGTTCACCTTCATCGGCGTCATGATCCACTCGTCGCGGTCCACGGGCTGACCGAGCTTGGCGAGGCGGCGGTTGTATTCGAACGCGGCCGCGCGGATGTCGTTACCGACAGGGTCACCCGCGACAACCTCCAGCGACGAGTAGTCGCGCCACTTGTTCGGGTAGCCGATCTTCGGGTTGTAGGTGGCGAGCTTGGCCTTGGCCTTGGCCTTCGTCTCGGCGCTCATCCACTCGAGCTTGTCGAGCCGCTGGCCCATCGCGACGAGCAGGTTCTTCACGAGCGCATCGGCGCGCTGCTTGGTCGCCGGCGTGAAGTGCTTCGAGACGTAGATCTTGCCGACGGCCTCGCCGAGCGCGCCGGTGACCTCTTCGACCCCGCGCTTCCAGCGATCCTTGTTCTGCGGCGTGCCGCTCAGGATCTTTCCGTACATCTCGAACCACGTGTCGACGTACGCCTTGGGCAGGTACGGCGCGGTCGCGGTGAGCAGCTGGAGCGTCAGGTAGTCCTTCCACACCGCGAGCGGCTGGCCGGCGACGAGCTTGGTGATACCGGCGATCGCGGACGGCTGGTTGACGTTGACCGCCGTGGCGTTCGCGAGGCCCGTCCCTTCGAGCCAGATCTTCCAGTCGATGCCGGGGAACCGCTTGCCGAGATCGGTCGTCGCGATCTTGTTGTAGGTCTTCACCGCATCGCGGTTCTGCTCCTTGGTCCAGTGCGTCTTCGCGATCTTCGCCTCGAGCTCGTAGACGGCATTCGCGCGCTTCGCCGCATCCTTGACGCCGGCGAGCTCGAACATCGACTGGATGTACTTCTTGTAGCCATCGCGCACCGGCGCGAACTGCTTCTTCGTCACGTCGTACATGTCGCGATCGGGGAGGCCGAGGCCGCTCTGGCTGATCCGCGCGATGTGGTTCTCGGGATCCTTGTCGTCCTGGCCGACGAGCGTGAAGAACACGTTCTTGCGCAGGATGCGCGAGCTCGCCGCGAACGCAGCCGTGAGCTCCTTGGTGTCCTTGATCGCGTTGATCGTGTCGAGCTCGGCCTGGATCGGCGCGATGCCCTTGGCCTCGATCGCCTTCTCGTCCATGAAGCTGGCGTAGTAGTCGGCGATCTTGCGCGCGTCGGTGCCGGGGGCGCCCTTCGCGTTGAGGATGATCTCCTTGGTGCGCTCGTTGCTCAGATCATCGAGCACGCCGAACAGGCCATAGTTCGACTTGTCCGCCGGGATCGGCGTACTCGCCTCCCAGCCACCGTTCGCGTGCTGATAGAAGTTCGTGCCCGGCGTGACCTTGGTGTTCATGCCCTTGGTGTCGAAGCCGTAGGTGCCGTATTGCGGCTTGGCCTTGGTCGGGGCCGAGCTTGTCGTCGGCGGCGTGGTTTCGGCGACCGCCGCGGAGCCCTCCGTCGGCGGAGGCGTCGTGGTCGTCGTGGTGGTCGGCGCAGACTTGGACCCGCAGGCGGTCATCAACAGGATCGAGGCGATCAGCTTCTTCACGAGGTGCTCCAGGGCTATTCGTGCCGTCGTGCGTACCAAGTCGTGCCCGGATTGCCTAGTGCGACAACCTCGGACCGCTGATTCGTCGCACCCCACCACCTCGTCGGTCTACGATGATTCCCATGAGGCACCTCTGGCTGGTGCTGGCCGTGGCCGGGTGTTCGGAGCCGGGGGGCAGCGACGTCACCGGGCCGTTCACCGGCGACGAGCATCGCTATGCTGTGGTCGCGATCCACATCCCGAGCGACGCCAGCGCGGCGGAGCGCTTCGCGGCGGACCTCGATGGAGACGGGATGCCAGAGAATCAGTTCGGCGCGATCACGAGCCTGCTGGCGACGACGAACGATCTATCGCTCAACGCCAGCGACATGATCGCTTCGGGCGCGATCGCCTCGCGGGTGGAGATCAAGGCCGACGACCTCACCAACGACCCCACGGTGGGTGTGCGCTACCTCGGCGCCGAGGGCGATGTCGCCGTGGTCGCGGGCGGCACGCTGGTCAGCGGCGCGTTTCGCTCGAACCGCACTGCGACGACCCGCGTCCCGGGTGCGGCGACGCTGCGGCTGCCGGTCTATACCAACGCGGATCCACTCACCGTCGAGCTAGTGGGCATGGAGCTCGACCTCGATCCCGACGGGCGCGGTGGCTTCGATGCGGTCGTACGCGGTGGGCTGCGCGTCGACCATGCGCGCGCGATCGCGTACGCGGGCCTCGTACAGATGTTCGAGACGGAGCCCGCACGCCACGTGGTCTTCGCGCGCGGCATCGACGCCGATCGCGATAGTGTGCTGTCGCGCAACGAGCTCGACAACTCCGTGATCGCGCTGCTCGTGAAGGCCGACATCGAGCTGGTCGATGCGCCGGCGATCTCGTTTGCGTTCGGGGTGCATCTGTCGCCATGTACGAGCGAGGGGTGCGGGCGCGGCACGGTGGCGGAGCCATGCCGCGACCGCGTGCACAACGGCAACGAGACCGACGTCGACTGCGGCGGCAGCTGTCAGCCGTGTGCGCCCGCAAAGCACTGCATGATGGCGGCGGACTGCCAGTCGAATGCGTGTGATGGCGGCAGCTGCGCCGCATGGAGCTGCCGCAACAGCCTGCGCGACGGCTACGAGAGCGACGTGGACTGCGGTGGCGCGTGTGGTGAGTGCGCGACCGGCCGAGCGTGTGCCGACGATGCCGACTGCGCGACGGGCCAGTGCAACCAGGGCGTTGCGACGCTCGGCACGTGTCTTCCGTAGGCGAACGGCGGACGCGACTTGTCTTCTGATCGATCGGGTTGAAGCTCAAGGCATGGCCACCGAGTCGCGATCTCACAACGCACCCGTGGCCATCGACGACTCTCGCCTCCTGCAGATGATCGCGTCGGGCATGCCCCTGCTCGCGATCCTCGCGTCGATCGCGCGTGATCTCGAGGCGCGCATCCCCGACGCTCGCGTCGCGATCATGAGCGTGCGCAACGAGCGCCTGTCGCTGTTGACCGCGCCATCGCTGGCCCCGGGCTTCACGCGCTCCTTCGATGGCAGCTGGATCGGCGAAGGCGGTGCATCAGCCGGGGTTGCCGTGGCCCGGCACGAGACGGTGATCGTCGCGGACGTCGCAACGGATCCGGTGTTCGCTTCGCATCGCGAGCTCGCCCGCGCCTTCGACATCCGCGCCGCGTGGTCGACCCCGGTGATCGGCGGGCCCGAAGGCGGCGTCCTCGGCACGATCGACCTCTACTTCTCGATGCCGACACGCCCGACGGAGCCGCAGCGAGCGTTGCTCGCGCGCGCGGCGGCCCTCGCCGCGGTGGGCCTCGAGCGAGATCACCGCGAGGAGCGCCTGCGCCACCTCCAGCGCACCGAGTCGATCGGACGCTTGAGCGCGGGCATCGCGCACGACTTCAACAACATCCTCAGCGTCGTGACGATCTGCGGCAACATGCTCAAGGAGCGCCTCGCCGGCCCCGATCTCGAGCTGGTCAACGAGATCGTCGAGGCAGGGAATCGCGGCGCCAACCTCACCGCGCAGATCCTCGCGTACAGCCGACGGCAGGTGATGCGTCCCGAGCAGCTCGATCTGAATCGCGTGATCCACGCCCTGGATCCGCTGCTCCGCCACGTGCTGACCGAGGACATCGGGTTCACGCTCGCTCTCGCACCCGATCTCTGGGAAGTGCAGGCGGACCCGAGTCAGATCGAACAGGTCATCGTCCACCTCGTCGGCAATGCGCGCGACGCGATGCCCCACGGCGGCATGCTCACGATCACCACGTCGAACGTCGAGGCGACCGATCTCGGGCTCAAGGGCCCGCATGTTCGGCTCGCCGTGACCGACACGGGCCGCAGCCTCGATCCACAGACGTGCAATCACGTGTTCGAGCCCTACACGACCGAGGGCACGACCAGTGGTCCGGGCCTCGGACTCGCAATCGTGCAGGGCATCGTGCAGCAATCCGGTGGCGACGTTTGCGTCACCAGCACCCCCGACGTCGGCACCACGTTCGAGGTGTACCTGCCGCGCGCCTACACACGCCTGCCCGCACAGCCCGGGCCCACGACCTCGACGTTCCACAGCCCGAGCGCCTCGCTCGCCATTCTCGTCGTCGAGGACGATCCTGCGCTGCGCAAGACCTTCGGCCTCTCGCTCGAGAGCATGCGGTTTCATGCGCGCATCGTCGGCAGCGCGCAGGAAGCGCTCGAGGCCACGGATCGCGGCTTCGTGCCCGATCTCGTGGTTACCGACACCGTGCTCCCCGGCATGAACGGCAAGCAACTAGCCCAGCGCCTGCGCGAAAAATTCCCCGCGCTACGCGTGCTGTACACGTCGGGATATCCCGACGTCACGCTCGCGTCGCGCGGGGTGCTCGAGCTCGAGAAGGGCGCGCAGTTCCTCGCGAAGCCCTTCACGTTGCGCGGGCTGGCCGAGGCCATTGCACGAACAACCGCTTAGAGCAGGACGAGGTCGCCACACGCGATGATCACGTCTTGGCGATCTGGCGCGAGGTGAAAGTTCACGTGATACGCCGCGTTCACGTCCAGCGGTTCGGGCACGATGACCGAGACGACATCGGCGCCCGCACCATCGACGACGAGCGGCAGATAGTCGCTGTCGACGCCGACAATATCGCCGCCTGTCGCGCAGGTTCCGAAGTGGACGTGCCACGGACGCACGGCGCCTGGTGTATCGCCGAAGATCTCCGCGGTCGCGCCGAACTCGAACGTGCCGATCTCGTAGCTGACCTCGGCGTTGCCGCCGACGTACTGGTACGGCGCGATGCCGAAGATGTCCGCCGTCCAGACGACGACGTCACCCTCACCGCCGATGTCGACGATCTCGTCGTCGTCATCACAAGCGCCGAGAAACCCCAGCACGGCGATGAACAGCAGGCTCGGTTTCACCATACATCACCTACTTTCGAGCTACTGGAGGATGAGATCGCCGCAGGCGAGCAAGTCGGTATCCTGGTCGGTCTGATCAGGCGACAGGTAGACCTCCACATGCTGGAAGTCGTTCGGGTCGAGCGTGTTACGGACCACGGTCGACACCGAGCCGGTTCCGTCGGTGCCGATCACCACGTCCGGGTAGCTGCCGCTGCCACCGACCGAGCTGCCACTATCGGCGCAGCTGCCGTTGCGGATCCGCCACGGACGGATCGAGCCCGGGTCGTCGCCGGCGATCGCCAAGGAGGCCTCGAACGCGCCGTCGCCGATCACCGTGACCACGTCGGCGCTGATGAAGATGCGTTCGAACGGCGTAAACGCATTGAAGTCAGCCACGAACACGACCGTGTCGCCGTCGGCGCCGATCGGGGTGACCTCGTCCTCATCGTCGTCACACGCGCCAAACATCGCGAGGGCCATGATGATGCAAATAGATTTCTTCATAGTGCTCTCCTTCGGCGGCTAGGAGAGCAACTGACATGCCCGCGCCGAGACGACGATTCCCGTCAGCTCCCGGGGTCCGCGCCGGGTGTGCTGTGCGCGCCATTCACCGGGCGTCATGCCCGCCCACCTTCGGAACGCGCGATAGAAGCCCTTGAGGTCGGCGTAGCCCAGCTCGACGCCGACATCGCTGATCGAACGCGCTCGATCACTCAAGCGAGAGCGTGCGGGCGAGGAGCGCACGTTGTCGACGAGGTCTTGATGGCTCGCCCCGAGCGCCTCCGGGCGCCGCTGCACGGTGCGCGTCGACATCGCACGCGCTTGGCGACGCGAGCGAGTCGGCGCCGCTGGTCGCGAGCTCGCGCAGGATCGCCTCGAAGAGCGCCGTCACGACAGTAGGCGTCGGAGACGCCATCGCAGACCGCAACAGCTACAACGCCGAAATGTCCGCTCCGACGCGCACTGGCGCGCCGAACAGCGCCTCGTGGGCAGCAACGGTACGGCCCGCCGCGTGGGCGAACGTCACCTCGGCGAGCGGCCTCGGCCCCGCGGAGCGCACGCGATAGCAGCTGGAAGCCGGTGCCGAGCATCACCGATCAGGCTGTGGGCCCGCGGCCGCGCCACGGGCACCCTCTATCGCTTCGACGGCGTAGACGCCCTACTGCCCCGCACCGTGGAGCGCGGCCTCGCTACGCCGCCGCCGCGCGTGAGAGTGCGCGATGTCGCCGCCGTGGTACTCGCCGCGCTCCCGCACGCTGCGCTCGCCGCACTGTTTCCTTAACGTTCCTTGTCACCAGGCAGTGAGCGCGCGCGTTGGGCTCGCATGACAGTCATCGAAACCGCGTCCCTGCTCCACGTCTCCGAAACCGCCTGGGGAGATGCCGCACCTCGCGCGGCCGACATCCACGTAGACCTGAAAGCCGACCGCCTGTTCTCTGGTGATGCGGCGTTCGAGAATGCGAAGGAGCTGCGCCGCCTCATCGTCGCGCTCACCGCGCAGGGCATCCCCGAGGATGCGATCGCGCTTCAGGGCGCCACGCTCGACATCTCCGCCGGCCTGTTCACCACCTCGTCGTCGGTGATGTACCGCGCGCGTATTCGCCTCGAAGACCTCGCGCTGCTCGGCGGTGCGATCGATGCGATCACCGAGTGCAAACACGCCACGCTGAGGTGGATCGAGTGGGACTATCGCGGAGGCGACGTAACCTCAGCGCTACTCGCCGAGTGCGCGGCGCGTGCGCTCGCCAAGGCACGCACCTTCGCCGCCGCGCTCGGTACGGCAATCGATGGCATCCACGCGGTGCACGAAGAAGAGCTCGCCCTCACGACGTCGATCGCCGCGATGCAGCACGACGAGTGCTCGAGATCGACGATGGCGCGCGCGCGGAGCGTCGGTAGCGAGCTCGCGGGGCTCGACCTGGCGCCGACGAAGAAGGTCGGAGTCTGCGTGCGCGTCGCGTGCAAGATTTCCCGGTCAAATAGCTAGTTGCGGTCGGTGACCAACCGCGGCCAAGATCTCGGCATGAGAGTCGTCGTCACCGGAGCGAATCGCGGCATCGGGCTCGAGCTGGCGCGCCAGCTCTCGCAGCGCGGCGATCAGATCGAAGCCGGCGTGCGCGATCCGCAGAGCGCCGGCGAGCTCGCCGCTTTGCCCAACGTACGCGTTCATCCCCTCGACGTCGGCGACGCGAAGAGCGTGCGGGCGTTCGCCGCTGCCGTGAACACCGCACCGATCGACATGGTGCTAAACGTCGCCGGTGTCCTCCCCCGCTCGTCGGGCCTCGGCCAGCTCGCCGAAGACCTCTCCCTCGACGACGCGGCGAACACGTTCGACATCAACGCGCTCGGCCCATTGCGCGTCGTGATCGCGCTGTTGCCGGCCGTCCGCAAGGGCACCGGCAAGAAGCTCGTGCACCTCACGTCGGGGATGGGCTCGATCGGCGACAACAAGAGTGGCGGCGCCTACGCCTATCGGATGTCGAAAGCCGCGCTCAACATGATGTCGCGGTCGCTTGCGGTCGATCTGCGCAACGAAGGCATTATCTCCGTGGTCATCAACCCGGGTTGGGTGAAGACCGACATGGGCGGGGCTAGCGCGCCGACGCCCGTCGAAGAATCCGTCGCGGGGATCCTGCGCGAGGTCGACAAGGCGACCCTCGCGGACTCGGGCGAGTTCCTCAACTGGAAGGGCAACCGCTACCCTTGGTGAGCTCTGCGCATGCACATCGTCCCAGGTAGAATTCACGGGCGATGCCGATCCGCCGCTACTACCTGGGCTGCCCCGGCTGGGGCGTCAAGACGTGGGTCGGCCGCCTGTTCCCTCAGGGCACCAAGCCCACCGAGTTCCTGACCCGTTACGCCGAGGTCTTCAACACGGTCGAGGGCAACACCACCTTCTACGCCCTGCCCACGGCGGACACCGTCCTGCGCTGGCGCGATCAGGTGCCAGACCACTTCCGCTTCTGCTTCAAGTTCCCCCGTACCATCACCCACGACAAGCTCCTCCTCGATGCACAGCGCGAGGTCGACGAGTTCTTCGCGCGCATCTCTCCCCTCCGCACCAAGCTCGGCACGCTCTTCCTCCAGCTCCCTCCGCGCTTCGGCCCCGAGCTCCTGCCTCGCCTCGACCACTTCCTCGCGCGCCTCCCACGCGACTTCCACTACGGCGTCGAGCCGCGCCACGAAGCGCTGTTTGATGGCTCCGCCGCGGACGCCGCCGCCATCGCCCTCCTCCGCGCGCGCCGCGTCGACCTCGTGATCATGGATGCACGCGGCCTCCACGCCTCCCACTCCCTCGAGCACGCCGACGTCCGCGCGCGCAAGCCCGCGCTCCCCGTCCACATGCGCGCGACCTCCACGCGTCCACTCGTGCGCCTCGTGCCGCACGAAGACTTCACGCAGTCACGCGCCTTCGTCGACGCGTGGGCGCAGCAGCTCGCCACCTGGCTCGCCGAGGGCCGCGAGCCCTACTTGTTCATGCACGCCCCGGATGACACGTTCGCCGCCGAGAACGCCTACGCGTTCCACGAGCGCCTGCGCGCCCTCGCCGACGTGGGTGACTTGCCGTCGTGGCCCTCCGCGCCGCGACAGCTCGCGCTGCTCTAGCAGGGCGCTGAGAAACGCCGCACCGCGGCGGTTCTCGCGCCCTGCTCCCGTGCCCGTGCCCGTGCCCGTGCCCGTGCCCGATCGCTCGCGCGGCGCCGGCCGCGACAGGCCGGTGCCTTGGCGGTCTATGT
>JANRKM010000193.1:0-45961 GCA_033763475.1 Kofleriaceae bacterium
TTCCCAGCTCGATGAACACGCCCTGCGAGACGACGAGCCCGGGATACTTCGCCTCGCCGACCATGACCACGACAATCGTCCCCCACGGGCCCAACAGTTCACGGGCCTCGGCTGGCAAGCCCAGCACCGAAGAGAACCGCATCCGCACGAGGACGGGAAAGGGGCCGCGAACCTCGGCCGGCCGGTCGTCGGGAGGCTGTCTGGCGTCACTCACCGATCACCACCGCGCTCCGGTTCCAGGCCGGTTCTGTGGGTGAACTGATCGTGTGGCGGAGTGCGTCCCGCTTCTGCGGCTCGTCCTGAGTGAGTGCGTAGTGCGTCCCCATATAGGGGACGGGACGCACTACACGCATGCGTCCGGGACGCACTCGGGACGCACTAGGACGCATGGACGCACCAGCCATCACGAGTCCGCCTCACCGTCATGGATGGGGAGTCCGGCGGCCTTAGCTCGCGTGCGCGTCCAGACCGGATAGCTCGGCTTCCTCCCGCCGCTCTGGCGACCACACTCCACGATGCCCGAGTCGGGGTCGGCGAGCAGGCGAGCCCGAGCCTGGCGACGCAAGACGGCCTTACCGGTCACGAGCTCGCCAAGCTGGCGATCGGACAATGGAGTCGCCGACTGCTCTACCGCACCGCGGACCGCCAACATGAGCGTGGCGATGGACGCCTCCGTCCGTGCGTCCTGGCGCTCGGCGCGCACCTCAGCGGCTGGCTTGGCATCACCGGTGAGCCTCCACAGCCCGGACCGGCCGTGATAGCGCGCAGGGAGCACCACGTCACCCTTGCCCATGCGGTACTTGCCGATGCTGATCGACGTCGCACACGAGCCATCCTCGGCCTCGGGACCGTGCTCGCCGATCGCGAGGGTCAGCGACGCCCAGCGCTCGATGGCAGCAGACTCGGCGCCTGCGTCGGTGGTCTGAGCCCCGAGCAGCTCGCCGGATGAGAGAGCCTTGGCGCTGGCGCGCGAGCCTTGGGACAACGCGAGGACAACAACGCGGCGCGATCGGGCGATGTGGTCGAGCGCGCGCATAGCGGCATCAACGCGCATTCGTGGCTCGTCCTCGCTCTCGCCAGGAACGAGCTGCACGTAGTCGACGGCGACCAAGATCGGCTCGACGGGATATTCCTTGCGCATCGCATCGATCTCGGTCTCGAGTGCCGAGAGCGTGGCGTGTTGGCGCTCGATCACCGAGAACCGCTCGGGAAGGGCCTGAAGCATTCGCTCGCGGGTCAGCGTGCCGCCGAGCACCTCGGGCCACGATGCATCGCACCGCGTACCGATAGCGCGCGCTGCGAGTTCGTCCTCGGGAAGCTCGAGGCTCATCGCGATGGCCGGGCCTCGACCTTGCGCGTGCTCGACGGCGATGGTGGTCGCGAGACTCGTCTTGCCACGGCCGCTCGCGCCGATGAGCACCACCGTAGCGCCGAGCCGAACGGAGGCGATGGCATCTGCGCCCAGTGAAAGCTCGATCGTAGGCTCGGAGGCGTGCGAGAGAATCGTCTCGACGAGCTCGCTCCTTCGGCGCCCGAACCGTTTGGGTGGCGGCGCAGGTGGCGCATCGATGACGGTCAACCCATCGGGCAACGCGCGGCGCGCCTGGATCTCTTCAAGGACTTGGACCGCGCGGCTCATGATCTACAGCTCCCAACCGGCGCAGTGCGCCTCGTTCAAATCTTTGTGCGGCGCGACGTCGATGACGATCAGCGTCGAGTGCAACACCAGGCCAGCAGCGATGGCGGCCTCGCCAGCTTTGATCGCGGCCTTCTGTCCGGGCTCGTCGGTGTGCGGGACGAGCACGAGCTTTCCCTTCATCTCGAGCACGATCGGCGCGACCGTCTCGACGATGCGGGTCATGCGCCCCGTGCCGTTGGCGCCGAGCACGACGCGACCTGGCCAGCGCTGGATCGCGGTGAGCGTGTCGATCACGCCCTCAGTGACGATGACACTCGCGCCCTTCGTGATGTCTGCAACGCGTCCGCAGAGCGTCCCCGACGTCGAGCATCCCGTGAGGCTCTTGGCCTTCGGCCCCGTGTTTGTCTCGGACACGATGCGCGAGATGACGTTCAGGATCTCGGAGTCTCCGAGGTCCCATAGCGGCACGCACACGTTGCCGGCTAGATCCGAGCGTGCGTGGTCTTCCTCGACGATGCGCGTTGCGTCGAGTCCACGGCTGCGAAGGTATGCGCGCATCGTGCGCGTCTCACGAACCCTGCCGGTGCGCAGCCATGTCGACGAAGCCTTGAGCACCGACTCGCGAAACACCGCGGCTTCCTCGGCATCAGCCTGACGCTGACGCTCGAGTGCCTGCTGCTCGCGATACCGACGACGCTCGGCACGCTCGGCCTCAGTCAGCTGGCGCGCATCGACGCCCGCGATTTTGGCGGCGATGTCGAGCACCTTCGCGAAGTCGCGCTTGGGGTTCAGGCCCTCGCAGACTGCGACGAGATCGAGCAGTGTCCCCGAGCATTCACCGCCGGCATCACGTTCGCGGCCGTGGTGACACCAACGTCCGGATCGTTTGTCGATCGCGATGGCTTCCGACGATGACGAGTCTTTGCAGCACGGGCACTCGGTGAGCCGATACTGCGAGCCGCGGTTGCGAACTCGCAGTCCGTACTTCTGCACCACGTCGTCGACGTGCAGCTCGGCGCGCACGTCCTCGAGGTCGAGCGTGACGGCAGTCATGGCTCGCCTCGCGGATCGCGGATAGGGCCCGGTGGCGGAAGCTGCGACAGAAACCCGACCGATTCGGGACGGCGCGCGCGCACGTGATCGAGCAGTGCGCGATAGACGATGTCTTGCTCGTGCGGATCGAGTGCCTCATCGGTCGTGCGGATCGCCGACTGCAGCACCGCGAGCACAGCGTCGACGCGGCTCACGACAAGCCCCCGATCCGCAGCGTGAGCCCGCGATTGTCCGCGTCGGCGAACGAGATCAGGTCGAGCAGCGGAATGGACCACTTGCCGTGCGCCCCAAAGTCGACATCGCCGCGCGTGCGCCCGACCTTCTTCAGCGTGCCGCGTGCGTCGTCGGGGATGCGACGATCCCAGCCGCGATAGCGGATCATGACGCCGTCGGCGACGCCGATCATGGTCATCAGGTGGAGACGCCAGAGTTCATCGCGGATCTGGCCCTCGCGCCGGCGGTCGGCGCGGTCCTGCTCGGATCGGCGCTCGATGCGGGCCCGGAGCTTCGCGAGCTCGGCCTCGAGCTTGTCGCGGGCGGTCATGACAGCACCGCCTTGCGCTCGATTGCATACGCCAGCTCGAGCGGCACGTCCTGCGCCCCCGTGCATCGCTCACCCTCGGAGTCGAGGCCGTGCGCGACGTCAACCCGGTAGACGCTGTTGGGCACGTCGACAAGGTGCGCGATGCCCTCGGCGCTGCAGTAGAGACACTGCACGCGCATGGTGTCGCGCGCGCTCATGACTTCACCTTGATCCACCGAAGGCCACCACCACGTGTGATGCGGTAGCGGCCGAGCTCGCCGTTGCAGTTGTGGAGCACGATCTGATCGCCCTCGACTTCCGTCAACGCCATGGAGGGCTGCTCCGAGATGCCTTCGCGGCGTCGGCAGTACGCGGCGATTGCGCGGGTGATGATGTCGCTGTTCACAGCGCCACCTTCTTTCCGACGGTGCGCGCGTTGCGATAGGCGAGCACGTCGCGGCGCACGTAGCGGATAGAGCGCTGGCCAGCGCGGAAGAACGGCGGTCCGTCGCCGTGGTAGCGAAGCTGGTCGAGGCCGGCCGTCGACATCCCGAGCAGGCGGGCGGTCTCCGCGCGAGTCAGAGCGTCGTCGGGGGAGGGAGTGTCTTCGTCTTCGTTGGTGAGCGGCATAAGCTCACCTTCGAGGAAATGAGTCGATTAGTCAGCCATGTCCGAACCGAGGACGCGTGTCCTTGAATTGGACACGTGCACTTTTTCTGCGTGTCCTCACTTGGGACGCGTGTCCCCGCCTAGGACCAATTGGGTGCGGATCGGAATGTTCTCGTCCTCGTCGCGATCACCGCTAGGGAGCAAGAAATCATCGAAGAGGAAGAGCCAACCGAAGTCGTTGCGTACCGCCATGAACGCATCGAGCTGTTCGGGGGTCATGTGGTTCGAGAAATTGATTCTGAATGAGCGCTCAAAGCGCTGGATTTCTCCTGTCCCAACGCGCGTGCGAAGCGCCTCGCCCATCTTGGCAAGAGCGGCATCGAGCTGCTTCTTGGCCTTTTGTTCGGCGGTGCGACGGGCGGCGCCGGGATTTTCCGCTGCGAACCCAACATCGGCGCGGACGCGATCTAGAACTTCCGATGGCACATCATGCCTACGGGCGTCTTCAAGCAGTGCAAGGTTGAGTAGCCCAGTCGGCTGCCCAGCTCGGACTGCCTTCGCCTCTAACTCCAGTCGCTTCGCAATCCACTCTGCGCTGCACCCCGCCTCCTGCGCAGCAGCAACGAACTCGCGAAGCCCTTTGGTAATCCTGTCTGTCTCCTTGGCTCTACGAAGGCGACCAGGAAGTTTCGCGATGTAAATTTCAGCATCGAGCGCCTCAATAGCGGCACCGAGATCGCGGCACGTCGAGCAAAGACCACGCTCAATTGCCGCACGATCATAGTCCGTCCCCTTGTCGTGCGAATGAGCATGAGCATCGTACTCACTGACCTTCGCGCGCATCGCTGCAGTCAGTGCTTCAACCTCTTCGTCCATCGTTCCGCTCCTGGTGCGGGGGTCCTGGGGATGTCGAAAAGGGTGTCGAGCTGGCCACGCCAGGACGCGGCCCCCGTTGCAAGCGGGTGCTCGACACGAAAACAGTAGCGCGCCGGGGTGACATCACACCGCGCGCAACTTGCCCCGAGGCTTCGTCGTCGGCTTTGGCGTAAGCCGCTCCCACAGCGCCGCCTCGACGCGCTCGGCCTGCTCGCGGAGGTACTCCCAGTTCTGCGGCGCGCCGTAGTGCTTCACGTTGACGCCCTTGCCCTCGTGGTTCATGAGTGCGAGCCGCGCCTCGGGCGGTACGCCGATCTCGATCGCCACCGAGTTGAATGTGCGCCGGTTCGCGTGGATGCCGGGGAGGTGCTGCACGCGGACCTTCTCGCCGTCCTCATCTTCGACGGTTCGCCGCTCCTTGGGCTCGGCGACCGGCTGCACACGGAGGCCGTCGCGCGTGATCGACGGAAAGATCCAGCCGCCGTCGCCCTTCCACGCCTTGAACGTTTCGGCGTTCTCGGTGCGGCGCTTCTCGAGGATCTTTCGCACCGTCTCGACGAGCGGCAGCGTGTACGGCTTGTCGCCCTTCGCCTTGCGGACGTGCAAGAGCCCGCGCTCCTCGTCGATGTCTTCCCAGCGGAGGTTGCGCACGCCATCAGTGCGGATCGCCGTGAACAGCGAGACGAGCTGCAGGTCGCGGCGCACCGGATCGATCGCCAGCACGCGCTCGTACCAGTCGGCGAACGCGCCGTCATCGATGCGGGTCTCGCGCGGCTTGAGCGCGCTCAGGGAGAGGCGCTTCGCAGGGTTCTTGCCGGGCAGGTCGTACCGCTTGTCGAGGGCGTTCCAGATCGCCGAGACGTGCGCGATCACCTTGTTCGCCTGGGCGACGCCCGGCGGGTTCACGGCGCCGGCCATCGCTGGCGTGTTCGCCCGGATGCGGTCGCACACCTTCTCGAGCTCGTCGGCGGTCAGCTCGACGATCGGCCGGTCGAGCCACGCCTCAAGATGCCGCGGTACCTCGGTCTCGATCTTCTGGATGGAGCGCTCCGAACACGGCCGGCGGCGGCGGTTGCGGCCCTCACGCATGTTCCGCAGGTGCAGCTCGAGCCCTTGCTGCAGTGTCGGCCCGGCGGCGCGCGAGCGGGGAGGGGGCACCTCGCCGCTCTTGAGCTTGCCGAGCAGGCCGTAGGCTTCGCGCCGGGCGAGCTCGACGGTCCAGATGTGGCCATCGGGGCGAGGCTGGCCCGCAACGCCGATGGTGTGCATCCGGTCGCGGGTGCGCGCGATGAATGTCATCGTGCCGCTCGGCTTTATGTCCACGCCGAAGCCCTTGAGCTCGGCATCGTAGGCGTACACGCGTGCCTTGCCCGGTGGGCACCGGAGGGTCTTGAGGGTCTTCTCGGTGAGCTTGATCGGCATTGGTGGGATGGCGCGGCCTGCGCTCTGTGAATCACTGAATCACATCGGGCTAGGACGGGCTATGACTAAGTACCCAGAATGACGTACGTGCACGGTCTTCCAAGTAGCTGGAATGACTAATCAGCACGCTTTCCTAAAGCGCAGGCCGCAGGTTCGAGACCTGCAGGGATCACCCAAAAAACGTGGAACCAGCGTCTACGAGCGCTGTCCTAATCGCGTGCTTCGTCGCCACGTCCTCGCCGCGCTTGCAGCTGGGGTGGAGGCCGGCGACGACGATGTAGCCCGGCGTGCGCTGGCCGACATCGACTGGGTGCTGCGTGGGGCCGCGCGCCGTCGGCTAGAGCAGGCCCTACTCGAGGCCGCGGTGGCGACGGGCGAGACGTCGTACGAGGACACGGAGGCCGTGCGCCACGTGCTGCGCGCGGCGGCGCTGATCGTGCGCGAGCAGCGCGAGGAGCTTAGCGACCGTGCGCGGGTAGCGGCGGCGTATGGGGCCTCCGCGATGGCGGCGCCGTTCAAGATGCCGCTTGCGACGATCGTGGCCGGTGTGCTCGCCGCGGCAACGGCGACCACGCTGAGCGCGGCGACGGTGATGGCGATCAAGGGGCCCCGCGCGGACGTGTACGTGCGGCCCGCGCCGCCTCCGCCTGTCGGCGTGTACCGCGACGGCGGTGTGCCGAAGCGTGATGCCGAGATCGAGCGCGTGCTCGCAAGCGATCTGCCGGCGATGCTGGCGAGCAGCCTCCCGCCTTCGCCGCAGGAGACCGCGCGGCTGCGCGATCATCACGCGTTCTTGCGGCACGGCGCGGGGCTCGCGCTCGCGTGGCGCGACATGGTGATGAGCCTCGAGCGGTGGGCGATGGCGGTGCCGTACGACCGCGAGGGTGCGGAGCGCGAGCTGCGCGAGCGGCTGTACGTGGTCTCGGATCAGCTCGCGGCGGCGGAGCTCGGTTATTACCTGGATCCCACGCTGGTAAACGATAGTGCCAACGAGCGTCCGTTCGCGTATCGCATCGAGGATGTCGGGTTCGTGCGCGCGAATGACGCGAAGGTGCGCGTCCTCGGTGCGCGGCAGCTCGACGCGTTCAGCAGTGGCGCGCGCAAGCTGGGCGTAACGCTCGACGAGATCGACGATCCGGTGGTGCTGATGAACACCGTCGAGGAGAAGGTGGCGTGGCAGATCCTGCCTGTGCTCGGTGGGCGCGCATTTCCGCTCGCCAACGACAGCTGGGCGTACTCGGTGAACGCGCGCACGGCCGCAGGTGCGGCGAGCGAGGCGATCCGGCGCGAGCTGCTCGCGGCGCTGTACACCGACGCTGCGGATGCGCAGAAGGCGGCGGTGAAGTGCAAGGAGCTCGTGGTCACCTCGGTGCGCCACCACGAGGCGCAACACGTGCTCGATCAGGAGCGCGGGCTCGCACATCCCGCGGAGCTCGCGCAGCTCTTGCCCGACAAAAAGAACGATCCGTTTTCGGTGCGCGCGCGGTTCGAGCTGTCGGCGTGGACGAGCCAGATCGCGAGTGACACGTGGCTGCCGCAGCTGACGTTGTGGAACCTGGCGCGGCACGGCTTCCGCAACACGCCGGGGAGGCGCGCCGAGTCGTACGTCGCCGTGGTGGTGATCGAGGGCCTCGCGCGCAAGCTCGGCATCGAGTCGCCGGGGCCGGTGATCCACAGGGGGGCCGTCGATCGCGATCGGCTCGCACGGCTGGTCACCCCGCTCGCGCGCCGGACCACGGTGGAGCTGCGGTCGGCCGCGGCGGCGCTGTGGAAAGATCTGTTCGGGACTCCGCTCGTTCGCCTGTACGAGTGACGCCCGCGGGAAGTGGTCCGGAGTAGGATCATGCCGTGGCAGGCAAGCGGCTTTCTCCGAGCGACGCGATGTTCCTGGTTGGGGAGTCACGCGAGGTGATGATGCACGTCGCTGGGCTGTTGCCGTTCTCGCCACCGCCCGGAGCGCCGCCGGATCACTTGCGGCAGCTGATGGACGAGCTGCGCGACGCGCCGGTGCATCGACCGTGGAACCTGCGGCTCAAGTCGCCCGACTCGCTCAAGAGCCCGCTGCAGAGCTGGGTCGAAGGCGAGGTCGATCGCGAATATCACGTGCGCCGCTCGGCGCTGCCGACACCCGGCGACGAGCGCGAGCTCGGCATCCTCGTGTCGCGCCTGCACGGTTATCCGGTCGACTTCCACCGGCCGCCGTGGGAGGTCCACCTGATCGAGGGCCTCGAGGGCGGGCGGTTCGCGATGTACGTCAAGGTCCATCACGCGCTCGTCGACGGGTTCACCGCCATGCGCGTGCTGGCCAACGCGCTGTCCTCGGATCCCGACGAGCGCGATCGCCCGCTGTTCTTCTCGCTGCCACCGCGCGCGCGCACGCCGAAAGACGAGCCGGAGGGCATTCATCTCCAGGAGTTCTTGAACGTCTTGCGGGACCAGTACGGTGCCAGCAAGACGGTCGCGCGCGCTGTTATGAACGTCGTGCGCTCGTCGCGTGCCAAGGATCACGAGCTGGTCTCGCCGCGGCAGGCGCCCAAGTGCATCCTCAACGCGCGCATCAGCCGCGCACGCCGGTTCGCGACCCAGCGGATCGCGATGGCGCGCATCAAGGCCGTGGCGCTAGCCGCGGGTGGCACGGTCAACGACACGATTCTCGCGCTATGCGCGGGTAGCCTGCGCCGTTACCTGCTCGAGCTCGAGGCCCTGCCGTCGGCGCCGCTGGTCGCGATGTGCCCGGTCAGCGTGCGCGCCAAGGATGACGAGGGCGGCGGCAACTCCATCGGTGCGATCCTGGCCTCGCTCGCGACCGACCTCGAGGACCCGGGCGAGCGCCTGCGCGCGATCATCGCGTCGACGACGAACGCGAAGAGGCAGCTGCAGGGGATGACCAAGGCCGCCATCCTCCAGTACAGCGCGCTGATCTGCGCGCCGGCGATGATGGGCATGATTCCGACGACGGCAGGCCACGTGAAGCCGGCGTTCAACGTCGTCATCTCGAACGTGCCGGGCCCCGAGGAGCCGCGCTACTTCCGCGGTGCCCGCCTCGAGGTCGCGTATCCGATGTCGATACCGGTGCACGGCCAGGCGCTCAACATCACCTGCAACAGCTACGCAGGGCAGGTGGGCTTCGGGTTCACCGGCTGCCGCGACACGGTCCCGCACCTGCAGCGCCTCGCGGTCTATTGCGGCGAGGCGATGACCGACCTCGAGCGCGCGGTCGCGTAGCCTGCCGCTGCGGATGGGCGCGCTGCGCCAGCGGCGTGACCTTAGCGCCCGCTGCGCGTGATCGCGCACCACGGCGGCATGGCGATCTTTCCGCGTGCGTCGGAGTCTCTCCGATGGGCCTGGGGTTGCACCACTGGGCGGCATGCGCGCAATGAGTCGTGTCAGCATCGTTGCCCTCATCGTCGCAGCGGCGGTGCTGCTGTTCGGCGGTACGTGCGTGTCCCGGTACAACAAGCTGGTCGCGCTCGACCAGTCGGCGCAGGCGCAGTGGGCGCAGGTCGAGAACGTCTATCAGCGGCGTGCGGATCTGGTGCCGAACCTCGTCGAGACGGTGAAGGGCGCGGCGAACTTCGAGAAGGACACGCTCACCGCGGTGACCGAGGCGCGTAGTCGGGTGGGCCAGGTGAGCATGAAGGGGGCGCCGCAAAATGCCGAGGCGTTCGAGCAGTACCAGCAGGCGCAGGATCAGCTCGGTAGCGCCATCTCGCGGCTGCTCGTGGTGGCGGAGGCGTATCCGAACCTGACCGCGACGCAGAACTTCCGCGACCTGCAGGCACAGCTCGAGGGCACGGAGAACCGGATCGCTGTCGAGCGCATGCGCTACAACGATGCGGCACGCGCCTTCAACACGGCGCGCGCGACGTTCCCGAACTCGCTGGTCGCGACGATCTTCGGCGGCAGGTTCGCCGAGAAGCAGTACTTCACCGCGAAGGCGGGGTCGGACGTCGCGCCCAAGGTGCAGTTCTAGGCGGTAGGAGCCAGAGGAGGAGCGCATGGTCGCGGCCTTGCTCGCAGCCGTGGTGGCGCTGGCCAGCGCGGCGCCGATTCCACCGTCCCCGACGACGTGGGTGACCGACACCGCCGGGATGATGACGCCCGGCGCGCGCGATGCCCTCGATGCACGGCTTGCCGCGTACGAGCGCGCGACGGGGCATCAGGTGGTGGTCTGGATCGGCGCCACGATCGGCGACACCCCGCTCGATGACTGGGCGGTGCGCACGTTCGCCGCGTGGAAGGTCGGGCGTGCGGGCCTCGACGACGGCATCGTCATGTTCGTGCTCGCGCAGGATCGCAAGATCGACATCGAGGTCGGCTATGGCCTCGAAGGGCAGGTGCCCGACGCGGTGGCGTCGCGGATCATTCGCGAGGTGATGGCGCCAAAGCTGCGCGCCGGCAACGCCGACGCCGCGATCACCGATGGTGCCAACGCCCTGTTGACCGCGATCCAGGGCACGCCGTGGGTCGACGACGGCACGGTGGCGACGCAGCAGGCGGCACGAGAAGAGACGCCGTGGCTCACGTACGTCCTCGGCGGCGTCGCGCTGATCGCGTTCCTGGTGCTGCTGGTGACCCACCCACAGGCGGCGCTGATGCTGTTGTGGTCGATCTCGTCGGGACGCGGTGGCGGCTCGATCGGTGGTGGTGGCGGTGGCTTCAGCGGTGGCGGCGGACGCTCCGGCGGCGGCGGCGCACGAGGAGGCTGGTGACATGCCGCGCGCGACGACCAGACGGAGTCACATCGATCGCGAGGCGGTACGACGTGCGGTGGCCGCGGCCGAGCGCGCGACGTCCGCGGAGATCGTGGTCTCGATCGCGCCCTTCTTCCTCGGGAGCGTGGGGGGCGCGGCGGAGCGCGCGTTCGACAGCCTCGGCGTGGCGCGCACGCGGCGGCGCAACGGCGTGCTCGTGTTCGTGGTGCCTTCACGGCACCAGGTGGTGGTCCTTCCTGACGCGGAAGCCGCGGCGCGCGTGGCCCCGGCGGTTTACGAGCGCGCGGCGACCGTGATCGCGACGGCGTGCGGACGGGGCGAGGGCACCCGCGGGATCGTAGAGGCCGTCGAGCTCCTCGCGAGCGTGTTGACGGCGGTGTTTCCATTCACCGGCGCGCGCGAGAACGAGCTCCCCGATCTGATAGCGTGAGGTCCTGATGAGTCATCACAATCCGCCCGACGACGTGCTGACCAAGATCCTCGCCGACGCGACGACGATCGCGATCGTGGGGGCGTCGTCGAATCCGGAGAAGGCGTCGCACGGGATCATGAAGCAGCTGCTCGGGGCCGGGTATCGCGTGATCCCGGTGAACCCGAAGGAGAGCGAGATCCTCGGCCAGAAGGTCTACGCGCAGCTCGCCGACATCACGGACAAGGTCGACATCGTCGACGTGTTCCGCCGTTCCGAGGACACGCCACAGGTCGCGGACGAGGCGATCGCGCTGGGCGCGAAGACGCTGTGGCTCCAGCTCGGCGTGTCGAGCGAGGAGGCCGCGGCCCGCGCCACGGCCGCCGGACTGAGCGTGATCATGGACAGGTGCATCGGCGCGACGCATCGCGCCCTGCACATCGCGAAGCGCTAGCTCGGACCGAGCGAAGCCCGTCGACGACGCCGACGGCGGATGAGGATCGACGCACCGAGGGACCTACTCGAGGAAGATGGCCGTGTTGTACGAGTCGTTCGCCATCCCCCACGTGCTCTCGGGCGACCAGGTGACCTTCACCCAGTAGGTGTTGCCCGCGGTGATCGTGCCCGTAGAGACGAGGTCCTCGTGGTAGTCGGCGTCGCTGCTCGGTTCACCGAAGGCGGTGCCCGCGTTCGTGCCGGTGAATAGCTCGACCACCGGATCGCAGCGCTGGTCGCCCGGCGTGGTGATCACGTGGAGGTGCTTGCCGGCGTCCGCCGCGGTGGCCGTGAACTTGAACCAGTCCTCGTCGGCGTCCGACGACAGTGACGCGTTGGTCACCTGCGCCGGCAGCGTCACGACCTGCGCGTTCTGCACGGTGTCGTTGCTGGCTGCTTCGGGGGCGGTGTTCAGCATGAACGTCGACGGATGTAGCGAGAACGGGTACCCCGCGAAGCCGTCGAGGTCGATGACGATCGCGTAGAGCTTCTGCGGCTGGTCGGCAACGACCGCGACCGACGACGCGTAGTCGATCAGCTCGTCGAACGAACCCGACTCGGGGAGCACAGCCACGCCGGGAACGCCGTTCGGGTCATCCGTCGCGGTGCGCAGCAGGGCGAGACCCGGTGAACCCGACGACGTGAACTCGTAGAGGAACGAATCGTAGGGGTTCGTGATCTGGCCGTCGACGCGCGTGCCGTTGGTGAGCGGCATCGCGGTGCGCGGCTGGACGTCGATGTTCTCCCCCGAGGCGAACGTGGTGATGAGACCGCCAGCGGCGCCGCTCTCGATGACGAACGGACCTGGCGACGCCTCGACGTTGATCAGCATCCTGCCGGTGATCGAGTACGGCGACGCTTCGCCGATCTGCATGAACACGCCGGGCGGCGGCGTGAGCTCGAGGTTCGTGTAGACGATCGGGGTGAAGAAGCCGTCGCCGGTGGTGGTGGTGTCGAACGGCGTGTCGAAGTCGTGGTTGATGATCGTGAACTGGACGACCGAACCCTGCGCGACCGTGCCGAGGAAGTTGGCGCTGACCGGCGACTCGAGCTCGAAGGCGTTCTTCAGCGTGAGCGTCTCCTCGCCCTTGACCACCACGTCGCGGAGCCCCGGCGCCACCGTGTCGTCGATCGTGATCTCGGCAAACAGTGCGGTCTCACTCGCGAGCGCGATCGAGTCCACCGTGATGCCCGGCCCGAAATCGAGCGTGGTCGAGCTCGTCCAGTGGGTCGCATCGCCAGAGACCTGCACGCGTAGCGTGCGACCGATAAAGCCGGCCGTCGGATACACGCCACTGACCGAGGGGTCGTTTTCGTTGCCACACGCCGTGATGCCCGCGAGCGCGCTCGACAGGGCAAGAACAGAAGCCAGGGTACGCATCTCTATCCTCGAGGTTGGTGGCGCAACCTACACCACTCGGCGTCGAGGTTCAGCCACAACCGCCACACTCCGGCGAGGCGCTGCGATAGGCTGCGCCCATAATGCGGGCCGTTCTTGTCGTTGTGGCGAGTGTCGTGCTTGCACTGGGGTGTGGGAGCAAGGGCGGTGGCAGCGGCAAGCCAAAGGTCGCCGTCTCCATCTTTCCCCTGTACGACGTCACCCGTCGCGTCGCCGGTGACCGCCTCGATGTGTTGCTCGTGCTGCCGCCCGGTAAGTCCGAGCACGGCTACGACCCGGCTCCGAAAGAAATCGCACGGCTCGAGGGGGCGAAGCTTGGCCTCGCGGTCGGGCTCGACATGGATGGCTGGGTCGAGAACATCCTCCGCATCGCCGACGGTGCAAAGATCGTACGGCTCGGCGACAAAGTACAGACGCTGGCAATCGCCGTCGAGCCGATCAGCGAAGAAGAGGCCAACGAGCACGAGCACGAGCATGAGCATGGCGACGTCGGTGCCCCGGACCCGCATTTCTGGCTCGACCCGCAGCGGATGCTCGGCGTGATCGATCAGATCGAAGTGGAGCTCGCGGCGGTGGACCCGGCGGGCAAGGAGGCCTTCGCGGCCAACGCGAAGACGCTCAAGGCGCAACTCGCCGAGGTCGACGGCACGATCGCGGCCCGCAGCAAGGCGTGGACGAAGCACACGATCGTCACGTTCCACGGCTCGATGTCGTACTTCGCCAAACGCTACGGCGTACGGATCGCCGCTGTCGTCGAGCCGATCGCCGGTAAGGAGCCGACGGCCGCGTACATCGCGGAGGTGCTCGAGGCGGTCAAGCGCGGCAAGGCCGTCGCCCTGTTCACCGAGCCGCAGCTCGATAAGGGCCCGGGCGAAATGATCGCGAGGGAAGCCGGCATCCCGCTCGGCGAGCTCGATCCGGTGGGTGGCGTCGGCGGGCGCGAGAGCTACGAGAAGCTGCTGCTCTGGAACACCGCACAGCTCGAGAAGGTCCTGAGGTGAGCGACCCGACGGCGTCGCTCCCGCCGACGGAGCACTCGATCAACCGTCGGCGCAATGCCACCTCGCTGCAGCAGACGCGCCCGGACCCGGCGCTGGAGCACGTGCTCGACGTCGATCAGGTCTCGATCTCGATGCGCGGCCGCAAGATCATCGACGACGTCAGCTTCTGGATCCCGAAGGGCGAGTTCGTGTGTCTGTGCGGCCCCAACGGCGCTGGCAAGAGCACACTGCTCAAGGCGATCATGGGGCTCATCCCGGCGACGCAAGGCACGATCACGATCAGCGGCCAGAGCGTCGCCGCGGGTCATCACCGAGTGGGCTACGTGCCGCAGCGCAAGGGCTTCGATCGCGACTTCCCGGCGCGCGCGATCGATCTGATCGTTGCGGCGCTGCGCGGCACCTGGCCGGTGACGATCCGCGCCGACGAGCGCGAGAAGGCGAGGGCGGTGCTCGCGAAGATCGGCGGCGAGCGCCTGCTCGACAAGCCGATCGCCGGCCTGTCGGGTGGTGAGACCCAGCGCGTGTTCCTCGCGCGCGCGCTGATCACCAACCCCTCGCTCATCATCCTCGACGAGCCGACGGCAGGTGTCGATGCGCGCGGCCGGCTCGAGTTGCTCGAGCTGATGACGAGTCTATCGCGCTCCGACGAGCTGGCGGCGATCCTCGTCACCCACAACCTCGCCGCCGTGGCGCAGACCGCGGAGCGCATCGTCTACATCGAGGCGGGGCGCCTCCTGTGCTGGGGCCTGCCGCACGAGCTGCTCGGCCAGGAGTCGCTGACCGCGATCGCGTTCCAGGCCCGCGACCACTACGCCCACGCGCCGGACGAGGAGTAGCCCGATGAGCTGGTTGTTCGCGCCTCTCGGCTACGAGTTCATGCAGCGCGCGATGATCGCGGGCATCGCGGTCGCCGCGGTGTGTGCCGTGATCGGCGTGTTCATCGTGCAGCGCGGGCTCGCCTTTCTGGGTGACGGCCTCGCCCACGCGGCGTTTGGCGGCATCGCGATCGGGCTCTACCTCGGCGCCTCCGTCGAGAACGCCGTGTGGATCGCGATCCCCTTCACGGCTGTCATCGCGCTCGGGATCGGCTTCGTGCTGCGCCGCACGCAGCTGCGCGGCGACGTGGCGACCGGCGTGTTCTTCTCGTTTAGCTTCGCACTGGGCGTGTTGTTCCTCGGGTTGCGCACCGCGCAGGACCGTCAGGTCGACGTCGAGAGCCTGCTGTTCGGCAACATGCTCGCGGTCACCCCGGGCGTGCTGAAGGTCGTGGTGCTCGTCGCGTTCGTGGCCCTCATCGTCACCACGCTGCTGTGGTCGCGGCTTGCCTACGCGATCTTCGATCCCGAGCTCGCCGCGATCTCCGGTGTCCCGGTCGCCGTGCTCGAGTACCTCTTGCTCGTCGAGACGGCGGTGGTCGTGGTCGTCGCGGTCAAGACCGTGGGCGTGGTCCTGGTCTCGAGCTTCGTCGTGATCCCCGCTGCGACCGCGCGGCTCGTCGGGCAGACCCTCGCGCGCGCGACCGCGCTTGCCCTCGTGATCGGGGTTGTCGGCGCGAGCGCGGGGTTGATCGCGAGCTTCCACCTCGATACGCCGACGACGGCGACGATCATCCTGCTGCACAGCGCTGGCTTCGCCTGCGCGCTCGCCTGGTCGCGCCTCCGCCGTTAGACGCTGCCCACCGTGTGGGTTCTCGACCAGACCGACAACGCACGAGCGACACCTGCGATCTGAATTTCTTGGATCGAAGGTGCCCCGTGTGCGTTTGGGGCCGGATGGCTCGCTTTGCCTTGATGGCCGCGCTCGTCTGCTCCGCCCCCACGCTCGCGCATGCCGAGGATGAAGCTCCGCCGCTCTCGATCTACGGCGCCGCGCGCCTCGACGTGCTCGCCGACGACTCGCGGATGAACGACATCCTGCAGCCGCTGTACGTGCTGCGCGAGCCAATGAACGGGAAGCTCGATGGTGAGACGACGATGACGCCGCGGCTGTCGCAGCTGGGGCTTTCGATCGACGAGTGGGAGCTCGACAATCGGGGTCGGTGGAAAAGCGAGGGCAAGCTCGAGGTCGATTTTGGCGGCGGCAGCCGGACGGGGGTGATCCGGCTGCGCCACGCGTACGGCCAGCTCACCTACAAGAAGGGGCTCGAGGTGCTCGCCGGCCAGACCTGGGACCTCGCGTCGCCGCTCTATCCATCGGCGCAGAACGACACCCAGCTGCTGTTCGCCGGCAACATCGGCGACCGCCGCCCGCAGCTCCGCGTCACCACCTATCCGAACGAACATCTACGGCTCGCGGTGGCCGCCGCCGCGACCGGGACGCTCGACCAGCGTGACCTCGACGGCGACGGTCAACTGGACGGGATGGCCGCTGCGACGCCGATGCTGCAGATGCTGCTCGAGGTGCGCATGCGGGTGCATCGCGGCGCCACGCTACGTGCGGGGATGTTCGGCCACGTCGCGCGCGACGAGCTCGCGAACGGCACGCGCTATCCATCGCGCTCGGTCGGTGGATATCTGTTCTTCCCGGTGGTCTCGCGGCTCGCATGGATCGGTGAGTTTTATGTCGGCAACAACGCGACCGACCTCGGCGGCGGCATCGGGCAAGGCGTGAACGCGGTGACCGGGCGCACGATCCGGTCGTTCGGCGGCTGGGGCGAGCTCGCCGCGCTGCCGACCAAGCGGCACATGATCGCCGTGGGAGGCAGCGGCGATTTCGCTGCGTTCGACGACCTCGCCATGGGTGATCGCTGGGCGAACGGCACCGTGTACGGCGTGCTGCGCTACAAGCCGACGACCGCGCTCCAGCTCGGCCTCGAGTACCTGTACTGGCGTACGCTGTATCGGGGGATGGGTGAGGGTGTCGCCAACCGGTTCAACTTCCACATGAGCGTGTTCTTCTAACCAACGAACCAAATGACCAGGGGACGCTGCTGAACGTCGACGGTGCTTCGCGTAGGCTCGGGACATGCAAATCGATCACGTGGTGCTGTGGGTAGAGGACCCGGTGCGCTCGCTCGCGTTCTTCGAGCACGTCGTGGGGCTGACGCCGATCCGGGCCGAGGAGTTCAGCGTGAAGAAGGCGCCGTTTCCGAGTGTCCGCGTCTCGGACAGTACGATCATCGACCTGATGCCACGTACGATGGCGCCATTGGTCAACGCGATCCCAGGTGCCGCCGGGACCGCCGGGCACATCACCAACCATGTCTGCCTCGCGATGACGGGCGCGGAGTACGAGGCGCTCGAGCAGCGGCTCGCGGCGAACGGCACGCCCGCCGGTCGCCACATGCAGCAGCAGTTCGGCGCGCGCGGTCTGGCGCCGCGTGCATTCTACTTCCGCGACCCCGACGGCAACATTCTCGAGGCGCGCCACTACGAGCCTACGGACAGCTCGACATCGAGCTGATCCAGCGGCCGACGAGCTCGATGATCAGCGGATCGGTCTGCAGCGTTCCGATCGGCGGCATACCCGGGCGATTCGAGACGCGCTGGTAGATACGCGATCCGTTTGGATCGCCGGGGACGAGCAGGTTGCAGAGACCCGTGGCGCCGAGCGGTCGATCGAACCGGAAGTCCTGCGCGCCGCGCTCGCCGTTGGGGTTATGGCAGTGGGCGCAGTTCGCCGCGAGATAGCCGCGGACCCGGGTCTCGAGGGACAGGCGCGGATCGTGCGGGGCGGGCAACGGCGTGGCGCCGCCGAGCGGCAGGACGCCGATGTGCTCAAGCGTGCGGAACTGATCGTCGAGAATGCCGTCGTAGTCGAGCTCGCGCGCGAGCTGGTTGCGACGCAGGCCGAGCAAGGGGCCGACCGACGCGTTATGGCAACGCAAGCACTCGCCGCGGCTCGGGTACAGGTGCTCCTGCGTGCCGCCGCTGGGTAGGTTCCACGTCACGCGCGAGGCGCCTTCGCCGGGCAGGAGGTCGGCGTCGCTGCCGTCGGTGCGCCACTGATAGGCGCGCCCCTGCCAGCCGCTCGCGGTCTTCACGAGGAAGCGGGTCTCGACCAGCACGCGCGCCGTCGGCGTGCCGAGCGCGAACTCCTTGATCACGAAGCTGCCGACCGGGCCGTCGAGCGAGCCGTTCGCCAGCTCGCCGAACGCCTGACCGTTGGGAGGCGCGATCCAGCGGCGCTTGATCGCCCCGTCGGTCCACAGCTCGCTGCGCAGGTCGTACGGCACGAGGCCCGGGTGGGGCTTGGCGGTACCCGCGGTGATGGTGAAGCACCCCGTCTGCGACAACCGCGCGGGTGCATTTGCCGCGTCGAAGCTGCAGCCCGCGAGCGACGGCCGTGAGGCCATGCCGTAGCGCGCGGTGGCGGGGCCATTGAACCGCGCGAGGTCGATTGCCTGCGCGCCGGTCTCGAGCCACGCGACCATGGGCGCGCGTCCATGCCAGAGCGCGAGCATGCTGCGCACGGGAGCCTGCGAGGCCGCGTCGGTCCACGCATCACCGCCGATCGTTTTCCACCCCGACCCCGACCAGCGGGCGACGAAGCCGCGCTGCACGCCGTCGATCTCCTCGGTCCATGCCACCACCGGTGCGCCGTCGATGTCGAACGCCACGCTCGGAGCGCGCGCGCTGGCCGGTGGATCGACGTCGAGCATCGGCAACACGTTCCAACCGCCACTGGTGGCAACGGCGGCGTACGCGCCGAGCGAATACCCCGAATATTCGTCCCAGGCCAGCGCGAGCTTGGAGCCGCGTGCAGCGAGCGAGACGTGCGGGGAGGTGCCCTGTGCGGCGAGCGTGAGGCGCGGCTCTTCGGTGAGGCCGGTCGTGAACCGTAAGGTCCGTACCTGATCGACGCTCCCATTGCGATCAACAAAGGCCGCGACCAGCGCTGTGTCGTCGGGCATCACGAGCGCGACGTCGCTGACCACGGACGACACCGGGGCAGCGGTGCCAGCCGCGACCCACGTCGACCCCACGTACCGGCGCGCGACGAGGCCGCCCGTGCCGACCCACGCGATGCCGAGCGCGCCGCTCGGCGAGGTGGCCACCGCGGGACGGGCGCCGGCGCCGGGCGAGGGTAGGGAGGACCACGCCGCGCCGTCCCAGCGCGCGGCCTCGATCGTCGCCGTCGAGGTCTCGACCCACGCGACGATCACGTGGCCGGCCTCGGTCGTCGCGATGCTCGGCGCGGACGCGGAGCCCTTGCCGAGCGGTCCACCGAGCATGTGGCCTTCGTCGTCGAGGACCACGATCATGCGCGCACCGGTGCCGCCGACCGAGCTGGCGAGCACCGCGCCCTCGGAGGTGGCCGCGATCACGGGCGCCGACGGCGCGGGGCCGACGTCGAACCCACCTGGGCGTTTGGCCCATGGGCTCAGCTGCCACGTGTACGTCGAGGGTTGCGCCACATGGTTGCCTGCTACATCGGTGACGCCGCTCGTGACCTCGAGGCGCAGCACGCCGAAGAGCATCACCTCCTCGCGCACGCGCACCTCGACCGTCCGCCCACCGGACAGAAGGCTGGTGCTCGCGGTGAGGTCGGTGCCCATGGCGTCGGTCACGCGGATCGTCGCGGTGGAGATCGACGCGGCGGCGAGCGGCTCGCTGAACGTCACCACCAAGCAATCGTGCACCCACGCGCTCGCTGTCCCATCCTGGGGCGTCACCGTGTCGATGACGGGAGCCGTCACATCGACGTAGGTGTCGGGGGGGGCGTCCGGTGTATCGGGCTGGGCGCCGGCGTCGAGCGGGTCCCCATCCGGGACGAGCATCGCGTCGTCGCCGCAGGCCGCGAGCGCGAGGACCAAGGTGCCGAGCCAGCGGACCTGCGTCATGCGCGGAGGTGCGATGCATGCGAGATGCCGGTAGGCGCACGGCTCGCGGCCGAAGGACCGCGGCTCGTGCCTGCTCGTGCGCGTCACGGCGCGCCGTCTACCACGCGCGCTAACGCACGCGATCGATCACGCAGAGGTGTGAGGGCGCGTGCTGCGCCGTACACGCCTCGTACTGCCCGCTCGGGCACACCCGCTGGATCTCCTGCTCGCATGGAGGTCCCGCGGTCGCATCATCCGGCAGGCACACGTGGGTAACGAGGAGTGCGGCGCGCCCGATCACGCGGGCACCTTCACGACGACGAAGATCAGGATGCCGAGCGCGATGAGCGACACCACCGGCTTGATCGCGCCGAACGGCGGCGCGACCTCGCCCTGCTTCACCTTCTTCACCCGGCGCTTCACATAACCGTGCATGCCGATCAGCACCGCGACCAGCGCGAGCTTCGGGTGCATGTAGTGCGCTTCGTAGAGCTTGAACTTGAACAGCCAGTGCAGGCCCATCAACAGGGCGATCGTGGCGCCGATGTCGGGCACGATGGATGCGATGCGGACATGCTTGGCGAGCCGGCCCCGCGCGTCTGGATCGGGCTCCTGCGCGTGCGCCTCGAGAAATGCGATCAACGCGAACAAGCCGCCGATCCACATGAGCGCGCCGTAGATGTGGAATGCGCGGAAGAAGAGGTCCAGCTTGTTCATCGCTGCGAGGGTAACCTACGAAGGTTCCACGGGGGTAGCGGCGGCGTCGACCTGCCGATCCGCGCGCAGCGATTCGTTGTCCCAGCCCGCGTCGCCCTGGATGTAGACCTGCGGGTCTTCCTCGCGCATCAACCGCTCGGCTTCGTCCATGGCGAGGCGCGTGCGCTCGAAGTAGCTCGTCCGGTCGCTCGCGAACAGGTTCCCCAGCTCTTCGAGGACCTGTTCGTCATGCTCGCGCCAGCGGCGGGCGAGGCGATGGGCCGTATGGCCGCGGTAGCCGAGCTGCTTGAGCGACTCGATGCCGGCCTCGTATGCCGACCCGAACGTTTCGCGGAACACCTTGTGGACCCCGAGCGCCCGCAGCTCCCAGTAGTGAGGACGATCGACACAGCGCGCGAGGATCGTGAGGTGCGGGAAGTTGTGCCGCACCGTCGTGGCGATCTTCGTCGCTTCTTCCTTGTTATCGACGGCGAGCACGAACAGCTTCGCGTGCTCGCAGCCCGCGGAGTGCAACAGATCGACGCGCGAGGCATCGCCGTAGTAGCACTTCACGCCGATGCGGCCGAGGATGTCGACCATCTCGGGATCGAGGTCGAGGATGGTGACGCCGATGCGGTTCGCGCGGAGCAGGCGGCCGACCATCTGCCCGAAGCGGCCGTAGCCCGCGATCACCACGGGCGTGTCCGCGTGCGCGATGACGTCGTGCGGGCGCTGCTCGCCCTTCTCGGTCACGCGCGGCAGCACGTAGCGCTCGAGGACGATGAACGCGAGGGGCGTCAGCACCATCGAGATCGCGACGGCGGCGACGAGGGGGCTCGCGAACGCGTGGCTGAAGATCCTGTTCTGCACGCCGAACGACAGCAGCACGAACGCGAACTCGCCGATCTGTGCGAGCGAGAACGCGAGCAGCCAGCGCGCTGGCCGATCGAGCCCGAACATGCGCCCGAGCGCCCACAACACGCCGAGCTTGAGCACCATGGTGCCGGCGACGATGCCCGCGATCGTCAGCGGCTCGCGCCCGATCAGCGGGAAGTCGATCTGCGCGCCCACGGAGATGAAGAACAGGCCGAGCAAGAGGCCCTTGAACGGCTGGATGTCGGACTCGAGCTCGTGCCGGTACTCGCTGTCGGCGAGCACGACGCCGGCGAGGAACGTGCCGAGCGCGGGCGATAGGCCGACCTGCTGCATGAGTAGCGCGATGCCGATGACGATGAGGAGCGCGGCCGCGGTGAACGACTCGCGCAGCTTCACACTCGCCAGGAACTGGAACACCGGGCGCACGACGAACCGCCCGATCGCCACCACGGCGACGACGGCGCCGAGGAGCAGCAGCCCCGAGAACCACGCCGGGCGGCCCTCCTCCGACGTGACGTCGGTGATCGTGGTCGCGACGTGCACGCCGAGGATCGGGAACACCGCGAGGATCGGGATCACCGAGATGTCCTGCATGAGCAGGACACTGAACGCGGACTGCCCGCCGGAGGTCTTGAGCAGGCCGCGCTCGGCGAGGCTGGAGAGCACGATCGCCGTCGAGGACATTGCGAACGTGAGGCCGACGGCGATCGCAGGCTTGTACGCCACGCCGAGCACGAGCGCGGCCCCCGCGACCAGCGCCGCGGTGACCGCGACCTGCAGGCCACCGAGGCCGAGGATCGGGCGGCGCATCTGCCACAAGAGGGCGGGGCGCAGCTCCAGTCCGACGAGGAACAGCATCATCACCACGCCGAACTCGGCGAAGTGCATCACCTGGTGCCCCTCGGTGCCGACGACGCCGAGCACCGACGGGCCGATCGCCACGCCGCCGATCAGATAGCCGAGTACGGCACCGAGCCCCGCGCGCTTCGCGAGCGGAACGAATACCACCGCGATCGCGAGATAGACAAAGGCCTGAAACAGCACGCTGTCGGTCATGCGACCTCCCGGGGAGCGATCACCTTGTCGAGCTCGAGTGCGAGGTTCTCCGCGGCCGCGGCGCGATCGAGATCGATGCGTTCGTCGCGCAGCGCCTCGAGCAAGCGGCGGTACTCGCGCTGGCTCGGAATGACGTCCGTGTCCCCCGTGATCCGCAGCGCGGCGTGCACGGTGAACGGTGCCAGGTAATGCATGCCGCACAGGTGTGCCGTCTGATCGAACGGCGCGAGCAGCTCGCGGATCGTGTAACGATTGTAGCCACCGCGCTGATACGCCGACTCCGGGCCGCCGGTGCTGATCGCGTTCAGCGCGATCTTGCCGCGCAGCTTGGTGCCGCCCTGGCCATACGCCCAGCCGTGCTCGAGCACGAGGTCCTGCCATTCCTTCATGATCGCGGGCGCCGAGTACCAGTAGAACGGATGCTGGAACACGATCACGTCGTGTTCGAGCAGTAGCTTCTGCTCGCGTCGCACGTTGATCGCGAGCGTTGGGTAAACTTCGTACAGGTCGTGGAGCGTGACGTTCTCGACGTCGCGAATCGCCTCGACGAGGCGACGATTCACGCGCGACCGCTCGAGGACCGGGTGCGCGAACAGGACCAGGACACGCCGCATGCCAGCCACGTGGCTACCGTCGCCAAGGTCCGCGCGTCAACTCGCCGAACGACCGGTCTTGCGTGGTCCGGTCGGTTGATGGTTCGATGGTGGACATGGTTTGTCTGTGCTGCGGGGCAGGGGCGGACATCGGCGCCTTGTGCCGGACGTGCGCGCATGCCGTGTCGCCGTGCGACGGCATGATCCCCGACCACGTGCGCTCGACGGTCGACGCCACCGACGCCGAGGGCTGGGTGGTCGACGGCTTCGGAAATCCGCACGCGCTGCCCGCGAAGTCGGTTGTCGGACGCAACCACGATGGTCAGCTCGTCCTGCTCGCGGCCTCGGTCTCGCGCGAGCACGCCGAGCTGCGGCAGACAGACACCGGCTGGACGGTGCGCGATCTCGGCAGCCGCAACGGCACGTTCGTCGACGGTTTGCGCGTTCATGGGCGGGTGACGCTGCCGTCCCGCGTCGTCATCAAGATCGGCGATGTGGCCCTGTGGTTCCTCGCGGAGGTGATGCAGGAGCCGGTGCCGCCGCCGTCGATGGCCACCGGTAGCATCGCGGGCGGCCTGGTGCGCTTCACCACCGCGCATGCCGGCTTCGAGCTCTGCCTCGTCGGCTCGAGCGATACCAGCTCGGGCGGCTCGCTGCTCGCGCGCGAGGCGGGCGCCGAGACGTGGTCCGAGCGCAGCCTGCCCCCGCTCGAGTTCCAGCTGCTCCGGGCGTTGTGTGCGCGCGCCAACGAGGAGGCCAGCTCGCCGTCGATGGTGCGCGGCTGCGTCGCGACCAAGCAACTCGCGCGCGATCTGCCGTTCCAGTCGAAGTACGCAAACGAAGAGAACGTCCGCCAGGTCGTGCGCCGGCTGCGCGCAGAGCTCCGCGAGGTCGGCGCCGAGGGCCTCCTCGCGGTGGCCCCCGGCCGCGGTTACTACCTCGCGAGCCCGGTCTCGACCGGCGGCCGCTAGGCTTCGCCTAACGACGATCGAGATCGATCGTGAGCGTGCGCGGCCCGTCGGTGGGCGGCACGTCGTCGCCGTTGCGTGGATCGAAGGTCACGAGGGCCAGCACGATCGCCGCGATCACGCCCGCCGCGATCGAGGAGAACATCGCGCCGAAAAGAGCGCCCCCCAAGGTGCCGACGAGACTCGTCCGCACGATGCCCCTGCGGGTAATCGAGCCGAAGCGCATGGGGCACGGTGTACGGTGGTTCGACCAACGACGCACGCCGATTCACGCGAAGCTCACGCCACTGCGCGGTTCACCGAGGCGATCAGGAGGCGCGCGCGCCGAGGTCGACGGTGATCGTCAACGTCTCCACCTCGCTTGGTGGGGGTGCGTGTTTTGCCGAGCGGAAGTCCCGCCACCACAGCGTCGCCTGGGCGGGAGACCAGCTCGGGTCCGCGGGCATCGCCGCGAGCGCGTCGGCGAGCTCGCGCGCCGACGCGAACCGCTGACTCGGGGCCTTCTCGAGACACTTCATGATCGCGGCCTCGAGCTCGCGCGGAACCGGCGTCGGCGCGACCTCGTTGAGCGGGCGCGGTTTGCTGGTGACATGCATCATCAGCATCTCCTGCTGACTGTCCGCGATGAACACGAGCCGTCCGGTGAGCAGGAAGTAGCCAACCGCACCGAGTGCGTAGAGATCGGAGGCAGGTCCGATACGATCTGGATCGGCGACGGCCTCGGGCGCGATGTATGCGGGCGTGCCGCGGATCGCGCGCTCACTCGGGCTCGATGTGGAGCTCAGGTTCTCGGCGAGGCCGAAGTCGACGACCTTCGCGACATCGAACATGCCGCCGCGCTCGCACAGGATGATGTTGGCTGGCTTGATGTCCTGGTGAATCAGATCCTGGTCGTGCGCCTCCTGCAGCGCGCCGCAGACTTGGGAGAGGATGTGCACGACGCGCCCCGCGGGAAGCACGCCGTATCGGGTGACGAGCTGCTGCAGGTCGATGCCGTCGAGGTACTCCATCGCGTAGTAGAGGAGTCCGTCGATGTTGCGCCCGTAGTCGAACACGGCGACGGTGTTCGGGTGCGTGAGCTGGCTCATGTGCTGGACCTCGCCTTCGAAGCGATCGAGCTCCTCGGCGCTGAGGCGATCGGGGAGCAGAAACTTCACCGCGGTCGGTCGGCGCAGCAACGCGTGTTGGGCGTGCCAGACCTCGCCCATGCCGCCCGCACCGATCTTGCGATCGAGCTTGTACACGCCGAGCTGGCGCACCTCGCTGACCTGACGGCGCAGGCCGTAGATAATCGCCGAGCCGTTGGTGGCGATCACGACGGCGATGGCCGCGAACGTGATGCCGCCACCGATCAGCACCGTGCCGCCGAGCTCGGTCTCGTCGAAGATGGCCATGCGCAGGCCACCGGCGAGGATGGGCAGGAACGTGAGCGTCGAAACGATCGCGGTGCGCCGCGCGCTGCTGGGCACCACGAGTGCGCGAGTGAACACGTTGAACGCACCGAACAAGAGCGAGGTGTACGACGCGGCTTGCAGCTCGTGCTGGAGCGCGGCGCTCGCGCCGAAGGTGCTGCCGATTGCCACCGCGAATAACAGGTCGAGGCGATACAGGCCTTCGATGGTGATCGTTCTTCGCGGCACGATCAGGCGCCACAGGAGTGCCATCACGCCGAGCATCACGGCCGACCCCCCGAGCACGACGTCCCGCTGCTCCGGCGGGTTCGCGAGCACGAAGTTGTACGTGAACCAGAGAAACGCGATCAGTGTGATGAAGCTCCAGAACATCACCTTGCAGTAGAGGTTGAGCCTCGACTGCAAGTTGACCCGCGCCTCCTCCTCGGTGGACGCGCCGCCAAACAGTCGCTGACGCGCGACCATACGGCGAGAGCGAGACGCGTCAGCGGGGGGCACCCGACGACGGTACTTCGCGGCCACCCAGACCTGTGTGACGGATCACGCCTTGTTAACGGCCAGATCCAGCCGGGTCTCGCCGCGCCTTGCCAGGTGATCACCGGCAGTGCGTGGCGATCACGCGGATCTCACGGCACCCACGTGGCCAGTTCACGTCTGTAGGCCTCACAAAGAGGCTGCATGGTCCGACCATTCATCCCGGTGCTCGCGGCGCTCCTCGCGGGGAGCCGCGGGGCGTCTGCCGAGCAGCCGACGGTTCCGGCGGCCGCCGCAGCCGGTGACCAGGCGACCACGCCCGCGGTTGCAGCGGGGCAGGAGCCCGAGCCCGAAGGCCCCATCCGCCGGCGCACCGCGTCGTTGCGGCGGGTTTTTAGGGGCCCGTTCCAGAGCTCGCGCCTGTTCGCAATGCCGACGGCCGACACCATCGGTCCGTACATGCTGAGCTTCGGCGGCGACGGCAGTCTCCTCCAGGAGACGGGCGTGCTGACCTCCGCGGGCGTCTTCGCGATCGGCTTCGGCGATCTCGCGCAGCTCGAGTACCGCCACACGTCGGCGATCAGCATCTCGGGCGTCAACGCGCCGGTGCCAGGCGTCGGTGTTCAGCTCAAGCTGCCCATCCCCGACATCAACGGCGTGCCGGCGATCGGTGTCTCGTTCCGTCTCGGCGTGCCGCGGCGCGAGAGCTTCGGCGCCACCGACATCGACGAGACGGTGACCGACCTCTACCTCGTCGGGCGCCTCCGCATCAAGCAGCTGTCGTGGCTCGCGCTGCATGGCGGCACGCGCGTGTCGAGCGCGTCGATCAAGGTCTCGGGCGTATCGTCCGGCGACCGGACAGCCGAGGTCACGAAGACGCTGTGGCTGCCTACCGCCGGCTACGAGATCGCGATGAACCCGACGGCGAAGATCGTCGGCGAGATCGCGCTCGCGCCGCAGTTCCGCTGGATGCCTGGCACCGACGCCGCGCCCGAGATTGGCTACGGCCTGCTCGGTCGGTTCGGCATGCGCTGGGCGGTCCTGCCCTCTGTCGTCATCGACGGCAGCATCGGTTACCAACTCGAAGTCGCGAACAGCGCGTTGGCCTCCGGGCCCGATGCGGTGGTCGCGTGGGACATCCGGCTCGGTGCCGAGGTGTTCGTGCCCTGGGGCGCGCTGGCCTGCCGCGCTGCTGGGGTGTTCTGCGAATAGCGCCAGGCGCTCGGGGGAAGCTGTCATGAAGAAGCGCAACGGAATCATTCTCGCGACGATGCTCGTCACCACCGGCATCGCCGCGGCCCAACCGCCGGGCAACGATCCACCGGCGGGCTCCCAGCCGCCGCCGCCGAATCCGCCGACGGACGGCACGCAGATCGGCAGTGACGCCGACAATCCACCGCCGGGCAGCGGGGACGCACCGGGTGGTGAGCCGACGCCGGTGGGGCCCGATGGTATCCCCAGCGTCGATCCGTACGCGACGCCGTCGAACACGCCGCCGCCGCGCAAGAAGATTCCGCGGCCGATGATCGACATGCCCGAGGTGCTCGGCACGCCGACTGGCTGGCTGTTGCCGGCCGCGGTGCTGTACTCGCGCACCTCGCTCGACACCGGTGGCGGCGTCACCTCTGATACGCGCGTAGGCCTCGGTGACGTGGCCGAGTTCGGCATCGCGACCACGGACGCCGTCCGCGAGCGCCTCGACGACGCGGATACCACCGTCGAGCGCATTCAGCCGTACGTCACGGCATCGTTCCGCGTCGGCATCGGCGAGAACCGCACGTTCATCGGGCAGCCCGGCGTGACCGTCGGCTTTCGCAAGTCGTTCGAGCGAAACCACGACAATTACAAGACCCGGATCGCCGAGCTCACGGTCGTCGCGTCGAAGCACCTGTTCAACAAGAAGATGGCGGTCCACCTCGGCGCGGCGATGTGGGACGCCTCCGTGTTCGGCCTCCTCGAGGACGGTGCCGAGGAAAAGCGCGAGTTCACGTTCCACGATCGCGACATCAAAGATCAGATGCGCGCGTTCGGTGGCCTCCAGTTCCAGCCGCTCCCGCGGTCGCAGATCCTCGTCGACCTCGGGTGGTCACCGGAGTTCTGCTACCGCTGCGCGAGCGACGCGGATCGGATTCGCCTGCGCCCGACGCTGTCCTGGGGCGTGCGCTACCAGGTCGCAAACTTCATGATGCTCGAGTCCGGCGTCCGCGTGCCCGACATCGCGGACCTCAACCTGCTCGATGCGCAGATCTTCGGGCAGGTGACGTTCACGTCCTGGGCACTCCGCCGCGCCGTCGATAGCCTGAAGTAACCGCCCATCCATGCGCATCGCGCTCTCCTCGATCATCGCGCTCGTCGTTGGCCTCGTGTCGACGCGCATCGCGGCCGCCGATCCGGTGCTGGGGCGCGTGCTCACCGCTCCGACGGCTTGGCTGCCGCCGGAAGGCGCGGTCGTCGCATCGGGCGGAACGCTGCACCGTGTGGGGCAGGTCGTGGGCTTCGGCTTCCTCGATGCGGGCGTCGGCCTCGGTGGGATTGCGAGCGTCAACCTCGCGACGGACACCGACGTGCGCGGCTGCGTGGATGCCTGCGCGCGCCCCGAGGAGCTGCTGCTCGGGCGCGCCTCGTTCCGGCTCGGTGCCCGGCAGAACGCCTGGTTCCCCGGCATGCCGGCGCTGCTCGTCGGCGTACGCACGACCTACGCCGCGCGCGGGCACGACTTCGGGCGCGCCCGCGTCAGCGATGCGTATCTCGTCGCGAGCCGCGTCCTCGGCTCCGTTCGCCTCCACGCGGGCGTCGGCGCGACCGCCGCGGGCTTCGGCGACGAGCCGGTGACCCTCGGGCCGACCCTCCGGCCGTTCGGCGGAGTCGAATGGACGCCGCCCACGTATCCGCGGACGTCGGTGCTTGCCGACATCGCCTACCTGCCGATGTTCCGCCCCGATCGGATCGATCTCGAGTGGATGGCCGGCTGGGGCGTTCGCTACCAGGCGCTGCGCTGGGGCTCGATCGAGCTCGCCGTCCGCCACCGCGAGGCCGAGGGGCTCGAAGACAGCACGGTCATGATCCGCCTCAACGGCTTGTTCGCCGGAGGCAAGACGCGGATGTAGCCCTACGATTTCGGCGATGAAAATCTGGGCTACGGTTGCCAGCAGGGAGAGGCCCTACCAGAGCTATTGTCGCGCGTCTCGCTCGCTGATGAATGTCCGAACGCCGGACACTCGTCCCGGACTCGGACGGACATGCGCGATGCGCTCGTGAGGTTTCGCCGGGATTCGCTTCGAGAATCCGGCATACGCCGTGCTGGTGCTGAATGCTACGATGACTGTGGTGTCCAGACCTGCCGCGAACCTCGACGATGTCCCTCCCGGGGAGTACGTGCCGACCGCCGATGAGCGGGTCGTGATGCACGGCGTCTCCTGGGAGGCCTTCGAGTCGATCGTCGCGGTGCGCCGCGGGCGCGCTCGACCACGGTTCGCGTACCTGGCCGGAGCGCTCGAGATCATGTCTCCATCCCGCACGCACGAGATCATGCGAAAGCGGTTCGCCGCGGTGATCGAGGCGTATCTGCATGCCCGGCGGATTCCCTTCGAGGGTGCCGGTTCGTGGCTGATCAAGCAGGCGCCCGAGGAAGCCGGCCTCCAGCCCGACGAGTGCTACATCTTCGGCGACTTCAGTAAGGACCGTCCCGATCTCGCGATCGAGGTCGTGTGGACGAGCGGCGGCGTCGATAAGCTCGAGATCTATCGCCGGCTCGGGATCCCCGAGGTGTGGATGTGGATCAAGGGCGCGATTCGCGTGTTCGTGATCGACGGCGGCGGGTTCGTCGAGCGGAATCAGAGCGCCTGCGTGCCGAGCTTCGACTTCGCCGTCGTGCTCGAGCTCATGGATCTGCCGTCGCTCGGCGACGTGCTCGACGAGCTCGCGCGCCGATTCCCGCGCGTGCCGTGACCTGCCGAGCCCGTGCGAGCGCCGAGGCCTCGGCATCGGGTCTGGTGGCACACGTCCCGAAGGATCACTGCCTGAACCAAGTTGCGAGGCGACGAGGCCGCGCGTCCTCGCGACGAGGACAGCGTGAGTTGCTCAGCGCAGGCCGAGCTCGGCGGCGCGTGCAGTGCGCCAGGCTTCGAGCTCCGCGGTGGTCACGCGCGCGTGGTTGTGCAGCGTCCAGTTGAGGCAGGCGGTCAGGTCGTCGGGGTCCTCGAGGCCGATGCCGAGGCGAATCAGGCGATCGATACCGAGCCGCGCGACGACGTCGGCCGGTGTGAAGAACTCGGACACCGTGCGGTGGTGGTTGACCTTGGTCGCGAGGCCGTCGAACGAGAGGGCGTAGCGCAGGACGCCGCACGAGACGAGGACATCCGCGATGTGGCGATGCGCGCGCTCGTCGGCGCCCGCGACGCGGAACGAGACGATCGAGCCCGGGCGCGTGTATTCGCGCGCGATGACGGCCGCATCGGGGTGGTCGGGCTGCGACGGGTGGAAGACCCGTTCGATCGCCGGGTGGGCCGCGAGGAACGCGGCCACGCGCGTAGCGCTCGCGCAGCGACGGGCATGGGCGTGCTCGGCGGCGGCCAGGCCGTCGGCGATGCGGTGCGCGCGGGCGTCGTCCAGGATCCCGCCGCGCATGGCGAGCAGGTCCATGATCGCGTTGCCGACCTCGGTGTCGTCGGTCGCGACGTAGCCGCCGAGCGCCGCGTCCTGGCCGCCGAGGGCCTTGGTGAGGCTGCCGGTGACGATCGAGGCGCCCTGGGCGAGCAACGTGCGGCGAAACGCCCATGGCGTCGCGATGGTGCCGTCGATGACGAGGTGGGCCGCCGGTGCCGGCGATGCAGCGATGATGGCGCGCAGGGCAGGGACGTCCTGCGCGCGCATCAGGGGATTGGTGAATGTCTCGGCGAGTACGAAGCGCGTCGCCGAGGTGAGGGTGACGCGCAGGGCGTCGAGGTCGCCGTCGTCGACGAGCGTGATGGTGGCGCCGGCGCGCTTCGCACTCCACTCGAAGAACGTGCGCGTCTTGTTGTAGATCTGGCGCATCACGATGCCATGCGCGCCGCTTGTGATGAGGACGTCGGCGACGAGCGCGAGGGCTTGCATGCCGCTGTCCGTAACGACGGCACAGCGCGCCTGCTCGAGGCCGCGCAGCGCCGTGATGAGGCGCGTCGTGCCGGGGGTGCCGTAGCGCGCGTAGAGATGCGGCAGCTCGGACCACGCGCCCTCACCGGCGAGCATGAAGTCGGCCTTGGCCTGCTGCCACGCGACAACGGCGGGCGAGCCGAGCAGATCGCGCTGGAGGGTTGGATGCTCGGGGTGCAGCCACGCGACGCCAGCGGCGCGCGCGTGGGCGTCGAGGGCGGCATGCAGATCGCGCGTCGCCGTGCCCATCTGTCCGAGCGGCGGACGCTCGGCGGGGCAGGTCGCCGGATCGAGCCACGGCGCGATCGGCGTGCTCATTCGGCAACTCCCAGCCACAGCGTGGCATCGACGCGTCCGAGCCCGGCGAGCTGTTCGACGAGCGCGAGGGCCGTCGCGTCATCGCTCGCGGAGATCACGACGCCGTGATGGATGTGGTCGCGCTCGCTGCGCGCGGCGTGGTTCTGCACGGCGAGGCCGGCGCGGCGGACGAGGCTGTCGATGCGGCGCTGCAGGCCCGGATGCGGCTCGGCCTTGACGCGCAGGTAGTGACGGCGCGCGGGTGCGCTGGCGGCCTCGATGCGGCGCGGCTCGGGCCACTGCACCGAGTTGTCCTGCGCGAGATCGATCAGGTCGCCGAGCACCGCGGTCGCGGTGGGGAGTGCGCCGGCGCCCTTGCCGAAGAGGCTGAGGTCGCCGGAGGCGGCGCACTTGAGGTAGACGGCGTTGTACTCCTCCTCGACCGAGGCGAGCAGGTGCCAGTCGGGCAGGAGCACGGGCTCCACGGCCGCGGTGAGGCCCCCACCGGGCTGGCGGGCCGCGTGGGCGATGAGGCGAATGCGAAACCCCATCGCCTCGGCGAGGTCGCAGTCGGCGGGCGTCAGCTCCTCGATGCCGCGCACGGTGAGCGCATCGGGGGGCACCCACGCACCGAACGCGCGGTAGGCGAGGATGGAGAGCTTCGCGGCCGCATCGTGGCCCTGGAGGTCGGCCGACGGATCGGCCTCGGCGAAGCCCTTCGCCTGCGCCTCGGCGATCGCGCGCTCGAGCGATAGCTCGTCCTGCTCCAGCCGCGTGATGATGTAGTTGCACGTGCCGTTGACGATCGCCATCAGGCTGTCGACCTCATCGGCGCGATGCGAGAGATGGCGGATGATCGGCAGCGCGGCTGCGGCCGCGGCCTCGCACAGCAGCGGGGTCTCGGTGCGCTGCGCGAGCACGCCGAGCTCCGCGAGCTTGCGCGCGAGCAGCGCCTTGTTCGCGGTGACCACCGGCTTGCCCGCGGCGAGCGCCGCCGTGACCGCCGGCTCGACGGCGAGCCCGCCGGCGACCTCGACGATCACGTCGACGTCCGGATCGCCGACCAGCTCGATCGGCGTGGTGGTCACGGGGATGCCGGCCGCGAGCACGCCGCGCGGCTTGTGCGGATCGCGCACCGCGAGCTTGGTGACCTTGAACCGCACCGCGTAGCGCTCGGCGACATCGGTGGCCTGACGCGCGAGCAAGTCGAGCACGCCGCCCCCGACGACGCCGCAGCCGATCATACCGATGCGGATCTCGCGCACGGGACGCGCCCCCACGCCTTCAAAGCGTGCCTTGGGCGCGTGTGCGCGCGCGCATATCCCGGCGTCGCGCAGCAGCGCGGCGAGGCGAGCCTGATCGGCGAGGAAGGCGTCGTGGCCGTATTCGGAGTCGAGCTTCCACAGCGAGCACGTCGCGCCGACGGCTTGCAGCTCGCGATAGAGCTCGACCTGCAGCGCGTACGGGAACAACAAGTCCCCCGGCACGCCGACGACGATCACCTCGGCGGTAACGCGCGCGAGGGCGGCGCGCACCGCGGGCTGATCCGCCCCGAACCGGCAGCGATCGATTGCCTCGGACAGCAGCAAGAACGTCCGCACTGGAAACCGCGCGGCGAACCGCTGGCCGTGGTGATCGAGGTAGCCAGCGACGGGCGGCTGCGCGAGCTCGGGGGCGAGCGCGCCGAAGCGCGTGTCGAGCTCGTCGCGGCCGCGATACGTGAGCATGCCGAGCTGGCGCGCGCGCACCATACCGGTGACGACGTCGCCGGTGCGCAGACCGTCGCGCACGAGCTCGCGCTGCAGGTGGCGCGTCGCGGTGCCCCAGCCGTCGGGGCGCAGGCCGGCCGAGATGGTGACCAGGCGTGCGCAACGCTCGGGGTGCCGCACGGCGAACGCGATCCCAACGAGGCCTCCGAGGCTCGCGCCGGCGTAGGTCGCGGGCATCGTGCAACCGATGCCGTCGAGCCACGCCGCGATCAGGTCGGCAAGGCCGAGCGCGGAGAGGGGCGGCAGCGGTGCGTCGTCGAAGCTCTTCCACGTCGAGCCGTTGCCGGGCCAGCACGGACACAGGACGGTCACCGTCGCGGGATCGACGAGATCCGGCGCGGCGAGCGCGGGCCACCAGGGCTCGGCGCCCGAGGCGGCGTCGCCAAACGGAAACGGCGACGCGGTGATCCCACCCACGATGATCACGACGGGAGCTGTGCCGAGGGGCGGGCCGAGCACGTAGCCGCCGAGCACGACATTTTCGAGGGCGTGTCCCTCGACCACCATCGCGTCGCGCCGTACCTCCTCACGCCGCGGGAGGAAGGTCGCTCCGGGGCCGGTCGCCATCGCGGACATGCATCCGGGATGTTGGACTACAGGACTGGGCCCGACAAGTCTCCCGCTGCTACGATAGTGGGCCCATGGCGGACGAAAGCCCGCTCGCACACAGCCCCACGCTCGTTGGCTCGTCGTCACCTCCGCGCAACGACGAGGACGAGCTCGCGCCCGGGACGACCGTGGGCGAATACGTCGTCGAGCGCTTCCTCGGCGCGGGCGCGATGGGGGAGGTGTACGCGGGCAAGCAGCCCGTCATCGGCAAGAAGGTCGCGATCAAGGTGCTGAAGCGCGAGGTCGGGGCCTCCGCCGACGGTGCAGAGCGCTTCACCCGCGAGGCGCGCGCGGTCAATCAGGTCGACCACCCGGGCGTGATCGACATCTTCTCGTTCGGCCGCATGACCGACGGTCGGCTCTACCTCGTGATGGATCTAGTCGAGGGCAAGTCGCTGCGCAAGGCGCTGATCGACGGCCCGCTCGACGCGGCAGTCGCACTCGACGTGCTCGACCAGATCGCGGCGGCGCTCGACGCGGCGCACGCGCGCGGCGTCATCCATCGTGATCTCAAGCCCGACAACGTGATGCTCGGCAGCGGTGACCCGCCGAAGGTCTTCGTGCTCGACTTCGGGCTCGCGAAGCTGTTGTCGACGGGCGATAGCGCCAAGGTCTCGATGTTGACGGGGCAGGGCACGTGGCTCGGCACACCGGGCTACATGGCGCCCGAGCAGTGGAGCGCCGACGGTGCCGGCCCTGCGTCGGATCGGTACTCGCTCGGCGTTATCGCGTTCGAGTTGCTGAGCGGTAGCTTGCCGTTCAAGGCCGAGAGCCTGCCGCAGATGATGGAGCAGCACTTTCGGGCGAAGGTGCCGGCGCTGTCGTCGCGGGGCGCGATTCCGGCGAGCGCGGCGTTCGATCCGATCCTGACGCGCGCGATGGCCAAAAATCCCGCCGAGCGCTTCGCGACCGCGCGCGAGATGGTCGCGGCGCTGCGCGCTGTTGCAGGAGGCACGCGCGTCGCGGGCGCCGCCGCACCGACGAAGCTCTGGATCCCGGCCGTCGCGGGCGCGGGCGTCCTCGGGCTGTCCGTCGCGGCCGTGCTCGCGATGCGCGGCAGCGACAAGGACCCGCGGCGGCCATCACCGTCGGCGAATCCCGTCGCGGTGCCCGGGGGCAAGGTGCGGATCGAGCTGCTGTCGGTGCCGCCGGGCGCGGAGGTCCGGCGCGCGGGGAACCTCGCCGGCATCACACCGCTCGTGCTCGACGTTTTGCCCAACGAGTCCTTCGCTGTCGAGCTCCGCAAGCCCGGGTACACGACGCTGCGCGAGAAGATCGATGTCAGTGACACGGCGCCGCAGCTGCCCGTGTACCGGCTCGCCGAGATCAATGGCTTCGAGGGCGTGTGGGCGCTACCGGGCGGGCAGCTGCGCGCGTTCAAGCGCAACGCCGACAAGGTCTCGGTCAGCAAGCTCGACGCCGTTGACGGCCCACAGACGTTCTATCGCCACCTCGAGCTGGTTCATGCGGACAGCGGCGTCACCTTCGCGACCAACGAGGAGATGGTCGATCCACGTGCGCCCAACGAGCCAAGCTGCCACGTCCCGCATCGCGTCGAGTATCACTACGAGCCGGCGACCGATGCATTCGAGGTGCGTCGCGAGCGCGTCGTCGTCGATATCGTGAACGGGAGCTGCGTGATCCGTTCTGCCACGCTCGAGCCGCCGCTCAAGCTCGCGCGCGCGGACCAGGCATCGGACACGGAGCGGGTGAGCTTGCCGCCGGTCGGCAAACCGATCCTCAGCAGTCCGAGCTCCGAGGAGAAGGGCACGCAGGCGACGGAGAAAAAGCCAGTGAAGCCGTCGTCCAAGAAGCTCGAGGGCTCGCCGCAGAAGCCGGTCTCCCCAAAAAACGTCGACAAGCTGGCGCCCGACGTCAACGAGCCCGTCCAGACGAAGAAGAAGGCGTCCGCGCCGGCGCTGAACAACGAGCCGCCGCCCCCGCAGACGCTCGAGCCGCGGACCCCGGCGCAGGCCCCGCAAGAGCCGGAGCCCAAGGCGCCTCTGCCCCCGCTCTCGAAGACGTCCCCATCGAAGGCGCCGACGACGAAGCTCCCGCCACAGCAAACGGACGAGCCGCAGGCCGTCAAGCCGTCGGCGCAGCCGATCCAGAAGAGGAAGTAAGCCCGGGATCCCCGCTGGGTGGGATGGCGTGGTCGCAGCCTTCTCGCTACGATAGTCCGAAGTGGTAGGGGACGAACCGCGCGCCAAACAGCTGCTCCTCGCGATGCAGGATCGGCTCGCCCGCGACCCGTACGAGGCTCTCGGAGTTGCGCCGGGCGCGCAGCCCGTCGACGTCCGCAACGCGTTCCTCGGGCTCACCAAGACCTATCACCCAGCGCGGTTCGCGCGGATGGCGGTCGATGTGCAGAAGCTCGCGAACGAGGTCTTCCTCGCGCTGCGCGCTGCGCAAGATCAGCTGTCGCGTCCCAGCGTGAACAGTGGGCCGACGGCGCGTCGCAGTGGGCCCATTGCGGCGACGCCGCCGCGCGCGTCGTCGCCACCCCTCACGGCACCGCACGGTGCGCGCCCATCGATCGCGCCGCAGACCACGTCGGGCGGGGGCGTGCCCGTAGCGCCGTCAGCGCAGGCGTCGGCGGCGCCGGCCTCGGGCGTGCCCTCACCGGCCTCGTCGGCGCAGACCGCCCCGTATGCAGGAACGCCGTCGGCGACGTCGCCGAGCACACGCCCCACCGCACCGAGTGCGCCCGAGCAGCGCCCTGCGCCCGCACAGCGCTTCGTGTCACCCGCGTCGACGATCACGCGGCCGTACGGAACCACGACTCCGCCCGGAACGCCCGGAACGCCCGGTCCGTCGGGGGCGTCGCCGGGCGCAGGGGCATCGATGACCGGAAGCGCGCCTGCGGCGACGCCACCGGCAACGCGCACGGGCTCCACGGGGAGCATACCTGCGTTGTCGCGAACGAGCACGTCGCGGATCGGGCAGCAGGGGCGCAATCCCGCTGCGTCGCCCACGCCCATGGCACCGCCGACCGTTACGCCGGTGTCCAACCCGCGCGTCACCCCGGCGACCGGCGTCCCAGCGATCTCGAATGCGCGCACGCCGACGGTGGATCGCGAGCTCGCGCCGATCCTCGAGCTCCTGAATCAGGGCCAGTTCGCAGCGTCGCGCATCGCGCTCGAGACCCTTGCGGCCCGGTCCCCGGACGTCGTGCGCTACCGGGCGCTGATCGCTTACGCGAAGGGGCGAGAGGCCCAGCTGGCCCGCCGGATCGACGAGGCGCGGGTCGAGCTCCAGCAAGCGTTGCAGATCGACCCGAACCTCGAGCTCGCCAAGACCGCGCTCGCAGAGCTATTCACCCGAAGGAAGTGAGTATACTCGCCGCAGACGATGGGGCGCGTCATCGGCATCGATCTCGGCACGACGAACTCCTGCGTCGCGGTGCTCGAGGGCGGCGAAGCCGTCGTCATCCATAACCAGGAAGGCGGCCGCACAACGCCGTCAATGGTGTCCTGGAACGCCGACGGCGACGTCGTCGTCGGGGCGGCCAGCAAGCGCCAGATGGTCACGAACCCGAAGCGCACGGTGTTCGGCGTCAAGCGCCTCATCGGGCGCAAGGCGAACGACAAGGACGTCCAGGACCTCGCGACGCGTCTCCCGTACGGCTTGGTGCCCGCCAAGAATGGCGATGCGTGGGTCGACGTCGCCGGCACGCCGCGCTCCCCGCAGGAGATTTCGGCGCACGTCCTCGCGAAGATGAAGCGGGTGGCGGAGGACTACCTCGGTGACTCGGTCCAGGAGGCCGTCGTCACCGTCCCTGCATACTTCGACGACGTCCAGCGCCAGGCGACCAAGGATGCCGGCGCCATCGCGGGACTCACCGTGCGCGCGATCCTCAACGAGCCCACGGCGGCCGCGCTCGCATACGGCGTCCACCACCAGCAGAACCAGCGCCTCGCGGTGTTCGACCTCGGCGGTGGTACGTTTGATATCTCGATCCTCGCGATCAATAACGGCGTGTTTGAGGTTCTCGCTACCCACGGCGATACCACGCTCGGTGGTGATGACTTCGACCGGGTGATCATCGACATGCTCGCGCAGGACTTCCTCGCCGAGCACAACATGGACCTCCGCAAGGACTCGGTCGCCCTCCAGCGCCTCAAGGAGGCCGCCGAGCGGGCCAAGATCGAGCTCTCGAGCGCGATGACCACCGACGTCAACATGCCTTTCATCGCGGCAGGACCCAGTGGCCCGCTGCACCTCATGCGCGAGATCGATCGCGGCCAGCTCGAGCGCGCCTGCAAGCCGCTGCTCGAGCGCCTCGAGGCTCCGTGCCTGGCCGCGCTCTCCGCGGCACATTGCACGCCAGCGGACATCGATCAGGTCCTCCTCGTCGGCGGCATGACCCGCATGCCCGCGGTCCAGGAGCGGGCAGTGGCCATCTTCGGCAAGCCGGCGAGCAAGGGCGTCAACCCCGACGAGATCGTGGCCATGGGCGCCGCGGTCCACTCGGGCATTATGGGTGGCGAGCTGCAGGAAGTCGTGCTCCTCGACGTCACGCCGCACGACATGGGTGTGAAGGTCGCGGGCGACCGGATGTCCGTCGTCATCAGCGCAAACACAAGCATCCCGACGCGCGCCAAGAAGGTCTTCGCTACCACCGAGGACAACCAGACCTTCGTGGCCATCGAGATCTTCCAAGGTGCCAACGAGTACGCTTCGCGCAACCGGCGCCTCGGCCGTTTCGTTCTCGGTGACCTCAAGGCCGCTGCGCGTGGCGTCACGAAGGTCGAGGTGAGCTTCACCATGGATGCCGATGGCATCCTTGAGATCACCGCCGCCGAAATCGGGACCGGCAGGGCGGCCAGCGTGACGATCGAGGCCTCGAGCGGCCTCACAGCCGAAGAGATCTCACGTTTGGGCTCGGGCCTTGGCGCGCGCCGCACCGGCTAACGCGCGCCGCGACGCCGTTTACCGGGTGACGTGCGCGGCTGTGGGGGCGAGGTGGGCGGTGGTGCAGTGCAGCCCGGCCCCGCCGCCATCGCAGAATAATCACGTCGCAGAATCGATGTTATGTCAACTTTGGCGTGTGTAACTGGGCATAGGGACTGGGGGTGCCTTTCAGCGGCGCGCTCGGCGTTTCTAGGCCCGGGTGCCCTTGGCCGCATCGAGCTCGAGAATCAGGCCGAGGTGGATTTCGTTTCGATCAGGAATTCGAGCGCTGCGGACGGGGTTCGCGAACGGATGCGGCTCGCGTTCTCCATGGTTCTGGTCTCTGTGAGTGCACAGGCCGAGCCGGCGCCAACCGAGCCGGTTCCCGCAGCGCCGGAGCTCCACACACCGGGTACCAAGAGCTCGGGCGCTGTTGGCGTTCACGATGTTTGGGCTTCGGGGACCGTGATCGCGCCGCCCGCGCATGCCGATAAGGCCGAATGGCCGCGCGGCATGGTGATGACGCCACCCGAGGCTAGTGACCGGAACGTGCTGGGACTGGGCGGTCTGCGGCTGCCGGACCGGGCCCATGACATGGCCCTGCCCGCTGCCGGCGACTGGCCGCGCTGGCTGTCTCGACGGCTGGCGCACGGGATCGGCGGCTTGCTGGATTGGATGAATCCGGTCGGACTCTAGGACTCTTCCCGACCCGCTCTCGGTCCCAGCGCTATGGTTTGGCGTGGCCGCTGATCCGCTCGCGCCGTTTGGACCGATCACGCAAGCGTGGTTCCGGTCCGCCTTTGCGGGGGGCGCGACCGAGGTCCAGGCTCGTGGGTGGGCCCAGATCGCGCGCGGTCAGCACACGCTGATGCTGGCGCCGACCGGCAGCGGCAAGACACTGGCGGCGTTTCTGTGGTGCATCGATCGGCTGGCCCGCGAAGGCGCGCCGGCCGGCGGCGGCACGCGCGTGATCTATGTGTCGCCGATCAAGGCGCTCGCGTACGACGTCGAGAAGAACCTGCGGGTGCCGCTGGCCGGGCTGCAGAAGCTCGGCGCCGGCGGCGAGATCCGGGTGGATGTCAGGACCGGCGATACGCCGGCCAAGGAGCGCGAGCGGCAGCGCGTGGATCCGGGCCAGATTTTGATCACGACGCCGGAGTCGCTGTACCTGGTGCTGGCCGGACGGCAGCGCGAGCGGCTGACCAGCGTGGACACGATCATTGTCGACGAGATCCACGCCCTCGCCCCGACCAAGCGCGGGATTCATCTGGCGCTGTCGCTCGAGCGGCTGTCACATCTGGTGACGGCTGCGGGCGGCCCGGATCCGCAGCGTATTGGCCTGTCGGCGACCCAACGTCCACTTATGGAAGTCGCTCGGTATCTGGGAGGGGACCGGACGGTTGAAATCGTGGATGCGTCCGCGAAGCCCGCGCTCGACCTCCAGATCGTGGTGCCCGCGGCCGAAATGGACCATCCCGGCACCGAAGGCCGCGATGGCGGCGGGATGTGGCCGCTTATTTATCCGCGGCTGCTCGAGCTGATCCTGGGGCACCGCACGACGATTGTATTCGTCAATTCGCGGCGGCTCGCGGAGCGCGTGAGCCAGCAGCTGACCGAGCTCGCGGTCGAGACCAAGCAGGTGGCTGAAGGTGTGGAGCTGGTGCGCGCGCATCACGGCTCGGTGTCGCGGCATCAGCGGCTCGAGATCGAGGATGCGCTCAAGGGGGGCCGGCTGCGGGCGATCGTGGCGACGTCGTCGCTCGAGCTCGGCATCGACATGGGGACCGTCGATCTGGTGATCCAGATCGAGTCGCCGGGCGCGGTGTCGCGCGGTCTGCAGCGGATCGGCCGTGCGAGCCATCACGTGGGCGGCACGAGCCGAGGGCGCATCGTGCCCAAGTTCCGGGGGGACCTGCTCGAGGCGACGGTGGTCACCCACAGGATGCTTGCTGGCGAGGTCGAGAGCATCCGGGTGCCGGATAGCGCGCTGGATGTGCTCGCCCAGCAGATCGTGGCGATGGTGGCGGTCGAGCCGTGGTCGGTCGGCGAGCTCGAGCGCGTGATCCGGCGCGCCGCGAGCTACCGGGACGTGTCGCGGGCGGCGTTCACCGGCGTGCTCGACATGCTCGCCGGGCGGTATCCCTCGGACGAGTTTGGCGAGCTGCGGCCGCGCCTGACGTGGGACCGCCAGACCGACGAGCTCGTCGGCCGCAAAGGGGCGCGCCTGCTGAGCGTCGTGTCGGGCGGCACGATTCCCGATCGCGGGACGTACGCCGTGCATGCCGGCGTGGGTGGTCCTCGCGTCGGCGAGCTCGACGAGGAGATGGTCGCCGAGAGCCGCAAGGGCGAGACGTTCATCCTCGGCGCGACGACCTGGCGAATCGAGGACATCACGCGCGACCGCGTGATCGTGACGCCAGCCCCCGGCGAGCCCGGCAAGATGCCGTTCTGGCGCGGCGAAGGGCCCGGCCGTCCGATCGAGCTGGGGCGTGCCCTCGGCGCGTTCTGCCGCGAGCTCGACGACCGGCTCGCCGGCGATCACGCGGCGGTGCATGCGTGGCTGCGCGCCGACTACATGCTCGACGAGCAGGCGGCGTCGAACGTGATCACGTATGTCGCCGAGCAACGCGCACACACCGGTGCGATGCCAACCGACCGTGCGATCACCGTCGAGCGGTTCCGTGACGAGCTCGGCGATGTGCGCGTGTGCATCCTGACGCCCTTCGGCAGCCGCATTCACGCGCCATGGTCGCTGGTGCTCGCGAAACGGCTCGAGGCCGAGCTCGGCTACCCGGTGCACCCACTGTACACCGACGACGGCATCGCGCTCCGGTTCGCCGACGGCGACGCGCTGCCCGGCGACGACGCGCTGTTTCCCGATCCCGAGGACGTCGAGCCGACCCTGGTCGACGAGCTCGCGCGCTCGAGTATGTTCGCGACACACTTTCGCGAGAATGCGGCGCGCGCCCTGCTGTTGCCCCGCCGGCGCCCCGGTCAGCGCACCCCCCTGTGGGCCCAGCGCCTGCGCGCGCAGCAGCTGATGAGCGTCGCGCTGCGCTTTCCGGCGTTTCCGGTCACGCTCGAGACCTATCGCGAGGTCATGCGCGACGTGTTCGATCTGCCCGCACTTATCGACGTGCTTACGCAGGTCCGCTCGCGCACGATCCGGGTCGAGCCGGCGGAGACCACGGCGGCCTCGCCGTTCGCGCGCTCGCTGGTGTTCGACTATGTCGCCGCGTTCCTCTACGAAGGCGATGCGCCTATCGCCGAGCGCAAGGCCCAGGCGCTCACGCTCGACCGCGGGCTGCTCCGTGAGTTGATCGGTGGCGGCGAGCTACGTGACCTGCTCGAGCCGCGCGTGCTCGACGATGTCGAGGCCGAGCTGCAGCAGCTGGCGCCCGAGCGCAGGGCACGCAACATCGACGAGGTGCACGATCTATTGCGCCGCGTGGGGGACCTCACCGTCGGCGAGATCGCCGCGCGCACCGAGCTGGCTGCCACCCAGCTGCCCGCGGCCCTGCGCACGCTCGCGGCGCAGCTGCGTGCTATCCCCGTGATGCTCGGCGGCGAGGAGCGCTTGATCGCCGTCGAGGACGCCGCACGCTACCGCGATGCGCTAGGCGTCGCGATACCTCCGCGCCTCCCAGCCGTGCTGCTCGAGCCCGCGACCGAGCCGCTCGAATCATTGGTCGCGCGGTACGCCCGCACGCACGGCCCATTCACCGCCGATCAGCCCGCCGCGCGCTGGGGGCTGTTGCCAGCGCAGATCGTGCCGGTACTCGCGCTTCTCGAGAGCCGCGGACAGATCGTGCGCGGGGAGCTGCGCCCGGGCGGTACGCACGAGGATGCGTGCGACGCCGAGGTGCTGCGCCAGCTGCGCCGCCGCACGCTCGTCGAGTTGCGCGCACAGGTCGCGCCGGTGCCGGCCTCGACGTTCGCCGAGTTCTTGCCGCGCTGGCACGGGCTCGACCGGCCGCGCCGGGGCATCGGTGCGCTCCGCGATGCGCTTGGCCGGCTCGAAGGCGTGGCGCTCTCGTTCAAGGAGCTCGAGCAGCGGATCCTACCCGCGCGCATCCTCGACTATCACCCCCGCATGCTCGACGAGCTCGGCGCCGCCGGCGAGCTGGTGTGGATCGGTGCCGGTGCTCTCGGAACGAAGGACGGCCGCGTGATGCTGGTCCGTCGCGAGCGCGCGCTCGCCCTCGCGCGCGCGCCCTCCGACGTGCCGAATCGGAGCGCGATCCACGACAAGATCATCGCGCACCTCGCCGCATCGGGCGCCTCGTTCCTCGTCGCCCTCGAGAGCGCGGCCCGGGCGTCGCGCGCCGACGTGACCGCGGCGCTGTGGGATCTGATCTGGGCCGGCCTCGTCACCAACGACACGTTCGCGCCGCTGCGCTCGCTCGGTGCCCCCGCGTCGCGCAGGCAGTCCGCACACGTCGCGTTTGGCGGCCGCTGGTCACTCGTTGCGTCGCTCGGTCCGCCTCCGTCGTCCACGTCGCGCGCCTATGCGGTCGCGTCCGCGCTCCTCGGGCGCTGGGGGTTCGCCGGCCGCGCGACGGCGAGTGCGGATGACGTTCCTGGCGGCTTCGCGGCGGTCGGCGACGTGCTGCGCGCGATGGAAGACGCGGGCACCGTGCGACGCGGCCTGTTCGTCGACGGCCTGGAGGGCGCGCAATTCGCCTGGCCCGGCGCGATCGATCGCCTGCGAGATTCGCGGAACCGCGACCGGGCCCCCCGGGTCGACACGCTGTCAGCGGTGGATCCGGCGAATGCCTGGGGCAGCGCCCTGCCGTGGCCGGCGCTGCGCGATCCCGATGCGCGGCCCGCCCGCCGGGTCGGCGCCACGGCGATCCTCGTCGGTGGCGAGCTCGCCGTCTGGCTCGAGCCCCGCGGCGGCAAGCTGGCGACCGGGCGACTCACGGACGAGGCGATCGTGCTCGCGCTGACCGTGGGACTTCCGCGGGTTGCGGCCGCGGCGCGCCGGCGCGAGCTCCTGGTCGAGGCGATCGACGGTGTCCCGGCTGCGCAGTCCCCATACGCGGCCGCGCTTGCCGCCGCGGGCGCGCGCGTCGACTACCGCGGGCTGGTGATTCGCGGTGCCACGGCGTTCGCGACCTTGGTCGAACGATCCGACGACGCGGCCGAGGTAGACTAAGCCTCTGGGGATGAACCTCGCGATCGGCACCCGCCTCGGGCCTTATGCGATCGAGCGCGCCATTGGCGCGGGCGGCATGGGGGTGGTCTATCGCGCCGACGACAAGCGACTCGGCCGCAAGGTCGCGATCAAGCTGCTGCCCTCGGCCAAGGGCGAGTACTTCCGCCGGTTCGAGCGCGAAGCGCGCACCATCGGCAACCTCAATCACCCCAACCTCCTCACGCTCTTCGACGTCGGCGAGCACGACGGCACGCCCTACCTCGTCACGGAGATGCTCGAGGGCGAATCGCTCCGCGAGCGGCTCACCCGCGGTCCGCTCGGCCTGCGCGAGGCGATCCGCGTCGCCGCCGAGGTCGCGCGCGGGCTCGCGGCGGCGCACGACGCCGGCGTCATCCACCGCGACGTCAAACCCGACAACATCTACCTGACGTCCGAGGGGCGGACGAAGATCCTCGACTTCGGCATCGCCAAGCTGCGGCGCTCGACGCTCGAGATGAAGGCCGTCGACGGCAACGAGCCCACCGCCACGCCGACCACGGCCGAGACCGGCGTCATCATCGGGACGCCCGGCTACATGGCGCCCGAGCAGCTCGAGGGCGACAAGGTCGACGAGCGCACCGACATCTTCGCACTCGGCGTCGTCCTCTACGAGATGATCTGCGGCAAGCGCGCCTTCGCCGCCGAGAGCACCGTCGAGGAGTCGTACGCGATCCTGCGCACCACGCCGGATCCGCCCAAAGGCGCGACGAAGAGCCTCGCGCGCGTGGTGCTGCGCTGCCTCGAGAAGAAGCCCGACGCGCGCTTCCAGTCGGCGACCGATCTCGCGTTCGCGCTCGACGAGCTCGACGCCTCGACCGACCCGATCTCGCGGATCTCGAAGGTCACGATCGAGCACGCCGAGCGCGACGCGGCCGCGCCAACGCAACGCCAGCTTCCGTCCCCCCTGCCGCTGCGTCGCGCGTGGTGGCTCGCGATCGTCGCGGCGGCTGCCCTGGTCGCGGGTACCGCGGGCGTGCTCATCGGGCGTGCTCTCGCGCCGTCGGCGCCGTCGGTCATGGCGCCCTCTACGCTCGTCTGGCCGTCGCTCGTCGAGGGCGGCCCCGAGTACCACCGCGTGACTTTCCACGGCGTGCCCGCGGGGAGCGCGCGGCTCGCGCCCGACGGTGCCAGCATCCTGTACACCGCCACGCGGGACGGCACCGAGCAGATCTTTCGCACCCAGCTCGCGAATCCATCGATCCTCCCCGTGGGTGCGCCCGGCCGATTGCTCGACATCTCGGCCAAGGGCGAGCTGGCGGTCCTCACCCCCGACGCGGGCGGTACCCTGGCGCGCGTGATCGAGGGCGCCGGCCCGCGCGCCATCGCCGATCATGTCAGCGACGCGACCTGGCTGCCCGACGAGACGCTCGCCATCGTGCGCGATGACCGCGCGCTCGAGTTCCCGATCGGCACGCCGATCGTCACGCGCACCACCGGCCGGCTCGCGCTGCTGCGCGCCTCGCGCGACGGCGCCTGGTTCGCATTTGCGGATCAACCCGCCGCCAACGACTCGCGGGGCAAGGTCGTGATCGTCGATCGCACCGGCATGCAGGTGGCCGCGACCGGCGACCTCAGCGGCATCGAGGGCGTGGCGTGGTCGCCCGACGGCGACGAGGTCTGGTACTCGAATGGTCAGACCGTGCACGCATTGGCGCCCAGCGGCCGCACGCGCGTGGTGTTGCGCGGCCCGATTCGCACCACGATCCTCGACGCGCGTCCGGGTAAAGCACTGCTCGCCGCCAGCGATCTGCGGCTCAGGATGTTCACGGGCCCGCGCACGGGCGGCGCGTACCGCGAGGTCGGCTGGTTCGACTCGAGCGAGATCGAAGGTGTCTCGCACGATGGCTCGACGCTCGCCTTCCTCGAGGCTTCGGGTACGGGGCTCGATCGCGATGGCTACGCCCATTTCATTCGGCGCGGTACGGCACCGGCGGCCAAGCTCGTCAACGCGTACGGCGCCGCGCTCCTCCCCGATGCCAGCGCGTTGATCGCGGTCACGAGCACCTCCACGCTGCAGAAGGTCCCGACCGGCGTCGGCACGCCCAGCGCGCTTCCGATCGCACCGATCGCGCACCTCGAGATCGGC
>JANRKM010000194.1:0-24536 GCA_033763475.1 Kofleriaceae bacterium
CCGTTCGCTCCAGCTCCTTCGTGCCCTCGCGGTCCTCCTCAAGCGACTCGCGTCCAAGAACGCGGACCTCGCCAAGCAGCTGCGCCGCTGTGGGGCGTCCATCTCGCTCAACATCGCCGAGGCGAACCAGCGCGTCGGCGCAGATCGCGCGCACCTGTATCGTGTCGCGCTCGGCAGCGCCGCCGAGGTCACCGCGTGCCTCGAGGTCGCCCTCGCGCTCGAGTACCTGACGCATGCCGAGGTCGCCGAGGCGCTCGAGCTCGCCGATCGAGTCCGGGCGATGACCTACCGCCTCTCCAGGCGGTGAGCCCGACCGCCCCCCGAGGGGCCTCGCGCCCCGGTGCTCACGGCGGAGCTCGCACCGGGCCCGAGCCCGACCCGGAAAACCGAACCCGAACCCGACGCCGAGGCCGAACCCGAACCCGAACCCGACGCCGACCCGACGCCGATCCGACGCCGCTCCGACACCGACACCGAACCCGAACCCGACGCCGAGGCCGAGGCCGAACCCGAACCCGATGCCGACGCCGATGCCGAACCCGAACCCGACGCCGAGGCCGATCCCGACGCCGATGCCGACCCCGAGGCCGAACCCGATGCCGACGCCGAGGCCGATACCGCCCCCGATGCCGACCCCGAGGCCGAACCCGATGCCGACGCCGAGGCCGATACCGCCCCCGATGCCGATGCCGACCTCGATGCCGACCCCGATACCGCCCCCGGTGCCGATGCCGACCTCGAACCCGAACCCGACGCCGATGCCGATGCCGATGCCGATGCCCGAGCCCGAGCCCGACGCCGACGCCGACACCGAGACCGGACGCGTCACCGCCCCCGAGGCCGAAACGCCGTCACCGACGCCGATGCGGTCCCGATCCAGACCGACGACGGCAACGTGGACCGCCTACCGGCTGCGCGGAGCGCCGAATGTCGCGTCGACCTTGCGCGTCTTGCCGTCGCGCACGTACGTGATCGTCGTCTTCTCGCCCGGCTTCGCGGCACTGAGGACGTACATGAGATCGCTGACACTGCCGATCTCGGTGGTGCCAATCTGAATGATGAGATCGCCGCCCTTGAGGCCGGCCTTCTGCGCCGCACCGTCGGGAACGACGTCGGAGAGCAGGACGCCCTTGGGCTGATTGGGATCCTCGCTGTACGACGGCACGGTGCCGAGCGAAGCACCGCGACGACGCATGTCACCACCACGCACCATCTCCGGCGGAGACTTCACGTAGGTGAGCGACGGCTTGGTCGAGGTCGCGACGGCGACGTCGCTCGCGATCTGCGCGACGCGCGCGGCGCCGGCGGCGTTGATCTTCTCGGCGTCGTCGGTGGCCGTGTGATAGTCGAGGTGGTTGCCGGTGAAGAAGAACAGCACGGGCACGCCGGCGACGTAGAACGGCATGTGGTCCGACGGACCATAGCCCGAGCCGGAGATGGTGCAGTCGACGCGGGCGGCAGTGCACGCGGGCGCGACGAGCTCCTTCCACTCCTTCGCGGAGTCCCCGCCGTTGACGTGCAGCTGGTTCATCCGCATGCGGCCAATCATGTCCATGTTGAGCATGGCGACGACGGGCTCTTTGGTCGGCGGATTCTTCACGTAGTGGAAGGAGCCGAGGTCGCCCATCTCCTCGGCCGAGAACGCGACGATGTACACGTCACGCGCGAGCTCGGCCTTGCGCGCGGTCAGCGTGCGCGCGACCTCGAGCAGGCCCGCGACGCCCGAGGCGTTGTCGTCGGCGCCGTTGTGGACCGCCTTGACGTTGGGGTCGAGCGCGCTGTGCCCCCCCATGCCCAGGTGATCGAGGTGGGCACCGACGACGAGAACGCCGGGCTGCTTCTGCGCGGCCCCCGCGCGGATGACGCCGACGACGTTGGCGGTCTTGGTGCGCACGGGCTCGAGCGCGACCTCGACCCGGGCGACGTGCAGGCCCTGCCGCAGCGCTGCCGCGACCGAGCGCTTGATGACGATGATCGGAATGCCGGCCTCCGACTCGGCGGCGGCGAGCTTGGGCAGCGCGGCCTCGTCCTGCGTCAGGTCGCCGTCATCGACGACGAGCAGCGCCTTGGCGCCCTTCTGCTTGGCGGTGAACGCCTTGAAGCGGAGGTCACCGAGGCGCTGGCCGGCGGCCGGATCCGCGTTGAGCTCGGGCGGCGTGAAGCGGTGGACGAGGACGACCCTGCCTTTGACGTTCTTGCCCTTGTAGTCGTCGATCTTGCCCTCGGAGATGCCCCAGCCGGCCGCAATGATCGGGCCGTCGGCGACGCCGCTGGCGCTGGCGGAGAGGGGCGCGAAGTCGTCGGCGAGGACGGGCTTGCCGTCGATGGTGAGCGCGGTCTTCGCGCCGCGCTTGACCTCGGTGGTGACCTCGAAGGGCTGCAGCCACTGCCCGTTCGCCCCCGGCTCCACGCCGAGCTCCGCGAGCTGCTTGCGCACGAGCTCGATCGAGCGCTCGAGGCCGCCGGTGCCGACACCACGACCTTCCGTGTTGTCAGCGGCGAGGACGGCCACGTTGGACGCAACACGCGTCGCGGCGGCGGTCATCGGTGAAACGTCGGAGATAGGCGCATCGACCCAGTCGGCGAGGAACACGTTGGTGTCGGTCTCGGCGGCGGGCGTGCCGGTCACGCGGTACTTGCCGTCGACGACGTCCTTGCGGTTGGAGGCGAAGGCGAGGGTCTTGCCGTCGGGGGAGAACATCGGGAAGCCGTCGAAGCCTCCCGAGTGCGTGATGCGCTCGAGGTTGGAACCGTCGATGTTGATCGCGTAGAGGTCGAACTCCGCACTGCGCGGGTTGGCGAGGTTCGACGAGAACATGATGCGCTTGCCGTCGGGGAAGAAGAACGGCGCGAACGAAGCGCCCGGCAGGTACGTCACCTGGCGTGCGTCGGTGCCGTCGGCATTGGCGACGTAGAGGTCCATCTTCGTCGGCTTGACGAGCTTCTGCGCGAGGAGCTTGTTGTACTCCTCGAGGTCTTTGCCCGTCGGGCGCGACGAGCGCCACACGATCTTGGTGCAGTCGGCCGAGAAGAACGCGCCGCCGTCGTAGCCGGGGGTGTTGGTCAGCTGCTTGAGGTTCTTGCCGTCGGCGTCCATGCGCCACAGCTCGAGATCACCCGAGCGCGTCGACGTGAAGATGATGCTGCCGTCAACGGGGCACACCGTCGCCTCGGCGTCGTAGCTGCCCTTGGTATTGGGCGTGAGGTTGCGGAGGTTCGATCCGTCGGCATTGGCCTTGTAGATGTCGTACTCGAACAGGCCCCACAGGTAGCCCTTCGACATGTCGGGCGGCGTCGGGCACGTCGGCGAATCCTCGTGCGTCGAGGCGTAGACGATCTCCTTGTCGCCCTTCAGGAAGTAGGAGCAGGTCGTGCGGCCCTTGCCCGTCGAGACCAGCCTGCTCTGGGCGGACTTCACGTCGAGCACTTCGATCTGATCGCACGAATACGGCTTGCGGTTGGTCTGCAGGATCAGCTTGTCCCCTGCGAACGACCAGTAGGCCTCGGCGTTGTCGCCGCCGAACGTCAGCTGGCGGACGTTCTTCAGGTGCACCTCGCCGGGCTGTGCCAGGTCCTTCTGCGGCGCTTTCGGCGCCTCGGGCGGAACCAGGGTGACCTTCTGCTTTGCCGCTTCTGGCGGACAGCAGCTTCCGAGCAACAACAGGAACAGCGGTGCGCCCTTCATTGGGCGCGAGAGTAGCACCACGTCTGGTATAAGCGCGGCGTGCTGTCCGTCGCAGACGCCACGCAGGCTGTGCTCGGGCGGGTTCCTCGCCTCGCCCATGTCACCGTCCCGCTGGCGCGGGCGCGCGGACGCGTGCTGGTGATGGACGTCGTCGCCGAGCGCGCCCTGCCGGGGTTCGACAACTCGGCGATGGACGGCTATGCCGCGCGCGCGTCGGAGCTTCCCGCAACGCTGGCGATCGCAGGTGTCGTCGCCGCGGGCGCCACGCGCAGGGAGCCGGTCCCGGCGGGTGCCGCGGTGCGCATCTACACAGGCGCACCCATGCCCGCCGATCTCGACACCGTGGTGATGCAAGAAGATGCAACCGTCGACGGCGAGCGCGTCGCGCTCCCTGCCGCGCCCGTCGGGGACAACGTGCGGCGCAAGGGTGAGGACATCGCGATCGGCGACGTCGTGATCTCCGCGGGGACCCGCCTCACCGCCTGGCACCTCGGCGTGCTCGCGGCGCTCGGCATCGGCGAGGTCCTGGTCGCGCGCGCGCCACGCGTCGCGCTGATCGCTACCGGCGACGAGCTGGTCGACGTCCACACGCAGCCGGGTCCGGGCCAGCTCGTCGATTCGTCGGCGCACGCCCTCCTCGGCCTCGTCGAAGAGGCGGGCGGCGAGCCGCACTATCTCGGCATCGCGCGCGACGAGATCGCCAATGTCGTGGAGCGTCTCGCGGCGGCACGCGACTACGACGCCGTGCTCACGACCGGTGGCGTGTCCGTGGGGGACCGCGACCACGTGCGCGCCGCCGTCGACGCCACGGGGATCGCGCTCGAGCTGTACAAGGTGGCGATGAAGCCAGGGAAGCCGTTCTCGTTCGGCACCTACCCGACGGGTACGCCCTTCTTCGGCCTGCCCGGGAACCCGGTCTCGACCGTCGTCGCGTTCGAGCTGTTCGTGCGGCCGGCGCTGCTCGCGATGCAACACGCCGCGGCCACGCTTCGCCCGCGCGCGACCGTTCGCCTCGCGAGCGGCTATCGCAAAAGCGCGGGCCGTGCGCACTACCTGCGCGCGATCGTCACGCGCGATGGCGATCACCTCGTGGCGACGCTACATCCGAAACAAGGCTCGGCGATGCTGTCGTCCCTGGTCGACTGCAACGCGCTCGTCGAGATCGATGCCGATACCACCGTCGTCGCCGCTGGTGCCGACGTCCCTGCTCTGCTCCTCGAGGCCGTATGAGCGAACCCGTCCGCATCACCGCTGTCGAAACCGGTCGCATCGACAAAGAGCTCGCACGTCACTTTCCCGATGCCGGTCGCAAGCAGCTCGGCGAGCTGTTCGACGAGGGCTGTGTTCGCCTCGGCAAGAAGCGCGCGAAGAAGGGCGACCGCGTGAATGCCGGCGACGTCATCGAGCTGTCGCGCACGCCGGTCTCCGGTGCCGCGATGCGCCCCATGGCGGACCCGGAGGCCGCGGCTGGCCTTGTCGTCCTCCTCGAGCGCCCCGAACTGATCGCGATCGCGAAGGTCGCTGGCATGCCCTCGCAGCCGCTGCGCGCGGACGAGCGCGGCACCGCCGCCAACGCGATCGCCGCCCGCTGGCCCGAGTGCGCCGAGCTCGGTGATGACCCGCGCGATGGAGGGCTCGTGCACCGCCTCGATATCGGCACCTCCGGCGTCCTCGTGGCCGCGCGCACCCAGGCCGTCTACCGCGCACTGCGCGAAGCGTTCGGTAGTGGGCGCGTCGAGAAGCAGTACCTCGCGATCACCTGCGGGCGTCCGGTCTCGCGCGAATGCGAGGAGCCGCTGACCCAGCGGGGCAAGCGCGTCGTCGTCGATCACACCGACGGCCTCGCAGCGCACACCGAGTTCACCGTCGAGCATGCCTCCGCTACGCACGCGCTCGTTCGGTGCCATGCGCGCACGGGCCGGATGCACCAGGTCCGCGCGCACCTCGCGGCGGTGGGCGCGCCGATCGCCGGTGACACGCTGTACGGCGGTGACGAGCTGCCTGGCCACGACGGCTTCTTCCTCCACGCTGCGCAGCTCGTGCTCCCCCTCGATGCAGAGCGCGTCGTGATCGATGCTCCACTGCCGGAGCGGTTCGCGCACGCACTCGCCGCGGTCAACCTGCGCGCGAGCTAGCCAACGCTCCAGCGGTCGTTCGGCGGTTGGCTGTGCGCCCGGCGAGCAGGCGGCGCTGGGATACGTGTCGGGTTGTGGGCTCGCGCGTACGAGCACAGAGCGCCGCTGCTCGTTAGTCAGCGCTCGCGCGTGCACGCGTCGCCTCGTGGCAGGCGGTCACCTACGGTGTCAGCGTGCGCTGGCTGTCGATGTTGCTCCTCGCCGGTTGCCTCCCCGATGTCGTGGATGACGCCGTCGTGGTGAAGGGTAAATTCGTGACTGTCCACACGCCCCCGCAGATCCCGGTTTGCGAGGACGCGGTCGCAGTGGCAGATCGGTTCGTCGAGGACGCCGCCGCGATGTTCGGCGTGAGCCCGCCTGCGATCGACTATTACGTGTTCGATGGCCCCACCGGCTGCGGCTATGGCAAGTACGCGACCGCGAGCTGCGCCATGTACCGCACGGTCTACGCCAACCACTGGATCCACTTTCACGAGCTCGTTCATGCGGTAGACGCGAGCCATCCACCGGCACTATTCGCCGAGGGTCTGGCCGAGGCGCTGAGTATTCCGTCTCCGACCGCGCGCAACCAGCCTCTGCGCACGGATGCCGCGCTCCCCTTCGAATCGTCCGCGTTCCGGACAGGTGACGTCGCCGAGCACTATCGCATCGCGGGCGACTTCGTTCGCTACATCATCGAGCGCTTCGGTCCCGAAAAGTATCGCGAGCTCTCGATCTCCCTGATGTCGCTGGCCGACGAGCTCACGACCCGGAGCACATTCCGGCAAGTGATGGGCATCTCGCTCGACGAGACCATCGCCGACTTCCGCGCGACTACGCCCGCGAGGTCCGTCCTGCGCGTGCCCGTCGACCTCGCCGACTGCCACGATCCGATTCCACCGACGGAGCGCGACACCTGGGTGTTCGAGGACATCACCACCAACGACTGCACGTCGGGGATGACCGAGAACGGCACTTCGTACTGGCAACACACGCGCCGCTTCGGGTTCGAGATCACCAACGCCGGCGTGTACGAGATCGAGGTGGCCGCGAGCGGCGATGCCAAGCGTGGCCGGATGTGGAGCTGCGCCGCCGGCGAGGTCTTCGAGTACGCCTCGGCGCGCCAGGCCAAGCACCTCACCGTCGTCCCGCTGGTCAAGGGCAGGCACGCGATCGAAGCGCTCGACGACACCACCGGGTTTCGCATCACGCGCCTCGGTCACATCGGCGACAAGTGCGAACGCGCGACGCCGATCAGCGTGCCCCCCAACGAACGCTGGCAGCTCGAGGTCTCGGGCACGCCGTCGTCGTGGGTGCGGATCGACAACCCCGGCCCGCGCCCTTTGTACGGTACCGTGCGCACCGCTTCACCGGCGCTCGCCTGCACCGGCCCGTGCAACGCTCTGCGCTGCCAGCCACTCGGCTCGAGCGTCCCGCTCATCTACGGTGCCGGTGAGCCTCTCTACGTGCATTTCGGCGGTTCGGGGCAGGAGTTGCAGCGCGTGCTCGTCGAGAGCGAGGACTAACCGTGGACGAGCCTAGAACGTAAGACCGATGCGCGGGCCGATCACGACGGCCGGATCCGTCGCGCCCTGAAACCGGGCGATGCCGAGCTGGATGAACGGCTCGATCATGACGTGCTCGAACACGAGGATCGAGAGCGGGATCTCTGCCATCACGTAGTGCACCGCGAAGTTGCCACCCTCCTTCTCCCACAGCGCGAACACGTCGTAGCCAACCATGGGCGTCATGGCCAGCCGGTTCGTGAGAGGCAACGCGACACCGATGCTGAGACCGAAGTGACCGTGCAGCTCGGAACCGAGGGCGTTGAGGCTGGCGACGCCGCCTAGACCGACGCGTGCCTCGAACGCGAGCTTGCTGCGCGTGAGGCGCGCCGCGCCTTCGAGGCCGATCCGCACCGGGATCGTCGGTCCAGGTGTCCACGTGTTCGCGAGGTAGATGGTCGTCGAGTGGTCGACGTACCCCCTCGCGAGCTCGACCTCGTCCTCGGCGCTCGCCGTGCTCGCGACCACCAGCACCCCAGCCGCCAACAACGCGCGCACCATGCCTCACTAGAGCGGACGCAGGCCGACCGGCAAGGCGTCTCTCGTTCGCCGATCCCCTGTGCTCCCGGTGTGACGGCTGCGCGCGATCAACCAGGGCGCGCGAGGTCGCACGCCTCGAGCAGGCACAACATGCGGCCGACCTTCAAACGATCGGAGCGCTCCGCTTGCTCCTCGATGATCTCGCCGATCGAACGCTTACCGTCGAGCTGCTCGCAGAGCTCGACGAGACCCTTCACTTCGAACCGCTCGGGCCCCACGCGTCGCGTGCGCGAGGCGCGCAGCTTGAGGCCAGCGTTCCTGGCGACCCAGCTGTCGATGTGGTCCTCGGCCATCGCCATCGCTCCCGCACCTAGGATCTCGAACGCGTTGAAGTCGAGCGGGAATGCCTCGCGCGGATTTTCGCGCCCCGAGTACCACCCGAAGCCGCCCTTGTTCCACGTACACACGTCGATGATCTTGGAGCGCACCTGGCGCGTGAGATGCCGGAACACCTCGAGCGGCTTGAGCAGGCCGAGCCCGACGAGCGTGTCGCCGAGCTTGCCGCCGTAGTGCGGCATCATCGCGAGCGCCATCGCGAGCTCGCCATCGCTGAGCACGCCCTTGCTCACGAGGTAGTTGCCGAACAGCTCGCTCGCGACGTTCGACGAGACGTACTCGGGCTGGCCGTCGCGAACGTAGATCTCCTTCTTGATCCCGCCGACCGCGACCACCAACAGGCCGGTCGCACGGGCCGTCATCAGGCGGAACAACACGCGCAGCGGCGAGGTCGCATGGAACTCGCCCGCGTCATCGGGCGGTTCGGCGATGTCCGACAGCGCCGGTGGCGTCGGTGGCTTCTTGCGCAGTGCCTCTTCTTCGGTGACGTGCGGGATCGGGACGTCGGCCTCGATCTCGTCCTCGCCGAGCACGTCGTCGAAGTTGCGCAGCACCGAGTCCTCGAGCGGCTCGAGCGGGCCAGCGTCAGCGACCGTGCGCGCCGCCCCCGAAGGAACGAGCTCGGGCAAGCGGATCGCGCCGATCGCTGCACTGATCGTGTCCGCGATCGGCACCTCGACGGCACCGCCCGTATCGATCTCGAGATTCTCGAACGCCTTGCGCTCGACGCCAGATACTTTGGGCGGTAGCGGCGGCGGTGTCGGTAGCGGCGGCACCACCATCACGAGCGGCTTGCCCGGCTCGGCCGCGGGCCGGCGAGGCACCGGCAGCGGCGGCAGGGCGGGCGTGGGCGTGGGCGCCAGGGGTACTGGTGTCGGTGCCGGACGAGGCACCGCAACGACCTCGGTCACCGGCGCGGCGACGTGATGCTTGGGCTCGGACGCATCCGATTCGATCTGGATCACCGGCATGCTGAGATCGCCGTCGATGATCATGACGGGCGCGTCTTCGCTCGGCGCGCGACTGACGGCGATCTCCTCGTTGTTGCCCGCGACCGCGGTGCCGACCTTGGCGCGGCGCGCGTTGACGGCCTCGCGGAGCTCGACGACCACGTCCGCGATCTGCTTGGGCGTGATGCGATAACGCTGCTCGAACAACCACTCGCCGATCGCGTCACGGAACGCCGCCGCGCTTGCCCAGCGCTCGTCGAGCGACTTCTTCAGCGCCTTGCGCACGATCTCGGCGAGCCCGGGCTCGAGGTCGGCACCGTACTTGTCGAATCGCGCGAGCTTGGCGTCGCGCACCATCAGCAGCACGTCGAGCTCGTTGGCGGCGGCGAACAGCCGGCGCCCCGTGAGCAGCTCTGCGAGCACGATGCCGACCGAGAACACGTCGCTGCGCGCAGCGAGAGGCATCTCGATGACCTGCTCGGGCGACATGTAGCCGTACTTGCCCTTGAGCGTGCCCGACTTGCTCTTGTGCGCGCGATCCGGGTCTTTGGCGCGCGCGATGCCGAAGTCAACGAGCTTCACATCACCGCGCGAGCTGAGCAGCACGTTCGACGGCGAGATGTCGCGATGGACGATGCCGAGCGGCTTGCCGTCCTCGCCGGCGAGGTTATGGGCGTAGTCGAGCGCGTCGAGCGTCTCGTGGGCGATCCACGCGGCGAGCTGCGGCTCGACCCGGCGGCGGCGCGCGGCGTACTCACGGAGCACGGCGAGCACGTCGATGCCGTCGATGTGCTCCATGGCGATGAACAGTGCGTCGTCGACCTTTCCGAGCTCGAACGTCTGCGCGATCTTGGGGTGCACGAGCCGCGCCGTCAGCTTGGCCTCGTCGATGAACATCGCGTTGTAGGTCTCGTCCGCGATGAGGTGCGGCAGCAGCCGCTTGATCACGACCTTCTTCGTGAAGCCGTGTTCTCCGGGAGCGGTCGCCACGAACAGCTCCGCCATCCCGCCTACTGCGAGACGCTCGACGAGCTGATATCGGCCAAAACGCTGGCCGGCACCGATGGGAGATTCGCCCACGAGAACGCGATCGTATCACAGCACATGGCCGCGACCGGCCGTAGGTGGCCTCAACTACGACGGGTGAGCAGATGACCACCACGCTCGAGGGCGTGGGCCACCGCACTATCTAGACGATCGAAATGCTGAAACGCGAGGCCACGGGCCGCGGTCGCCGCCGCTGTCTGTTCGCGCAGTGGTCGACGTGCATTCGACAGGAGAACCTGCAGAACGGTGCCCTCGGCCTGCTCGAGGAAAGCCTGATAACCGCGCTCGAAATTGTGCTCACCGCTCTCGGCGAGCCCACCTGCATCGATGATCAGGCATGGCGATCCCGTGCCGACGGCGAGCATCCACGCGCGCGCGAGTAGCCCGTCGATAACCGAAGCATTGGGCGCGCCCACTAGAAACACGGCGGGCACCTTCGGCAAGATCTCGACAACGGGTGTTCCAACCTCGAGCTGGTCGTTCACGCGCTCGCGCAGGCTCTGCAGCCCCGATGCCGCGAAGGTGTCGAGGGCGACGACCGTCAGCCACTCGAACAGCCGCGTGAGACCAGCCCCCTCGTTGGCGGGGATCATCCCGCCGATCACGTCGCGGAGCTCGATCAACAGCGCCGCGACATCGAACCCCGTCGCGCCTTCGCTCGCGAACTGCGCCCCCAGGAAGGCCGCGCTGCGCTCGACCTCGCGCGTGGCGTCCGTGCCTGGTCGTAGCGTCTCGGCCGAGACCGCGGCGACGGCCAGCGCCTCGACCAGGTTGGCGACCTGTGCAGTATGCGTCGCAGCTTTGCCAGCGCGCCGGAACCGCAGCGGCGAACGCTCGAAGCGCACGAGCCAGCTCGCCAAGATCTCACTCGAGCGGTCGCGCAGGACCGTGGCTAGCTGAGGACCCTCGCTCACGTCGCGATCGTAGCAAGCGACCCTCCGAGTCGCCATGATATGGTGGCCTGGTGAAGCTCAGGTCGGTGGCCCGTACAGACGTGGGCCGGAAGCGGCAGATCAACGAAGACTCGCTTTTCCGCGATGACGCTCGGGGATTCTATGTCGTCGCCGATGGCGTCGGCGGCCATAACAAGGGCGAGATCGCCAGTCGCGAGGCTGTCGAGCAGCTCTCCATGTGGGTGATGGGTGCCAGCCGGGATCTCGACAAGTTGGTCGCACGCATCGAAGCCGGTGACACCGAGTGCGTGTGGGAGATCCGCCGACTCCTCGAGAGCGGGGTCAAGAGCGCCTGCTACATGGTGTTCGGCATGGCCGAGCTCGACCCCGAGAAGAAGGGGATGTCGACGACGCTGTCGGCCATGCTGGTTCGAGCCGGGCTCGCGTTTGCGGTCCACGTCGGCGATTCCCGCGTCTACCGCGTCCGCAACGGCAACGTGCTCCAGCTGACCGAGGACCACACCCTCATCAACTACAAGGTCAAGCACGGGATGATGACCAAGGCGGAGGCCGAGAAGGCTGCCGGCAAAAACGTCATCACCCGTGCTGTCGGTCACCGCGACTACGTGCAGGTCGACACGGCCGATGTCGACATCGCGGTCGGCGACCGGTTCCTGCTGTGCAGCGACGGGCTGCACGGGTACTTCAACGACGAGCGCGAGGTCGTCGAGCTGTGTGGGGACGGGACGCTGGAGGAGTGCGCCGATGCGGCGATCTCGCTCGCCAATCAACGCGGTGGCAAGGACAACATCACCGCTGTGGTCATCGAGGCGCACCCGTAACACACTCGTGCCATGCGCCCGGCTGCTCTTGCTGTCATCGCGCTCGCCGCGTGTGGCCGCGAGCACCGCGACGCCACGCCGGTGCCCACCGACCAGAGCGCGCGAGCGTACGCACAGCTCGTGCGGCGCATCGCCCCACCGGGTCTACAGGCGCGGGTGTCGCTCGCAGGCAAGGTGATCGACGCGAATGACCGTGGCGTCCCGAACATCGAGGTGATCGCACGCGGCCGACAGCGCGCATCGACACGGAGCGGCGCCGACGGCAGCTTTCAGTTCTCGCTTCCACCTGGTACCTACGGCCTGTACGTCGACGACGAGCGCTACCTATCGAGCGCCGCGCGACGCCCCGCGCGCATCCATGGCGTGCCGCGCGCCGTGACCGCGGGTGCGCTCGACGAGGCCTTGGTCACGCGCCTCGAGCTCACCACCAGCATCGCGAACATCGATGTGCCGGTCGTCCGCAGCGTGCGAGTCCATGGCGCGGTCAAGGATCCGATGAACGCGGAGCTCGGGAACGCCGTCGTGCGCGCCACCTGCGACCAGCGCCCGGTGCTCGGTACCGACGTGGCGACCTCCGACGCAAACGGCCGCTACGAGCTCCGGCTCCCTGCGGGTCAACGCTGCGTGCTCGACGCGACCCACGACAAGTATGCCGGCATTGTCGGTGACGGCGCGATCGCGCTCGGGGTGGATGCGGAGGTCGAGCACGACGTGATCATGAAGGAAGGCTGCATCGTCACCGGCAGGGTGCTCGATGCGCGTGGCGAACCGGCGGGTGACGGCGCGATCGAGGAGCTCATCTCGGGAATCAACGGCGAGTTCCGGCCGGGCGGCGAGATCGCGCCGGACGGCACGTTCCGCTGGGTCTCGACGCACGTCGACCACGAGATCGCGGTGCGCGCGTGGCCGTGGCGATCACCGCCGGCTGCGGCGCGCACGTTCACGTGCCGCGAGGGCATGATCGTGACGGACGTCGTGTTCCGCCTGCCCGCGATGACCGCAGACCTCGACGGCGTCCTGGTGGATCGCGCCGGTGAGCCGGTCCCGTTCGCGTTTATCGACCTCGCCCCACGCTCGCCGTCGGGCATCGGCCAGCAAGAGCGCACCGACGCGCAAGGTCGCTGGCAGTTCCACGATGTCCCCGCAGGTCCGTACGCCCTGCGCGCCCACGTGTCCGGACGCGGCATGGTCGCGTCGTCGATCATGGCGCCGCAGACAGACAGCGAGCGGCTCGTGCTCGGCGGCACCGCGCGCCTTACCGGCACCACCACGTTCCTCGTCGACGGCAGCTTCGAGATCACCGAGCTCACGTGCAAGGACTTCGCGAACGACCAGCTCAGGATCGAGGAGCCACCGCGAATGGTCCCGGTCGTCGCGAGCGCGTTCTCCCTCAGTGGCCTGCCCGCGTGCAAGGTCGTGGGAAGGGCACGGTGGCGCAGCCAGGCGGTCGGCTTCGAGGCCGACCTCACCGCGGGCGGTGGCGCGACCGTCGAGCTCGATCTCGGTACGCCCCGCCCGAAGCGCGTCTACGGCATCGTCCGTGACGAGAACGGCGAGCCCGTGGCCAACGTGGTGGTCGCTTCGCGCGCAAAGGCCTCGGCCGACGAGCTGACGCGTACCGACGACGACGGCCACTACTCACTGACGGCGACACCCGGTGCGTTCGTGCATGCGAAGCTGCGCGCGCGCTCCGCCGAGCGGCAGGTCGGCGCGGCGAACGTCGACGAAGAGCGTGTGGATCTCGTGCTGCGCGCGCCCTAGCTAGCTAGCTAGCTAATCGAGAGCGATGGCGAGACCGAGCGCGTTGTTCGACAGCATGCCGTCGAGCGTGAACAGCGTGACCGAGTGGACCTCGAACGACAGCACGAGGCGGCCCCAGCGCACGACGTCGATGCCCGCGCCGACGCTGCCGGCGACGCCCGCGTACTTGTCGGTGCGCCGCATCCCGTCCGCATCGGGCGCACCACATTCCTTGCAGTGATAATTGCCAAAGCCCGCCGCCGCACGCACGAACAGCGACGGGTTTACCCAGTACTGCACACCGGCGAGCAGCGAACCGGTGTTGTTGGCGACCAGGCGATCCTCGACACGGTGGAACACGGCTGCCGCGTTGAGCTCGAGCGACATCACCGTCGACGGCGTCGCGACCTGCCCCATCCGCAGCGTGAGCGCGCCCCCGGTCCCCACGTCGGAGCCGAACGTCAGCGATGGGCCGACCATGGCGCCGAAGGTCATCCCCTGCCGCTTGTCGAGCGACTCGAGATTCGCCTCGCCGACGCGCGAGGCCGCCGGGTCCGGGCTCGCGACGGCCGGCTCGCCCGCAGCCATACGTGCACCCGCCACGAGCGCGATCGCGAACAAACTCCGCATCCGACTCCACGGTAACACGCACGTCGCACCGGGACCTACCCCAGCGGGTGTTGAAGCCCACCCCCGAACGGGCGCATCCTTCGACGGTGGTTGGCCAGATCGTTGGCAACTATCGGGTGCTGAGCGAGCTATCTCGGGGCGGGATGGGCGCGGTCTATCGCGCCCAGCACGAAGTGCTCGGCCGCCTGGCAGCGATCAAGTTCCTGCGCCCCGAGCTGTCGGCCAGCGAGGCCGCCGTCGAGCGGTTCTTCGACGAGGCGCGCGCCGCCTCGGCGATCAAACATCCGGGCATCATCGAGGTTTACGACTTCGGCTACACCGCCGAAGGCGACGCCTACTATGTGATGGAGCTCCTCGACGGGGAGACCCTCGCGGCGCGGCTCGCCCGGACGGGCAAGCTCGGTGAGCTCGAGGCCATCGCGATCGCGCGCGACATCGCAAGCGCGCTCACCGCCGCTCACGACGCCGGCATCATTCATCGCGACCTCAAGCCCGACAACATTTTCCTCGTACGCAGCATAGGCGGCGAGCGTGTGAAGGTCGTCGATTTCGGCGTCGCGAAACTCGCCGATCGGGCGTCGCAGGTAGGGCACACGCAGACCGGCGTGCTGATGGGAACCCCGCTGTACATGGCCCCCGAGCAGGCGCTTCAGGCCGCGAAGATCGATCACCGCGCGGACCTCTACTCGCTCGGCTGCATACTCTACGAGCTCCTCGTAGGCGCGCCACCGTTCTCTGCCGAGGGTGCGGGCGAGATCATTGCGATGCAGATCTTCACACCCGCGGAGCCGCCGCGGACCGGCGTGCCCACGCTGAGCCCCGAGATCGATGCGCTCGTCGTGCGCTTGCTCGCAAAGGCGCCCAGCGACCGACCGGCGAACGCGGGTGAGGTGCAGCGCAGCTTGTTCGGCATCGCCTCGCGGTTGCCGGTGGAGCGCCGCATTGCCCCAACGCCGCTGCCCTCGGGCACCAAGCTCGAGCTCGGCATCATGGAGACGCCGCCGCCACGCAGCGAGTCGAGCGGCACGCTCGGGCTTGTCGCCGGTCTCGCCACGGTGCTCGTCGCCGGTGTCGTCGCGCTGATCGTGATGCTGCGCAGCGACGACGACGCAGCCACGCCGACGCCACCCGCCACGCCGAGAGCAACGCCCGCCATGCCGGCGGCAACGCCGAAGGCGATCCCGCAACCAGCGGATCCCACGCCCACGGCGCCCGACGCCAGCGTGCCAAGCACGACTCGCAAACCATCGCGCCTACCTCCCCGCCCGCGCGGCACGCAGCAAGAGAGCGGTCCGGTTGTTCGCCCGGGCGGTCAGGCCGAGGGTACGCTCACGTCACCCTCCGCCTTTCCGCCGCGGCAGGGCCCGGTCACATCTCAGGGCTCGCCGATCGAGACCACGCTCGAATGACTTCGTCCTTCCGCCTCCTCGCTGCCTCTCTCGCCGTGCTCGCGAGCACGCGCGCGTTCGCGCAGCCCGCTGCGCGCGACGACAAGCAGCTCGCCGAGGCGCTGATGACAGAGGGCGTGCGCCTGCTCCAGGACAAGGCCTACGAGCAGGCGCTCGCAAACTTCCTCGAGGCTTACGCGAAGGTCCCGAGCCCGCGCATCCTTCTCAACATCGGCTCCACCCTACGCGACATGGGGCGGCTCGCGGACGCCGCGAACACGTATCAACGCTACATCCTCGAGCCGGGCCCGGACGATTCACGCGTCGCGGAAGTCAAGGCGCTGCTGACGCGCCTCGACGAGCAGCTCACGCTGCTCACCATTCGCGTGAACCTCGCCGGCGCGGAGGTCTCGATCGATGCGGGCCCGTTCATCCCCGTCGGCAGGGCGCTCGTGACGCGCGTGCGCCCCGGCATCCACCTCGTGCGCGCGCGGCTCGGCGAGGGGAGCACGGAGATCTCCATCAATGGCTTCGAAGGCGAGCACAAGGCGATCGACGCGACGATCGATGCGCCGCCGCCCGAGCTCGATCGCAAGCTGCTCACGATGCCCGAGCAAGTCGATGGCTGGCTCATCACGGGCCGGCAGTACGCCAGCGGCGAAGGGGGCGAGCGGCGCGTGCGCGCGGGATTCGGCGGCGACGAGATCCCCGCGCTCATCCCGCATCACGACGACGATGACCTCGCGCTCACGACGCTGTTCGACGACGACGCCGATAGGATCACCTCGGGCGCGATGGGCGTCCTCCGCATCGATGGCAAGGGCCGCGGGTTCGCGGGCGGCGTCGGGCTCGCGGTGTCGCGCAAGCGCCTCGAGGCCGAGCTCATGTACCTGCGCTCGAATCTGAACGGCGGCTACATCGGGATCCGATTGCGGCTCCTCACCGGCACGCTGCGCCCGTACGTCGGCGGTGGGGTGCCCGGGTTCGCCTACGACTACACGGATGAAGGCGGCGGGATGTCCACCAAGCTCGCCGTCGGGCTGCGCGCCGCGGCGGGCGTGGAGCTGCGCATCAACGGTCACCTCAGCGTGCAAGGCGACGTCGGTTACGAGCACTTCTTCGTGCCCGCCGATGCGGGCTTCGAGAAGAACGTGTTCGTGCCTACCCTCGGGATGATCGGACGGCTATGAAGCGGCGCACGCGGCGACTCCTCGCGGTAACGGTGGTGCTCGTCACCACGGTGCTCGCGCTCGCGGCGCCGGTGCCGGTGCCGTTCTCCGACGTGCACTCGGAGCCTGCGGTCGTGGTCGTCCAGGTGCCCTCGGGCGGCAGCGCGACAGGCGCCACGACGCTCAACAACTACGGCGATACGCCGACGATGATCACGGCCCTCGCGTCGAGCGGCGATTGCACCGGCGTGAGTGCGAGCCCGACGAGCTTTCGGCTTGGCTCTCAAGGCGAGGGCTCCGGGCTCAACCAGCACTCCTTGACCGCCACCTGCGGTTGGACAGGGTTCGGTATCCGGCGCTGTCAGTTCAACGCCAACGACGACGTCGCGCGCCACGCGACGTTCACCGTGCTGTGCATCGCTGGCAACGGCACGGGCGGGCTCACTGCGATGCCGGACGTGCTCGACTTCGGCAGCGTCGTGATCGGCGCGACTCCCGCGCAGCGCACCGTGCGCATCACCAACCCGTCGGCGACGAGCTCGCTCACCGGGATCACGCTGCAGATCGACGAGCAGGCCCCCGGCAACACGTACAGCATCCAGAACTGCCTCAACACGCCGGGGTGCCAGCAGGCCGCCGTGGTGGCGCCGATGGGCTACATCGACGTGACGGTCGACTGCGCGCCGCAGGCGGTGGGGCCGATCCAGAAGCACCTCTATGTCGTCGCCGGCGATGGCGAGCAAGTCCTCGGTGGCGTGCAACTCGACTGCACGGGCACCGGCACGAGCCTCGGCGGCATCACGGTGACGCCGCCGAGCCTCGCGCTCTCGCAGCAAGTGAACAGCCTCGCCAACGGCTCGCTCGTGGTGCAGAACACGAGCACGACGACCGTATACTCGGTCGATAGCACCACGGTGTTCGGGGGCGCGAGCACACAATGGACCGTGACGTCGTCATGCCCGCTGCCGTGTGCGCTCAATCCCATGACGTCGCTCACGCTGAACGCCGCGTTCCAGCCCACCGCGCACGGCCCGCAGGACGCGACGCTCTCGATCGTCACGAGCGATCCGGGCGCGATGACCATCGATCGCGATCTCGACGGCACCGGCCTGGGCGCGACGCTCGAGCTCGTCACCGACCTCGGCACGCCGCCCAGCTTCCACGTCACCACCCGGCCCGTCGGCGTCACCGGCGATCGCGCATTCCAGATCCGCAATGGTGGCAACGTCGAGCTCACCGGGCTCACCTATACGATCGCGCAACCTGGCACGGAGCTCGCCATGGTCGCGCCGCCACAGAATGTCGCGCCCGGCGCCACCGTCGACGTTCGCGTCGCGTGTACGCCAAGCGCGGCGCAGGACTTCACGGCCACGCTCGAGATCCGCAGCTCGGCCGCGTATCTCGGCGGCATGCGATCGGTCGAGCTGCGCTGTACCGGCACGGCGGGCAATCTCTACTCGGAACCTTCGGCCGTCGATTTTGGTGAGGTCCGCATCGCGCCTGGAAAGCTCGTCACCCAGACCATCACGCTGCGCACCGGCTCGACTGCGCTGCCGATCACCGCGGACCCGGGGCTGACGGCGAATCCGACGGGCACGCTGACCGTGACTGCACCGACGGCGACCACCGTCTCGGCGAGCGAGCCCTACACCACGTTCGATGTCGTGCTCGATCCCTCGGTCGATACCCCCTCGCTGGCGACCACCGTCTCGGTCTCGACCAGCGGCAACGACACCATCGAGATCCCCGTGCTCGGAAAGGTCGTCACCCCCGCAGTGGTCTTCCCAGAGCAGCTCATGATCGGCAGCTTCTGCGTCGGACGCACGCCCGCCACCGCGGAGGCACGCTTGATATCGACGGGCACCGCGACGATCGGGCTGCCGGCGCGTCCGTATCTCGCCGCGATGGCGGCCTCCGGCTTCAACCTGGATCCCGGCAGCTACCCGTCCTCGTTGCAGATGAACGAGAGCGCGACGGTGCGCGTGCGTCCGCTCGGCCGCGACACGGCGGGCGCGATCACCGACACGCTCGTGTGGTCGACGGACATCGAGGGCGCCATGAGCATGCCGATGACGACGATGACCGCCGAGTTCATTGCCAACGGTGGCGCGATCACGCCCCAGCGCGTCGACTTCGGCCGCGTCATGTTGCGCGAGCAAGCACTGCCGACCGCGATCCGGATTCAGAACTGCGGAGGCACGCCGCTCTCGCTCGGCGTGCCCACGATCTCGCCGACCGGCGAGTTCCGCAATGAATCCAATGTGCCGCTGCCCGGATCGCTCGAGCCCAACGAGATCGCAACGGTCATCGTTGGCTTCGTCCCCGTTCGCACGGGCACGCGCAATGGCACGCTCACGATCTCGTCGTCGGAAGGTGACCTCACGGTGATGCTCTCCGGCGTCGGGCTCGGTACCGACCCCGGCGAGCAGGACACGACGAGCTTCTACGCGTGTGACTGCCGCACGAGTGACCCCGCCGCGATGTGGCCGGTGCTGGTCGTGGTGTTGGTGCTGCGGCGCCGGCGCCGCGCGGGCTCTGGCTAGCGCCCCGAGCCCGAGCGGATCTTCTTGAGCTCTGCGAAGAACAGCTCGATCTCGTCGGCCTTCGTGTAGAAGTGCGGCGCGATGCGGATGCCGGCGCCGGGTCGGTGATCGCAGAAGAACCGGCGGCGATTGAGCTCGCGACACACATCGGCGGCGCCCACGAAGTCGAACACCACCGAGCCTCCGCGCGTCTCGGCGGCGCGCGGGCTGTGGAGCTTCATGCCGAGCTCGTCGATCCAGTCGATGCACAGTTGGGTCATCACGAGGCTCTTCTCGCGGATCCGGCGGACCCCGATCTCACCGACGAGCGTGTACCCCGCGCGTGACTGGTAGAGCGCAGCGACAGAGGGCGTGCCGCCCATGTACCGCCAGATGCCCTCCGCGTAGCTCTGCGCAGGCATGGTGAACGCGAACGGCGCCTCGTTGCCAAACCAACCGGTGACGCGCGGCGAGAACTTTTCGATCAGATCGGGCCGCACGTAAAGCCACGCCGCGCCCGGGCCACCACACACGTACTTCACTGAACCACCCGTCGCGAACGAAACGCCGAGATCGATGACGTCGAGCGGCACGGCCCCGATCGACTGATAGCAGTCGAGGATCACGTGCGCGCCCACCGCGTTCGCACGCGCGACGATCTGCTTCACGTCCTGGATCTGCGCCGTCGCATATACCACGTGCTGTATGACCACGAGCAGCGTGTGCTCGTCGATCGCATTGCACATCGTTTCGGCATCGATCATCCCCGTGGTAGAGGCCGGGACGAGCACGCACTGCGCGCCACGCCGCTGCTCCTCCTGCCACACGTACGACACCGTCGGGAACATCAGCGCCTCGTAGACGATCTTGTTCCGTGCGGGCGTGTACTCGAAGCACGATGCGAGCACGCTCATCACCGTCGATACGTTCTGGTTCAGCGTCACCGCGCTCGCCGGCGCCGAAATGAGCTTGCCGATCCGCGCTGCCGCCCGGTCGACCTCGGGCAACCAGTCACTCCACGCGTGGACCGACTTCGTCTGCCACAGGTCGAAGAATTCACCGAGGTCGGCCTTGGCCTGCGCGGGCACGCAGCCCAGCGAGTGCGAGATCAGATGCACGCAGTGCTCGAGCGCGGGAAATCGCGAGCGGTACTCGAGCAAGCTGTCCGCGACGGGGTCGACCATGCCCCGGGGATACCACCACGCGCCGGGCATGTTCCATGCAGCACCGCCAACCAGACCTCCGCGCTTCACGAACCGCTCGATCGCGTTTGCGCTGTACTGGGTCGTTGCCGCGTTGTGGTTCGTTCCGGACCGACGCATCGAGGGACACGTCGAATCTCACGGCACGGGAGCGGGCTCCGTCGGGGCAGGCTCTGTCGGCGCGGGCGCGGGCGAAGGCTGATCGAGCGTCGGATCCTGCGGAACCGGTCGCTGCGCCTCGGCGGGGTCAGCCGATTGCAGCACCGTATCGCCCGGTCCGCCGATCGCGATCGCCGCCCACGTGATCAGGCCCAGCGCAGCCGCGGTGCCCAGGCTGATGAGCGCGCAGGTCCCGTGTTCGTCGGTGGCGATCTCGCAGGTGCCGAACCCGATGGTGCCCGCGACGATCGCGGCGGTCGCGGGTGGATGTTTGACGGCGAACTCGCAGCCGCTGAAAGCAACGAGAAGCGCCAGCGCGGTCGCCCGCATCAGCCGTGGTATCCGGTCTCTTTGCCCTTCGCCGCCTGCGCCGCCGTCCAGTCACTGAACACCTCGTCACGAACGTCCCACAGCGCAGGGAAGAACCGCGTCACCATGCCCTTCGCGAGCAGGTCGGAGTGCTTGCCCTTGAGCGACGGCGTGCCAGTACCGATGATGCGATAGACCAGCATCAGGTGGCGCGAGCGCCATGTCTGCAGGAGCTGGTCGTACTCGAGCAGGCCCTCGCACACCTGGAACAGCTGATGCTGTGCATGCGGATCGTCGTAGATCTGCCGAAGCGTGACGCCGCGCTTGGCGAGGAACGCGGTGAAGGCCGGCCACACGAGCTCACCGGGGAGCTTGAGCATGGTCCGAAACCCAGGCGACTCCTGGCCCGAGCCACGACCGAGGCCGGTGCGGATCGTCATGTAGTCCGTGGGCGCCATCGTATCGAGCAGGTCCACGGACTCGAGCAACACGCGCTGGATGCGCGCCACACGCTTCAGCGTGGTCACCGCGCGTGCCACTTCGTCCTTCTCGAGCAAGCTGCACACAAAGGTGAGCTCGTGCTCGATCAGCTTCATGTAGAGCTCGTGCGCCTGGTGCACGATCTGGAACTGCATCTCGTCGTGGCAGGTCAGCGCGTCCGGCGCCTTCTGCAACGAGAGCAGCTCCTCGGTGCGGATGTACTTCTCGTAGTCGGTGAGCGCCACGCTGGCGTCGTACCACGATACGATCTGGATTGCGGTCGAGGCGGCGCCCAGCGACAATAGGTTCGCCGTCCGCGCTCGGTCTGAGGAAAGGCATGATGCCGAAGCCCGGAACTTCCCTGGTCCCTCCTCTACTCGTTGGTACGTTCGCGACCATCGCTTCCGCGCAGCCGGGGATGACTCCGGTGGTGCCACCAGCGCCCGAGGGTCAGCCAGCGGCGTCGCAGGCACCGCTTCCGCCAACGCCGCCGCCGGGAGCGACCCAGGCCACGTTCGTGTCCACAAATTCCGACGGGTGGGATGTCCTGATCGACCAGCAACCGGCGTGTGGAACGCCCTGCTCGATCTACGTCCCGCCGATGCGCTTCGTCACGCTCCGCGCGCGCTCCCAGGAGCGTAACCGCGTGCTGCTCGAGGTCGGGTATCTGCCGCAGGGCTCCGTCGTCGTGCGCGGAAAGCCACTCTCGCAGGGCGCCTACGCGGGTGGCATCGTCGGGACCACCTTCGCCGGCCTCGGGCTGGTCACTGGCATCTCGCTCACGGCCGTCGGCTGCGCGACGGATCACGACGGGATGTGCACCGCGGGCCTCATCACCGGCGGCGTGTCTGCGGTGGGCCTCTACCTCTCGATCAAGCTGCTCCAGAGCGCCGTTCCCAAGGCCGAGGTGCTACCGGGCACGCCCTACGTGTCGGGCAATACGGTTGGGCTCGCGGGCTCGTTTTAGCGAAGAATTCAAGCGTTCGTAATCTAAACGAATTTTAGAATTTTGTTAGCACTCTAGATCGGGGGTTGCCAACCGCGGCCCCCGTGTCTATAGAGGCGGTCATGAAGATTCGCCCGCTCCACGATCGCATCCTCGTCAAGCGTCTCGACGAAGAGACCAAGACCTCCGGTGGCCTGTTCATCCCGGACTCCGCCAAGGAGAAGCCGATCCAGGCCAAGGTTATCGCCGTCGGCGCCGGCAAGACGGACAAGACCGGCAAGGTCATCCCGCTCGATGTGAAGGCGGGGGACAAGGTCCTCTTCAGCAAGTACTCCGGCTCGGAGATCAAGATCGATGGTGAAGAGCACCTGATCCTCCGCGAAGACGACATCCTCGCCGTCCTCGACTGATCGCGAGCTCACACCCTTCTCTCAGTTCTTCAGCAAGGAATTACAGCAATGGCTGCCAAAGAAATCATCTTCTCCTCTTCGGCTCGCGGCGAGATCGCCAAGGGCCTCAACCTCCTCGCCAACGCGGTCAAGGTCACCCTCGGGCCCCGCGGTCGCAACGTCGTGATCGAGAAGTCGTGGGGCGCCCCGACGGTCACCAAGGACGGCGTCACCGTCGCGAAGGAGATCGAGATCGACAACAAGTTCCAGAACATGGGCGCGCAGATGGTGAAGGAGGTCGCTTCCAAGACCTCCGACGTCGCCGGTGACGGCACCACCACCGCGACCGTCCTGGCACAGGCGATCTACAACGAGGGCGCGAAGCTCGTCGCCGCCGGCCTGAACCCGATGGACCTCAAGCGCGGCATCGACGCCGCGGTTGCCTCGATCGTCGAGCAGATCAAGGCGATGGCGACCCCGACCAAGGGCAAGGACGACATCGCGCAGGTCGGCACGATCAGCGCGAACGGCGACACCGAGATCGGCAACATGATCGCCGAGGCGATGAAGAAGGTCGGCAAGGAAGGCGTGATCACGGTCGAAGAGGCCAAGACGCTGACCTCCGAGCTCGACGTCGTCGAGGGTATGCAGTTCGACCGCGGCTACCTCTCGCCGTACTTCGTCACGGACAGCGAGCGCATGCAGGTCGTCCTCAACGACGCCTACATCCTCACGCACGAGAAGAAGATCTCGAACATGAAGGAGCTCCTCCCGGTGCTCGAGCAGGTTGCCAAGCAGGGCAAGCCGCTCCTGATCATCTCGGAGGACGTCGACGGTGAGGCGCTCGCCACGCTCGTCGTGAACAAGCTCCGCGGCACGCTGCAGATCTGCGCCGTCAAGGCCCCGGGCTTCGGCGACCGTCGCAAGGCGATGCTGCAGGACATCGCGGCGCTCACGGGCGGCCAGGCGATCACCGAGGACCTCGGCCTCAAGCTCGAGAACGTCACCCTGTCGGACCTCGGCCGCGCGAAGCGCGTCACGGTCGACAAGGACAACACGACGATCATCGAGGGCGCCGGCACCAAGGAAGCCATCGACGCGCGCGTGAAGACGATCCGCCGCGAGGTCGAGGAGACCACGTCGGACTACGACCGCGAGAAGCTCCAGGAGCGCCTCGCCAAGCTCGTCGGTGGCGTCGCGGTGATCCGCGTCGGCGCGGCGACCGAGGTCGAGATGAAGGAGAAGAAGGCGCGCGTCGAGGACGCGATGTACGCGACCCGCGCGGCCGTCGAAGAGGGCATCGTCCCCGGCGGCGGTGTGGCGCTCATCCGCTGCATCACGGCGCTCGACAAGCTGACGTTCGATGATGACCGCCGCTACGGCGTCAACATCATCCGCCGCGCGCTCGAGGAGCCGCTGCGTCAGATCTCCGGCAACGCCGGCGTCGACGGCTCGATCGTCGTCGCGAAGGTCAAGGAAGGCAAGGACGCGTTCGGCTTCAACGCCGCGAAGCTCGAGTACGAGGACCTCGTCAAGGCGGGCGTCATCGACCCCGCCAAGGTCGTCCGCACGGCCATCCAGAACGCGGCGTCGGTCTCGGGCCTCATGCTCACGACCGAGACGCTCATCG
>JANRKM010000195.1:0-39543 GCA_033763475.1 Kofleriaceae bacterium
CGGCCACGGAACCGGCGACGAAGGATCGACGAAATCGATAGGTCCGGATAGCGTCGTCGTCGATGCGTGGCGACAACACAAAGCAGTCGACGCTGTTCTCCCTCGTGAGCCCCGAGCAGCGGGTGCCACAGGACCACCCACTACGGCCATCGATCCCGCCGGAGCGATTGCTGAAGGCGCAGATCCTCATCGCGCTGTACTCGATCCGGAGCGACCGGATGTTCTGCGAGCAGCTCGATTACAACCTGCTGTTTCGCTGGTTCCTCGACATGACGATGGACGAGCCCTCGTTCGATCACAGCTCGTTCTCGAAGAATCGGGATCGGCTCCTGGAACAGGATGTCGCCGCGAAGTTCTTCGCCGGCGTGGTCGAAGAGGCTCGCGAGTTGGGGCTGATGAGCAACGCGCACTTCAACGTCGACGGCACGCTGATCGAAGCGTGTCATGGAGGAGAACTCATGCTCTCACTCCAGTTTTTCGACGGCCTGCTAATTTGCCACGCAACGCGCGCCGCATCGGCGCACGGCGTCGAACACCACGCGCGGTACCCCGATCAACGCGCCCGACTGCTTAATGGACAGTCGCCACATGTTCGATCGTGCGGAGTAGCGTCGCACTGTCGACTGGCTTGCTGAGGTGGGCCTGGAAGCCCGCGGCGGCGCTGCGTGCGCGATCGTGGTCCTGCGTGTACCCGGTGAGGGCGATGAGCTGGGGCGTACGCTCGCCAAGCGCGACGCGCAGCTCACGGGCGAGCTCGTACCCATCGATCCGCGGTAGGCCGATGTCGACCACCGCGATCTCGGGGGCGACCTCTCTTACGGAGCGCAGCGCCGACTCGGCGTCGTTGGCGACCACGACCTGGTAGCCGCGGCGGCGCAAGAGATCCGCGAGCATCATCGCCGCATCCTCGTTGTCGTCGACGACCAGCACGTTGCGGCACGACGAGGGGACCGGCGTCTTGCGCGTGGTCACCGAGGTCACCGCGCGGTGTTCGGCTGGCAGGCGCACGGTGAACGTGCTGCCACGCCGCAGGCCTGCGCTGGCCGCGTCGACGGTGCCGTCGTGTAGCTCCACGAGCCGGCGCACCAGCGTCAGGCCGAGGCCGAGCCCGCCCTCGGGACGGTCCGAGGTCTGCGTCGCCTGGACAAACATATCGAACACACGCGGCAACATGTCGGCGCCGATGCCGATGCCGCTGTCGGTGACGCGCAGGACGACCTCGTTGCCCTCGTGCTTCGCGCTCAGGTGAATGCGGCCGTCGGGCTCGGTGTAGCGGATGGCGTTCGAGAGCAAGTTCGAGAGCACCTGGCTGAGGCGCGCCTCGTCGCCGTACACGCGCAGGCCGCGGACGGGAACGTCGATCGTGAGCTGGTGCCCCTTGGTCTCGAGCATCGGCCCGATGATCTCGACAGCCTTCGTGCAGATCGTCGAGACCTCGATGACCTCTTTGCGTAACTCGATCTTCCCGCGCGCGACCTTCGAGACGTCGAGCAAGTCGTCGACGATGCGCACCATGTGTTGAGCCTGGCGCTCGATCACCGCCTGCTCGCGCAGCGACTCTTCGTCGCCCCGCAGGCGCATGAGCTGCACGGCGGTGAGGATCGGCGCGAGCGGATTGCGGAGCTCGTGGCCGAGCATCGCAAGGAAGTCGTCCTTGGCGCGGTTCGCGGCCTCGGCACGCTCGCGCGCCGCGTGCTCGCGCCCGAGCAGCTCGTGGCGCTCGCACTGGAAGCGCGCATTATCGAGCGCCGCGCCGAGGACGCGTCCGAGATCTTCCATCGCGAGGCGATCCTGCTCACCGAAGCGCCGCCCCGAGCCGGCCTGGGCGAACACGAACACGCCGTACAAGCGATCGCGATGCCACAGCGGCAGGGTCAGGATGCTGCGAATGCCGAGGTCTTCGAGCAGGGCGAAGTGCTCGGGCCCGCGCGCGTTGGTCGCGACCATCGCTGGCGTAACCTCGCGCAACAGGATCGGCTTGGTGCCGCCGCGCACCAGACCATGCGCCCCGATGAGCTCGACGGGAATGGGGAACTGCATCAGCGCCTGCGCGCGCGCTGCCTTCGCTGGATCCGCGTCGACGCACGCGATGCGCCGGCTGGTGTTTTCGTCGAAGAGATCGACGTGCGCCGCATCAGCGAACGCGGCGACCGCAGCTTCTGCGATTCCTCGCAAGGCGTCTTCGATGCAGTCGCCGGAGTGCGCGATGTGCTCGCTCGCGCGCGTCAGGAACGCCTGGCGGATCTCGGCGCGCTTGGCATCCGTCATGTCGTGTCCCTGCACGAACACACCGATCGTGCCGCGCACGGGATCCGAGATCGGCTGGAGCACGAAGTCGACGAACAGCTCGGTCGTCGCGCAGTCGCTCTCGAGCATGAACCGCATGGCCTTGCCGACGTAGGGCTCACCGGAGGCGTAGACCTGATCGACGAGCTCGCAGAAGCCCTGGTCCACGAGCTCGGGCAGGGCGTCGCGGAGTGCCTTGCCGATCACCTTCCGGCCCCCGATCACCAGGTCGTAGGCGGCGTTCGTCATCTCGAAGACGTGCTCGGGGCCGTGCATGAAGGCGACGAACCCCGGCGCCTGCTCGAACAGGGCACGCATCGTCCGCACCTGCGAGTCGAGCTCGATGTTGATGCGCTGGACCCGCTCGGCACGTGCGAGCACGTTGCCCGACACGCCCCCGAGATGGGTGACGTCCTGGGTGTGCTGGAGAATGAAGGCGACCGCGCCCGCGTCGTCGAAGATCGGCGTGTGCGTCGCGCTCCAGATCCTCGACTCGTGATCCCCGCCCTTCGAGCGCGGGACGCGATACGGAATATGGGCGAGCACCTCGGTCTTGCCCGAGCGGAGGACGCGCAGGAACGAGTCACGCAGCATGCGCTCGGCCTGCTTGTTGGGGTCGCTCGGATCGTTGTTGGGGAACAGCTCGAAGACCGTGCGTCCGAGGATGCTCGCGAGCGAGGTGCCCGTCAGCTCGAGGTACGCCGGGTTGGCATCGACGTAGCGGAGCTCTCGATCGAGCACCATGTAGGGATTGGCGCTAGCGGCCCATACCGCACGAAAGTCCAGCCGCATCCCCGGTAACGTAGCAGTCGATTCGCGATGTGCTTGCTACGTAGATCGATGAGCGACTTGCTCGGGCGACGCGGGTTGCGCAGACTCCGCTCGTGAAGCGCGGCACCGACATCTCCGAGGCTGCGGCCGTTCTGGCCGCCGGGGGGCTCGTGGCTTTACCGACGGAAACCGTGTACGGCCTCGGTGCGGATGCGTCGCGCGCCAACGCGGTGGCGAAGATCTTCGCGGCCAAGGGGCGCCCGACCGGGCATCCCTTGATCGTGCACCTGGCTCCGGACGCATCCCTCGACGGCTGGGCGGCCAACGTGCCCGACGAAGCGCGCCGGCTCGCCGCCGCAGCGTGGCCCGGGCCGCTCACCCTCATCCTGCCGCGCGGTCCGCGCGTCTCGCTCGCGACGACGGGCGGAGCGGAGACGGTCGGAGTGCGCGTGCCGGCGCATCCCATGGCGCAAGCGCTGCTGCGTGCGTTTGGCGGCGGCGTCGCGGCACCGAGCGCGAATCGCTTCGGCGCGGTGAGCCCCACGACCGCGGACCACGTCGCGGCGGATCTCGGCGAGCGCGTCGACTACATTCTCGATGGTGGTGCGTGTGATGTCGGTGTGGAGTCGACGATCGTCGATCTATCGCGCGGGCGCGCGGTGCTGCTCCGTCCTGGCGGGCTACCGCGCGAGGCGATCGAGGCGATCACGGGGCCGCTTGCGGTGGCCGACGCACACGCCCCCGCGGCGCCGGGCACGCTCGCGAGTCACTATGCCCCGCGGGCCCACGTCATCGCGGTTGCGCCCGACGAGGTGCCGCGCGCGGTGGCCGCTTCGACGGGGCGGATCGCGGTGCTCGCGCCAGTGAGCGCGTTCGCGGCATGGCCCGAGCTGTCGGCGATGGCGCATCCGCTGCCCGATGATGTCGCGGCGATGGCGCGCGCGTTGTACGCGGCGCTGCGCGATCTCGATCTCGCGGGCGTCGATGTGGTGATCGCTGCGTTGCCTCCCGCTGCTGGGCTAGGCGAAGCTGTCGGCGATCGGCTGCTTCGCGCCGCAGGACCCAGGAGGAGCGAGACATGACCACCGCACGCGTCGGCATCATCATGGGCTCGCATTCGGACTGGGACACGATGCGCCACGCGGCGGACGTGCTCGCGCAGCTCGGCGTCCCGCACGAGAAGCGCATCGTCTCGGCGCACCGCACGCCGGATCTCCTGTTCGAATATGCCGAGGAGGCCGAGGGGCGCGGGATCTGGGTGATCATCGCGGGGGCGGGTGGCGCGGCGCACTTGCCGGGCATGACGGCGGCGAAGACACGGCTCCCCGTCCTCGGCGTGCCTGTGCAGAGCAAGGCCCTCTCGGGCATGGATTCGCTGCTCTCGATCGTGCAGATGCCGCGCGGTATTCCCGTCGGGACGCTCGCGATCGGGGAGGCGGGGGCGGTCAATGCGGGCCTGCTCGCCGCCGCGATCGTCGCGCTCCACGATCCCGCCGTCGCCGAGAAGCTCGACGACTATCGCAAGGCCCAGACCGAGCGCGTGCTCGCGGAGACCCTGCCGTGACCGAGCCGCCGAGATCGGGTTCTGGTCCGCAGCGAAGCAAGGACCAGAATAACCCTACGGCGAAGGAATCCCCGACGGGGATGACGCCTCTCGGCCCGAGCGCGACGGTCGGTGTGCTCGGCGGCGGCCAGCTCGGCCGCATGATGGCGGTCGCGGCGCGGCAGATGGGCTACCGGATCGTCGTGCTCGATCCGAGCCCGCGTTGCCCAACGGCGCAGGTCTCCGACGGGGTGGTGGTGGGCGCGCTCGATGATCTCGATGCCGCGACGCACCTCGCGCGGCAGGTCGACGTGATCACGTTGGACACCGAGCACGTGCCCGCGGAGTTGCTCGCAGAGCTGGCAAAGATCGTCCCGCTGCGTCCGGGCCCCGATGTCCTGCGCACGATCCAAGATCGCCTGGTCCAGAAGCAGTTCCTCGATCGCCTCGGGTTGCCCCAGGCGGCGTGGGCACCCGCTGATGACATCGACAGCGCGCTCGCCAAGGTCGGGCGGCCGGCGATCCTGAAGGTCCGGCGGGCCGGCTACGACGGCAAGGGGCAGTTCCGCATCGACCCCGACACCGATGCGGCGGCCCAGGTCGCGCGCCTGCGGGGGGAGCTCGCCGTCGTCGAGGAGGTCGTGAAGTTCACCCGCGAGGTGTCCGTGATCCTCGCGCGCGGCACGACGGGGGAGATCCGGATCTATCCGATCGCGGAGAACCTCCATCGCCGGCACATCCTGCACACCACGCGCGCGCCGGCGCCGATGCCCGACGCGCAACGTGCACGCGCCGAGGCGATCGCGGTGCAGGTGGCCGAAGCGCTCGATCATGTCGGCGTGATGGCGGTCGAGATGTTCGAGCTCCCGGACGGCCGCCTCCTGGTCAACGAGATTGCCCCGCGCACCCACAACAGCGGCCATTACACCTATGGGGCCTGCGCGACCTCGCAGTTCGAGCAGCACGTGCGCGCGGTCTGTGGCCAGCCGCTGGGCGACCCGCGGGCACTGACCGGGGCGGTGATGGTCAATTTGATCGGGGATCTCTGGAGCGCCGGGCCGCCGGCCTGGCAGCATGTCCTCGCCCGCCCGGAGGCGCGCCTCCACCTCTACGGCAAGGACGCGCCCGCCCCGGGGCGCAAGATGGGGCACGTGGTCCTGCTCGACGATGATACCGACCGCGCTCTGGTCACTGCCGACCGGCTGATCGAGCAGCTAACACCGCGAACGTGATAGTTTTCGACCAGGGATGGCGACCCTGGTCTATTCCGACGTCGATGGCGTCGATCGCTCGTTGGCACTTGGCAACGAGCCGGTGACCGTCGGGCGTGCGCACGAGTGTCAGATCCGCTCCAACGATCCACGTGTGTCGCGCATGCACGCGCGCTTCTTCGTCGAGCAAGGCGCGCTCTGGGTCGAAGACCTCGGCAGCCAGAACGGCATCTTCGTCGGCCCCAACAAGGTCAAGCGTGCGCCCGTGCCGACCGGCGAGATCATCCTCGTCGGTAGCTTGATGATCCGCTTGCTGCCGTCCAGCGGCACGCTGCCGCCGCCGAACGGGTTGCACGGCACCCTCGCGACGTGGCTCGAGATGGAGCGCAAGCATCGCGTCTCCGTCGAGGAAGAGCGCGATGCGTTCGCGCAACGCGTCGGGCAGCTGCACCAGGAGCTCGTGCAGGCCAAGGGAGCGATCGTTGCTCCGGGGGCCGATGCGACGGTGAAGGGCATGGATGCGGAGCTGATCCGGCTCCGCGACGAGGCCGAGGCACGGATCGCGATCCTCGAGCAGTCGCTGTCGGCGGTGCAGGGCGAGCTCGAGGCGTTCCGGGCGTCGGGACGCGGCTCGCGGGCGCAACTCCAGGCCGAGTGGTCGACGCCGAATGACCTCGCGCCGCAGCAGCTGCGCGATCAGATCGCGCGCTTCAAGAACGAGCTCGACGAGGCCCGCGCGGCGTACGCCGTCGCGCAGCAGGCGCACGCCGAGGCAGCCAAAGAGGCGAACCGGCTGCGCGGCGAATACGCCGAGCTCGCTCGCAAGAGCGCCGCCGAGATCGAGGCCGCGCGGCTCGAAGCCGCGAAGTCGCGCGAGAGCAAGATGGTCGCCGAGACCGCGGCGGGCATCGCGGCGGCCGAAAAGCTCGCCGAAGCGGACCTGATCATCTCGAAGCTCGAGAGCGACCTGAAGGCGTTGCGCGCGCAGCAGGCAATGCCCGACACCAAGGCGCTCCAGCTCGCCGAGCAGCTCGCCGCGGCGAACGCGCGCGCTGAGAAGGCGGAGAAGGAGCTGGCGTCGGCGCAGATCCGAGCGCAGGGCGCCGAGCGCAATCTGTCGGGCGCGAACTCGCAGGCCGCGAAGGCCGAGGCGCGCGCGGCGCAGCTCGAGCAGAAGGTCGCGGAGGTGGAAGGCAAGCTGAAGGCCACCGAGGAAGACGTCGCCAAGGCGCGCGCGAGAGAGACCGAGCTCGTAGCGCAGCTCGGCGCGGGTGCGGCACCGCTGCGGGCTGCGGAGGAGCGCGCGACCAAGCTGTCGAACGAGCTCGCAGAGCTCCACAGCCAGTTCGAGACGCGACGAGAGCGTATGGTCGAGCTCGAGAAGCAGCTCGCCACCGCTGCGGCCGCAGCCGAGGCGAGCGAGACCAAGCGCGCCGCCGATAAGCGCGCCGCCGAGGAAACCCAGGCGAAGCTTGTCGAAGCCGAGTCCTCCGCGAAGGCGCTGCAAGCGCGCGTCGACGAGCTCGCGACCGCCGCAAGCGCGATTGCCGAGGCCACCAAGGCGCGCGATACGGCTGCCGAGGCCGCGCAGGTCGCCGACAAGAAGTTCGCCGAAGCGGAGCGCCGCGCCACCGACGCGGAGCAGCGTGCGCGGGCGGCCGACACCATGGCGAAGGCGATGGCCAAGGACGTCGCCGAAGCGTTGCGACGCGCGGCTGACGCAGACACGCGCGCGAAGGGCGTGCATCGCGATCTCGCGGAGGCGACCAAGCGCGCCGAAGAGGCCGAGAGCAAGCTCGCGGAGGGCGCCCATGCGGTCGGCGCCGTCGAGCAGAAGGTCGCCGAGGCCGAGGCGCGCGCGGCCCAGCTGCAGAAAGAGCTCAGCAGCAAGCTCGAGGCGACGCAGCAGGAGCTGACCGGCAAGCTCGAAGCGGCCCAGCGCGAGCTCGCCGCCGAGCGCTCGAGCCTGCTATCGCTCGTCGATCGCAAGACCCAGCTCGAGCGCGAGCTCACCGAAGCACGGGGCAGCCTAACCGAGTTCCAGCAGCGCGCCGAAGCCGCCGAGCAGAAGCTGCTCGAGGTCGACGTCCAGATCGAGTCGCTGCAGGATCGAATCACCGACCTCGAGAGCGGCATGGCGGTCAGCGAGACCGCCTCGCAGGCCACCCTCGACGAGCTGCGCACGCGGACTCGCGAGCTCGAGAGCAAGCTCGCGAAGGCCACCGCCGAGGCCGCGGCATCTGCGGCCACGATCGAGAAACTCGGAGCCACGGTCGCCGACCTGGAAGCCAAGCTCCACCATGCGACCACCGCGCGCGCGACGGCCGAACGTTCCCTCGAGGACGCGCGCCGCCAGATCACGGAGCTCATCCAGGAAGGCAACGAGCGCGTCGACGCGGTCGCACGCGCCGAAGAAGCGGAGCGCCAAGTTGCCTCACTTTCCGAGCGCGTGGCGTCCGGAGATCTCGCGATAACTCGTGCGGCCGCGCTCGAGCGCCAGCTCGATGAGGCCCTCACCAAGCTCTCCTGGCTCGAGCGTGAGGCCGGCGACGCCAAGGCCTCCGCCGAGACCATTGCGCTCCTGCAAGAGCGCGTCGCGCAGGCCGAGATGCGTCTCAAGGAGGCCGAGCTGCGCGCGCAGGAAGCCGACGATGCGATCGCCGACGCCGAGCGCCGCGCGCAAGATGCCTCCCGGCGCGCCGACGAAGCCGCCCGCACGGGCGCTGGCACCCAGCAGGCCTCGGCGCAGCTCGAGCAGAAGCTCGCCGCCGCGCAGACCGAGATCGCCGCCCTCCAGAAGGAGGTCGACGCCGCCGAGAACGTGCGGTCATTTGCCGCCGAGACCGAGCGCGAGATTGCGCAGCTCCAGCGCGAGCTGCGCGACGCCAAGGCCAAGCTCGCGCAGGCAACTCTCGAGCGCGACCGGCTCGAGAGCGAGCTCGCGGACGCGCGCGGGGCCGAACAGACCGACGCCACCACCGAGCGCCCGGCGCCCCCCAAGACCTCGGGCTTCGCGGATCCCGAGATCACGGCGAAGGCGGACATCAAGCACTACCAGGCGATGATCGCCAAGGCGTCCGAAGCGCAGGAGAAGCTCGCCAAGCTCGAGCGCGACGACGCCGAGCTGCGCCAGCGCCTGGCCGAGACGGAAGCGCGCCTGCGCGAGGCCCTCCACGCCGGCCACGCAGCCGATGCCGAATCGACGCGGACCGGCGCTGCACCCGAGATGATCGAGCACGTGTCGGTCCTCGAGGAAGCGATCGACTCGCTGCGCGCGAACATGCGCGCCGCCAGCGACGAGACCGCGATGATGGATCAGACCGAGTCGGTCGTCGCGATCGCCGAGGCCGTCAGCTCGGCCGCCGAGCACATCGAGCGCGCGCGCCACGCGGTCCGCTCGCTGCAGGCCGCGCTCGGCATGTAACGGGCTACACGACGCGTAGCTGCGTCGGTTGAGCTCGTCGACGCTCGCGAGCAGGCTCTCGGCCTGGCGCTGTGCTTAGCGGAAGATCCGCTGCCCACAGCGCGGGTTACTCGCAGGCTTCTTCGCAGATCAGGTCGAGATCGTCGATCCAGGCGCCGTTGGTGGCCTGGCAGAAGGCGTGGCATGCCGCGGTGGAGTCGGCCGTGTAGTCGGTGCCGCCGCAGGCCGCGTGGCCGCGCGCGTAGTTGTCGCAGGTGCCGTTGAAGCCGTTGGTCCAGCACACGCCGACCGAGGTGTACGAGACCTCGTCCGCTTCGCCATCGTCGTAGTTCGTGCACTCGTCGAGGCATGTGTTCAGCTCGGCGATGCACGCCGGCGTCGCGTCGGCGAAGAAGGGCAGGTCGGCGATGATGTCGTCGCAGATGGCCTTCGCGTCGTCGCCGTCGCACGCGTCGTCGCACTGCGCGCCGTGATCGGTCGTCATCGCGTCGCCGAGGCAGTTCTCGAAGATGGTGCGCGCCCGGGCTGCGCCGACGTTGCCGTTGTGCGAGGGCAGGGCGGCGAAGCTGCACACGCGGGCCTTCTCGATGCACTCGCCCTTGTCCTCGGCGGAGAGGTCGAGCACGGCGGGCTCACCGGCGCACGGGCCGCCGTTGCAGGAGATCTTGAACGTGTACTTGCCGGCGCCGTGGTTCTGGTAGGCCTTCACCGCGATGTAGTAACGGCCGGTCGACTCGAGCGTGTACGTCTTGGTGATCTTCGTCGTGGTGCGCGCGAATGTGGCCGAGGCGCGGTACGAGGTGCCGTAGTAGAGCGTGAAGTGCGGATCGAGGTCGCCACTCGTGCGCTGCATGACGGCCGTGATCTTGTCGCCGCCGCGTAGGTCGATCGCGTAGAGGTCCATCTGCTCGTCCTCGACGAAGCCCGTGCCGACCTCGTCGAAGTCGAGCTTCTCTGCGGCGTCGAGGAGGCCGTCGGCCTTGCCGGTCGGGATCTCGTCCGAGCTCCAGGACTCGTCGTAGGCGGGCTCCCCGGCGCAGGCCGCAAGGAGGGCGGAGGCGAGGGCGATCTTTGCGACGTGCGTCATGGTGCGGCTGCCAGGCAAGGTATATGCCCGGCTAACACAGCGAGATGTGGAGTCGACGCTGGCTACTGGAGCTGACCTGGCGACCAGCTGCCTGGCCGCAGACGACAGGTTGCACGCGCTGGTCACTGCGGTTTCGCGAGCTTCTGTGACAGGAACGAGAGACTTTCGGGAACGCGCTGCGACCAGAACCGGAAGTCGTGGTGCCCCGGGCCGAGGTACCACGCATGCTCGATGCCGCGCGCGACGAGCGTGTCGTGGAGGTACTGCGCGCCGTTGTGCAGCGCGAACTCGTCCTCGGTGCCGCAGTCGAGATACAGCGCGAGCGGACCCGGCGCGAGCTTGCCGGCGAGCACGGCCGGATCGTACGAACGCCAGCGCTCGATGTCGGTGCCGAACACGCCGCGGATCCATGCGCCAAAAGGGCCGAGCGTGCGGCCCCAGTTGTTCGCGTTGGTCTCGAGGACGACCTTGCCGGCTTCGTAGGGGAACGGGCCCGCGTAGAGCAATGCGTCGACGCCCGAGTGGCTCGCCGCCGCGGCGAAGAGATCCACGTGGCGCATCGAGAGCTGCAGCGCGCCGAACCCGCCCATCGAGAGACCGGCGATGCCGCGTCCCTCGCGCCTGGCGATCGTGCGGTAGTTCTGATCGACCCACGCGATCAGGTCGCGGGTGATGTAGCGCTCGTAGTTCGGCGTGCGCACGCACGTCTTGGCCTTGGGCGCGCCCGGGTCGAACAGGCCGGTGCCGTCGCGCATGCACGCGTCGTAGTCGGTTGGCGTCGACGCATCCGCGTAAAAGTGATTGTCACCATCGGGCATGATGATGATCGCCTGCAGCCGCTGCGCGTCCGCGACGTCGGCGATGTGGCCACCCTCGACCCAGTCATCCTCGCTGCCGCCGAGCCCGTGCAGGTAATACAGCACCGGGTAGCGCTTACCGCTGTCGTAGTCGGCTGGCGTGTACACCACGACGTCCTTCTCGACGCCGAGCGCCTCGCTGGCGAACCGTTTGTGCTCGACGCGGCCTTTCTCCGTTAGCGGCGCTGTGTTCGGCACGGGCGGTGCCGTGTTCGGTGCGGGCGTGCTCGTGCTGCTGCTCTGACAGGCGAGCAGCGCACACGCGAGGAGTGCCGCGCGGATCACCGCACCACCGGAAGCACCGTCACTGCCTGGATGGTCGTGCCGCGGAACGAAAGCGCGAGGTGCACGAGGCGCGCGGTCTCCGCTGCGACGAGCGGATGCACCGCCTCGAGGGACGCGAGCGTCTCCCGCACGTGCGCACCGAGACCACCGCCACCGCCCTGGAAGCTGTTGAGCAGATCGCGCAGCGTAGGCGCGGGCGGATACGTCTCGAGCCCCGCGGTGTCGTCCAGCTTCGCGAGCTTGCGCGCCTCCGCGATCGCGGCATCGAGGCCACCGATCTCGTCGACGAGCCCGAGCTCCTTCGCCTTGACGCCCGTCCACACGCGGCCCTGGGCGATCGGCAGCACCTCTTCGACCTTCTTGCCGCGTCCCTGCGCGACTCGGCCGACGAAGGTGTTGTAGACCTCCTCCATCGAGGCCTGGATCACGGCCTTCTCCTCGGCGTTCCACGGGCCGAGCGACGCCATCATCGTCGCGCGCTTGCCGCGGCCGATCGGGAAGGTGTTGACGCCGAACCTCGCGAGGGCACCACCCGGCGCGATCTTGCCGCCGACAACGCCGATCGACCCGGTCAGCGTATCGGCCTGAGCGAAGATCTTGTTGGCCGGGCTCGCGATGTAATAGCCGCCGCTCGCGGCCACGTCGCTCATCGACACCACGACGGGCTTCTTCGCCTTGAGCGCCGTCACCGCTTCCCAGATCAGCTCGGACGCCTGGGCGCTGCCGCCCCCCGAGTCGATGCGCAGCACGACAGCCTTCACGCTGTCGTCATTGGTCACCGCGCGCAGCGCCGGCACCAGCGTGTGCGACGCGATCTCGTTGCGCGCGCCGAGGACACCATCTCCGGCGCCGTCGACGATGTCGCCGAGCGCATAGACCACGGCGATGTGATCGCCGATCGGCTTCTCCGGAGGCATCGCGCCGATGAACCGCGCCAGCTTGAGCATCGTCTTCAGCTGGTCCTTGCCATCGGGCTCGACGTCGAGCTTCGTCCACGCGCCGCCGACCTGCGCATCGCGGAACGCTTCGAACGAGCTCACCTGATCGACGAGCTTGGCCGCCTTCGCCTTCTCCGACGGGAACAGCGCGGTGTCGATCAGTCCCTTGACCGCATTCGGGTCGAGCTTCCGATCCGCCGCGATCACATCGACCATCGTCTGGTATTGGCGATCGAGGATCGCGCCTAGCGTCTCCTGCATCTCCGCCGACGGCGCATCGCGCGTCAGCGGCTCCGCGGCACCCTTGTACGCACCGACGTGGAGGAAGTCCGCGGTCACGCCGAGCTTGTCCAGCAGCGGCTTCACGTGGATCGGCATCGCGGCCGGACCGGTGATCGCGATCTGCCCGAGCGGGGCGATGGCGATCTGGTCACACGCCGTCAGCACCAGGTACGTCCCGTTCGACGCCTCCTCGGTGTGGCACGCCAGCTTCTTGCCCGCCTTCTTGAAGTCATCCATCGCGTCGCGCAGCTCGATCACGTCGGGGAGGCTCACGTCGATGCCCCCGACGCGCAGCACGAGGCCGGTGAGCTTCTCGTCCTTGGCGAGGGCGCGCAGGCGATCGATCACCGTCCGCAGCTCCGTGCCGCCGCCCCCACTCCACGAGAACGACTGCCGCTCCACGATCCCGCCGGACACGTTCACCACGCCCCAGTGCGGCTTCGCCTCGTCGAACTCGGCCGATTTCTCCGGCGCTTCATACGGGCCCGGCTTCTCGAGGCCCGCGGCGAGCTTCTCGAGCATGCCTTTCACGTCGAGGCCGCCGAGGCCGCTGGTGTCGTCGTCGTCGTCGTCGTCGTCGTCGTCGTCGTCGTCGTTCGTCGCGCCTGCATTCGACGCCGACCACGGATCGCCACCCGCGGCCGGCCTTGCCCCGGGTGCCGTCACGACGCCATCGAGCTTGGAGGGCCCCGAATCACACGCGGCGAGCGCCACGAGCACGAGCAGACGAGAAAGACGCGAATACCGACAGGCCTGCATGGGCCTGTCATAACACCGTTCACCTCGCCGTCGGTGAGCTGACCCCGAGCGGCGGCGCCGAGACTCAGCCCGAGCCGCTGCCCGCGCCCTCGGGTGCAGGCGTGGGCGTGGGCGTGGGCGTGGGGGCCGGGGCCGGGGCCGGGGGGGGCGGAGCCGGTGCAGCGGAGCCACCTCCGCCACCATTGTCCGGGGGCGTCGTGGAACCGCCGGTCCCACTTCCACCGCCCGCGTTGCCACCGCTGCCGCCCGCGGGACCGAGGCGCTCGAGCGCCTTCTTCGCCTTGGGCGCCTCGCCGTGCACGTCGATGTACGCCTTCACGGCCTCGATCGCGTTCTCTTTGCGACCCTGCTGCAGGTACGTCTCCGCGATGCCCCACAGGGCGGGCTCGTAGCGCGACGAGATCGCGAGGGCCGCGCGGAACTTCGAGTAGGCCGCCGAGAACTGCTTCGCATCGACGTGGCAGTAGCCCATGCCGGTCAGCGCCTCGACGCCATTGGGCTTCTGCTCGAGCGCCTTGGCGAATAGCTCGAGCGCCTGGGAGCAGTTGCGTTCGGCGAGCGTGTTGGCCTTTGCGAGGAGCTTGTCGTAGGAGTCGCCCGCCACCGCGACGGGCGTCGAGCCGCCGCTACCGGTGCCGGAACTGGTGACCGGCGGCTTTGCCGAGCCCGAGCCGGCGCCCGGATCGTCCTCGGGCGGCAGCGGATCAGACGTGGCGACCGTGGTCTGCAGCCGATCCGCGAGAGTCTTGGCGGCGACGTGGTCTGGGGCGAGGGCGAGCACGGAGTCGACGAGCGGCTTGGCGACCTCGGGCTTGTTCTGCGCGAACGCGATCAGCGCGAGGCGGAGCCGCACGCGCACGTCGCCCGAGGTCTCCATCTTGTCTTCGTTGGCATCGAGCGGCGCGAGCAGGGCCTTGGCGTCGTCGAGCTTGCCGTCGCGCACGAGAACGAGCGCCTCGGCAAGCACCACGTCACGCTTGGTCTCCGGCGTCGCCTTGGCTTTGGCGGTCTCGGTGTACTTCTTGATGTCGCGCGCGCTCTTGCCCTGCACGCGGAGCACGGTGGCCATCGCGAGGTTCGCGGTGAGGTCGTCGGACGCCGCCTGGACCGCCTTCTGTGCGGGGCCGAGTGCGTCGGTGATGACCGTCTTGGCTTCCTTCTTCAGCTTGTCCGCCTCCGAGCGATCGGCGGTGACGGCCGCGCGATCGAGTAGCTGCTGGGCGATCGAGCCGGTGATGTATGCGCGCAGTGCGTCGGCACCAGGCTCCTTCACCGACGAGATCGCCGTCAGCGCCTCGCGCAGTTTGCCTTCGCGATCACCTGCGAGCTCGGCGCGCGCGAGATCGAGCGGGCCCGCGACGGCCGCGGCCGGTGCGTCGACAAATGTCGGCGGCGGCAGGTCGGCGTCGGGCGACGCGGCCACCACCTCGGCGGCGTCGACGGGAACGCTGGCTTCCTGCGGCTGCGGCTTATCCTTGTCCTTGAGCACGAGGAAGTACGCCGCGGCGGCGCCACCGCCTGCGAGAAGCAACACGACGAGCATGATCCAGCCCGCCTTGCTGCCCTTGCGCGCTGGCATCACCTCTTCGTCGTCCTCGAACGAGACCTTGCCGCCGCGCTGGAACGCGGTGCTCTCGCCGGGCTCCACGCGAACGCGTCCCGCGAAGCCAGGCTCGGTCTGCACCTTGATCTTGCCGCCGAACGGACCCTGCGGGCCCTTGTCCTCGGCAGCGGCCGCTGCGGCCGCGACGCCCTCGGTCGCCCAGGCAGCCGTCGCGCGGTTGCCCTCGGGCACCGAAGGCGCCTTGGGCCGCTCGGCTTCTTTTTTCGCGGGCACGGGCGGCGGCGGCGGTTGCGTTGGCGGACGGCGTACGGGCCCCGTCGAGAGCTGCGTCGAGGCAAGCGCGACGTCGGCGGCGGGCGTGCCCTGCGCGGGCGCTTGCAGCTTGGCGGGGGGGGCCGGCGGGGCCGTAGCCGGCCTGGCGGCAGGTGTGCCCTGCGCGGTTGCCTGCAGCTTGGCGGCGGGCGTCCCCTGCACGGGCGTCTGTGTCTTCGGCGGGACCGGTGGAGGCTGCGTCTTGCCGCGCGCGCGGAAGTTGCCGGTGGTGCGCTGATCGATGTCGTCGTCAGGGAGGATCGTGCCACCCGCGGCGCTCGCGCCGACACCGAGCATGGTCTGCGCACCCTGTGGCGTCGGCGTCGGCTTGGTCATCTGCGACGCGCGCTTGCTGCGTGCTTCGTCGGCGATCGAGAAGTACTGCGCGAGCTCGGTGATGTCACCGATGCGCTTCCACGTCTTGCCCGTGCGCGAGATCAGCGACTCGCGCGTGACCACGCCGGCGACGATCCACTGCTGCAGCATCGCGAGCTCGCGACAGCTCTTCTGCTCGCCGTTCTCGAGGCGAATCAACCACTGTCGATCTTCACCGACCGACTCGTGCGCGCGCGTCGGCTCGTCGAACGAGGCATCGCTCGGGCGGGGCGGCGGGGGCACATCTCGCTGCGCCGTGGTAGGCGCCTTCGCGACGGTCGTCGGGCGCTCGCCTCCAACCGCCGGATGCGCGCCGACGTTCGTCGTGCTGCGCTTGCGGATCTTGAACATGTGCCCGCAGTTGGTGCACTTGACGGTGACACCGCCGGGCTTGAGGCGAGCTTCATCGAGCTCGTACTCGGTCTGGCACTTCTCGCAGCGAACGTCCATGGTCGGCTGGACGCGGAACAAAGTTGTTTCCGCGCCTTAGCCGCGGAACCTACCACGGCGCACCTCTGGGTGCATCCGCCTAGTGCGCGGCGTCGTCTGCGACTTCCTCGACGGTCGCGAGGATGTCCTTTACGTCGATCAAACGGAGGCGATCATCCCAAGGCACCCGGACTCCCGCTTCCTTGCGGAACAGGACGTGGGCCCCGTGGGGAACACCCGAGACATTCTCGGTCACGTGGTCGGTGGTCGGCCGGTCGCGCGCGACCTCGATCACCTTGCCGTAGAGCGCATCGTCATGCGCTTCCTTGGCTCCCGCGGGGAGAAACAGCCCCGCATCCGTACGCTCCTCGAGCGTGATGACCTGTACGAGGACGCGTAGGCCCAGCGGAAGGATCAGCCGGTGCGGCTTGTCAGAGGTCGCGCTCGAAGACAACGCGGCCACTCTGCTCCAAGCACCGCAGCTTGGTCAAGCCGGCGCCCTTGAGCGCCTGCATCTGTCCGTCGATCAGCGGGGCCATAGCGGGATCTTCACAGCCGCCGCTGCGCACGTCGAGGCGCGCGCCTACCACCTCGACGGTACCCCACAGGCGCTGTTTTTTGAGGTCGCGATCGATCAGCGCCGCGATCTCGGCGGGATCGGGCCCAGAGGGGCTGGTCGGCGCCGCGATCGTCGTCGGCGCGGTCGGGTCTGGCGTCGTGGTCGCCGTCGGCATCGGCGCGGTCACGTTGGGGGCCTTGGTCGGCTGCGCCTCCGGCTTGTCCCCGCCCTGGGTGAGGAAGAACGCGAGGAGGCCACCGACCACGGCGAGCCCGAGAACCACCGGAACGACCGGGAATCCACCGCGCGCCGGGACCGCCGTTCCACCACCCCCATCGTTCATGGGCGTCCGCCGCGCGGCGGGGAGTGGCTTGTGGCACTTCGGACAGCGCACGTAGCCGGGGACCACGGCAACGCCGCACGAAGGGCAGTGGCTCATCGACAACAAGGATAACGGGTCGAGGTGCGGTCGCTGAAGTTTTCAGCGCCGATACCGACGCGGCCGCCGGCCGAGCAGCATCGCGGTCAGTGCGAAAAGCACCATCGCCGGGACGGGCCGGTCACCGCTGCTGCAGCCAACACACGTGGCCCCCTTGGTCGAGACCGCTTCGCAGGTCCCGGGATCCTCGCTCTTGGGATAGATGCCGCACAGGCCGGCGATGTCCTCGGCTTCGAGGGTGGCCTTCTTGGTCTCCTCGCATTCCTGGTAATTGAACATGGTGGCTTCTGTGATCGCGGGATCGTTGGTCTGCGAGCACAGCGGCACCGGTCGGCCGAGGTTGTCGAGGCGGCCCGGATCCCCCGCGGTCAGGCACGGGTGCTCGAGGCCGAGCAGGTGCCCGAGCTCGTGCGTGAGCGTGTTGAGGAGGTCGGCCTTGCACGACGCGGTGCCGAGCGACATGCCCATGTCCGCGATCGCGAAGTTCTTACCGTTGATCTCGATGTCCGCATCGACGATCGCACCATCGCGATCGCTCTCGGCGTCGTCGACGTAGACCGCGGTCGTGATGCCCGCCGCGGAATCGGCGTAGCAGCGCGCCGGATCCTTGGTGGTCGCGGGGCGGCACCAGGTCGCGTCGCGGAACTTGATGAGGTTGACGCGGTCGTTGCCGACCTCCATCTCCTTCGGATCCTCCAGGACGATCTCGAGATACGAGCAGCCCTGCGCCGCGGCGTTCCAGGTCTCGATCGCGGCGTTCACCACCTCGAACTCGGTGTCGCCGGGCAGCTGCTTGGTGCCCGCTGCATCGACGCGCACGAACACGCAGCCCGACTCCCAGTAAAGGTAGTTGCCTGCCTTGGTCGGCCCCGTGCGGACGTAGCCCGGCGGCCAGGCCACCACCTTCACGTCGTCGACCAGCGTGTGGACCCGCTGCGACAGATCCGCAGCGCGATGCGCCTCGATGGCGACCCGCATCCCGGGCAGCAGCGGCTCGGGCCCGGGGAACTGACGCATCGTCAGCCCGTCGACGTGGCCGCCGAGCTGGCTCACCACCACCGGCCCGTCGGGCGTCTGGACCGTCGCCTCCGTGACGATCCGATCCCCGTCTTCGGTCCATCGGCTCGTGGTTTCTTGGACCACGCCCTCGACGAACACGGGGGCCGCGGCGGCGAGCTGCGGCAGTGAGACCGACAACCCCGCCGCGAAGGCCCAAGTCCGAGACATCGATTCACTTTATCACCTGCCGACGTGCTACAAGGCCGCCCCATGGCCGAACGTCCTGTGCGTGTGCGGATCGCACCATCGCCGACGGGCGACCCGCACGTCGGTACCGCCTACATCGCGCTCTTCAACTACGTGTTCGCCCGGAAGCACGGCGGCAAGTTCGTGCTCCGGATCGAGGACACCGATCAGACGCGTGCGCGCGCTGACTCCGAGCAGATGATCTTCGATGCCCTCCACTGGGTAGGCCTGACCTGGGACGAAGGTCCCGACGTCGGCGGTCCACACGCCCCGTACCGGCAGAGCGAGCGTGCGCACCACTATCGCGACGCCGCGGGGGTGCTGCTCGAGACGGGCAAGGCGTACCGCTGCTTCTGCACGGCGGACCGCCTCGCGAAGGTCCGGCTCCAGCAGCAGGCCGAGAAGAAGAACCAGGGCTACGACCGCCATTGCCGTGACCTCGACCCGAGCGAGTCGCGCAACCGTGCCGCGCAGGGCGAGGCGTGTGTCATTCGCCTCAAGGCGCCGCTCGAGGGCTCGATCATCGTGCACGACGAGCTGCGCGGCGACATCGAGATCGGTGCCGATCAAGTCGACGACCAGGTGCTCCTCAAGTCCGACGGTCTCCCGACGTATCACCTCGCGAACGTCGTCGATGATCACCTGATGGAGATCACGCACGTGATCCGCGCCGAGGAGTGGATCTCCTCCACGCCCAAACACGTGCTCCTCTATCGCGCGTTCGATTGGGAGCCGCCGAAGTTCGTCCACATGCCGCTCCTGCGGAACTCGGACAAGTCGAAGATCTCGAAGCGGAAGAACCCGGTCTCGATCAACTACTACCGCGACGTCGGCATCCTGCCGCACGCTCTCCTCAACTTCCTCGGCCTTATGGGCTGGTCGTTCGGCGACGACCGAGAGAAGTTCACCCTCGCCGAGATGGTCGACGCGTTCTCGTGGGACAAGGTCTCGCTCGGCGGCCCGGTCTTCAACCTGGACAAGCTGACCTGGCTCAACGAGAAGTACATCCACGACCTCGACTACGAGCAGCTCGCGGACTCCGTCATCGACTGGCGGCTCAACAAGGACTACCTCGTCAAGGTCCTGCCGCTCGTGCGCGAGCGCATCAAGAAGCTCGACGAGCTCATCCCCGCGATCGAGTACTTCTTCTCCGGCGACCTCGACTACACCGCGGTCCTCAACGACATGAAGGTGCCCGACGTCTCCAACGCCGACGTCGGCAAGGCCCTGCTCCAGTTCGTCGAGATGTTCGAAGCGCGCGAGGGCTTCACGGCGCAGGTCCTCGAGGAGGTCGCGCGCCAGTGGACCGAGCAGATCAAGTGGAAGACCAAGCACGCGTTCATGCTGCTGCGTCTCGCCACCACCGGTCGCAAGGCCTCGCCGCCGCTGTTCGAGACGATGGCGGTCATCGGCAAGGAGATCACGCGCCGCCGCCTCCGCAATGCCGCTCAGCTCATCGGCAAGGCGACGTGACGTGACCGCGCCGGCTCGCGATAATCCGCCCTCGCCGCGCGGCGGCCCCCGGAAACGATGGGGGCGGCCGGAGGCCGCGCGGCGGGGATGAACACGACCGCGGACAGGTGGTGGGTGCGGGCCATCTGGAAGTTTGCAGCCCTCTGCGCGGGCCTTGGCATCTCCCTCCGCCTGCTCGAGCTCCAGGCAAAGGTCACCACGCTCACCTTCAAGCTCGGCGTCGCCCTCGGCGTACTCGGCGCGATCACCGTCGTCCTCCTCGAGCGCGATCTCGGTCGCGGCCTGCGCTTCCTCACCATCGACCAATGGCGCGCGATCGATCGCGAGACCAAACGCTCGCCCGACGACGCCGGGCGCACCAGCCTCGTCGTCCTCGCCATCCTCGCCACCGTCGCCGTCGTCCTCACCCTCCAAGAGTACTTCGGCGACCACCAGACCTTCCGGAAGTTCTTCCCCAACGCCAAAGGCCAGTACTTCGAGCTCTATGGCTTCGTGTGGTGGTCCGGCTGGCGCGTCTTCGGTTACGTCGTCATCCCGATGCTCGTGCTCCTCCTTCTTCCGGGCGAGCACCTGCGCGACTACCACTTCTCGTTCAAGGGCTTCTTCAAGCACCTCTGGATCTACGTCCTCCTCTACCTCCTCATCCTCCCCGGCGTCATCGCCGCCTCGACCAGCAAGTCGTTCCGGCACACCTATCCCTTCTATCGGATGGCGAACCGCTCGTCGTTCGACCTGTGGGCGTGGCAGGCCCTTTATGCTGCCCAGTTCGTCGCCCTCGAGGTGTTCTTCCGCGGCTTCATCCTCCAGGGGCTCCGCCGCGCGATGGGCGCCAACGCCATCTTCGTGATGATCGTCCCGTACTGCATGATCCACTACGGCAAGCCGCTCCCCGAGACCATCGGGGCGATCCTCGCCGGCCTCATCCTCGGCACGATCGCGATGCGCACCAGGTCGATCTGGGGCGGCGCGCTGATCCACATCGGCGTCGCGACGACGATGGACGTGCTCGCGCTGCGCGGCTGCCCGCCGATGGGCAGCGGCAAGTTCTGCCACTAAGGCGGCCGTTGCGTCGCTAGCGCGAGAGCTCACCATGCCTTGGCTGCGACGCCGCGGCGCGGGCACGGCGATCTTCGTAGGTGCTTGACTGCATCAAGTTGCAGTCATAGCCTTCATTGATGAAGGCACTGACGATCCGCAAGGTCGATCCGGCGCTCTCGAAAGCGCTCGAGCGGGAGCGCAAGCGCCGCGGCACCTCGTTGAACGAGACGGTGCTGGATGTCCTGCGCCGATCCCTCGGGGTCGTTCCGGGCGAGCAGCGCTCGAACGGCCTTCGCGCGCTCGCAGGAACCTGGTCGGCGCGCGATCTGAAAGAGTTCGAGGCCGCGACCGCGGTGTTCGAGCAGATCGATCCCGAGCTCTGGCGATGAGGCTCTCGCTCGATACGTCCGCGTACAGTCATTTCAAGCGAGGCCATGACGAGGTCGCAGAGATCCTCGACACGGCGGAGTGGATCGGCGTCACGGCGATCGTGCTCGGCGAGCTGCGCGCAGGGTTTGGTCGAGGCAAGCGGCGTGACGCGAACGAGCGCGAACTGACAGCGTTCCTCCGCAATCCCAGCGTGCAGGTCCTGGCGGTGGACGATGACGCCGCGCGAATCTACGCCGAGATCGTGGTGGCGCTGCGCGTTGCAGGCACGCCCATCCCGACCAACGACATCTGGATCGCCGCGGTTTCGGCTCGCGAGGGAGCCAGCGTGCTTACGTTCGACGACCACTTTCGCAAGATCGCGCGGGTTGGAACGCAGGTGCTGACCGCGCGATCGTCGTGACGGGCCTTGGGCGCGTGCGAGACGCGCTGCCGCGCAGCGATCAGGCGGTGGTCAGGCCGCGTCTTCTATGCGCGCGTCGATCTTGCCCACGCCGACAGCGGCCTTGAGCGCAGCGTGGTCGATTTCGGTTTGATCGGCATAGGCAACGGCAAAGCTCGCCATGTCCCGGTCGAACGCGTCGCTGGTGCCGAGGTAGCCGCTGACCAACCATGGGTGGCCGGACCTGGCGTGTGCGCGGGCCAGCGCCCATCCGCAGAGCCCAGCGTAGGAGACCATCATGCTGCGATTGAACGTCTCGACGAGGGGTTTGATCTTCACGTCGCGCAGCTGATGCACGTAGACCTGGCGGCCTTCGTCGCCCGTGACCCAGCCGAGGAAGATGTCCGACGCGGACTGGATCAGGCGCTGGCCCATGACGACGCGCTGCCCCGCGTGACCGTAGACACTCTTGCCGCAGTACGGCTCGAGCACCGACTCCGTGGCCTGCTTGAACTGAAGAAACAGGGGCTGATTTTCCGATGACATGAAGAGGCCGATCGCGCAGTAGCGCCCGACGCTGCCGATCCCGACGACCTTGATGGCAACATCGACGAGGCGGTAGCGGTCGAACAGGATCCGCCGGTCATCCGACAACGTCTTTCGATACTCGGCGAGCATCGCGTCCGCGCGCGCCCGGAAGCCCTCTTCGCGGGCGAACTCCGGGTGATAGATGAGCGGGGGTTGGTCCTTGATGTGAACTTGCCCGCTGACCATCTCGGCGAGCTTCGGGTACTCCAGCTCGGACGAGCTCTTCGCCTGCGCGCGGTCGAGTCTTCGCTGGATCCGTTTCTGCACGTTCGGCGCGACCACCTTGAGGATGTCATCCGCGGTGATGTGCGCGTACCAAGCCTCGAGCGGGCTCATCGCGGCCGCCTCTCGAAGGCGCTCGCGATAGACGCGCGCACAGGTCTCGGCCGCTTCGCGACCCGCACTCTCCGACAGACCATTGGCGCGGGCGGCGAGGACGAACGAGGTGACGAGCCGCTTCAGATCCCACTCCCACGGCGCTGGCGTGGTCTCGTCGAAATCATTGATGTCGAAGACGATGTTGCGCTCGGGCGTCGCGAACCCGCCGAAGTTGAGCAGGTGACAATCACCGCAGGCCTGGACCTGGATCCCCGTCGTCGGCGTCGTCGCGAGGTCCGCAGCCATGACGTTCGCGGCTCCGCGGAAGAACGTGAACGGTGATTGCAGCATCCGCCCGTACCGGATCGGAATGAGCTCGGCCAGCCGCCCCGCGTCCGAAGCGCGGAGAATCTCGAGTGGCTCCTTGCGCGCTTTGGGCACCTTCCATTCTCCCTGGCTCGACCGCGGAACCCGGGCGCGCATTCGCTTGCCGGCGTCGATGAGGTCCTGCGACGGGACCGAGTAGACGGGCCGATTGATCTCCGGGACGTCTGCGACGACTGAGATTCCTGGCATGGTCATCCTTGCTCGTGGAACGGACCCCTACGCTCGAAGCCTAGCGCTCGGTAATCGATCAAGCGTTGGTGTGGTCTCGGCGCGCGGCGAGATGAGGGTGAGATCGGCGGCACGCATCGAACACGATGCGCTTCTCCCGCGCGGACGAGCACGCACGACGAGCGAGCATCCGGATTCGGGCGCTGCCCGGCGGGCTTCGCTCGCGGGTGTACACGCGGTGTCGATTCAGGGGCAGCGCCAGGAGCCCGCCCACGCGAGCGTTCCCGAGCTCGACGTCACTGACCACGCCGTCCAACGTCGTTCGACCACCGAAGTAGTACGTGGCTCCCAACGCGGCCCACACGTCGCCGCCGAGGTCGTAGCTCAGGTTGGTCTGCACGGCGTAGATCGGGGCCTGCTCGGCGAGAAGCTCGCACCCGCGTCTGGTTTGCGCGCCGTGGACGCCCCGTACGCGCGCGCGATGTTCACTCCATGCCGTCGCTCTTGATGCCGCGATGAGGAGATCGGGTGCCCGCGTTTGTGGGACCGGATCGCCTTGCCAGCATCCCGACGAGCGACATGACTCCAGGGCTGGTCCTCTACTTCCTAGATCGTCTCGCTGGTGACAGAGAGCGCCTGGAGGCCATCGTTGGGCGCGAGCTCGACCCACGGCTCGGGCCGCGTGCCGAATCCAGGTGCGCCTACTTACATCCCGTGCGCGAACCAAAAGGGTCGCAGGGCTTCTTCGTCGAGCTTCCCGCGTCCGAGGCTGGTGTCGTCGTGGGCTTGGTCACGGGCTTGGTCACGGGCCTCGGGACCGGCTTGGTCGTCGGGCGCGTGGTCGGCTTGGTCGCGGGCGTGGTGATTGGCTTCGTCACGACCACCGAGCTCCCCCTTCCGGAGCCCCCGCTATCCGCGTTCGAGCCAGCGGCCGAGCCGGCCCCCGCGCTGATGTCGGCAACACCCGAGGCTGCACTGCCCGCGGTGGTGCCCACGTTGGCTGCGGCGGTGCCCACATTGGCTGCGGCGGTGCCCGCACTACCAGCGATGGTGCCTGCACTGCTCGCGACGGTATGCCCGCTACTCGCGCTACCCGAGCTCGCACTGTCGGCGCTGCCTGCTCTCGCGCTGCCTGCGACATTCGCACTGCCTGCGACGTTCGCGCTTCCCGAATCGACGACCCCGTCCGCGGCGACCGGCGTCTCGCCCTCGCCCGACTTCAGGATCGCGACGCCACCGATGAGGCCCACCATCACGGCAACGAGCCCGATGAGTAGTCCGCGTCGTGAGCCTGTGGGGGCGTGGTCGTACGTCTGCACGGTCGCCGCGCTCGTCGCTTCGGGCGCGCCCGTCACCGGAGGCGTCATCGGCGCAGTCGCCGCACGCACGACGGGTGGCCACGGCAACGGTGTCGAGTCGCGGCTCGCCGGTACCGCCAGGCCGAGCATGCGATACGCGCGCGTCACGTAGCCGCGTGCGGCCTCCTGGTTCGCCGCGAACATCGCGAGGTCGCGCATGAAGTCAGCGACGTTCTGGTATCGATCTCCCGGGTTCTTGGCCAGGCAGCGCTCGATGATCGGCAAGAGCTCCGGCGCGAGCTGCATCGGCGCAGGCGGATCGACCGCGACCATCACGCACATCTCGGAGAACGACGCTGCCTGGAACGGCTGCCGCCCCTCGACGAGCTCGTAGAGCACCGTGCCGATCGACCAGATGTCCGTGCGCGCGTCGACGCTCCGGGCGGAGCGCATCTGTTCGGGCGACATGTACGCGGGCGTGCCGAGCACCGAGGATGTCTGCGTGAGGGAGAGCTCTGCGCCCGAGACGGTCTTCGAGATGCCGAAGTCGAGCACCTTGATCGACATCGACTGGTCGGGGCGCATGCTCAAGAACAGATTCGACGGCTTGATGTCGCGGTGAACGATGCCGAGCGAGTGTGCTTCCGCCAGCGCATCGCACGCCTGGAGCACGAGATCCGCGGCGACCGGTACGTGCATCGCGCCGTTGGCGTCGACCATCTGCCCGAGATCGCCGCCCGACAAGAACTCCATGACCATGTAAGGCAGGCCGTCCTCGAACGCGCCGACGTCCATCACGCGCGCGACGTGCTGGCTCTTCAGCTTGGCCGCGAGCTGGGCTTCACGGACGAAGCGCTGTAGGGCATCGCGATCCATCGCCGCGACGCGGCGCAGGACCTTGATCGCAACGGTCTCGCTGAGCTGCAGGTGCTGCGCGCGATACACGAGCCCCATGCCGCCCTGGCCGAGCACGCTCTCCACGCGGTACTTGCCCACCAGGACCGACCCGGCCGGGATGGCGGCTTCGCCTGCTGCGCTCACGTGCGCGACCAGGGTAACGCGAAAGAAGAAGGGGCGCAGCGGGTTCTTCCGCTGCGCCCCAAAACGAGCACGACCGATCGACCGTAGGGCTGAACTATCCCCTACGCTTTTGCGTAGGTGGGCTCCACGTTAATCCTTTGGGCTTCCTGACGAGCAGGCGTGCACACCCAGATCAGAGGCAGATCCCTGGATAGCAGATGTAGGAGACAGTTTTAGCCCCGTTTATCGCATCGAGCAGTCCGTGCTCGATTTCTAAACTAGAGAACCGGTCCCACTCCGTCAACCCGAAAAAAGCGAGAGCGATCACTTTGCGAGATCGATCGCGGAGTAGGTCGCGAGATCGATGACGGTGCGATCCGGAGCGCTGTCCGCAAGGCGGACAACCGGCTCGACTACTTTTGCTCGCGCCAGTCGGGGCCAGCGCCGCCCTGCACTGCGAGCGAACGCACACCGCGCCCCATCAGCGACTCTTTCGTCTCGATCGCCTTGGCGCGATCTTCGACCGGCTTCGCATGCTCGCCGGTGTCCATGCGAATCGCATCGCACGGGCACGCCTCGACGCACAGGCCGCACACCACGCAGCGCAGCTCGTCGATCTCGAAGACCGCGGGGCGCTTCTCGATGCCCTTGTCGTCGGTCTCGGCGGGGATGATCGTGATGCAGTGTGCGGGGCATACCGTGGGGCAGCACATGCAGGCGACGCAGCGCACCGCACCGTCGTCACGTAGGGTCAGCCGGTGGAGGCCACGGAAGCGCTCCGGGTAGACGACCTTCTCTTCCGGATACTGGACCGTCTCGATCTCCGACTTCCACTTGTCCTCGTCGGGCGCGCCGGGCTTGGTGCGCTCGGTGAGCTTCTTGAGGGGGAGGAAGAGGTTGCGCGCGAAGTGCTTCAGCGTGATGCCGAGGCCCTTCGTCGTCGCCGCAAGGAACGTGACGTCCTCCGCGTCGGGACGCACGACCTGGATCGTGCGCACGCGCGGGTGGCGATCCGAGGTCGCGAGGACCTTGGGGCCCTGGTGCTCGTGCTCTTCGTGATGGTCATGTGCAGCGGACATCATTTGCCTCCCATGAACAGCAGCATGATCAGCGCCGTGACCATGATGTTTGCGAGCGCGAGCGGTAGGAGCAGCTTCCACCCGAGGTTCATCAGCTGATCCGCGCGGAAGCGCGGCAGCGTCCAGCGAACGAGCAGCTGGAACCAGCACAGCAGGATGACCTTGAGTCCGAACGCCGCGAACTGCAGACCCGTCACCACGCCGTGGGGCAGGGGCAGCAGGCTGCCACCGGTCGACATGCCGTTCGGATCGATGTAGCCGCCGATGCGGAAGCCATCCGGGTCGAGGAACGGAACCTGCCAGCCACCGAAGAACACGGTCGCGACGACAGCCGAGATGAAGACGATTTCGATGAACTCGGCGAGGAAGAAGATGCCCCACCGCATGCCGGAGTACTCGACGAAGTAGCCGATGATCTCGGGCTCGCCTTCCGGGATGTCGAACGGCGCGCGCTTGGTCTCAGCGATCGCCGCGGTGAAGAACAAGAGCAGGCCCACGGGCTGCCACAGCCACAGCCAGTTGAGCGGATTCGAGCCCGACATCGAGCTCGACGCACCATGCGCCGTGATGTAGCCGGGCTCGAGGCTACCGGTGACGAGGAACGCGCCCATCAGCGCGAGGCCCATCGCCACCTCGTACGACATCATCTGCGATGACGAGCGGAGGCCGCCGAGCAGCGCCCACTTGTTGTAGCTAGCCCATCCGGCGAGCGTGCCGCCGTAGTTGGCGAGCGTGAGCACCGCGAAGTAGAAGATGAGGCCGAAGTCGATCGCGAACATCTGCATGCGGATCGAGTCCGCAAACGAGGCGTTCGTCGGGTCGGTGGCGAGGCCGTAGACATCCAGCACCTGCGTGTACTGGTGCGGATAGATCGTCGGGCCGAACGGGATGATGCAGAACGCGATCAGCACTGGCGCGATCGCGAGCAGCGGGGCGAGCGTGAACAAGCCCTTGTGCACGTTCGCCGGAAGGAAGTCCTCCTTGAAGATCATCTTCAAGGCGTCGGCGACGAAGTGCAGGATGCCCTTCAGCTTGATCGGGCCGATGTTGGCGCGGTTGGGCCCGAGGCGGTCCTGCATCATCGCGCTCTGCCGACGCTCCGCCCACGTGAGGAGCGAGGCGAGCGGCATGACGAGCACGAACACCAGGAACAGCCACTTGGTTCCCGGCCAGTCGAGAATGGCGTAGAGGGTCTTCATCGATATTGCCCCGGTTAGCCCCGGCTCCCAGCGAACCGCAGCGCGAGCGGACGCGCCTCACGGGCCCACGTCAGCTCCTTCCACGCCGGCACCGCCGCACACATGTCCTTGAACACCTCGCGCGCGTGCGTCCACGACAGCTTCCCAGAAGATGCGGAAGCTGTGGCCTGCGCGAGGCGAACCACGACCTCCCAGCCGGCGAGCGCCTGGCCCGGGGGCGGGAAGGCTGCGTGCATGCGCTGCACGAGACCCTTGTTGTTCGTCACCGTGCCCGCACACTCGGCCCACGCTGCGATCGGCAGCGCGACCTTCGCGTGCTTCACCGGCGCGCTCTCGTGCGTGCTGAGGGCGACGTACGCCAGCGACGCGAGCCGCTCGCCCTCGACACCCGGCAACACGTCGCCGAGCGCGAGGAGGCCGCGGGTCGACGGGTCGAGCTCGAAGCTCGGCTTGAGCGGGAGCCCGAGCGCCTCGGCGATCGCCTTCACGCCCGCGTGGTTCGGGTTGATGTCAGCGACGCGGAGGCGGCCGTCCGCGCGCGCCGGCACCGGCGGCTTGCCGGCGACGTACACGTGCGAGACACCCCACGCCTTCGCGAGCGACGCGAGCGCGAAGTTGTCTTCATTCGACGCGAGCGCGCTGAGCACGACTGCGAACTGACCGGCCGAGCGACCAACCGCGAGCGCATCCGCCGCGGCCTTGATGGCGCGATCCCAACCCGCCGGTAGTCCTTCGACGGTCGCGCCGGCGAGGCGCCCAGCGTCCGAGCGTCCGCGCAGGTCGTGATACGTGAACCGACCCTCGTCACACATCCAGTAGTCGTTGACGTTGGGGTTGTGGCGCGGAATGAGGCGCCACGCGCGCTCGTTCTTGTGGTGGATCTCGATGTTGCAGCCGGTCGCGCAGCCGTTGCAGACGCTCGGCGTCGCGTCGAGCTCCCAGGCGCGCATCGTGAACCGGAAGTCCTTCGACGTCAGTGCACCGACGGGGCAGACGTCGACGGTGTTGAGAGAGTACGGGTTGTCGAGCTGCTCGCCCGGCGCCGTCGTCAGCACCTCGTGATCGCCGCGGTGGGCGAACTCGAGCTGGTGCTGGCCCGATGTCGCGTCACACGTGCGGATGCAGCGCGAGCACAGGATGCAGCGCTCCTGGTCGAGGACGATGTGCGGCCCGATGTCGACGGCCTTGTCCTTCTCGACCTTCGGCGTGTCGACGCGCGAGTCCTGGTTGTCGTGCTCGAAGTACAGCTTCTGCAGCGTGCACTCGCCGGCCTTGTCGCAGATCGGGCAGTCGATCGGGTGGTTGAGCAGCGTGAACTCGAGCAGTTGCTTGCGCGCGAGCGTCGACTGCGGGTCGGTGGTGTGGACCACCATCCCTTCGCCGACGATCTGCTGGCAGCTCGGCTGCAGCTTCGGGTTCTTCTCGATGGAGACGAGGCACTGACGGCACTGCGCCACGATCGGGAGGCCCGGGTGGTAGCAAAACGCGCTGATGTCGATGCCGAGGAGCTTCGCGGCTTCGAGCACGTTGGTGCCCTTGGGCACCTGGATCGAGTGCCCGTCGATCACGAGCGTGACTTTATCGGGCGGCGTCGGCGGCGGAGCGTCCGGCGTCGCTGGCGGCGTGGTGGTCGTACTCACTTGTCGCACTCCCCGCCGATCATGTTGATCATGCCGAAGATGGGCACGATGTCCGCGATCAGGTGGTTATGGATCAGCTTGCCTGCGGTCGAGAGGTGCACGAAGGACGGCGACCGCACGTACGCCTTGTAGGGGCGGCCCGTGCCGTCAGCGACGACGAAGAAGCCGAGCTCTCCGTTGCCACCCTCAACGAACGAGTAGGTCTCGCCGGCCGGGACTTTGATGCCGTCGACGATGTGCTTGAAGTGCCGGATCATCGACTCGATCGTGTTGTACGTGTCCGACTTCGGCGGCAGCGCACAACGCGGGTCATCGATCATCGTCGGGCCATCCGGGATCTGCTTCAGGCACTGACGCAGGATCCGGATCGACTGCTTGATCTCCTCGATGCGCACCAGATAGCGGTCGAGGCAGTCACCGTGCGTGCCGACGGGGACGTCGAACTCGACCTCGGGATAGATCGAGTACGGGTAGTCCTTGCGCACGTCGTAGTCGACGCCGCACGCGCGCGCGATCGGACCGACGCAGCCGGTGGCGATCGCATCTTCACGCGTCATCGCGCCGATGCCGGCCATGCGATCGCGGAAGATCTTGTTGTTGTTGAGCAGCCCCTCGACCTCGACCATCACCTTCTCGGTCTCGTTGAGGGTGTGGGTCAGCCGGTCGGAGAAGCCGGGCGGCAGATCCTTGCCGACGCCGCCGACGCGCACGTACGTGTGCGTGAGCCGCGCGCCCGACACGGTCTCGAGCAGCTCGTAGAGCCACTCGCGCGCCTTGAGGAAGAACAGGAACGGGCCGAACGCGCCGAGCTCCATCGCCGACGCGCCGACGCACGTGAGGTGGTCGGTGATGCGCGACATCTCCGAGACGATCACGCGGATGTACTCCGCGCGCTTCGGGATGTCCTTGCCGATGCCCATCAGCTTCTCGGCGACCATCGCCCAGCCGACGTTGTTGATCATCGGCGAGACGTAGTTGAGGCGGTCCGTGTACGGAAAGATCTGCGTATACGTCGCGTGCTCGCTCTCCTTCTCGAAGCAGCGATGCAGATAGCCCGGCTGGACGTCGCTCTTCACGACCTTCTCGCCGTCGACGGTGAGCACGATGCGAACCGTGCCGTGCATCGCCGGGTGAGACGGGCCCATGTTGACCGTCATCAGATCCGGCGGCAGCTCGGTCTCGGTGTCGCTGAGATCCTGGACGTCTTTGCGCCCGAGGACCAGTTGGCGCAGGCTCTGTGCGTCGGCCATGGCTACTTCTTCTCCTCGCCGATCGCGACGGTGGAGCGCGTGAGGTCATCGCGGCGCACGAGCGGCTGCCGCTTCTCCTTCGGATAGTCCTTGCGCAGCGGATACCCGACGAACTCCTCGTACAGGTAGATGCGGCGCAGATCCGGGTGCCCGTCGAACTTGATGCCGTACATGTCGAACGTCTCGCGCTCCTGCCAGTCGAACGCGGGCCACAGGCCGGCGAGCGAAGGCACGCGCGCGTCGTGCTCGGGCACCGCGATCTTCAGGCGAATGCGGTGGCGATGCTTGAACGAACGCAGCTGGTAGCAGACCTCGAAGCGCGGCTTGTCGTCGGTCCAGTGCTGCGACGGAGCGACGCCGAGCGGGCGCCAGTCGAGGCGATCGATCGCGGTGCAGAACACCGGCGCGTCGAACGCCATCGCCGGATCGTTCTTGAGCCAGGTCGCGACCGCGAGCAGCTGGTCGCGCTTGACCCAGGCGATCTCGTCGCCGTGCTGGGATTCGGTCCGCTCGATCGCCGCGGCGTGCGAGGCGGTGAGCGCGTCGAGAACCTTCTGCGACATGGGAACTACCCTTCGTCTTGCGCTTCCGCGGCGATGATCTGCTGGCGCTTGATGGCGAGCTGGCTGTGACCGCGGCCGGCCTGGATGCGATCCATCAGCATCATCAGCGCGTCGAGCACCTGCTCGGGACGCGGCGGACAACCCGGGATGTACACGTCGACCGGGATGACCTGATCGCAGCCCGGCATCGCGTGATAGTTCTGATAGAAGCCGCCCGTCGAGGCGCACACGCCGAAGGCGATGACCCACTTGGGCTCCGCCATCTGGTCGTAGACGCGCTTGAGCGCCGGCCCCTGCTTCTCGGTGATCGTGCCGACGACCATCAACAGGTCGCTCTGGCGCGGCGAGAACCGCGGGAACTCGGCGCCGAACCGCGCGATGTCGTACTTCGGGGCGGCGACGGACATGAACTCCATGCCACAGCACGCCGTCACGAACGGGTAGCTGAACAGGGAGAACTTACGACCCCAGTTGGTCGCCTTGTCGAGCGTCGACTGCTTCGCAGCCTTGGCCCACAGCGCGGCATCACTGAGACGCGTGGTGGTGATTTCTACTCCCATCCGATCGCCTTCTTTCTCCAGACGTAGGCGAGTGCGACGACGAGGATCCCGACGAAGAGCAGCATCTCGGCAAAGCCGAACACGCTGATCTGCGCGGGCATCGGACCTGCGCCATCAGGGTCAATCTTCGACAGCTGGTTGTAGAGGACTGCCCACGGATACATGAACGCAGCTTCGATATCGAAAACCAGGAACAGGATCGCCACCTGGTAGAAGCGCACCGAGTAGCGGCCGCGCGGCGATCCGATCGGCTCGCTACCGCACTCGAACGGTTTGAGCTTCTCGGGACTCGACGCCTTCGGCCCGATGAACACGGCGAGTGCCGTGAACAGGCCGCAGAAGCCGATTGCGAACACGATCGCCAGCCCAGCTGGCATGTATGCCTGTAGCTGCAAAACGAGGGCAGTATATGGCGGTACCCAAGAGGGTCAACGCGCGGAGCGCTCAATTTTCGTTTGGTGATCGCGCGGTTATCTGTCGGAACCAGACCGCCGAGCTGAAGGACGATCCCCGGCGTCAAACACGATCTTGGTGTGATGCCCGCAGTGGCACCGATCGTCGCGCAAAACAAAACCGGGGACAGGCCCCGGTTGCGCTTAGAGGTTCGCCTGCGCGTTGCGCAAAGCTTCTTCGAGCGCGGCGATCATGTAGTCGTTCATGTCGACGAGGTAGATCGTCTCGGGGCACGGCCGGCGGTGCGCGCGAATCTCCTCGACGATGGCGCGGGCAGCCTCGTCGATGGGCACATCACCGAGGTCGGTGCCGATGCCTGGGATGGCGATGACCTTAAAGTTGTTACGGTCGCTCGCGATCAGGGCGGCTCGGGCGGCGCGACGCACGTTCTCGGCGCCGATCTTCATGCCCGGCTCTTCCATCGTCGGGACGTGGATGACGTTCTTCGCCGGCAGCTGGCCCGCCGTGGTCACGATGGCAGCGCCGACCGCGATCGGAGCGGCCTGCATCGCGGCCTGCTGGATCACGTCACCACCCTGACGGCGCAGCGAACCGCCTACGCCACCGCCCATGATGCCCAGGGAGTTCGCCGGGTTGACCACGGCGTCGACGGGCAGCGTCCAAATCTCGGCTTTCGCTACGTGAACCTGCATCCAGCGGACCCGTAGCACGCGGCTACGACGAGAAGCAAGACTGACCTGAAGGCGACCCAAAACGACGAAAGGCCTCTGAGAGGCCTTACTTGGCGAACCAAACGGTGTTTCTCTAGGCGCAGGCCTTCTCGAGCTCAGCCTCGACCTTGTCCTCCGCCCATTTCTTGGCGACGGCAAGCTCCTTCACGATCAGCTGCTTGGCGTTATCGAGCATCTTGCGTTCGCCGAATGAGAGGACCTTGCTGCTCTTCAGGCGGTACAGGTCGCGATAGACCTCGGCCACGTCGAAAAGCGAGCCGGTCTTGATCTTCTCCATGAAACCGCGATAGCGGCGGTTCCACGTCTGCTTGTCGATGTGGACATCTTTTTCCCGAAGAATGTCGAAAACTTCTTCGATTTCCGAGGAGGTTGCGACGGGCCGCAGGCCCACCTGGTCCGCCTTGTCCTTCGGAACCAGGATTTGCATCCCCGTTGCGAGCACCTTCAACACGTAGAAGGAACACACGGTGGTGTTGATCTCCTTCTTCTCGATGCCGATGACCTCCGCAACGCCGTGGGCGGGGTAGACGGCCTTCTCGCCAATCTTGAAGTCGTTGCTCATGTTCAGGTGGTCTCCTCGAAAGCGGCGCTAGTCGTTCGGACCGGCCTAAAGCAATGCCGGTGCCACGATTGTGTCGATCCCCAGAAATCGGTTTGGTTACCTGGGGTTGGTTCGAAATTATCGCGTTGGGACGCTGCGTCGGGTGTGCCAGCTTGTCACAGTTGGCTGACGGATCCTCGAAATGACGAGGCTTCGGGTGACGCGGATTCCCTTGCGAGGCAGGCAGGATATCAGCCGCACGCTCGATCGCCAGCTCAATTTTTGACGCGGCGAGTCGAGTAGCCACTGCCTTGTTGCAATCTCAAGGACTTGGCTGGTCGAGAAAATGTGAACGAGAGGCAGGTCTGATATCCTGCGCACTTGGTGCGTGGTTCCATCGGGCAGATGTTGATCCAGCAGGGCGTCATCGATGCCCCTGGTCTGTCCGATGCGCTCGCGCGCCAGGCCGGGCGCCACCCGGTCGCGTCGGAGCTGTATTCGCTGGGGTACGCGACCGAGCGTCAGCTGTGCATGGCCCTGTCGATGCAAACCGGGTGGTCCGGCGTTGTGCTCGACGAATCAACTATCCGCCTCGATGTGCTCGAGAACGTGTCGGCCGACTGGGCCCGTATCTTCAACGCGCTCGTCATCTACGAGGATGCGACCACGCTGGTCGTCGCCGCGGCGCGACCCGAGGATGCCATCGTGCCGGCGCGCGAGCTCGGCGCGAGCCGCGGCAAGAAGGTCGAACTGAAGATCGCGCTCGACATCACGCTGGCGCGGACGATCCGCGTTGCGTTCAAGCGCTACAAGCTCGGCGAGACCTACCTCGTTGGCAGCGAGGCGCAGCGCCAGACCGTGCACCTCGCGATCGTCTCGCCGGATGGCGGCGATCAAGACGAGCATCGCATCGCGCAGCGCGCTCTCGCCGAGGAAGCCGCGCGCGCGATCGAGGACACCAACGATCTGCCGAGTGAAGATGCCACCTCTGGCACCAACGCGGGGTTCTCGGGCGATTGGCACACGTTCACGACATCGACGAACACGACCGAGGCTGCGCAGGCTCTCCTCGACGACGATCACACGCAGGTCATCGTCGTCGAGCTCGACAAGTCCGAGCCCCACGAGGAGATTCGCGAGGGCCGGATGCGCGCGCTGGTGGTCGACCCAGATCCGCCGGGACGGATCCAGATGGTGTCGGAGCTCGAGCGCCTTGGTTACGAGTGCCAGGCCGCTAGCGCCGGTGCGCAGGCCGTCGATCTGATGATCACCATGGCGTTCGATCTCGTGTTCGCCGACATCGCGACCCCCGAGCTCGACGGACTGCGCATGTGCCGCGCGATCAAGCGCAGCAAGCGCATGGCGCGCACTAAGGTCATCGTCACCACGTCGGTCGTGGATTCGGGGCAGGTGTCCGACGCGGTCCTCCAGACCCACGGCGCCGATGGGTATCTCGAGAAGCCACTCGATACGCGGCGGTTGCACCGGATCCTGCGCGAGCTGTCGACGGAGGAGCGCGGCGATCACGATGCGCTGCTCGCCGACGCGCTCGGTCGTTATCACGCGGGTGACATCGAGGGCGCGATCTCGCGCCTACGCGGTGCGCTCGTCGCCGATCCCTCGAGTCCCAAGTTGCACTTCATGCTCGCGAACATGCTGCAGCGCGCGTCGCGGTGGGCAGAAGCCGTCGACGAGTACGAGTCTGTCGTCGAGCTGCAACCGCAATACTTCCCGGCGCTCACGCGGCTCGCGTATCTCTACTTCCGCCAGGGGCTGCACGCGCGCGCTGTCGAAACGTGGCGCCGTGCGCTTCCCGTGTGTGAGGACCCGGCGCTTCGCCGCAATATCGAGCTGTTCATGCGCAAGCTCGTCGCGGATATGAGCAAGGCCGACTCGAACGTCGGTTAGCGCGGAGGTTGGCCGCCCACGCTGGCGGCTCGGTCTCGATCGCGCGAAACGCGTGCGCAGCAGAGTGGCTCGGAGTCGGTGAAGCTGTCGGCGCCCATCATGATCTTGCCGGTGCAACGGCCGCTCGCGATTTCGTCCTCGGCCGCTCGGTCCTGTGCGAGGTGGACGTGGGCTAGTCCGGATCCGAGTCCCACAGCGCCTGGATGAACTCTTCGTCGGTGAGGACGCGGTTCTTCGGCGTGGGCTTCCGCGCTTCGTCCATCTCGCGGCGGAAGCGGAGCACGTGCGCACGCTGGACGGAGAACGGCTTTGCCGCGCGGTTGACCGGAATGTCGCCGCGAGCGATCGCCGCGCGGATGCCACCCGACGTCATGCCAACGAGCTGCGCGGCCTCGGTGATGGTGAGCGTCTGCTTGATCCGTGCTTTGGTTCGCGGCTTGGTCTTCGCCACGGCTACGCCAACGTTCCGGGATTCATGATGTCATTTGGATCGATCGCGGCGCGCAGCGCACGCAGGTAGGGATCGAGCTTGGTCGCGCGTGCGCCGAGAAGCCAGCCCCCCGCAGCCTCGGCGGCGCGCTCCGCAGCAGCGACGACGGCCGGCTCGGCAGGCTGATCTCCGACGAGCAGCGTGAAGAACACGATTGCACCATCGACGTCGAACCGCGACACGTGCGCCCGCGCGGTTCCACCCTGCGTAGCGAGCGAGCTGATCACCGCGTGGTAAACGGCGCGCAGCTTCGACGGCGTCGCCATCACTTGGAGCGACGGTGCGGGGCCGGGCGTCGGTTCGCCGGCGTGAATGCGCCGCCACCACAGCTCGGCGAGCTGGTGATCGCTCGTGCTGCCGCCCTCGGCGAGCACGGCGCTTGTGATCAGATCGCGATCGCAGGCCGCGAGGTCGGTGGGCCCGGCCGTGGCGGCGACGATCAGTGAGTTCCCGGCGGGGAGCTGGAGACCGTCGAAGTGCATCGCGGCTTCCGCGGCGTCGTAGATGCGCATGCCGGCGGGGGCGGCTTCCTCCCGTAGCGCGAGCAGCACGGCCGACACGGCCGCGTCGACGGAGGGCAGCACGTACGCGGCGACCAGGCGCGACTCGGGCTTGAGATGGATACGCAACACCGCCGACGTGATGAAGCCGATCGTGCCCTCGCTGCCGCACAGCGCGCGCGCGAGGTCGGGGCCCGTCGCGCGGCGTGGCGCGACGCGCGTGTGCACGGTACGCCCGTCGGCGAGTACGGCGGAAACACCGACGACGGCCTCCTCGAAGAAGCCGTGGCGCGCGCTCGACTTGCCCGGCGTGCGCACGGCGATGATGCCGCCGAGCGACGAGGTCAACACGACCGGTGGGTAGTCGCCGATCGAGAGGTTGCGCGGCGCGAGGATGCGCTCGATCTCGAGCCCTGTGAGGCCCGCTTGCGCGTGCAGGAGCAACGACGTCTCGTCGAGCTGCAGCACCTGATCGAGGCGTTTCGTCGACAGGAACACGCGCGGACGCTCGACGTCACTGGTGCTACGGCGAGGGCGGCCGCCGGTGCCGACGGGATGTACCGCGGCCTTGCGCGCGTTGCAGCGCTGGATGATCTCGGCGACCTCAGCCGCAGAGCCGGGCGTGACGCGCCAGTGGTTGGCGTCGAGCTCCTCGACGTGCTGAGGCCCAACGGCCGTGACGAGCTCGCGCGCGAGGGTCATCGCTTCAACCCCATCTTGCCCGGGTTGAGGATGCGGTCGGGATCGAGGCTCGACTTCGCTGCCTCGAAGATCGCCATCGCTTCGCGATGCTCCCCGGCCATGAAAGGCGCCTTGAGCAGTCCCACGCCGTGGTGGTGGCTGATCGTGCCGCCCACGCGCGTCGTCGCCTCGAGGCCATCGCGCCAGATCGCATCGTAGATGCGCTCGGCGGCCATGTGATCGGGGGCCGTGCCCGCAAACGTGAAGTAGATCGAGCAGCCGTCGGCGTAGGCATGGGAGAAGTGCGCCATCACCAGTGCGTGTTTGCCGATCGCAGTGCGCACCGAGTGATAGAGGTCCATGAGCCGCTCCCAGCTCGACGCGACCTCCATCGTGTCGACGAACGCACCGTCGCGGAACATCGGGCTCATGCGATACGAGACGTGGTAGCGGTGCTTCACCCACGCCCACCCGGGATCTTCGCCCTTGTCACGCGCGCCGGCGGTCTCGAGCTCGTGGAACGTGAGCGCAGCCTCGACCTCGGTGCGGATGCGCGCGCCTTCGAGCCCGATGATCATGCGGCAGCCGCGGCGCGCGATCTTCTCGGCGACGGTCCCGAATAGCTTGTTGACGAGCTGCGACTTGCCGAGGGCCGTGTTCATCGCGTCCGAGCGCAAGGACGTCCGTGCCTCGCTCTTGCCGCGCGCGAGCTTGATCAGCCGATCGATGACGCCGTCCTCATCCTTGGACGGCGGCGGGGGCCACGCAGGGAGCGCGCCCGCAGCGATCTGCGGCACGGGTCCGGCGATCTCGGCGGGCGCGTCCTCGTGGCTGCCGCCGAACGAGTTGATGAGGGTGTCCAGCTCGTCGTACAGGCGCACGACAGCAGGTCGCAGGCCCTTTTGCAGCACGCGGCGGATCGCCTCGACGCCCGCTTCGACGCTCTCGATCTCGAAGCCGCGGAACACGCGCATCTGAGGGGCCGGCGCGACGCGCAGGCGGGCCGACGTGATCACGCCGAGCGTGCCCTCGCTTCCGACGAGCAGCTGCGTCCAGTTCGGGCCGCGCAGCGCGCGATTGGGGCCGTCGGTCTCGATCACCTCGCCGCGGCCGGTGACCACGGTGAGGCCGGCGACGCGGTCCTCGATCTTGCCGTACTTCGTCGACAGCTGGCCGGCGGCGCGGGTGGCCAGCCAACCGCCCACCGTCGAGCAGTAGATCGACGACGGGAAATGCCCGAACGTATAGCCGCGGCGCGCGAGCTCGCGCTCGAAGCGCTCGCCCGACAGCCCGGCCTCGACGTCGCAGATCAGCTCGTCGGAGCGCACCGAGCGCAGCTGCTGCATGCGCTTGGTGTCGATGGTGATGCCCCCGAACAGAGGCACGGCCCCGCCGCACACTCCCGACCCGCCGCCATAGGGCACGATCGGGATGTGATGCTCGCGGGCCAGCTTGACGATCGCGACGACCTCGCGGACATGCTCCGGCCACACCACCGCGTGGGGGCGGGGGGCGTTCTTCACGCCGTCGCGGTAGGCGAGCAGGAGGCGCGGCCACATGTCCCGTGCGTACGTATCGAGGTCGACTCCGCGCAGACTGACCCTGCGCGGCCCCACGATCGCTTCCAGATCGCGCTGCAGGCGTTCCACGTCGACGCCGGCTCGCTCGACGAGCATCGCGCGAACGGTATACGTTCCGACGCGTGAACGCCACCGACATCCGCACCATCACTGTGATCGGCGCCGGCACCATGGGCCACGGGATCGCCCACGTCTCTGCCGTCATAGGCGCGCAGGTCCACCTGTTCGACGCCTTCCCGGGAGCCGCCGCCGCCGGGCTCGAGAAGATCACCAAGAACCTCGCGAAGGGCGTCGAGCTCGGCAAGGTCGCCGCCGCCGATCGCGACGCCGCCCTCGCGCGGATCAAGACCTTCGAGGACCTCGCGGCCGCATGTGCGGGAACGGACTGCGTGATCGAGGCGGTGCCCGAGAAGATCGAGCTGAAGCGCGAGATCTTCACGGCGGTCGACCGCGCCGCCCCAGCCCACGCTTTGCTCGCGACCAATACCTCGTCGCTGCCGGTCGCCGACATCGCCCAGGCGGTCGCCGCCCCGGGGCGTGTTGTCGGCATGCACTTCTTCAATCCGGTCCACGTGATGAAGCTCGTCGAGGTCGTGCGCCACGCCGGCTCCGATCCCGCGATGGTCACCGCCGCGGTCGCGCTGTCCGAGCGCATGGGGAAGACTCCGATCACCGTCACCGACAGCCCCGGCTTCGCGTCCAGCCGCCTTGGCCTCGTGATCGGCCTCGAAGCAATGCGCATGGTCGAGCAGGGCGTCGCCTCGGCGGCCGACATCGACACCGCGATGAAGCTCGGCTATGGCCACCCGATGGGCCCACTCGAGCTGACGGATCTTGTCGGGCTCGACGTGCGCCTCGGCATCGCCGAGTACCTCGCCCAGGCGATCGGGCCGGCGTTCACGCCGCCGCAGACGCTGCGCGACAAGGTCGCGATGGGCAAGCTCGGGAAGAAGTCGGGCGAGGGCTACTACAAGTGGTCGCC
>JANRKM010000196.1:0-33216 GCA_033763475.1 Kofleriaceae bacterium
CTCTCCCCAACCCGCCATGTGGGGTTCGCACAGCGCTTACGACGCAACGTCGGGCTATGAGCCAGGAAGCGGCGTCGACTGCTCGATGCCACGCAACCACTCTGGATACGCCCACGCCGCGGGCTGAAGCAGCAGGTGGCAACGACCGCGGTGCGCGATCAAGTCAGGAGACTCGAGCTTGACGCCTTTGCTCAGATACCAGGCCGCGTAGCCGACCTCGTTGCACCAGGCAAGCACCTGCTGCGCATTCGCGACCATCGGCAACTCTGGAGGCGAGTGCATCTCGACGAGGAACCGCGTCTTGCCACCCCGCGCGACCGCGCGAGCACCCCGCAATACGTTGCCTTCCGCTCCTTCGACGTCGATCTTCACGAAGTCGGGCGCAACCGCGAATCGCTCGGCGAGCTCGTCGAGCGAGGTCGTCGGTACACGCTGCGAGCTCCCTGCCCGAGCAGCTGTCACCGCAGCTCCTTGGAACATGCTGCCAGCCGCCCCGGTTCCGATCGTCCAGAAGTCGACCGTGCGATCACTGGTCTCGTCCGCGAAGGCACCGACGAATCGCGCACGTGAGCTGAGTTGGTTGCGGATCAAGTTCTGCGCAGCAACGGAGAGCGCCTCGGCGTTCGCTTCGATCAGAACCATCTGCTTGATGTTCGAGCACAGCAGACCGAGCAGCGCAGAACCGCCGACATTTGCGCCAACGTCGAACACCACCTCTGCGTGCCGGAGACACGCATAGAGCCATGCGTCGTCATAGTCCGTCTCGGGACGAATGGTCCCCCATCGGACGACGAGCTCACGGCCGAGCAGCGAGGTGGACATCCATGGGGACGGCAAGCCGAGCCGCGAACGAACACGTGCTTCGAGCTTGCGCAGGAGCTTGGGCCTCTGATCTCGCATTGATCCTCCGTGCGCTACCGGTAGTATCATGCGGAGGTAGGCACATGACATACTGCGCCTGCCTTGCGCCCGGCTCTTGTCCTTCTCTCGTCGGAACTACCTCCTGGTCCTGGAGGCATCGGAACTCATGCCTATCAGCTCGCCGCGGCGCTCTCCCGCCGAGGTTGGCGCGTCAGTGTCGCGGCTCCGCAGGAGCTCGCGCCTTCCGAGGAGATCGAAGCCTTCAATGCGGCGCAGCCGTTCGAGATCCGGCGACTTCGCCAGCCCCCTGGCGCTCCTCTCAAGCTCGGATATCGGTTGGCTGCGGTCTCGTCGCTGATCCGCCGCCGAAACCCGGCGTTGGTCATCGCATCCGGCGAACGCATGGTCTGGCTCGCTGCGCTCCTCCGCCAGGTTCATCGAATTCCCTTCGTCGCTATCGGACACGCGATGGAATTCAACGTGCCCGATCGCTGGAATCGCGAGCTCAATCGACGAGCGTTCGAGCAGGCGGTCGGAGTCGTGAACGTCAGCAAGTACACCGAAGGGAAGATGCTCGCGTCGGGCATTCGTACGCGTTTCCGGACCGTGATCCCAAACGGTGCGGACGATGGGCGCTTCGGCATCCGCAGCCGCGACGAACAACAGGCGTTTCGCCGCCGCCACGGGCTGGGGGACGCGCGGATCCTGATCACGGTCGGGAGCGTCCACGAGCGCAAAGGTCAGGATGTGGTCATTCGCGCCTTGCCGAGGATCCTCGAGAAACACCCGGATGTTCACTACGTCTCGGTAGGTCAACCCTACAAACAGGCCGCGTTCAGTGCGCTCGCGCGCGAGCTCGGCGTCGACCACAAGGTTCACTTCCTCGGTGTGCTTTCGCCTGACGAGGTCGTGTGCGCGCTCAACGCAGCGGACCTCTTCGTGATGACGAGTCAACACACGCCGAACGGAGACTTCGAAGGCTACGGGATCGCCGTTGTCGAGGCGGCCCTTTGCGGCCGTGCGGCCGTCGTGTCTGATGGCTCAGGTGTCTGTGAGGCCATCGAACCGGGCGAGACCGGGCTCGTCGCGCGGATCTCCGACCCCGTGTCCACGGCAGAGCGAATCAACGAGCTCCTTTCGGATCCTGCCCGCCTCGCGACCATGAGCGCTCGCGCGAGAGAACGGGCACTTGCCGAGAAGACGTGGGAGGTCCGCTGCGAGACCTACCATCGTGTCCTGCAAGACCTCGTCGAGGTCCAGCGCGTGCCATGACGCCTGCTGTCTTGTTCGTCGGTAATTTCCTCTCGAGCTCGATCAAGCATCGGCACTACTGCGAGGATCTGACCGATCGCCTTGAGCTTCGGGGATGGCGGCTCGTTCGCACATCCGCACATATGGGGCGCGCGCGCCGGATGCTCGACATGCTGCATGTCACCTGGGCGCGGCGCAGCAGCTACGACCTGGCGCATGTCGATGTGTTTTCGGGACCCGCCTTTACCTGGGCCGAGCTCGTGTGCGCCGAGCTCCGCAGCCTCAGCAAGCCGTTCGTTCTCACGCTACGAGGCGGCAACCTTCCAGCATTCGCACGGCAGTCGCCGCGTCGAACGCGCCGCTTGTTCGCGTCGGCAGCACGTGTCACGGCCCCATCCCGCTACCTGCGCGAGACGATGCTCGAGTATCGCCCCGACATCGTCGTCCTCCCGAATGCTGTGGACGTCGCGCACGAGCTAGGCGCCCGCGACCGCATCGGCGCGCGCATGATCTGGGTCCGCTCGTTCCATGCGATCTACAACCCCGTTATGGCGATCGACGTGCTGGAACGCGTCGCGCGCAGCGTACCGGACGCAACGCTAACGATGGTTGGACATGACAAGGGAGATGGCTCGCTCGCCGCGGTGCAGCAGCGGGCGCATGCGCTCGGAGTCACTGATCGTCTCCAGATCGTTGGAGGCGTCCCGAAGCGCCAGATTCCGAGCCTTCTCGCGAAGGCGGATGTCTTCCTGAACACCGCGGACATCGACAACACACCCGTATCGGTCGTCGAGGCGATGGCAGCCGGGCTTTGCGTCGTCAGCACTTCCGTTGGAGGCATCCCGTACCTCCTCACGAACGGCGGTGATGCAGTTCTGGTACCCGCGCGCGCACCCGATGCGATGGCGGCGGCCGTGGTGCGCCTGTGTAACGAAGAGGACGTTGCGTTGCGGATGTCGCGCACCGCGCGTTCACACGCAGCAGCGTGGGATTGGCGCCCGGTCCTGGATCAATGGGAGCGCCTCCTTCATGAGGTTCGCGCGCGTGTCTGATCGCTCGCTGAAGCGGCTACTCGACGTCTCGATCGCGGGCGTTGCGCTCATGGGCGCCGTCCCCCTCCTGGCGATGGCCTCGGTCGCGATCAAGCTCGAGTCTCGCGGCCCGGTGCTATTCGCGCACACTCGCGTGGGGCGTGGGAAGCGACCGATCCAGACGCTCAAGCTCCGTACGATGCGGCCCAACGCTGAGCATCTCGGCCCCGCGATCACGGCCGCCGGCGATCCACGAATCACGCGTGTCGGCCGCCTGTTGCGCAAGACCAAGCTCGACGAGCTGCCGCAGCTGTGGAACGTGCTGCGTGGTGACATGAGCCTCGTTGGTCCCCGCCCCGAAGTTGCGCGCTACGTCGAGATCTATCCGTCCCACGCAGACGCGCTGTTCGAGGTGCGCCCTGGCCTGACAGATCTTGCATCGGTCACGTTCCGCGATGAAGAGACACTGCTCGCGCGCGCGAATGATCGCGAGCGCGCATACCGGGAGGTCATCCTCCCCATGAAACTCGCGCTCTCGCTCGAGGGGCTCGAGCGCACCTCGGTTAGCTACGACCTGGCGATGCTCGTGCGAACGGTGCTCGCCATCGTCGCCGGGCCTAGCCCACGCGAGCAGTCGCTCTTGGAAGAGGCCGTACGGCGCATCGATACGCTCGAACGTCCGACCTGAGCTTCAGTTCGCAGCGCCCAGCTCCGCGGTCTCGACCAGCGTCGTGGCGCGTGGTGCGCGATGCTGCGTGTAGCCAGGCACGATCTGCCCGAGCATCGCGCGGACCTGCTCGCCATCACCTGTGCGCGCGACATCGACGATGTCATGCACTGCCCGCACGACGCTGTCCCACTCGTGCGGCTTGATACGACCGATGAAGATCTTGGGGTGCTTTGTCTTCTCGGCGCGCTCTGCTTCGGTCGACAACTCTTCCGCCAGCTTCTCCCCGGGCCGGATCCCACTGAATCGGATCTCGACGTCCTCGAACGGTCGCAGGCCAGAAAGCGCGATCAAGTCGCGCGCGAGATCGAGGATTCGGACCGGCTCACCCATGTCGAGGATGAAGAGCTCGCCACCCTGACCCATTGCACCCGCCTGCATGACGAGCTGGCTCGCCTCCGGAATCGTCATGAAGTAGCGCGTCATGTCTGGGTGTGTCACCGTCAGCGGACCTCCCTTCGCGAGCTGCTCGCGGAAGATCGGGATCACGCTGCCCGCCGAATCGAGCACGTTGCCAAAGCGCACCGTCACGAACCGCGTTTGGGACCGCTGCGAGAGCGCCTGGATATAGATCTCGGCAACGCGCTTGGTCGCCCCCATCACCGAAGTAGGGTTGACTGCCTTGTCGGTAGAGACCAGCACCAAGCGCTCCACGCCGAAATGATCGGCGAGGTCTGCAACGCAGCGGGTCCCGCCGACGTTGTTCTTCACTGCTTCACCGGGGTTCCATTCCATCATGGGAACGTGCTTGTGAGCGGCCGCGTGAAACACGAGGGATGGTCGCGTCGATTCGAAGACGTGGCGCATGCGCTCGGTGTCACACACGTCGGCCACCCGCGGCTCGATCGGCACGTGGGGGAATGCATTGGTCAGCTCTCGATGAATCTCGAAGAGCGCGTTCTCGAACCGCTCCACGAGCACCAAGCGTTGTGGACCGAAGCGGCAGACCTGACGGCAGAGCTCCGAACCGATACTGCCACCAGCACCTGTGATCATCACGACGCGGCTTCGAATGCTTCCACCGACGACGGCTTCATCGAGGCGGACAGGCTCGCGTCCCAGAAGGTCCTCGATCGCGACCTCACGGATCCGGGACAGATTCACCTTGTCGCCGACGATCTCGTAGATGCCCGGAATGATCTTCGTCTCGAGCCCGGCCGCACGGCACAGCTCCGTGATCCGACGGATCTGCGCGCCGTTTGCATTCGCGATCGTGATCAGCGCGCGCTTCGTGTTCATGCGATCGGCGACCGCCTTCACATCGGTGGTCGTCCCGAGCACCGCGAGACCACCGATGCTAGATCCCCGCTTCAATACGTCGTCGTCGAGAAACCCGACCGGTGTGAGCCCGAGATCCGGGCGGTTCGCGATCTCACGCGCCACCAGTACGCCCGCTTCGCCTGCGCCGATCAGCAAGACGTTGTGACGATCACCTGTCTCGGGGGCGCGCTTCTTCCGGTCGATCCGCTCTCCACGCAACCGAACCAGCGCGCGTGCCGAGACCAGGCCGACGAAGACCAGCACGCAATTGATGGCGATCACGCCAAACGGCAGGAAGATGAGCTTGTGCCCGGTGAGCTGCGGTCCTGCGGCGCGAACGACGATCAGCAGCATCGTCGAAAGCGCGATCGCCATCGCTATGCGAATCGAGTCCCGCATCGTCATGTAGCGCCACGACATGCGCGGCACCTTCATCACGTATAGTGCGGCGTAGTGCGCCACGACCACGTACGGCCAGTTGACGAGGAGTAGGTCGAGTTGCGCGCTCGGCAGCGAGAACTCGAATCGAAACAGGAATGCGAGCCAGTATGCGATCGAGAGCGTGATCACGTCCAGGATCGTGAGCAGGCTCCGTTGGAGAAATCGCGGCATCGGCGATGAGTTAGTGCACGCCCACCGACCAAACGTTCACGCCCATCCCAACCACCGAGTGGGCTTAACCTTCAGTCAAAAGGCGACGCGTAGGCAGGCGGATCCATCGCGATCGTGGAGTCGATCTGGAACGGGTCGATCGCCGTCGGATCATCGACGATCACGGGGTGTGTCACCTCTACACCCGACTCTAACCGGTAGAGCTCCAGCTCACCCATACACGCGATCGCGTCTTCTTCGAGCTTACGAACGCTATCGCTCGTCACGCCGAGCTCTCGATAGATGGCCTGGCTTTCGCTGACGTCGCGCTCCATTGCAGACGCGAGCTGTTGATGCTGGTCATCGGCGATGTTCATCTGCGCCTTGACCTCGACCAGCTTGTCGTTGACGCAGGTGAGCTTGATGATGTCCTTCTGCTTCTCGGCCCGGGTACGCAGCGCCTGCACGTTGCGTTGCGATTCCTCCAGGTCGACGATGAGCTTCTCCGACCGACGGCGAATCTCATCATTCGAAAGCAGCACCTCGGGATTCTTTGCGGACGCACCCTGGTCATCGGCCCACAAGACGGATCCCGTCCCGAGGACAACCATCACCGCCAAGAATCTCGAAAATCCAGTCATTTGGAGACCTGCCCGTGAGAATACGTAAGAACCGTATGAGGGTCAACAGCTTGGATGTCGGCGCCGCTCGTAACGTTCATCGCATTTTGGCATGAACCTACGCGCACTTCCGGGCAACCTACGAGGCGGTGATGCGCGCCCTTGTTCTCCTACTGGCAATGTGCTTTTCCGGTTGCGCCGACAACCCGCCGGTTGTCTATCCAACCGTCGCTCCGTTCGATGAATCGCGGCTGGTCCTCGGCCCTGGCGATAAGCTCGCGCTCTCGATCTTTTACGGTAGCAAGGAGATGAAGGCCACCTACACGCTCGACGGCTCGGGAAACATCGAGGTCCAGTACATCGGAAGCGTCGGGGCCGGCGGAAAGTCGGTGCGAGACGTCCAGGAGAACATTCGCGCGCGACTCGCCGATGGATATCTGAATGATCCGATCGTTTCGTTGACCGTGGTCGAGATCAACTCGTTGACGTGCTCAGTGTTCGGCCAGGTCGCGCGAAGCGGAACGATCAAGTTTGCACCTGGGCTGACCATCACGGAGGCGATCGCGCAGAGCGGCGGCTTCCAGCCTCTGGCCCGAAAGAACATGGTGAAGGTGACGCGCGTCATCGAGGGCAAGAAAGAGACGTACAAGGTCCCCGTCGAAATGATCGCCGACGGCAAGCGACCGAACTTTCCGATGATGCCCGGTGACGAAGTGTTCGTCCCCGAACGCGCCTGGTGAACGTGCGCAAGCACGAGCTCGTATCCAGCCTCGTTGGCCTTCTCGCGGTTCTCCTGGCCATCCTGGGAATCGGAGGTGCGCCCCGCCTTGTCCAAGCGGGCGTTGCGTGCCTCGTGGCGATCGCGGTGGCTGCCACGCTGTGGTCAAAGCGGGCACCAGCGCGCCGCTCGCCGCTGATCCTATTCATCAGCGTCGCTATCGGGCTGTCCTTACTTCAGCTCCTTCCGCTACCGGCGGCCTTGATCGCGTGGCTCAACCCGACGGGGACCGCGCTCCGCGACGAAGGTGCAGCACTCCTCGGTACCACTCCGTGGAATGCCATCAGCCTCGACGCCCACGGCACGCTGGGTGCGTTGTGCTCGTTCACCATGGTTCTAGGCATTGCCGTCGTGGCCACGCGTGTTGCCGCTTCTGAACGCGGGCGCCGACGCATCGTGGGTGGTATCGCGGCGGCGTGTGGCCTCACGGCCGTGATCGTAGGTGTACACGAGCTCGTCGGCGCTTCGAGCCTGTACGGCATCTACGAGCCCGCGCAAGCACGCCCCTCCATCGTTGGTCCGCTACTCAACGAGAACCACCTAGGCTGCTTGATGGCGGTCGGGACCTCGCTCGCTCTCGGCCTGGCCCTTCACGGCCAACAGGCATCGCGTGCTCGTGCCGCCTGGCTGGGTGTTGCGGCGAGTTGTGGTGTCGTGGCGATCGCCAGCGAATCGCGCGGTGCGGCTCTCGCGCTCGGTGGCGGCGTGTTCGTCACGCTCGGCGCGATCGTTGGGCAGCGGTTCCTTCGCGACGATAGCCCGCGCATGCGAGCGACCTTTGCGACGACCTCGTTGCCCATCGGGATCGTAGTGATCGCGGCGATGCTCGTGGTGTTCTATGCAAGTGCGGGCGGGCTCAGCCACGACCTCGCCCGTACGTCGCTCGACGAGATCGAACAACCACGCAGCAAGATGGCGATCTGGCGCGCCTCGGTCGCGCTCGTCGAAGAAGCGCCGTGGATGGGCGTCGGACGCGGCGGATTCGAGGCCGCCATCACGCGACATCATCCCGCGGCCGCGCTCAACTCGTTCTCACACGTCGAGAATGAATACCTGCAGGCCATCATCGACTGGGGTGTCCTGGGCGCTGCGGCGATCGCTTTCGCAGCGCTCTGGTTGGCATGGCGAAGCTTTCGACGATGGCGCGACGGAACGCTCACTGCAGGTGCACTCGGTGCAATCGCCGTGGTGGCCATCCAGAGCTCGGTTGACTTCGGCATCGAGCTTCTCGGCATCGCCGCGCCTGTCACCGCGATTGTTGCAACGACTGCGCACGTACCCCTTCGCGAGCTTTCAGGGCGCGCTCTCGCGCTGGCACGCGCGAAGCGGATCGCCCTTATCTTCGCGCTCGGCGGGGCGGCGATCCTACTCACAACTCCGCTCACGGCGACACTCGCGGAGGATCACGCGCTTCTCAGCTCGCGCGCACCGCTCGAGCTAGGAGACGTTACTGCACATGCCGAAGCTCATCCGCTCGACTACTACGCGTTCGCTCGGGGAGCCGAACGCGCCGGGCTCGGCCGTGAGGCGCAGGCGGTCCGCCTGCTCAATCATGCACTTCGCCTCCATCCAACACATCCTGCGCTGCACCAGGCCGCAGCCCGCCTGCTACTGCGGCGCGGGCTCGAGGAGCAAGCAGCGATCGAATACGCGCTTGCACTGCGCTCGACGCCTTCTGTCGACACGGTGCTCGGCGAGATCGTTTCGCGGCTCGGCCCCGACGCCGCCGCGCGAGCGATCCCGATCGACATGCCGCTCGCGATGATCACGAAACGGTTGCGCGATCTCGATCGCCCGCGCGTCTCCATCTTGTGGTTGGAACGCCTCCTCGAGGCGCGCCCCGAGAACCTCGAGGCTTGCGAGTGGCTCTACTCGACCGCCTCGCGAGCGCAGGACCTCGACGCTGCCCTCACTGCAAGTACACGGTGTCGAAGAGCAGCGCCGACCTTCGCCGCGCGCATCGGGCTCGCTCGGACACTTCTCGCGAAGGAACATCCCTTGGAAGCGGCCCAGGTGCTTGCTGACGTCGAGAACTGGCCCGGGAGGATCGATACAAAGGTCACGGGATGGTTGTTGCTGTGCGATACGTTCCTCGCCGAGCGTCGATGGGACGAGACGCGTCGGTGTTTGCACCGGCTCGACGCAACCTCGAACATCCCAGCGGCGCAGCGCAACGAAGTGCGCCGTCGATTCGAACGCGTCGACGAGCTTTCACGCGCGGCCCCATCCGCGACGCCGCTGTGAGGACCGTGTTTCGCTCGCTGGGTTCACGTGCTACGGAGGCGCTGAGAATGCGCATCGACTTATGTTGGCTGGCCGGTTCGCCTCCCTCCTGGCCGCACGGCGACGCGCACGGCGTGAACGCAGACGTAGGCGCCGTGGCATCATTCATGGAGCGTCAGGCGCTTTCGTCCGCCGACGCCACGCTATTCTGGGATCCAGGGCTTGGCACACCTTCACTTGACGAAGCGTGGCTCGCCGGGCTGCGCGCCGACGTCGCGCACGCTGGGCTCGCGCTCGGAACGTCGGGCGCGCCCATTGCGAGTGATTTCGCGACGGCAACGTGGATGTGGAACGTCGACCCGTCGCCCGAGATCGTGGCGACGTCGTGGCGCCTCTCGCTGCGCGCTTGTCTGATCCGCCGCGACGTGCTCCGCCAGCTCGGTGGGATCCATCCGGGATTTCGTTCGCTCGATGCCGCGGCCCTCGAGCTCGGCCATCGCTACCTCACACGCGGGGCCTTCGTTCAGCACGAGCCCAGACTCGTCGCGGGTGCGCGGCTCGCGGGTGCGCGGCTCCAACCGGTGCAGCTCTCGCTCCACGACGAGCTGCTGTTCGCGCAGCTGCGATTTGGCCCGTTCTGGGCGCGTTGGGCGCTCGGGCGAGGCCTGATCACCCGTGCCTACCGTGCGTCCGATTTACCCGACGCGATCAAAGCGCTCACCGTGAAGGTGCCCGCGGCGAGAACATTCGTGCGCACCGAGCGGCGTGTTTCTCTGTCGCTGGACGCGCAGGTCTCCGTGATCTTGCCGACGATCGAGCGCTATCCGTATCTACGCGCGCTACTTCCGCAACTCGCGGCGCAAACCTACCCGGTGCACGAGATCATCATCGTCGACCAAACGCCCGCGAAGGCGCGAGACCGCACGCTCGCCACGGACTTTCCGGCGCTGCCCATTCGGATCATCTATCAAGACACGCCAGGCCAGTGCACAGCGCGCAATGAAGCGCTTCGTATCGCGACAGGGGATCATGCGCTGTTTATCGACGACGATGACGAGGTCGAGCCCGACCTCGTCGAGCGACACCTCACGACGATGGCGATCTACGACGTCGATGTCTGCTGCGGCGTCGCGGAAGAGGATGGCGCAGGTCCGATTCCCGAATACCAACAGTTCTTGCGAGCGAGCGACGTCTTTCCGACGAACAACTCGATGATCCGGCGCCGCGTCCTCGCGGCCACGGGGATGTTCGACCTCGCCTACGATCGCAAGGTCTGCGAGGACCGCGATCTCGGCATGCGGCTCTATCTTGCCGGTACGCTGATGATCCTCGACTCGCGCATTTCCGTCCTGCATCACCACGCCCCGCGGGGCGGCCTGCGGAAGCACGGTGCCCGGGCGGTCACGTACGCCTCGAGCCGCACACGACTAACCCACCGTAACCTACCTCACATATCCGAGATCTATCTGGGCCTTCGCTACTTCAGCGAACGGCAGGTGCGGGAGATGATCGTGCTGAGGACCCTGGGCACGATGCGCTCCAAGGGTGTGCCTCTGCACCAGATGATGAAGCTCGCCTACGGGCTCGGGGTCATGGGCGATTCGCGGCGCAAGGTCGAGGCTGCCGAACAGGCCGCCCGCGAGCTCCTGCGGTCGTATCCCCAGATCGACCAGCTACCTGCGTAAGTGCTCCCGCTGGGTCGTGATCGCCGACACGGTCGATCAAGTGACGTCTCGACATGGCCTCCCCTACATTGATTGAAGTTGCCCCCGTCGTTCATTTAAGGTGTACGCAGGCCCTATCAGGGGTCAGGAGAGTGCCGTGAAAACGTTCTTAGCGCTTCGTCGGGTCGTGATCACGTGGTCGCTGCTCCTGCTTGCGATCGCATCCTGCGTGGACTCTGTGGAAGAGCCAGACCTCACCGTCGTGGCTCACATCGGCGAAACGGTCGCGACCGATCAACCAACCTACGCGGCAGGTACGCCGATTACGGTGAGCTGGACGAACATGCCCGGCAATCCCTATGACTGGGTTGCGATCCGGGCCCAAGGCGCCCCCGATGACAACGCCAGCATCGTTCGCTGGAGCTACACAGGGGGCGTGCGAGCCGGCTCGGTGACGTTCCCCAAGGGGGCCCCCGGCGGAACCTACGTTGCGAAGGCTTACGCCGGCGGTACCTATGTTCCTCTCGCGACAGCACCGTTCACGGTGGACCTGCCACCACCGACGCCGATCCCCACCGTCGCGACGAACAAGACGACGTATGCAGCGCTCGAGACGATTACGGTCTCCTGGACGAACCTGCCCGGCAATCCCTACGACTACGTGAGCCTTGTGCCCGCCGGCTCTGCACCTGGAACGACGACACCACGGTGGGCGTACACGAACGCGGTCAGCGGATCCCGCATGTTCACGGGCCTGCAAGGCGGCAATTACGAAGCGCGTGTGCACGCAGGCGGTACGACGACCGTCCTCGCAAGCTACTCGTTCGTGGTCATCGCAGTCGCGCCATCTGTCGCTACGCAAAAGACCAACTACGCGACCTCCGAGCCGATCACGGTCAGCTGGACCACGGGACCAACGAACCCGTACACGTACGTGGCCGTGGTCGCGGCAGGCGCCCCCAACACGGATCCGTTCCTTCTTCGTTGGACCTACACGAATGGTGAAGTCGCTGGCACCCGCACGCTGTCGGGCCTCGCTGCGGCAGGCGACTACGAGGCACGCCTGTACTCGGCGACGAAGGTTCTCCTGGCGATCTCGCCATTCACGATCGGCGGAGCAACGGCGACGTGTAGTCCGGGAACGCAACCCGTGTTCAGTGGACTTTTGTCCGGCGAGATCGTGCTCGCACCGAACCAGCAGTACAGCACCGCGCCTCTCGACGTCGCGCTGACCAGCAGCATCCTGCTGACGTCGGTCCGCGAGAACGAGCCGTCGCCGAACTATGGCTCGGTACTTTGCTGGCTCCACGCGGCGGAAACGATGACCGTCTCGGGTCAGCCGGTGAGCCTGCCGGCGGGTGTTACCTGCCTTCGCAACAGCATGGGTACGGACACCGGCTCTGGTCAGATCGCCATCCGCTACTCAGTCGCCTCGTTCGCCAGTGGCGTGTCCGTGCAGCGCGGAATTGCGAACACGGGCCTCACGAACCCGACGACGGTTGCGCTGTCCTCGATCGACGCGAGCCGAAGCTTCGTCGTTCTGGGTGGTATCGCGAACAATGGTACGGGCTGGGGCAACAACGAGTTCGTCCGTGCGCAGCTGACTGGCTCCTCATTGCAACTACGGACCGCGGCTGCCGGAACGCGTGTGCCCTGGCAGGTCGTCACGATGGATGGCGCGTCGGTTCAGCGTGGCTCGACGACGATCGCGAGCAATGCGGCAACCGGCACCGTCACCCTGCCGGTGACCGCCCCAAGCGGCAGCCTCGCGCTGGCGAGCTACACGACCGACAACATGAGCGGCACCGCGGCGAGTGTCATGATGCTTGAAACGCGGCTGAGGACACCGACCTCCCTGTCCTTCGAGCGTCAATCGACCGGCACGACGTTGGACGTCTCATGGGAGGTCATCTCGCTTCCGTTCGCCACGTACTCGGGTCTCACCACGTTGGCCGGAGGACAGAGCACCGTGACGGTCTCGGTGAGTGGAGCGACGTTCTCGCCCTCAACCACGGTCGCGCTCACGTCGACGCAGAGCCTGTTCGGGCCCAGCACTGGCTCGTCGAGCTACAACGGGAGCGAGCTCGATCTGGTTGGCGAAGCGGCGTTCACGCTCGCGACAGGCTCGAGCTCTGTCGTGATCACCCGCGCAAGCACGCAAGCCGCCGCACGCGTGCCGTGGACCGTGGTCGACTTCGGTCAGAACTGCGCCGGGCTGTAACTAAAGCGCCACCGAGGCCTTGAATTCGCCCTGGGAGCCTGCCGCTGGGTAGAAGATGATCTGATGCACCGAGCTGGACATCACGGCGAGCGGGAGCATCAGACCCTGAGCACCGATCCGCATTGACGACACGTCGAGCTCGTGCTGCGTGCCGTTGTGGTAGCGGACGAAGACCTTCGATAGCGAGGGCGCACCACGCGTCGGCTCAACGAGCAACCAACGGGCCCGTGAGTCGCGCGGAAGCTGGACATACGACTTGGCGTTGGCTGCACGAGTGCCAAGCCACATCCAGTCGACGTAGTCGTAGCTTCCCACCATCGGACGCGGCCCACGCTCGAAGATCGTAGCCGGCGCCGGCCGGACCGCGCTGAAGGACGGCCGGACTGGCGTGCTCGTGATCGCCGTGCGGTGATCGCGAACCAGGCCACCGGCGCTCGCAGAGAAGGTCCCGTTCACCGATGCCGAGAACGTCGCGGGCGCGGCCATCGCAGCCGACGACGAACCGACGACAATCGCAGTGATGATGGACATGAGCTTCTTCATATGGGTTCTCCTAGTTGCTGCCGGGTTGGCGTGACAACAGAGATGCACCGGTGGTGCCAAGCCCAAATTACTGAAACCTCAACGAGAATCGGAACCGGATACTGCGGGACATGCAGCGTTCTGCAGTTTCTGCAGTTACCGAATGTGCAGCCAGTCGCGATTCGGCGCGCGCTCCGTCACGGGCCTCAACAGCGCAGCGGCCGCGCTCCGATCACCACGCGCCGCGAGCAGCGCCGCGTGCTCGCACACCTGCCACGTCGCGAAGAACGGTACGTGGTAGGCGGCATAGAAGTCGACCGGGACCGCGAAGGCTTCGACGAGCGCCGCTTCGGGTGCCGGCGCCAACGGGGCCTCGACGACGCATCCGCCTCCGAAGAACCTGGCGCGCGCACGCACGAGCTTTGCGAGGCTCGCAGGGTTGCCATAGGCCGGGACGAGGGGTGTGGCCTGTTTCGCGAGGGCATCGAGCGCCGTCGCGGCCTTCTCCGCGGCGTCCGGATCGACGATGCCCGCCATGAACAAACACGCGCCGCGCTCCGGCTTCTGGGCTTCCAGATCGGCGCTCGATAGGCACGGCGCGGTCACCAACCGCGCGGCCTCGAGCTCACCGTCGATCAGGTGCAGCATGGCCAGCGCGGCGCGCCGAAGTGGGCGGCGGTTGGCGCCTGCCCGCGCGATGGCTTCCCGATAGTGCTGCTTCGCACGTGTCCGGTCGCCCGCGAGCGCGAGCACCTTCGCCAGCCCCGCATGCGTATCTTCGCCCTCGGCGAGGCGCAGCGCTTCTTCGGCGGCGGCGATCGCCTCAGTGTGCTTGCCCGCAGCAGACAATGTGGTCGCATAAACCGCGACGGCGTCGGCTTCGCCGGGGAAGGCGTCGCGATAGAGGGTGCCGATGCGTAGGGCCTCGACCGGATCGTCGAAGTACAGCAGCACCGCCGAGTAGTGGTCGTAGATGCGGCCACGGAGCGACTTCGCGGGATCGGAGAGCAAGGCCTTGTACGCGTCGCGCGCCGCTGCGTAGTTGGCCGCGCGATAATCGAGCTCGGCGGCCCAGAACGCGAGCTCGCGGTCAGAGGGAGTGCCGAAGGTCGTCCGCGCAGCGAGCGGGCCCTCCTCCACGAGAGCGATCGCGGCATCCAACAGTGCTCGATCTTTGCCCTCGTGCGCGAATCGAACGCGCTTGCCGATTTCGTGCGCCTTCGCGCGGTCAGCGTCCGAGGCCCCGCCAAACAGGATCATGTACGCATTCGCCCGCGGGTGTTCGGGGGCGACAGCCAGCGCGGCGCGCAGCGAGGAGAGCGCCTTGTCGTTGTAGAAGACGTCGTACTCGCCGAGGGCGCGCGTGACGAGGTCGTCGCCGGGCCGCGCGGGGACGGGACGGCTCGCGCGCCACGCCCATGCACCGCCCCCCACGCCGACGGCGAGCAGGAGGGCAGCGACGACCAGGGGCCAGCGCCGCGCGGGCGGCGCGAACAACCGTGCGCGTTCGGCGCTTAGCGCGGCGTGCAGCGCCTCCATCGACGGCCAGCGCGCCGCTGGATCCTTGGCGAGTGCGCGCTCGACGATCGCGACGACCTCGCTAGGAACCTTCGGCAGCGGCGGTGGTTCATCCTGGGTAATCTGACGGAACAGCGCGTCCATCGTGGTCGCGGTGTAGGGAGGTTTGCCACGCAGGATCTCATGCGCGAGGACACCGACGGAGAACACCTCGCTCCGTTCGTCTGGGAGCGACCCTTCGATCTGCTCGGGCGCCATGTACAGCGGAGTCCCCAGAAGCTGCCCGGCGTGGGTCTTGTAGCTGTCGATGGCGGCGTCCAGGCTCGACGTGCTCGGCATGGTGGCATCGAGCGCAAGCTTGGTATGGCTCGTTGACGACGCAGATTCGCGGACACCGGATGGCGTGCTTGACGTGTCGTCGCCTTTGAGCTTGGCGAGCCCGAAGTCGAGGACCTTCACCCCGTCGGGCGTCACCATGACGTTCGCCGACTTGATGTCCCGATGCAGGATGCCTCGGGCGTGTGCGGCGACGAGCGCCTGGACGACACCGTCGATCCAGCGCAGGGCGACCTCCAGGCTCGGCGGCCCTTCCTTCCTCAGCGTCTCGGACACGGTTCGGCCCTCGACGAGCTCCATGACGAGTACGTCGTTGTCATCCACCGACAGAATGTCGAACAGCGTGACTACGTTGGGATGCCGGATCGCCGCCGCTGCGCGAGCCTCGCGCAGCATGCGCGCGCGACGTTCGGGATCACCCGAAGCATCACCCGGTAGAACCTTGAGAGCGACGAAGCGATCGAGGCGCTCGTCGCGAGCACGCCAGACCTCCCCCATCGCCCCCGCACCGAGTTGCGAGATGACGCGATACGGGCCGATCAGATCATTGGTCGCGGTCACGGTGCTACGCCAGAGAGGAACTCGACGAGCGTCTGATTGATCGATGTCGGGTCCTGCCACATCGCGAAGTGACTGGTGTCGGCGAACACCGCGAGCTTTGCGTTCGGGATCAGGGTCGCCATCTCTTCCACCTGCTCCATCGCGATGATCTCGTCGTGGTCGCCGAGCGTCACCAGAGTCGGCGCCTTGATCGACCTCAGCTGCTGCTTGGTGAACGCCGCCGGCGCACGCCAAATCGGCAGCAGCGCGTCGATCGCCGCGTCGAACGTCTTCGGCTTGCGCGTGAGCTTCGCGTGGTCCTTGCGGCACTTCGCCGCGTATTTAGCGAACGTAGGCGCGGTCTTGGTGCGCGGCTTATTGCCCTTGGCGTCGTAGTTGGTGCCGATGACAAACACGCGCCCGACGCGATCCGGGTGATGCACCGCAAGGTCGAGCGCGAGCGCGCCACCGTCGCTCCAGCCTGCGAGGTGAGCGCGCGCGACGCCGAGGGTGTCCATCACGGCGAGCACGTCTTCGGCCATGGCGTGATACGTGAGCTTCGCTTTCGAGAGTGTGCTACGGCCCTGGCCGCGACTGTCGACGACGATGACCTGGAACTTGGCGACCAGGGCGGGGAGCTGGAAGGCGAAGTGATCGGAGTTGCCGAGGCCGCCGTGGAGCAGGATCACCGGCTCGCGCTTGGTGTCGGCCGTGCCGTGAAGGGCGTAGTAGATCTTGGCGCCGTTGACCTCGACGAAGCCCGAGGCGGCGGGGGCCGGCATCGCTGGAGGCAGCGGGAGCTCCTGCCAGCGCGGCTTCGCGAACGCGAGCGCCGGGATCACGACGAGGAGAATGGCTAGAGCCCGCAGCCCATCGATGATAGCTGCTAGCTGGGCTGCAAGGCGAGCACGAGCTGGAAGGATGCCGTGTCGGGGGCGCCATCCTTGTTCTTGGGGATCGGGAACCGCCAGCCGCCCATCAGGGTCTGGATGCAGGCATCGACATCGGAGGTGACGCCGCTCGCGGCATGGTCCTCGAGCGTGCCGCGCTCGGTGACCGTAAAGGAGACGGTGACCTTGCCCGAGAGCGACGCATCACCGGCGAGGCCCTTGCCGTAGCAGCGCACGAGGCCCGTCATGTAGACGGAGTTGATCTTGTCGAGGACCATCTCGACGGTGAGCGTCGTGTTCGGTGGCTGTCCGGGCACCGGACGGATCTTGATGCGCCCCGACTCGCGCTCGATCTGCTTGGGCTCGCTGGTCGCGACGTGCGTCGGCGCGTCGATCCTGGGGCCGGTGTTGGTGCCAAGGCGCGGGCCCGGTTGTTCGCGGAACGTCTCGTCGTCGCGACCGATGCGAATCTCGCGGCCCGCAGCATCGGCAATCTGGGTGCTGAGGTCCGCGCCTGGCTTGCGCGTGGCCATGGTGCCGCCCGCGCCGGACTCGGTGCGCTCGTTGCCCGACATGATCGACGCGAACCGCGCGATGTCATCGTCGCCGAGGGTGGGCGTGGGCTTTGTCGACGGTCGGAGGGTGGTGATGCGCGGGCGCTCGACGATCGGCGTGCCCGTCTGCTGTGCTGGCGCGACCGGTGTTGCGGCGCCGGGGCCCGGCTCCTCGGCCGGCGCGGGAGGCGTCGGCTTGTCGGGGAGCTCGACCACGATGGTGTCGTGGCGATACGTCTGTGCGATCGATGGCGCGAGCATCGAGCCCTCGTCCGCCTCGGTCGACCACGCATAGATGGCGATGCCGAGGTGTGCCGCGAGAGACAGCCCGACGATCGCGGCGAGGCGGCGGTCTACGCGATCGACGAGCGACGGGCGCATCGCCGCGGGCAGAACCGGCCGCGGAACGACCGGCGGCGCTGCGATCTCCTGGAACAGCACGGTCGCGTCGCCGATCTGGAGCCGGCCGCGTGCGCCCTGCGCGATCGGGATGGTCGTGCCTGCGGGGAGCTCCGTCATCGCACGGCCGTTCGCGATCCGGCCCTTCATGCTCGCCGTGAGGCGGAGGAGCACGCGGCCCTGTTCATGCGCGAACAGCACGTGCTCCGCGGGGATGCCATCCCCGGGCACCGACAGCGCACACCGAAGGGACTGCCCGAAGGTGATCGGCGCTCCGGCGCGGAACACCCGTTCTTCGACGAGCTTGTCGCCGAGGAGCACACCTACACGAAGAGCCCGATGCGCAGTCATGTGACTGCGAACGCATCGAAACCGCGGACGATCTGATCAGTCTGGAACGAGCTGGAGTGTGATCGCGAAGCTCGCCTCGGTGGCCTCGCCGTCCTTGTCCTTCGGGATCGGGAACCGCCAGCTCGACATCAGGCCGGTGATGCAATCATCGACCTCGCCCGCGAAGCCCTTGGCCTTGCCGGAGACGGTGCGCCCGGTCTCGTTGACCGTGAGGGAGAGGGTCACTTTACCGCGCGCGCTCGCGTCCTTCGCCAGGTGCGTCTTGTAGCAGCGCTTGAGGCCCGCCATGTACGCAGACTGGATCTTGGACAGCACGATGTCGGGCGTCAGCGTCGACTCGTCGAACGTCTGCTTGTCGCCGACGGTGATGCGACCACTCGGCGCTTTCTCGTCGGTCTTGCCGCCGCCTGCGCTCGTGGTGCCGCCGGGGCCTTCGATCTTCGGGCCACCGCCGGTACCGAGCTTGGGGTCGCCATCGCCGCGCGAGCCACGGCCGGAGCCGCCGCCGATGGCGACCTGCTTGCCGCCTTCTTTGACGTCCGTGATCTGCTGGCCGAGGTCGGCGCCCGGGCGGCGCTTGCTCATGTCACCTTCGCTCTTGCCGTCCGGGCCTTCGCCCGTGAGGAGGTCGGCGAACCGCGCCGCTTCTTCCTCGGCCATCGCGACCGTCTCCGCCGAGTTGCGACCACCGCCGTCGTTGTTGCTCGACGGCTTGGTGTTCGTGTTCGGGTTGTTCGGCTTGGATGGCGTCGGGTCTGGCTTCTTCACCTCGGGCCCCGCGGCGCTACCGGCCGCGCTGCCGGCGTCGGTGGGCTTGGGTGGCTCGGGTGGCGTGAGGTCGACCGCGTAGGTCTCCTGCTTGAACGTCAGGTTGTAGGCGCGGTCGGCCTGCGAGCCGTTGACCTCGACGTCACCGATCAACGCGGCGATCACGACCGCGAAGTGCGCGACGATCGACGTGCCGAGGATGACGCTCAGCCTCGGATCGAAGCGATCGGCGAGCGTGCCGCGCACCGAGGCCGGCAGCATCGGCTTGGGCTGCCGCGGCGGTTCGGTCACGAACTGGAACAGGATCGTCAGGTCGCCGATCGACAGCTTGCCGCGCGCGGCGTCCGTGATCGGCATCGTCCAGTAGCTGCCGGCGTTGGTCGCGCCGCGGCCCTTGAGCACGTCGAGCGTGTGGACCTGGCCACTACCGTCGGAGATGCGGCCATCCATCTTCTCGATGAACCGCAGCGCGTACTTGTTCTCTTTTTCGTCGTGCGCGAAGAGCGTGAACTCGAGCGGCAGGCCCTCGACCGGGATCGAGAACGTGTTCTTCATCGACTGACCGAGCGTGACGGAGACGCGCTCGCGGATCAGCCGCTCTTCGACGATCTTGCCGCCGAGGAGGACGCCGATGCGCAGGATGCGGCGGCGCTGCCCCGAGGACTGCGGCTGTGCTGGACGTGCGGTCGCCATCAGAATGGAGCCTTCTTGATGGTCTGGAGAATGAGCGGCATGAAGTCCTGCTTCAAGTTCTCCCACTCGTAGTCGATGCTCTTCGCCGTGAGCACGTAGACGACCGACGGGCGCGGGACCTTGCCGCACACCGAGACGACCGTGTCGATGACGGTCACCGGCTTGCCGTTGATGTACTCGATGTGGAACTTCCCCTGCTTCTTCTCGCCACCCTCGCCCTCGTCAGGACAGCCCTCCGCCCGCGCCACCGTGGACGACGTGACGAGCGCGCCGAACGCAAGCAGCACAGCAGCAGCGGTCAGTAGTGAACGCTTCATGGTCGTCCCCCGGAGGTGATGGCTAGTATCGCAGGTGCGGGTCATGGTGTCGCGCTGGACTTCTTCTTCTTCTGCGCGCGCTTGAGCGCCTTCGTCACATCCTTCATCCGGTCGTCGTACAGCTTCATGTCCACGCCGGGCATGTTCTTGTACTGATCGAAGAAGGCCTTCGCGGTGTTGAGCCGCTGAACCGCGTCCGGCACGCCGGGGAATGGTTCGTTGTCGAGGTAGAGCAGTCCGAGATTGTAGTAGGCCGGCCCGTAGCTCGGGTTCGCCGAGGTGGCCCGCTTGTACATGCCCTCGGCCGAGCGCACGAACTGATCGCGATCGTTCGTGCCCGCCGGGTATTCCGCCGAGCGCCCGCGATACGCGGAGCCGAGCGAGGTGAGCGTGATCGCATCGCTGTGATTGAGCTCGCGCGTGAGCCGCTCGAACGTCCGCTGCGCCTCGTCGTACTGGGCCTGCTGGAGCTGATGCGCCCCGAGGTTGACGAGCGCGCTGATGTGATTCGGGTTGATCGAAACGGCCTTCTGGTACGCGAGCACCGCGCGATCCGGGCGGTTCGTCTTGTCGTAGACGAGGCCGTAGACGTAGTTGACGTTGGCGTTGTTCTTCGCCGAGTCGCGCTTGTAGAGATCGTCGAGGACGAGCTCCGCCGTGTCGTAGAGCTTCTTGTGGTAGTAGGCGAATGCAACCATCGCCGCTGCCTCCACGCTCGCCGCGTCGATCGACAGCGCCTTGCGCGCTTCGGTCAGCGCCGTATCACCGTCGGGCGGGGTCTTGGTGAGTGCCTGCCGCGCGATCGAGAGGTGCCCGTCGACCTGCGCCTTTGCTTGCTGCGGATCGACGTCGTAGTTCGGCGGCGTGATCACCACCTCGGGCGGAGGCTGGTTGGGCTCCGCCGGAGCGCCGCCACCAGCGTCCACAGCGCCACCACCACCACCATTAACCGGCGCACCGCCGGGCGTACCGGAACCACCCGGAGCACCACCACCGCCCGTGCCGCTCGGACCCGGATCCGCCGGATCCGTGGTGTCGTTCATCGACTGGGAACCGTCCGGCGCGCCACCGGCGGGCTTCGGCGTGGTGTTTTCCTTCTTCCCGCCGCCACAGGCGACGAGGAGCGAAAGGAACACGGCGCCGAACATCCTCACGGGCCTAGAAACGCGCGTCGGGCTGATTCGATCCATCATGGCGCCTCCGTGCCCTGAATGATCTCCTGGCTCAACACCGTGAACTCTTGAGGGAATTCGCGGCCGAGGAACTGCGTCGCCAGGCGGCTCCACTTGTTGGAGATGCCACCCCGCTTGGCGAGGTCCATCACCTCGACCCAGACGGTCTTGGCCTCGTTGAGGAACTTCTTGAGGTTCGCGTCGCGCTGCGCCTCGAACTTCTCGACCGCCGACTCGACCTTCGCGATCGGCGTCGGGATCGGGGCGTCGCCGAGCTTCTGCGCGTAGCCGTACTGGATCTCGCCGTAGCGGACCTTCGCCGCCATCGTGTACTCCGCCACCGCGTAGGCGTCGAGCGCGAGGTACTTGTCCTCGGCCACGACCTTGGCCTTGTCGATCGCGGTGCGCTGCGACGTCGCCTCGGCGGGCGTCTTCGCGGCAGTCTTGATCGCGTACGGCTCCCACGTCTTCGCGAAGTGCTCCTCGGCGATCGCGAGCGCCCACTCACCGGCGAGCTTCGCGCCGCGGCCGCTCTTGATAGCGCCACGCGTCTTCCACGCCGCGATCGTCTCGTGGCCCGCGGCCTTCGCGAGCGCGGCCTGGTTCTTCTTCAGGCGCAGCGCGGCGACGTCGTAGTAGCTCTGGACATAGTCGTCCTCGTTACCGGCGTCCTTGCCGTATTTGCCGCGCCACTTGGCGTACGTCTCGCTCATCGCGTTGACGTCGCCGCTCTGACGATAGATGCCGGCGACCGACCACAGCGCGCGGTCCTGCTTCCGGCGATCGGGCTCGATGCCCCGGTACTTCGTGTACAGCGAGATCGCCTGCTTGAAGTCGCGGTTGAGCTCGGCGGCGAGCGCGGCGTTATACATCGCGTCGAGGCCGATCTGCTCGAGCGTGCGCGGCTGCTCGCCGGGCAGCGGCTCGGGCGCCTTGATGCCCTTCGCCTTCGCTGTCTTCGACGTCTCGTAGACTTGCAGATAGGTCTTCACCGCGGAGTCGTACTCGAACGCCTGCTGCTGGCTGACGGCCGTGAGGCGCATCGCGTCGAGGTAGTACGGGCTCTCGCGGAACTTCTTGTTCGTGTTCGCGGTGAACTCCTTGAACAGCGCGATCGCGGTCTTCGGACGATCGGCCAGCTTGTAGCTCGCCGCCGCGTTGTAAAGCGCGACCGGGAGATCCGGGTCATCCGCGGGCGCCGTCTTGTAGAAGCGATAGAACGCCTCGGCCGCCGGGATGTAGTCCTTCTTGGCGTAGAGATCGGCCGCGCGCGAGAAGTTCAGCGAGCGGTTCTGCGAGATCGCGAGCTTGATCGCGTCGGCGTCGCCGCACTTCTGGCTGATGAACTGCTTGTTCGTCTGCTCGATCGCATCGAAGTTCGATTGCGCCTCGTAGACCGCGAGGATGCCGTCCTTGGCCTTCACGGCCTCGGGCGCACCGCAGAACTTGTCCATCACGCCACGGAACCGCGACACCGCATCGTCGACGTGCAGGTACGCGAGGCTGATCAGCGCCGCGTTGATACCCTGGGTCGGCGCCGCCTTCGGATCCTGGACGACGTTCTGGTAGTTCTCGTATTCGGCGCGCAGCTTGACGTAGAGGCCAGGGATCGGCTGAGGCTGCCACGAACCGTTGGTCTGCTGTGCCTTGAGCTCGGCGATCGTCGGGACCTTCAGCGGCTGGAGATTGCCCGCGTCCACCTGCTTCGCGACCTCGGCTTCGTACGACTGCAGGATCGAGCGCGCCGCGTCGATGTAGTACGCGGTGCCGAGGTCGCGGTGATCGCGAACCCACTCGTACGACGTCACCGCCTCCATGTAGCGCTCGCTCCAGTAGAGCGCTTCGCCCTGGAGGAACGTGAACTCGTAGACATAGTCCGACTCGGGATACGTCAGGATGAACGTGCGGTAGAGATCGACCGCCTTGGTGTACATCGCCAGGTAGTCCGCCTTGTCCTGCGGATCCTTCTTCGGCGAGGCCTCGAACTCCTTGCGCATCTGCGTCGCGGCTGAGTGCGTGTTGCGCGTCGCCGCGTACAGCGCGCGCTCCGCGATCCGGCGCTGGTTCTCCATCGCCTCGCGGTCTTTTTCGTTCGCCGCGTACCACGGCGTGCACGGCGCGTAGCGTGTCGCGAGCTCGGCGGCCGCAGCGTCCGCGGCGAACTTGTCACCCTTGAGCTCGAAGACGTTGACGATCTCCTGGTGAACGACCGGGTTGTTCGGATTCAGCTCCCACGGCGGACCGATCGCGATGCGATATGCATCGACCGCCTGATCCCACGCCTGGAGCTCGCTGAACGCCTTGCCCATGGCGACCCACACATCGCGGACATGCGCCTCGTTCTCGCGGCCCTTGTAGAATGCCTGCGCGCGCTCGAACGCCTTGGTCGGGCTCGAGTTCGGCTCGCCCTCCCACGGATCGGTGAACGCAACCGAGATGTACTGGATCGACTCGTCGCGTAGCTCGAGGGCAGGTGTGCCGCCCTGCGCGACGAGCTGATCGTAGATCTTCACGCTCTCGTCGAATCGACGGATCGAGTCCGGCAGGTAGTCGCGCTTGTAGTACGACCACGCGAGCTTGTAGAGCGACTCGGCGTACAGCTTCGAGTCGTTGCCGCCGTCGGCGACCTTGAGGTACGCCGCGATCGCCTCGTCGATCTCGCCCGCGATCGTGAAGTGGTAGTCGGCGATACCGCGCACCCAGGCGTGGCGAATGAGCTCGGTGTCCGCACCCGGATAGGGCGTACAGGTAGCGTACGGATCGCGGAGCTGGCGCTTCTCGATCCGCTTCAGGGCTTCTTCGCGCGTCGGGATCGGTGGTGGCTGCGCGTTCCACTTGTTCTGGTTCGCGCACGCGAGCGCGAGGAACATCTGCAACGACTTCCGCTCGTCCTTGGCCTTGCCGTAGTACGCGAGCAGGTAGAGCGTCGACGGCGTCTGGCGATAGTTCGGGAACTCGGTGAGAATCCGCTCCCACAGCGCCGTCGAGCGGGTGTAGTCAGCGACCACGCCGCCATCGGGCATCGCAGCACCGGTGGCTTCGGACTCGGCGAGCTTGGCCTCGACCTCGTCGTCGGCGACATCGATGTAGAGATCCGCGAGGCGGAACATCGCGTCGGGCGTGAACTGCTCGTGCTTCGGATGGTCGACGAGGAACTTCTCGAGCTTGGCGATCGTGTCGCCGTGGCGCTTCGCCTTCTCGGAGTGAATCTTCGCGATCCGGTCCGCGTACTTCTTGGTCAGGTCGTTCGAGCGCGAGTCGAACTCGCGCTTCGCCATGGCACGCATGCGTGCGTCGTGCGCGTTGGCCGCGTCCGTGAACCGGATGAATTCGGCCTCGTTGTCGGCGAGCTGCCGCTTCTCGTCGGGCGTGAGCTGCTTGGGCGAAACGTTGACCGGCACCGCGGGCAGCGCCGGCGTGACCACGCCGCTGCTGCTCGTCGGGCACGAGCCGCCCGCAGGGATCGGCGTCGACGTTGGTGCGGTGGGCGCGGTGGCCGGCGTGCCGTTGCCCTGTGGTCCAAGCCCTGGACCGCTCGGAGGCGCTTGTGGAATGTCACCGCTCGTCGCGGGCGTTTCGCCAGGTGCGCCGCTACCGGTGGGCGTGTTGCCGGGCTGCGCGCCAGCGACCGTGGACGCGAGCATCGTCGTCAGCGCGACGAGCGCACTCGCGCGTCGCGTAAATCGGGTGCGCTTCACTTCTTGCCTCCCTTGGTGGGAGTTACTGTCTCGTTATCCGGGCGCACGGTCGGCGCGCTCGGCGCCTTCGGCGCATCCCCACCCGGTTTGACGCGGGCGTTTTCTCCACCCGTTGCCTTATCGGGGCTGACGGCCGGCGCGCTGCTCGCCGGAGTGGCCGCTGGCTGAGCGGGCGTTGCCATCCTCGCGTCGAGAATATCCTTGAACTCGTCGCGCAGCTGTTTGAGCTCGCGCGACTGCGTCAGGTTGAGCCGCTTCAGATCGTCGTCGGCGTCTTCCTTCTGCGACCACAGCACGTCGATCGAGCCGACGTCGGTACGAATCACGATGTCGTAGAACTTCGCCTTCACGTTCTGGAAGCTCGCACCGAGGACGGTGCCACCGATCGCGCGGGACTCGACCTCGTACTCGGCGAGCTCCGCTTTGTACTCGTCGATCAGCTTGTGCTCCTGCGCGAGCGTCGCCTTCGCGTTCTCGAGCGCCTTGTCGACGATACTGTTGATATGGCGATCGGTCGTGTCGAGCTCCGTCGCGATCTTCTGCGCGCGGTCGGCAAGCCCGACGAGGCGCGACGACTTGCTGCGATCGCGGCTCGCGCTGGCGAACCCCGTGAGCACGCGCTGCTCGGCGTCCTGCGCTGCCATCACCTGCTGGCGAAGATCGTGCGCCTGCGCGAGCGACGCATCACCGACGCCTGCAAGGTCGCGCCCGAGCTGGAGCTCGCTGCGGATCTCCGCCAGCTCCTTCTCGATCGCGAACGCTTCGGCGGCCGTCGCCGCGAGCTCGGTGTTCACGGTCTGCTTCTGCTCGGGCGCGATCGCCGCCATGCCCTCGGTCGGGGGCGTGCTCACGTACGTGCGCAGCGCCACCGCGACGGCCTGCGAGGAGTCGAGCGCACCGGAGATCTCGCTCACGGTCTCGTCGATCTTTTCGTAGCCGTCGCGCGCTTCCGTCAGCATCGCAGCGTGGGCGGCGTCCGCATCCGGCATCGCCTGGAGCTGCGCGAGCAGCGTCTTGCGATTGCCCGACGCTTGCGCGACGTCGCCGGACTGCGCGATGAGCGCGAGCTGCTGGTCGGCGAGGTCCGCACGCACGTCGATCAGCTCGCGCTGGATCTGCCCGATGCGCGCACGACGCGACGCGAGACCCGGATACACGACGCTCTTGTCGTCGGCCGCGAGCACCGCCTCGAGGCGTGCCACGTTGGCCTCGGCCTCCGTCAGGTGCGCCTGGATCGTGCCGAGGTCGCTCTGGTTCGCGACGACGCGCTGCACCTCGGGCTCGTCGCGCAGATACTGCGCAGCAGCCTCCGGGATCGGCGCGGTCGCCTGGAACACCGTCGACGAGCGACCCGCGAGCTGCGCGATGTAGTCACCAGCGTCGGTGCCACCCTCGAGCATCGTCGCGACCGACTGATACGACGGGAAGTACAGCCTGTTCGTCTCCTCGAACACCGCGGCGGCCTTGTCGTATTCGATCACCGGATCTTTGTGCTCGGCGTCGACGGTGTTGGTGATGATCGCCTGGCGCAGTAGCTGCGCCTTGCGGATACGGAGGTTGCCCTCGAGCAGGCGCACGGTCGGCGTCTTGTTCGAGGTCGGCTCCGAGAGTGCGAGCAGCTCGAGCGCGCGCAGCGCTTTGTCGAACTGCTTGCCCTTCACGTACACCCACGCGACCTCGTAGAGTGCCTCGGGGAACAGATCCGAATGGCGATCGACGAGCAGGTAGCTGTCGATCGACTTCGCAAGCTGATCGCGCTCGTAGTAAAGGCGACCGAGCGCGAGCTGCGAAAGCTCGACGACACGGCGCTCGGGCGCAGTCTTCGCGCGCCTGCCGATGAGGTCGGTGTAGAGCTCCGTCGCACGCGCGAGATCGCGCTTCGCGACGTTCACCGCACCCAGGTAGTAGAGCGATTGCAGCTCCCACTGGGAGCCCTTGGGCACCGCCTGGAACAGCGTGATCGCTTCGTCGAGCTTGCCCTGCGAGAAGGCCCACTTCCCCTTCACGTATGGGATCTGAGCAGAGCTCGGGCTGGACCGATCGAGCGCAGAGAGCGTCGCGTCGATGTCCGTCGTGTCGTTCTGCGCGATCGCGATCTCGACGAGGCGGATCAACGACTGCTGGTGGTATTTGCTCGCGGGCTTCTGCGCGATCTGCCCGAAGTACGCGCGGGCCGCGCCCTTGTCGCCCTTCTGGAACAGCGCCTCACCGAGATAGAACGTCGCGGCTTCCTGCTCGTTGCCGGGTTTGCTCGACAGCTCGAACAGCACGAGCGCAGCGTCGTCGAAGTTACCGAGAGCGTACGCCGTCTGCGCGTCGACGAGCCGGCGCTCCGGTTGAACGTTCGTGAGATTGTCGGGGCGCGGCAACGTCTGCGCGATCTGCCGCGACTCCTGCTCGAACAGGCCGAGCTTTCCTTCGATGTCGGCGGCCGCGGCGCCCGGCAGGCACAGCAGCATCGCCGCGAGCCAACGCGATGCGCGGAACGTGGGGCGGTCCCGATTGGCGCCGTCGGCTGCGACCGTCCGGACGCCTCCGGCCGTACGTCCGGTGCTCGCGCGTTGCGTGGATCCACCACGCGCCTCTCTGCGCTCCGGGCGTGCGGCCGGATCCGCCTCGAACTGCTTGGTCTCGCTCGACGCCGCCAATCGGGACCGCCCCATCACTTCCCTGCCGTCGGGGTGGCGGCGGGCGGTTCAGCCGACTTCTCCGGGCTGACCTGCGTGATCTTGCACTCGACGGAGGGACGCTTCTCGAGCGGCGTCGTCGGGCCGCCCTTCTCGTAGCCACGGCAATCGATCTTCGAGATCTTGCCCTCGCCGGCGACGAACGTCGTGCTGGCGGGCGCGGTGAACGTGTACTTGTTGAGGTACTCGAACACGCCGTAGCCGTGGCCGCGGTAGGTCGCGACGGCGTTCAGGTTGTGATTACCGGGAGCGATCGGCCCGGCGAAGATGTCGAACGACTTCGTCTTGAAGAGGTTGTCGCCGGTCTCGTCGGTGCGGACGAACACCTGGGTGCCGTCGAGCGAGTAGATCAGCTTGGTCAGGCGGAACGAGCTGCCCATATCGTTCGCGTGGGCAATCAGCGCCTGGGCACCGACGCCACCACCAATCATCTGCTCCTTGAGCATCTGCACGCGGGCCTTGAGCTGCCACGCACGCTCCTTGAGGGCCTGCGTCTTCTGCTCGAGGCGGCGCATACGAACCGCCGTCGGCATCTCCTCGGGCTTCACCGTCGACGGATCGACCGCCGGCGCGGCGTTTGGAGCCGGTGTAGGCGCGGGAGCCGCAGGTGCCGCGGTCGGCGCGGCGGGTACCGCGGGTTGCGCCAACGCGGAACCCGCGATCACGAGCGAAGAGAGGACGACAACAGTCGATGTTGCTCGCATGCCTGAATCTCCAAACCGCCAAGAAAGGTGCGGCGCCGGTTCCCTCACGTACGGAAGCCGTTCAGAGGGAGGCGGCCGCCGCAATTTCCTTTGGAATGGAGCGGTTGTAACACTGGCCCGGGGGCGCTTCAAGGAAGCGTCTCTCGGTCTTTGCCTGCCTACGCGCGACGGCTCTGGATCAGGTGTGACCAGAGTCGCTCGAGGACGGGGGCGATGCCATCGCCGGTCGCGGCCGACATCGCGAACAGCTCGATGCCAATTGCCGCGAACTCCTGCTTGTGCCGCGCGATCGTCTCCGGATCAGTCGCGTCCAGCTTGTTAAGCACCACTACTTGAGGCGTATTCGCCAGGTCCGGGGCGTAGCGAGCCAGCTCGGCGTTGATCACCTGGAAGTCCGCGAGAGGAGACCGCTCCGGACCGGTCGTGAACGTGTCGTCCAGGATGTGGAGCAGCACCCGGCATCGCTCGACGTGGCGCAGGAACTGGTGTCCCAATCCCGCACCCTCCGACGCGCCCTCGATGAGCCCAGGGATGTCCGCGATCACGAAGTGACGTTCGTCCGAGAGCTGGACCACCCCGAGGTTCGGGACCAGCGTCGTGAACGGGTAGTCCGCGATCTTGGGCCGCGCCCGAGAGACGTGGCTGATGAACGTGGACTTGCCCACATTGGGGAACCCCAGCAGCCCGACGTCCGCGAGCAGCTTGAGCTCGAGACGGATCGTGCGCTCCTCGCCCGGCGTCCCCGGCTCCGATTTGCGCGGGGCCTGGTTCCACGCGGTCTTGAAGTGGATGTTGCCGCGCCCACCGACGCCACCTTTAGCGAGGATGAATGTCTGCCCCGGAGCCGACAGATCGACGAGCTGGTCGCCCGTCCCCTCGTCGGTGATCACGGTCCCGACCGGCACCTTGATCGTTAGATCGTCGCCGGCCGCGCCGTACTGATCCTTGTTGCGCCCGTCCTCGCCGCGGTCGGCCTTGTAGTGGCGCTTGTATTTGAAGTCGAGCAACGACGACATCCCGCCGTCGGCGATCACGACGACATTGCCGCCGTTGCCGCCGTCTCCGCCCGAGGGGCCACCGAAGGGCACGCCGTCCTCGCGCCGAAACGCGGCGGACCCGTTACCACCGTCTCCGGCTTTGACGTGGATGGTCGCCTCGTCGATGAACTTCATGGCGGGTCGGAGATATAGCAGACCCGAGTGTAGATTCGCGGCCCTACGGGATTGTCGCGCACGCTTGCCGAGGTATCGATGCACGCGTGACCTGGCTCGGCGTCTGGACCCGCGCAGTTGTCGTCGCGGCCGCGCGTCGCGCCGGGGGCACCTGGGTCGGAGCCGGTGTCATCGCCGCGGTCGTCTTTGGCCCGACGGGCATGCACCCGCGCGACGTCACCTCGATCGCCTGGCACGAGCCCCTCTTCGCCGCGGTCCTCTGCCTGACCTGGGTCCTCGTGTTTCTGCCGACCGCTCGCGTCCTCGTCCGCGGCGACACCGCCCGCTTCCTCACCTCTCTCCCGGCCCCGCGCATCACACCTCGCCTCGTCGGTGCGCTCGCCCTCCTTCTGCTCCAGCTGCCGTGGTTCACTCTCTGGATCGTCGGTGAGGGTGCGCGCGGCGCCGCCGTCGCCACGACCACTACCGTCGCGGACATCGCCCTCGCGCGCATCCGCGCATCCGCCCCGCGCACCGCGTGGCCCGACTGGCCGACCTCCCTCGCCGCCCTGCGCGCGATCAACGTCCGCTCGATCCGACGCCGCGCGAGCGACGCCGTGATCCGCGGCATTGGCCTCGCCATCCTCGGTGGCCTGTTCTCGGGGCTGTTCATCCGCAACAACCAGCTCGCAGATGCGGCCGCCGCCTCCCTCGGTGCGGCCATCATCGCGATCGCTCTCGTCCCCGCGCAGGTCGGCCCGCTCCTCGCGATCCTCGACGCCCACCGGCAGGCAGGTTGGCTGGCGAGCTCGCTCGGCATCTCGCCCGTGGGCCGCCTGCTCGCGCTCGTCCAGGCGATCGCGCTCGTCTACCTCACAGCCACCTGCCTCGCAGTCTCGGCATCCACGATCCTCATCGGCGCCCACGCCTCCACCATCCTTTGGCTCGCATCGATCTCCCTGCTCGTCGCGCTCGGCGCAGCCCTCGCGATGGCGCGCGTTCTCACCGGCAGCGAGCACCATCCATTCGCTTCGTCGCGCACGGTCGTTGGCGCGATCGCCGTCGCTGCCCTCGCAGGCCTCCTCGTGGGCATCTTCGGCGCAACCCTCGGTGCCACTGCATTCTTCCTCGTCGGCGCGTTCGCCGTGGTGACGCTCCGATGACCCCGGCGACGACCTCCCCGACGAGCCCGCGCGCGATCGAAGACCTCGACGACAACATTCTTGCCGTCCGTACGAACCTCCACGGCAGCGTCGGTGCAACACACGTCGAGGGGCCTCCCCGATGACCTCCCCGACGACCTCCCCGACGACCTCCCCCGAGACGACCTCCCCCGAGACGACCTCTCCGATGACGCTTTCCATCGAGGCCCTCTCCGTGCGCCGCGGTGGGCGCGTGATCTTCGGCGACATCACACTCGCGACACGCGCAGGCGAGATCGTGGGCCTCGTCGGCCCCAACGGCTGCGGCAAGTCCACCCTCCTCTCTTGCATCGCCGGCGTCCTCGAACCGCGCGAGGGGCGCGTCCTCATCGATGGTGCCTCCGTCTGGGGCCCGCATCGCGATCGCACTCGCTCCCGTGCCTCCCTTGGCTACGTCCCCGAGGGCGCAGACCCACCGGGCTTTCTCACAGCACGCGAACTGTGGGCTCTATGCGCCACCTCTCGCCGGACCGCTCCTCCGTCCACCGAGCTCCGCGAACAGCTTGGCCTCGACGACATCGCTGACCTCGCACTCGAGCGCATGTCCCTCGGCCAGCGCCGGCGCGCCTGCCTCGGCGCCGCGTTTCTCGGCCCGCCCAAGCTCCTCGTCCTCGACGAACCGGACAACGGCCTCGATGTGGCGCGCCTCGATGCCCTCGTCGTGCTTCTTCGGGATCACGCACGTGGGGGCGGCGCCACTATCCTCGCCTCGCACGACGCCGCCTGGCTCGGTCAGCTCGGCGCGCGCGTCCACACCCTGACCGCGCGCTAGTACGGCTAGACGGGCAAGCAGCTAGCGAGGGGGCTGGCCGATGACCGTCGGCCCCGTGCCACCGGGCGCTGCCTTCGAGCGCCACTGGTCAATTGCGCGCGCGAGGCCGGCCAGGTTCTCGTGACGGAACCCATAGATCGGCGCCTGCCGCACACACGTGTTGTTGCTCGTCATCAAGTCGTCGCACGCGTCCGTGTGCGGCAGCCCGAGCAGATGCCCGACCTCGTGAGCGGTCGTCTCGCACAGGCGCTGGACGCGCGTGGCCGACGCAGGATGAGCGCCCGAGAACACGAACCCGACACCGCGTTCGACCACCTGATGCGGCCGCGTCGACGAGAGGCCCCACAGCTTCTGGTATCCGATGTCCGTCGCGCGCCCGCCGATCACGAGCATCAAGAAGTCCTTTGCGGTCGGCTTCTGGTCCACCAGCTCGACCGGTAGTCCCTCGTAGTACTTCCGGACGCACGCCATCACCTGCTGCCACTCACCTGGCGCGCCCTGGAACGGCGGAATGTCGGCCTCCTCGCGCCCCGCAACCTTCAAGATGTTCGATGCGAACCTCGTCGCATCATCTCGCTCCGAGGCCGTCAAGCGTGCGCCGCGCCCGTGGAGGTAGACGGTCAGCCTCTTCGTTCGCGCCGAGCTCGTCACCCTCGACGAGCTCGAGGCAACTGGCGCCGGGGTCGGCCCCGGCCGCTTCGAAGCACCAGCGATTGCGCGCGTGATCTGGTCGGCCGGGTCCGCGAACGCGACCGAACCGAACGTGAACATGAAAGCGAAGACAGAGAGGCAGAGCAGGAATCGGCGACGAGACATCCGCACCTCGGTTAGGGGACCGCGCTCACCACCACAGTCGCGCGGGTCCATCTGGATAGCTCACGCCGATGAGATGTCCACTCAGCGTAACGTGATGACATCGCTTCAGCGTCGAGCATCCGCCGTCAGTCCTCTGCAGAGGCAGGCGCCCCACTCCGCAATCTACTGAGCTGCGGTTCCGGTTCCGCGAGACGCCCGCCGTCGTCGACGACACGCCCTCGCCCGCAACTGTCCGACTGGCGGACCGTCCGAGAGTCGGACGCACGCCATTGTCCGGGAAGCGGACACGATCAGTGGACGCCCGCCTGGCCTCCTTCGGCAAATCTCTGTCCGACCAGCGGACAGTCAAAACCACCGACACTGGCCACGAGTATCGACGTCCAACGCCAAGCCGAGGATCGCACATCTGTGTTCCACATCCGACGACACCAGCGGTGCGCCTCGAGTGGTCAGCCGCCACCTCGTTGACCCAGGACCTTACGCGCAGCGGGCGCCAGACACCGCCAACGGGGGGCTCGGCGCGTCGAACGAATCGTGCTGAAGGCCGGCGACGAGCCGCCCGATTCGCGATCGGCCACGCGCCAACGCCGCTGAGCACCGCGACGAACCGCATGCCCACGGTACGCGCATCGCTGCCGCCGACGACGCGGCCGCGCGCGTGAACCGCAACGATGCATGCACCGCCGCACCGCTGGTGCTGGCCGGCGTGTTTAAGAGAGGATTTTTCACCTCTAGATGGATGCCCATGCTGGGCGCAAAAAAAGAAGAAGGCCCACTCTTGCGAGTGAGCCTTCAAAACCCCGGCAGCGTCCTACTCTCCCACAGGCTTGCGCCTGCAGTACCATTGGCCCTGGAGAGCTTAACTTCCGTGTTCGGGATGGGAACGGGTGTGACCTCTC
>JANRKM010000197.1:0-35897 GCA_033763475.1 Kofleriaceae bacterium
AGCTCATCGATCCCTGATCGTCGACGGTGTCGATCAGGACCACGGTATCGTTCCCGTTCCCGAGCGCGGCCACGATCACGGTGTCGATCACGGCCACGGAACCGGCCACGTAACTCCTCTTTTTCAACGCCCTGCTAGTCCGCGCGGTGCGCGCAGCCTGCCGACCGGGCGGCGCATTCCACCGGCCCGACGCACCGTGACAGGGTCGTGCGTCTTGTACTCCTCGACGGTGACCTCGGCCGTGTCGCGGATGTACGCCACGACGCGTTCGATCTCTGCCTTCGAGTACATCTTGTAGTACGGAGCCATGTTCGACGTCGCCGTCCCGTCGGCGAGGACGGTGTGTGCGCCAAACGCGATCATCCGCGCTTGAACTTCGGCGGAGGTGGCTCGCCAGTTCGACGCGTTTCGTGGCGAGCCCGGCGGCACGAGGATACGGAACTTCGTGGCATCGAACCCGATCGTCTCGCCCGTGACCGGATCGTACGTCCATGCAGCATGGCAGTAGTTGCACGAGCGCTGACTGACGCCCTCGGTGTCCGGCAACGACGCCTCGAGGATCTGCAGCCCCGTCTTGCCCGAGTCCGCCGGCAGCACCACGCAGCTAAGGCCCGCGCAGCCGCTCACACCGCTGCACGTGTGCTCGATGAGCACCGCGTCCGCGCCCCAGTCGCCGTACGTGAAGCCCGCGCACGTGTTGGCTCCCGAGCACGCCGCGTGGATCTGGATGTAGCCGCCGCGCGTATCGCACATCTCCTTCAGCTCGGCGAAGGTGTGCTCGCCCGGCGTCTCGCTGATGATCTTGCTCGGAGGCTCCTCCGGCGCGTCCGGTGGAGCGTCTGGCGTGATCGGCGCATCGACCACCGGCGCATCGACGGGATCCGGTTCGATCGCGGGATTGTCGTCGCCACAGGCCGCAGCGCCGAGACCGAGCAGACCGGCGAGGGCCGCGCTCCACACATGGCTGGAAGGGATCCGAGAGGGAAGCGTGTCGTGATTCGTGGCTGTCGTCATGTGATGGCTCCTGCAGTCAGTGAAGGTCGACGCGAACGTCGTAGAAGCTAGGTGCGTCCTCGGGGGTGAGGACGATCGGGGTTTGGTCTTTGGTAAAGGGCACGCTGCGCGAGCGGCCCGTCGAGTTGCCGTCGGCCAGCTCGAACACGAGCTGATAGTCGCCGGTGGGGATCTCGCAGCCCTCGAGATCGGTGAGGTCCCAGGTCACGTCGTGCGTGATGTGCGCCACCAGCGTCGCGCTCGTGATCGCATCGACGATGTTGTTGTTGGAGGAGGCGATGAAGCGGGTCAGGTACTTCGCGCGCAGCTGGCCCCAGCGCTCGATCGTCTTCACGAAGGCGCCGTCGGCACGCTCGACCCAGATCGCCCCGACGTTGCGAGGTGCGAACCTGCCGCCCGCCGAGGTCGTGCGCACCGTGATCGCGAGCGCCGACAGCGGCGATGGATCGGCGGTCATGCAGACCGGCTCGGTGCTCGCATCGGGTGCGAACAGCTCGCTCGGCGGCACGATCGCATCCTCGAGATCGTCCTTGTTCATGTCGGGCCGGAAACACCCGCCCATCGATGCGATGCAGACGCAGGCTGCGATCAAACACCACATTGACAGAGACGATCGCGATGCGAAGATGCGCGCGTGCATCGCACGATCGTCGCGTTGATCGCGTGTGGCGCATGCGGTGGATCGCCCCAGAAGCTCACGCGTGCCACGTCGTCCGTGTACGTGCGTTCGGACACCGATCGCACGACCGTGATCACGCCGCAGCTCGCGGTCGCCGCCAACGTGACGACGTCGACAAACGTCGAGGTGGGTTACGAAGTCGACGCGTGGACCGGTGCTTCCGTCGACGTGGTCACCGCCGCGACGCGCGCCATCTCGGAGCGCCGCAACGAGCTCGACGTCGGCATCTCGCACCAAGCCGGGCGTGCACGGTTCTCGGGTGGTTACCGGTTCTCGATCGAGCCCGACTATCGATCGCACGGCCTCGTGCTCGGCGGTCGCCTCGAGCTCGCGAACAAGAACACGACCCTCGGCCTCGACCTCATCGCGAGCAGCGACAGCGTCGGACGCGCCGGCGACCCGTTCTTCGAGCGCTCGCTGCGGAGCGCGGGCGCGCGGCTCTCGATTGCCCAGGTGCTCGATCGCGCGAGCATCGTCGAGCTGGTGTGGGAGTCGACGCGACTCGACGGGTTCCAGGCGAGTCCGTACCGCTGGGTCGCGATCGGCGGCGACGGGACCTGTGCTTCCGCCGCACCCTTCTGTATTCCCGAACATGTTCCCGACGAGCGGTTCCGCCACACGCTGTTCGCCCGCGGTCGTCGCGCATTGGCGCGCCACTGGTCGGCCGGTGGCGAGTATCGATTTTACTTCGACGACTGGGGTATCCAGTCGCACGCCGTCCAGGCGGACGTCGCGTGGCGCGTCACCCCGGCGTCCATGCTTTCGCTGCGCTACCGCTACTACACGCAGGACGAGGCGACCTTCTATCGCCCGCGCTACTTCGACCTGATGAGCTCCGGCGGCTACTTCGCGCGCGACCGTAAGCTCTCCGCCTTCCTGAGCCACGAGCTCGGCACGACCTACCTCCATCGCTTCGAGCTGCGCGATGGCGACCTCGCACTCGTCGGTGGCCTCCGCGCGGGCGGAGCGTGGATCGACTACCTCGCCTTCGTCGGGCTCGATCACGTGTGGGTCGCCGAGCTCACCGCGCTGCTCGGGGTCGAGCTGCCGTAGCCGGCGCTTTCCGAGCGTCAGCGCGACCGCGAGCGCGACCACGAACAGCCCCGACGCGTTGCCGCGCGTCGTCGAGCATCCGCCGCTCGGTTCGCGATCGCCCACGATCTGGCGAACCTCGACCGCGCCGTCGCCATCGGCGGTGCCGGAGCTATCCGAACGCACGGCGGACATGGCGAACGTGATCTGGCCAGCGTCGGGTGCGACGAACGAGAACGCGATCGCCGTCGCGCCGCAGTCTTGAACGCCGATGATCCTGCGCGGGCCGACGTCGGTCGCCGTGACCGCTGGAACACCGTCGGGTGAAGCATCGCAGCGTGCTTCGGCGGACAGCTCGGCCTCGGGCGGTAACGCGACGCTCGGGTTGCCCTCGGCGGACAGCAGCTCGAGCTGCAACGCGTGGGAGACCTCGGGCGCGCTCCACCGAACGGTCACGTCATAGCGCGCGCCGCGCGTGTAGACCTCGGGAAGCCCCGTGATCGTCAGCGATGGCGCGACGCCGCCGATGTGACACACGCTGCACCCGTGGCCATCGGCCGGTGAGCCGGTGAAGTAGCGCCCGCCGCCGCCACCCGTCGCAGCGGGCTCGGCGAACAGCGCAGGGTCCGAGAACGCGTAGGCATTCGTCGCGAGCGCCGCCCCCACCAGCATCGAGCGAACCACGACCATCACGGCGCCTCCGCCGTCGCCCAGAAGAACAGTGCCTGAAATCGAGGATCTTGCTTCGACGCGTAGACGTTCCCACCCCACACGTCGACGCCCTCGTGCCCAGCACCACCGACCTCGACGGCAAGTGGCTTGCGCAGCAGCGGCGAGCGACGCACGCCGTCAGGCGAGAGCAACATCGACCGCGCGCGCGTGTAGCTGACGGCGAGCTCGTCGGGCGTCGCGGGATCGTAGGGCGCCGTCGCCGGATCGAGGCGCGTACGCCCCGGACCGAAGACGCTGAAGAACCGGGCGCGCGTGCCGTGACAGGCGGGGAAACCGCAGTCGGCCAGCAGCATCGGATAGATCTCGGTGCGAAACCGCGCGGCGTCGGCCGCCGGGACCTCGAGTGCCTCGCCCTCCTCCGCCGTGCAGCTGGAGAGCAGCAGTGCGGTCATGATGCAGCGGACTGCCATCACGGATTGCCCTCGAGGCCTGTCCAGAAGCCACTCGCGAGGTCCGCCGCGAACCAGTCCTTGACCCGCGCGGCGACTACGCCGCTCGAGCGCCGGTGCTCCAGCACCGCGAGCGCTTCGCCAATTGCGTGCGTCCGCAGCAGGTGGAGGAGCTCGGCGTGTAAGGGTTCGAGGGGCTGGCAGCGCAGCCCTTGTTCGGTGCGATGGATCGCCCAGGTCGCCATGCTCTCGTGCGGCGCGGGCAACGGCGCGGTGGTGTCGTCGACGAGGTTCGGGAGGCGCTGCCGCAGCGTCACCAGAGGCCAGTGCTCCTCGACGAGCGTGAGCGATCGCGACCACACGAGTCGCGCCACGGGCAGGCGTGCCGCTTCGGCGGGCCCGATATGCAGTGACCTCTCCGGCGGAGCCAGCGCCGCGGTGCGGAACGCGCGATCGATCGCGAGCGCCTCCGCGATTTCTTTGCGCTGGAGCATGGCGCTCGCGAATGCGGCAAAGCCCTCCGCGATGGCTCCAAGATCGTGTCCCTGCGGGGGCTTCGCGACGAGGAATTGCGTCGCGAGATCGTTGAAGGCCCAGGCGCCGAGCAGTGCGACCGTCAGCCGGTGCTCCTGCTGCAGCACACCGAACAGCCGGAACCAGTACTGGCGGTTGTAGACGGCGAGGCGCTCGCGCGGATCGACGCCGGCATCGCACACCGACTGCACCAGCTCGCGCGCATAGGTATCGGTGCGCGCACGCAGCGTGCCGGTCGATCGATCGAGCGGGCTGCGCAGCATCGCCGAGAACTGCTGCTGGAACTGCTCCAGCTGCTCGAGTGCCGTCATCCGCGGACCTCCCGCGCGCGCTCGAGCTCGCCTAGCAACGCGGGCATGGGAGGCACGTTGCGATCCCACTCGATCATCGTCGGGAAGGGCCCGCCGCGCTGCCACGCGTACCCATAGAGCTGCCACACGTCGTCGCAGACCTCGCGATCGTGCGTGTCGACGATGATCCCGCTCGGCTCCTGCGTGTGCCCCGCGAGGTGTACTTGTAGTACGCGCGAGAAGTCGATCGCGTCCACATACGTGTGCGGGTCGAACTTATGGTTACGGCTCGATACATAAATGTTGTTGATATCGAGCATGAACCAACAGTCGGCCGCAGCGACGACGCGCCGATAGAACTCCCACTCGCTCAGCGTGGACTCGGCGAGCTCCACGTAGCTCGAGAGGTTCTCGAGTCCGAACGGGCGCCCGAGCCGCCGCTGCACGTAATGCGCTCGCTCGGCCGCCAGGTCGACCAGCCCCTCCGTGTACGGGACCGGCAGTAGGTCATGATGGCTGACGCCGTGCGCTCCGGTCCAGCACAGGTGGTCCGTCACGTAGGCCGCGTCTACGCGATCGGCCAGCCGGGCGAGGTGATCGAGATAGCGCTCGTCGAGGGGGGCGTGTCCGAGCAGATTGAGCGACACGCCATGGAGGACGATCGGATAGGTCTTCGAGATCGCCGCGAGCTGCGCACTCGCAGGAGCGTCGGCGTCGAGGTAGTTCTCGCTGATCACCTCGAAGAAGTCGACGCGGGGCGCATGGTCGCGGATGTACGCGTAGTGCGATGGACGCAGACCGAGCCCCATCGCCAACCGTTCGGCGGGCGCAGGGCGTGCCTGGAGCGAGGCCTGAGGCTGCAACCTGGTTCGAGTAACACGCGCTGCGGTCCAGCTGCCTGCGCAATGTTTTCGCAGGCCGGCGGAGTACCTGCGTTGTTTTTTCGCACCGTTGCCGCCGAGCACGAACGCGTTCCGTCGTCTGCTACCGTACAACCGTGCGGTGGACGCTCGCGCTCGTTCTCCTGATGCACGGCGCCGGCTGCGTCCGCGTGAAGGCCCATCAACGGGAGACGCTCGCTCGCCCAGACATGGAGCTCGGAGCTTTCTCGGACCTGACGCGTGGGGAGGATCACGCGCGCTCGTATCGTGAGGGATCGACCGGAGGCGCACGCGCGAAGGCCGGAGGATGCGGATGCAACTGAGTAGGCACCTTCTCCTTGCGGCTACGCTCGCTGGCTGTGGCGATGACGGGCAGGCCATCGATGCGATGCCGCAGCACGATGCGGACATCGATGCGGACATCGACGCGCCGATCGATGCGGTCAGCGCCGATGCACGGCCGGATGCGCCGAGCGTGTGCGATACCGAGGACCGCGACGACGACTACGTCCCCGGGATGCAGAAGGCCGGGTCCAACGGCTATCGGGTCACACTGATCTCGAGCACCCCTCCGATCGGCATGCGGGGGACCTACGCATGGTCGGTGCGCGTGGAGGATGCCACGCCGGCACCGCGCGATGGCCTCGCGCTGACCGTGTTCCCGTTCATGCCCGACCACGGACATGGCTCGAGCGCCGTGACGATCACCCCGATGGGGAGCGACGGCGTCTATCAGGTCGCCGACCTGAGCCTGTTCATGGCCGGCTACTGGACGGTCCGGATCGCCGCGCGCGAGGCGGCGGGCATGCCAGAGCTCGACGCCGTCACCTTCCGGTTCTGTGTTCGCTGACCGTCAGCGCTTCACAGGAAACTTCGCGAGCTTGTACTGGAGCGTGCGGCGGTGCATCCCGAGCACGCGGGCGGCGCGTGAGATGTTGCCGTTGCATTCCTGCAGCACGCGTTCGATGTGTTCGCGCTCGACCTTGGCGAGCGACGGCACCTCGTACTCCGGCTCGACGGGCGGCGCGTCCGGATCGACGTCGAACGCGGCGAGGATCTGGTCGGCTTGGGCCGGCTTGGTCAGGTAGTCGCGCGCGCCAAGCCGCATAGCTTCGACCGCGGTGGCTATGCTGCCGTAGCCCGTGACGACGACGATCTGCATGGCGGGTTGCAACGCGTGCAGATCTTGTATGACCGCGAGGCCACCGAGTCCCTCCATCCGCATGTCCACGACCGCGCGATCGATCGGGTGCGCACGCGCGATGACGAGCGCTTCGGCGTGACCAGAGGCCTGCTTGACCTCGTAGCCACGATCCGCGAACGCGCGCACGAGCCGACCGCGCAACGCATCGTCGTCATCGACCACAAGGATGGACGTCATGCGTCGGCACCGATCGGCAGCCGCGCCAGCGCGCGCGTACCTTGACCGACGCGCGATTCGATCGAGAGCGCACCACCGTGGCTCTCGAAGAAGATGCGCGCGAGGAAGACGCCGAGGCCCAGGCCGCGCCCCGGGGGCTTCGTGGTGAAGAACGGCTCGCCGACCTTGGCGAGCACGTCGGCGGCGATCCCCGGCCCGCGATCGGCGATCTCGAAGGCGACCGCGCGGCCTTCATTGCGGATCTCCACATCGACACGGTCCCCCGGCGCGCTCGCATCGAGGCCGTTCTTGATCAGCGCAACCAGCGACTGCGCGACCGGCGCCGCGGGCAGTGCCAGCAGGGACGGCTCGCCCTTCACGTGCACATCGAGCTTCGCCGCGTTCGCGCCCAGCTGCGCGCGAATCTCGGCGAGGAGCTCTGCCGTGGTGGCGGTCCCTGTCGCATCGACGGCGACGACGCGCGCCGCCATCGCGTGGAGGATCGCCTCGCAGCGCTCGACCTGCTGCAGGATCAGCTCGAGGTCAGCGGCCACGGTATCATCGGCGAGCTGCTTCGCGCGCAAGTGCGCTTCGTGGGCGGAGACCGCGATCGTCGACAGCGGATTGTTCAGCTCGTGTGCGGCGCCCGCGGCGAGCGTGGCGAGCGAAGCGTGACGGGCATGCCGCGCGGCGGTCTCGCGCAGGGTCGCGATTTGCTCGCGCTGCGTCGCGATCGCGCGCGAGATGCGCCGCACGAAGAACCCGGTCAACCCCGCGGCGAGCACGAACGCCGCCCACATGCCCTGGAGATGCGGATTGCGTAGCGTCGAGCCCGCGACGTGGATATGCGCCTGCACCGGCACGAGGAAGAGCAGCGCGAACCCGAGGATCGAGAGCAGCGCAACGGCGGTGGTCCACCGCGCCGACAGCACGACTGCCGACAGTGTGATGTATACGAGGTACATCACGCTGAACGGGTTCATCGCGCCGCCCAAGCCGGCGAGCTGGATGGTGAGCACGGCCGTATCGAGCAGCAGCGCGGCGCCCATCACGCTGCTCGGCGAGAACCGTGTGGTTGCCCGCGGCAACACGAGGTTCGAGCCGCCGAGCACCGCCACCGCGACGACGAAGGGCCACCACGCGACGTCCTCGCCGAGCGCGCCGCGCACGACGACCAAGATCAACAATTGTCCGACGAGCAGCGCCCAGCGCAGGCGGATCAACCACGGCAGCGTGATCGTTGGCTCGAGGTCGAACATCGAAAAGCACACTATCGTAGCCCGACGGCGACAAGTCCGGCGACTCCCTTCCCGACTGCGAAAAATTTGCGTAAGGCGTCGGCGCCGACCGGGGGCGACCCGTGTGGCGTCCCGCGGCGAGCGCGACCGTCCCGCTCCGCTAACCTGCGTTGTTTTTTCGCACCGTGGCCTCCCCCTTGTCGCGCGGCGTCACGTCCGGTACCGAAGGGCATGCGCAGAACCTTGGCCCTGTTCGTCTTGCTCGGCGCCTGCGGCGACGACGGAAGCGCCGCCCCCGATGCGGACCTCACCGCTGATGCCGAGGCCCCACGACAGAGCGTGGCCGAGGACAAGCTGCTGCTCGTCGGGGAGATCGCGGAGGCGACGCTCACCGGAGGCCCAGGAGATCGGGCGATCATCACGCTCACCGCTCCCGAAGCGGCGCTCGACTGGAACATTCACGGTCACGCAAACGGTGGATCCCAGACGGTGAAAGAGGAGCTCCGCGTGATGTCGGCGACCTATACGTTCTCGCCCACCGCACAGGCAGATTGGTCATTGCTCGTTCGCAATCAGTCGACACAACCGATGACGATCAACATCAAGGTCGATCTGTTCCACGATATGTCGTGGAGTGGGTGGCAGTGATCGTGCGCAAAACTACCGCACGGGAATCGAGCGAACGATGTGCGAGGGTGCAAGGCATGCGCTCCGCTCTAGCACTTGCCTTGATCTTCGCTGCCTGCGGTGACGATGTCACCGCGACGCCCGATGCCCCCGTGACCGAAGACGCGTCGCCCGACGCGGACACCAGCCCGAAGAACATCACCCTGCGATTCGTGCCGAAGGTCGGCGATGCCGCGTTCGCCTGCGGTCAGTCGTACGCAAACATGGGCGCAGAGAACACGACGATCACGCCACGCGACTTCCGGTTCTACGTCCACGACGTCAAGCTGATCGACGCGGCCGGCGAGCACGTACCCGTGACGCTCGCGACCAACGACTGGCAGTACCAGGGCGTCGCGCTCCTCGACTTCGAGAACTTCACCGGGGGATGCCAGGACGGCACGCCGGAGACGAACATGGAGCTCACCGGGACGGTGCCCAACGGGATGTACACCGGCATCAGCTTCAGCATCGGCATCCCTGCCGCGCTCAATCACAAGGACTTGACCACGCTCCCCGCGCCGCTCAACGTCACCGGCCTGTGGTGGGGCTGGAGCTACGGCCACATCTTCCTCGCCGCGGTCACGCACACCGAGATCACGGATCCACAGCCTGGCACCAACGATCACTACTTCCACCTCGGCAGCGTCGGCTGCACGGGCGACCCGGAGACCGGCGAGACGGTGACGTGCACCAAGCCGAACCGCCCGTTGATCGAGGTCACCGGCTTCGATCCGCTGACCAAGCCGGTCATCGCCGACTGGGGCGCGCTGCTCTCCAAGTCGAACCTCGCAACCGAGATTGGTTGCCACTCCGGCGCGCAGGGGCCGTGCGCGTGGCCGTTCGACTTCGTCGGGCTCAACTTTCTCACCGGCTCGAACACCCCGACGACACAGAAGCTGTTCCGGCCCGGCACCTGATGCGTTCACGCCTTCTCCTCGGTGCCTATGTCCTCGCTGGCTGCGGGGAGCCCGCGGACATGCCCGCGGATGCGGGCGCGATCGATGCAATCGAGCTCGACGCAGCACCGGACGCCTGGGTCGATACGTATCCGTGGAACCTGCCGCTCGGCTTCCCCACGCCCATCGTGCCCGCGACGAACCCGATGTCGGAGGTCAAGGTCGAGCTCGGGCGCCGGCTGTTCTACGACACGCGCATGTCGGGCAACCAGACGTTCTCGTGCGCGTCTTGTCACGAGCAAGCGAAGGCGTTCACCGACGGCGCCGCGGTCGCGGTCGGCTCGACGGGCGAGCTGCATCCGCGGAACTCGATGTCGCTCACCAACGTCGCGTACCTCGGGCGGTTCACGTGGGCAAATCACTTGCTCGCGGAGCTCGAGACCCAGGCCGTCGTCCCGATCTTCGGCGATATGCCCGTCGAGCTCGGGCTGCGCAACATGGAGAACGTCCTGCTCGCGCGACTCGCCGCCGAGCCGATCTATCCGCCGCTGTTCGCCGAGGCATTCCCCGACGAGGCCACACCGATCAGCGTCCAGAACGTCGCCAAGGCCCTCGCCGCATTCCAGCGCACGCTGATCTCGGCGAACTCGCCGTTCGATCGCTACCAGCGCGGCGACGCCAACGCGATCAGCGAGTCTGCCAAGCGCGGCAAGGCGCTGTTCGACTCCGAGAAGGCGGAGTGCTTCCACTGCCACCAGGGCTTCAACTTCCAGGATGTCGTGCGCTACGTCGGCAAGCCGAACGCCGAGGTGCGGTTCCATAACACGGGGCTCTACAACCTCGGCGGAACAGGCGCGTATCCCGCCAACAATACCGGGCTCCATGGTCTGACGCTAAACCCGAGCGACATGGGCAAGTTCCGCGCGCCGACGCTGCGCAACATCGCAGTCACCGCTCCGTACTTCCACGACGGCAGCGCGGCTACGCTCGACGACGTGATCGATCACTACGCCGCCGGCCGCCGTACGATCGAAACCGGCCCCAACGCCGGCGTCGGCTCCGCGAATCCCTACAAGAGCTCGTTCATCATCGGATTCACGCTCACCGCACAGGAGCGCGCGGATCTCAAGGCGTTCCTCGAGAGCCTGACCGATGACGAGTTTCTGACAGCGCCTCGGTTCGCCAACCCGTGGTAGGTGCGTCGAAGCACCCGCGCGGCATGAGCTCCTCGGCCTTGGGCGGCCCCCACGAGCCGCGCTCGTAGGTGTGCACCGGGGTCACGTCGCCGAGCACGTTCTCGACGACACCCCACTGGGCTTCCAGCGCATCCTGGCGGGCGAACAGGCTCTGATCGCCACGCATCGCATCGTCGAGCAGGCGCTCGTAGGGCAGCGCTTCGCCCGCTGGATCCTCGACGGCGACGAGCTCCGTCGGCTGGCCGACCATCGCCGGCCCCGGGCGCTTCACGCGCATACCGAGCGCGATCGACATATCGGGGCCGATGCGGAAGCGCATGTAGTCGGGGCACGTGACGTTCTCGTGGAAGATGTCGAGCGGCGGGCGCTTGAGCTGCACGACCACCTCGCTGAGCGTCGCGGCGAGGCACTTGCCCGTGCGCACGTAGAACGGCACGCCCGCCCACCGCCACGTGTCGATGTGGAGCTCGACGGCGGCATAGGTCTCGACCGTGGAGCTCGGCGCGACGCCGGGCTCCTCGCGATAGCCTCGGTACTGCCCGCGCACGACGTCGGACGGCTGGATCGGCTCGATCGCCTTGAGCACGCGCGCTTTCTCGTTGCGGATCGCCTCCACGTCGTTGCCGACGGGGCCGTCCATCGCGAGGATCGCGACGATCTGCAGGAGGTGGTTCTGCAACACGTCGCGGATCGCGCCCGTTTGCTCGTAGAAGGCACCGCGCCCCTCGATGCCGAATCGCTCGGCCATGGTGATCTGCACGCTGCTCACCTGATCGCGATTCCATAGCGGCTCGAGGAACGAGTTGGCGAACCGGAAGTAGAGGAGGTTCTGCACCGGCTCCTTGCCGAGGTAGTGATCGATCCGAAAGATCGCCTCCTCGGGAAACACGCCGAGCAGCACGCGATCGAGCTCCATCGCTGTCGCGAGGTCGCGGCCGAACGGCTTCTCGATCGCGACGCGCGCGTTGGCCGCGCAGCCCGCTGCATGGAGGCCCTGGATCGCCGTCGCGAAGGCGTTGGGTGGAATCGCGAGGTAGAGCAGCGGCCGACGCGCGGTGCCCAGGGCGCGCTGGAGATCGGCGAACGTGCGCGGATCCTTGTAGTCGATCGCGACGTAGTCGATCAGGCGCGCGAGCTTCTCGAAGCTCTCCCGATCGAACGTGCCGGCGTGCTCGAGGCTCTCGCGCACGCGGTTGCGCAGCTCCTCGGCGCTGCGCTTCTCGCGCGCCACGCCGATCACCGGCACGTCGAGCTTGCCGCGCCGGACCAGGGCCTGGAGCGCGGGGAACACCTTCTTGAACGCGAGGTCGCCGGTGGCGCCGAACAGCACCAGCGCGTCGGAGTGGGGACGCGACGTCATGACTTCTTCTCCTGGTGGCCGCCGAACTCGAACCGCAGGGCCGAGAGCACCTTGTTGGCGAAGTCGTTCTCGCCGCGCGACGTGAATCGCGCGCCGAGCGCCGTCGCGAGGATCGGCGCGGGCACGCCCTCGTCGATCGCTACCTTGAGCGTCCACCTGCCCTCACCCGAGTCCGAAACGCGCCCCGAGAAGTCCCCGAGCTCGGGGTTCCGCTCGAACGCGGCCGCGATCAGATCGAGCAGCCATGACGCCACCACGCTGCCGCGCCGCCACACCTCGGTGATCGCCGGGAGATCGAGCTCGTACTGGTACAGCTCCGGGCGCTCGAGGGGCGTGGTCTCCGCGTCGACGGCATGCTCGCGCGCACCCACGTTCGCGTGGCGGAGGATGTTGAGGCCCTCGGCGTACGCGGCCATGAGGCCGTACTCGATGCCGTTATGCACCATCTTCACGAAGTGGCCCGCACCGTGAGGGCCACAATGCAAATAGCCGTGCTCCGCCGGCGACGGCGGTCCGCTGCGCCCATCCGTGCGCGGTGCCGAATCGAAGGGCGGTGCGAGAGCGGCGAAGATGGGATCTAGTCGTTCCACGACCGCGCGCTCGCCGCCGATCATCTGGCAGTAGCCGCGCGTGCGCCCCCACACGCCGCCCGATGTGCCGACGTCGACGTAGTGCAGCCCGTCGGCCTCGAGCGCCTTCGCGCGCCGCAGGTCATCCTGAAAGTGGGAGTTGCCGCCGTCGATGATCACGTCGCCGACCCGCAGCACCGCGCGCAGCCCCGTGATCGTCGCGTCCACCCCCGCGGCCGGGACCATCAGCCACACCGCGCGGGGCGGCTCGAGCTGCGCCGCGAGCTCCTGTAGCGTCGACGCGCCGAGGGCACCTTGTTTCACCAGCGCCGCCACACGCTCCGGATGGCGATCCAGCGCCACGACCTGATGCCCCGCGTCGAGGAGCCGCGCGGACATGTTCGCGCCCATGCGGCCGAGGCCGATCATTCCGAGCTTCATCTGCGTTCTCCTCCTGTCTCGTGGCGCACGCCCGTGGCGTCGGCGATCAACACGTCCGTCGCGAGCCCGAGGAACAAGCCGTGCTCGACGATCCCCGCACGCGCGGACAGCGCACGCGCGAGCGTTTCGGGCTCGCGAATCGGGCCGAACATGCAGTCGACGATGTGGTTGTCCTGATCGGTGCGATACGGCGCGCCCGTCGGCGACAACCGCAACGAAGCCCGTGCCCCCAGGCTCTCGAGGAAGCGCTGCTGCGAGCGCCAGCCAAACGGGGCTACTTCGACGGGCACGCTATGCTTCGTCCCGAGCATGGGCGACAGCTTCGACGCATCGACCACCAGCACCTCCCGCCGGCTCGCCTGCGCGATGATCTTCTCGCGCAACAGCGCCCCTCCCCCACCCTTGATCGCCGACAGCTGCGGATCGATCTCGTCGGCGCCGTCGATCGTCAGATCGATCACGGGATTCGTCTCCAGCGTCGTCAGCGCGATGCCGAGACGCGTCGCCACCGCACCCACGCCGATCGAGGCGGGCACACACCTCACGTCGACGAGCTCGCCGCGCGCGAGCCGCGCCCCGAGTCGCTCGATCGCGAACATCGCTGTCGAGCCCGCGCCCAGACCGACCACCATCCCCGACTCCACCAGCGCGACCGCACGTTCGGCGGCCGCGCGCTTCTGGCGCGTCTGCTCGTCCGACGTCATGCCGGCCTCCGCACCAACGCCGCCGCGGCCTCGTCGACCATCCACGTCAGCGTTCCATGCAGGGGATGTATACGGCCTGCGGGCAACACCTCCGCGCCGCCGTCGAGGACCTGCGCCAGGCGAGCCGCCTTCCTACTGCCGACGACGACAAACGTCACCGCAGCGCTCGCATTGAGCACCACCGGTGTCAGCGTGATCCGCCACATCGGGCGCGGGCGCGCGACGTGTATCGCCATCACCCATCGCGCCGTCTCGGTCACGGCCGGTGTATCGGGGAATAGCGACGCCGTGTGGCCGTCGTCGCCCATGCCGAGCAGCACGAGATCGAACGTGTGTTCGGACGTGAGCTCCGCGCGCAACCGTGCCTCGTACGCCTCGGCCGCCACCAGCGGCTCGATCTCCCCGGGGATCCGATGCACGTTGTCCTCGGGAATGGGCACGTGCGCCAGTAGCGCTTCGTCCACCATGCGGTAGTTCGACTCGGGGTGCGCCGGTGGCACGCAGCGCTCGTCGCCCCAGAACACGTCCACGTGCTCCCAGTCGATCTGATCGGCATACGCGGGTGTCGCGAGTAGCTCGTACAACCTGCGCGGCGTTTCCCCCCCGGATAGCGCCACGGTGAAGCGTCCGCGCTCGGCGATCGCCGCGCGTGCGCGTTCCACCACGCGCTCCGCCTCCGCGTGCATCAGCGTCTCGCTGTCGGAATAGATCTCGAGGCCTGCGGTGTCGCGCACGCGACCAAACGCAGCATCGCGCGTGCCGACACCCTGCCTCCGGCGCCGGCGTAAGAACACCTACGGCGACGGCAGTCCCGCCGCGAGCGCTCCGTCGATCGTCGCGGCCGTATAGCTGGTCCCCCACACCGCGTTCACCGCGGTCGCGACGACCTCCGCCCCCGACGGCAGCTGCGCGCTTGGCAACTCGAGGAAGTACATCATCGGGTCCACGAGCTCGCGCAGCCGCGGCGCCGCGAATGCCACATCCTCTCCGCGCACCTGCGCGTCGTGCACCGTCGTCAAGTGCGCGACCAGTGCCGGCCGCGCCACCGCGCCGATGAGCTGCGCCCCCGGCGCTAGCCGCCGATGCAGATAGGCGATCGCGTACGTGTACGCCGACGGATAGTTCGTCTCGTCGAGCAACGGCCCGTGCGTGCCCGCCGACGGATCCGGCTCCGCCGCGCGCCGCCAGTAGATCGCATCACCACCACACGTCGCCACCAGCTGCTCGCTCTGGCGGATCGGCACCAGGTTATCGAGCTCGTCGTGCAGCACCAGCGTCGCCGCCGGCAGCCCCGCGCACAGATCCGCGTAGCGAAGGCCCGCATAGCTCGCACTCGCCACCGGGCCCGTCGTCGCCTCGATCCGACGCCGATGCCCTTCGAGCGCAGCCAGCGTCGGCTCCGCGCGCGAGTGGCCGTACGGCAGCCACTCCGAGAAGTCGACCGGCGGGTACAGCGCCACCGTGACGAGCGGTGCGACCCGCCGGTCGCCGAACGCACTCGCGTACACCGACTCGAAGCCACCCCACGATCCGCCGAACGTCCCGACCTTGCTTCGATCCACCTCCGGCTGCTCCGCGAGGAACCACATCCCCGCCTTCATGTCCTCGATGTCGTCGCCCACCGAACCACCCGCGTAGAACCGCCCGTGCACGCGCAGCACCGCGAAGCCATTCAACAGATGAATGAACTCCTGGTCGTGGACCATCTCGATCGGCGCCGGCTGATACGTCACCTGGGCGCTGCCGTCGTAGTCCGGCTGGTCGACGTCGTCATACACACCGGCACCGCGCGTTGCCCAGCGCGTGTCGACCTCCTCGCCGGTCCAGTCGATGCCACCGTACGGGTCCGTGGACAGCACCGTGGGATACGGCGCCGACTTGTCGCTCTTGATCCAGTGCACGTACGTCCGCGCGCCGTCGGGGCGATGCACGCGCACCAGTTGCACGGGGAAGTTCCGCCCGTCGCGCGAGAACGTCAGCTCGCGCACCACCTCGGCGCGGTAGCCAACGCTCGCGTCGATCGTCGCGTCGATCGCACCGCTCGCGTCGGGCGTCGCGCCGCCGCCGTCGTCACCACAGCCCGCAAGCACCAGCGCGACAGCGACCGTGATCCGCATTGCGATCAGCGTACGCTAAGTCCGTCATGATGCGTGAGCTCGAGACGTGGGACGCCTCGTCGCGATCTTGTTCGACGGTGTCGATCACACCTCCTCGCGCCCGTCGATGCACCTGCAGGCCGCGGCCGCACCTTATCGGGCCCGAGGGCCCATCCTGTGGGTCTCGCGTTCGAGCCCGACGCGCACGAGCTCTTGCCGGCGCAGGGCCAGCAGTTCGAGCTGAGCTGGGATCACGGCTACGTGGGCATCCTCCAGCGCCGTGCCCCCTCTCGCCCGACGACGGTGCTCGACATCGCCGAGCACTGCAATCAAGCCCCAAGCCCGCCGTCGCGGCGAGGCACCGCATGCGGTTCTCCGCGCCGCATGGGATCCGCGCACCGATGGAAGCAGCAGACGCCTGGCTTTCCGATCGACGGAGGCATCGCGTGCCAGCGACAAGGTGCGCGCTCGAGGCCTGGGCTGCTCGCCAACCCGAGGCCGCGGCAACGATGCGAGCGCGCCTCCGTAAACAGCGAGCGTCTCGGGGGATCGGCGAGGAGACGTTGACGCAGCCCGCGCCCACGTGGGCGTGCGCGCGGCATCACGGCTCAAGACAACGGACACCGTCGAAGGGCTTCGCGGATCAGCGTCTCTAACGATGATGCCCAACCGCTCGCGCGCGCTTCGTCGACAGCAGCTGTCGCGATCGCGCGTTTCCATCCGGCGACAACAAGGGCATCACGTGCCTTCGCGCGCATCGCGGCCTGATCGAACTTGCCCCGCCGCGGTGCACCCGCGTGGGCGCTTCGATCGCCGTCCGCAACGAGCGGTGTGCCGCTTGTCGCAGAAATGACCGCCGACGATACCGGTGCGGCCAACGGACCCCGTGGAGCCGTAGACGCTTGTGCGGCCATGGGCACTGCGTGGTCAATGGTCTTCATGCGAACCGGGTCGTGATGTCGTGTCGTCACGATCGCATCCGGCGCCGTTCCCGAGATCGTCAACACACCGCGATGGTGGGCGTCGTGGCACGACGAGCACCGAAGGGTCAGGTTCGATGGATCATGCGTGCCGCCATCCTCGCGATGCACGATGTGATGGATCTCCAGTCCCAACGCTGACCGGCAGCCCGGCGTCTGGCATCGCCCTCCATCGCGGCGACGCACGAACCGATCGACGCTCGGCGGAATGTCCTGATGCGCGCGCTCGGGCGCATCGCCGTCGAGGTCCCCGATGTGCTGCGCATCGCATCGCGCCCGCTCCAGTGTCGCTCGATCGACCGGCACCTGTACGCCGGCGCCTTCCTGCCACGCCTGCTCGCACTGCCGACACACGGTCAGCGCAATCTGAAATGTTACTCGGCCATCATGCGCCTGCCCTCCTGGCTCTGCCGGCGACTCCGCCGTTGTGCCTTCCGCAACGCTCGCGCTCGCACTCGCACTCGCACTCGCACTCGCACTCGCACTCGCACTCGCACCGCGGCGTTCGAGCACCGCCGTCGCCATCGCGCTCGCCCGATCGTCATCGTCCAGGTGCCGCGCGTACATCTCGTCGAGCGCGAGCGCGGCCTGACGCCAGAGCGCGTACGCCGATCCACCGAGCTCCAGCACGACCCGATGCGTCCGCAGCTCCGGGTCCGGCGCATCGGTCGGCAAGTCGCCCGGCTTGTGGCCCGCCACGGCCGCCTCGATCTGCCGCAGGTTCATGCCGCCCACGTGGGCGCACCGATAACACTCCCTACAGACAGCGAGCCCGTCACACGGTACCGGCTCGGTCCGTCGGGCTTCCGGTTGAGCGTGAGCGGCGTGGCCAGCGCGCTCGCCAGCGCGGCGCGGCCCGTCACCGGGTCGGTGGCGAGCGCCGAGACGAACGTGCCGAGCGCGGCTTCAAGATCCTTGCGGCTTGGGATCGTGAGCGGACGCGAGGCCGGCGCTTGCTCGGCGAGCGCTTCCTCAAGCCGGCGGACCTCGGCGCGATCGGCCTCGCGCTGGCGTCGGATGTCGAGATCGTCGGGGTCCTCGACCAGAAGGCGCGTGGCGTTCTGCACACGCTTGCGTGCGGCGGCAAGCTGGCGATCCAGATCGGCGGGTTTGGCGGCAGCCCTCGCGCGCTCCTTGAGGCGACGTTCGAAGCCCCTGATCATCGCCTCGACGACACCCGGCCCCGTGAGGCGCTCGCGGAGATGCTCGATCACGGCCCTGGTGATCTTGTTCGCGCCGATCCGCATCGGCTCGGGACAGATCGTATCCCCGCGCGACGTGTGCGTGAGGCATCCGAACGTCGCGTGACAGTCGCCGTTGGCGCGCTTCTTCGTACCGGTGATGCCGATCGATCCGCCACACGAACCGCATCGAAGAAGCCCGCTCACCAGAAACACGCGCCGCGATCCGCCCTTCACCACGCGCTCGGCGCCAAGCGCACGCCTGGCAATGCGTTCGCGAACGCGATCCCAAGTCGCGCGATCGATGAGCGCCAGCTCGGGCATCTCGCGCACGATGTGCTCGCTCTCGGGACGCTTGACGTGGCGCGCGGGCTTGCCGTTCGTGCGCGGCTTCTTCGCGTTCCAGATGAATCGACCGGCGTACTTTTCGTTGTGGAGGATCTGGCGGATGGACGTGTGCCCCCACCCGCCGCGGTTGACGCGACCGTTACCCGGGGGCGCGACGCCCTCCGCGTTCAGCTCGCGCGCGATCGCGTGGTAGCTCGCGCCGTCGTCGGCGACGGCCGCGAAGATGCGCCGCACGATCGCGGCCTCGGGCTCGACGATCTGCCACATGCGGCGAGGCCGCTCGGGGTCGGTGGGGTTCGGCTCGGCCACGGTCGTGTAGCCGTACACGCGTCCGCCGGTGGCGAACCCACCGAGCGCGCGTCCCTTCAACCCGCGATGGGTCATCTTCGCCAACGTGCGGATGTAGTCGCGACCGATGATCGACTTGAGCGCGATCTGCAACTCGCCCGACTCCGACTCCGAATCGAGGCCGCTGGTATCCATGACCTTGACGCCCGCGCCCGCAAGATCGCGGAACACGATCGCGTGCGTGTCGCCGATATCGCGGGAGAGGCGCGAGAGATCCTCTACGATGACCACGCGGAACGGACAACGCTTGCCCGTCACCACGGCCAGCATCCGGCGCAACCCGTCGCGGTTCGTGTGCGTTCCGCTCACGGCCGCATCGCTGAACACCGCCACGACCTCGATCCCCATCCGCTCGGCGAACGCGCGGCACTGGCGGACCTGATCTTCGATCGAGCGGCTGTCCTGGTTGTCGGTGCTGTAACGGGCGTAGATGGCTGCGGGGATCATCACGACTCCTTCTTCTCGAAGAGCTGCACCTGCGGTCCCTTTCGCTTTGTTCCGTTCCACCTGATCGTGAGTCGCCCCGTCTCTCCTATGGCGAAGTCACTCGGGCGGTAGGCTTCGCCGGGCGGTACGTTCACCTCGGCAAGCGTCGTGCTCCACGTGAAGCCGACGAGTGACATCACAATGCTGTCCGGCATCGCCACACCATCCCTCCAGTCGACCCGGCAGCGTACCGAGGCCGGCGTTAGATGGCCGAACACCGCATGCGCCGTTCGGAAGCCCCAGCGCTTCGGCATCTCAGCCTCACCGAACAGAATGCGCGCGTACTTGCGGGGGATCGAGGGCTCGGTCTCGTTCGCTTGATCGCGCCCGGGCCGAACTCCGCCAGACATGACGAGACCGCACAGCGCCTTCAATGCCCATCGTTCGAGATCCTCCCCGTCGAGGACCCTCTCTCCAAGTTCCTTCCGGTCCTGCCACGCCCGCATGAGGTCGTAGAGGTCCGTGATCATGGCGTCGAGAGGGGAAAGCGCCGTGTTGTGGCGCTCGCAAAGGATGCGCGCCTGAAGATTGAGTCCTACCGGCCCCTTCTTGGGCCTCCACGCGAAGCCCTCCGCTTCGAACCTTCCGAGGCGCTTGAGTAGCTTTTTCGAGATGTAGTGCTCTTGGTTGATCTCGGAGCAGCAGTCGTCGAGCGTGTTCGCATAGCAGTCGGGATTGGAGTAGCCGGTGCGCTTGCCCGGCGGTTTCGTGTTCAACACGCGGCCTCCGACGCTCGACGGCGCGCCATGCCCACGGTGCAGCCTAGCTCGATGGCGACCTCGGACCACGACTTGCCGAGCTTGCGGAGCTTGCGCACGGCCGCGGGCTTGGGGCCGTCGGCCTTCGGTCGCCCGAGCGTCTTACCGGCGCGGCGTGCGCGAGCGAGTCCGAGGTGCGTGCGCTCCTTGATCAGATCGCGCTCGAACTCGGCGACAGCCGCGAGCACTGTCAGCATGAGGCGAGACATCGCATCGCCGGAAGGCTTGACGTCCAACCCTTGCGAGATGGCCACGAAGCGAGCGCCCGCATCGGTGAGCGCTTGGATGTTGGCGAGCACGTCGAGGGCCGAGCGACCCCAGCGATCGAGCTTCCACACCACGACCGTATCAACCTCGCCGCGCTGGGCAGCGGCGAGCACACGGTGCAGGCCGGGTCGGCCGTTCCACGCCCCGCTCGCCGACTCTTCCTCGACCATCACCACGGTCGCGCCCTGTCGTGCAGCCCAGGACTCCAGCTCGCGGCGAGCGAGGGTCCGATCCTGATCGAGCGTTGACACCCGGTGGTAGAGGGCGACGCGAGGCTCTGCCGAAATCGGGGCCTGCTTCTGCCCCTCTGGTTTCCGTCGAGGTTTGGACATGGGAGCCATCGTGCCGGAAAGGACCGTTTGCAGCAAGGCGAAGGTCACCCGTCGGTGCGCGGCGGCAGCGCGAGCGGGGCGCCCTTGTCCATCTCCACGAGCACCGCGTCGATCACGTGCTCGGGCAGGCGGCGCACCAACTCGACGCCGTCAAGCTGGGGCGTGTTCGTCGAGACCTCCGCTTCCACCGACACCGCCTGCTCGGGCTTACCGAGGAGGTAGGCGAGCGCCAGCTCGTACGCGGCGAGGCGCTCCTTCGCATCCGCCTCGGGGTCGCGCCAGATCGCGGCAAGGCCCTCGGCGATCTCGGTGCCGTCGCCGGTGAGCTTGCCCAGCGCCTCGCGGAATTTTTGGATGCGGCCACGAGGGCGTCCTGGTCCGCCTGGATTGCCGTTCTGGAACTTGGCCATCTGATCTTCTCCGTTTCTGCCCGTTAATCACGGGTCGGTTTGGTGACGGGGTGACGCCTCGATCGTCGTTTTCCGGTTGATCCGCCATTAGCTCTCTTCATGAGAGACAAACTGAAAATCGCGTCACCAGGCGTCACCCTGTCACCGGCGTCACCAGCGTCACCGGCGTCACCACCGTGGTCCCGACCGGGCGCAGTCGGATGCCCTCTATGCCGCGCGCCGCCTTCGTCCGGCGCTCGTGAAGGTTCCACGCCGCGTGTTCGAGAAGCCCCTCCTTGAAGTTGTCCCGTAGCCACGCCGTCTCGCCCGTGCGCGTGCACCAGGACGTGTACGCGGTGAACAGGTCCGACGTCGCCACGAACGCGCCTGCGGCCAGCTCGCACCGCTCCTCGACGAACCTGCCAAGGTGATCCTGCTCGTCGCGGTACGCGGCCGTAGCCTTGTCCACGGCGCTCGGCGCCCCGAGCCCGCCGTGCTGCCAGGCCAGGCACCCGCGCACCGCCCACGCCAGGATCCCGGGCGCCTCGGCTTTCAGCTTGCGCGGCAGCCCTGGATCGCGCTCGGCCTCCGGGATGGTCACCTCGAACGGCACCAGCTTGATCCGGCGCCAGATCGCTTCCTCCTGCCCGCGCACCTTGGGCCGTGGGTTCGCGCTCACAATGAACTTATGGGTAGGGCGGAACTCGAAGAAGTCCTGCCGCATGAAGCGCGCCTTGATCGTGTCCCCGCCAGTCAACGCTTTCACGTTGCGCTCGGCCCACTGCCGGCCGGCCTCGACCTCTTGGCAGACAACGAGGCGCGCGCCCTTGAGATCGGCCTGCTCGGTTGGGTGCGCCTCGCCCTTCTTCGCGAGCAACAGATCCGGCGCGCCGGCCTTCGCGTACTCGCCGAGCACGTGCTGCACGACTTCCAGGAACGTGCTCTTCCCGTTCGCGCCGCGCCCGTGGAAGAACGCGAAGACCTGCTCGCCCACGTCACCCGTGAGGCAATAGCCGATGTACCGCTGCACGAACGTGCGCAACTCGACGTCCGGCAGAACTCGCGCAAGGAAGGCTTCCCACAACGGCGCGGGCGCCGTCGCGTCGAACGCGATCGGTGACATGAGCGTGTGCATGTCCTCGCGCCGGTGTGGTCGAAGCAGGCACGTGCGCAAGTCGATCGAACCGTTGGGGACGTTCAACACGTACGTGTCCTGGTCAAACTCGCTGGCCGGTGCCACGAGCAGACCTCGGGCGAGATCGATCATCGAGTGGAGGCGCGCCGCGGTCTCGCTCGCGAGGGCGTGTTTCGCGACCTTGGTAGCTTCGTCGCGCCGATCGTGATCGAGTCCGTTCGCGAGCGCGTAGTAGCTGCGCACAGTGTCGATCGCGAGCTTGATCATGGTCTCACTCGGCATCCGGATCCATCGCGTGCCGTCGTACCGAACCCACGTCCCCCAATCGGACACCCATCGCAGATCTGCGCCGTGCTGCCGCGCGAACATCTCCGCGTTGGTGGTGTCGGTGGGGCGTTGGACGAGCAGCGCGATCGCGTCCTCGTCGCTGACTTGGGCAGGGACCGAGCTCGATGGTTCCTGCGCCGAGACCTCTGGCGCGTTCGCCAGCGCCATGATCTGTTCGAGCGTCGCGATCATCGTGCACCTCCGAACAGACGCGCGAGGCGCTCGCGTGCCTGTCGATCACGCTCGTACTGCTCGCGGCTAGCGCGAGCGCCGGCCTCGTACGCGTTGCGAAACTTCTGGATCCAGAAGTCGGAGTCCTCGTGATCGCCGACCGGGACCGGGATCAAGATGAGGGACGAGAACGCGAGGCGCTCGGCAACGTCGGGGCCGATGTCCGGCAGGTAGCGCCCTACCATGTAGCCGGCCCTGGTCACGGCCGAGTCGCGCTCGCCGATCGTTCCGAGGGCCTCGCCGCGCAGCACGCGATCGAGCAACGCCACACGAGCGGCGTCTTCGGGATCCTTGCGGCGCGCGAGGCGCGCACGCTGGTGCGCGAGCGCGGCGCGATGCGCGTCGAGATCGTGATCGTCGGCGGCCGTGTAGACGACCTCGCCGATCTCGACGTGCGCGAGCACGCGGCGATCGTCGCGCAGGACATCGACCCACCCGACGGGCATCGGCTCGAAGCCGGCGCCCTCGTCCACCTCCCACGCGTAGCCGTTCGACGGCGGCAGCAGCACGATGCCACCATCCCCGCGCACGTCTACACCGCGCTCCGGCCACGGCGTGGAGTCGCCACCAACGCACGACTTCACTCGGATGCCCGCACCCGGGTGACGAAGGTAGACGTGAATCCCTCCGCTCTGCGTGCGCACGACCTTGGTACGCGGCAGCGCGCCGTACCGCAGCTCCAACTCGGCGAGCACGCGCTCGCCGTCGTGTTTCGCGTCTGCATCGATCACGACCACGCCGCTCGCCGCGCCGGTGGGCATCGCGATCGCGACGTCGGCGGCCTCGAACCAGTCCGCGAGCAGCTCGGGCTCGCGGCTCGCGTGCTCTGCGTGGTCGCGACCGGTCTTGATCAGTGGGCGCTTCGTGATCGGGTGCGCGGGGAATAAGGGCCACCCGAGTTCCCGCGCGTACAGCATCGCGGCCTCGACGTACGTCATCACGAGCGACCCCGCACGTTGATTGAGGGCGAGCAGTTGCATCCGCCCGTGCCTCGGAGTAGCTGGCACCAGTGGTCATGTTCGACGCCGACGTGCAGCACACCGCCGGTGTCCTGGTGCTCGGCAGCGATCGCTCGGAGTCGATCGGGCGTAGCCGATCTTCCGCGTCGTGATGAGCATCGACTCGGGCCGAGCGATCGGCCGCTGCTCGCGCCGCTCGCGGTTCTTCCTCCGCTTCACGACGCGCCCCCGATCGTGAGCTTGCCGTCAAGCCACAGGTTCGCGGCCATCTCGCCGATCCGCTCGGCCAGCGCGATCAACGCGTCGGGCGTCGCGGCGAGTTCTACCTCAACATCTCGTGTTGGCGGTTCGCCTTCGCCATCACTGGCGCTGGCCTTCGCCGTCGCCTTCGGTGTGCGCCGGTGCGAGGCCCGGGCGCGTGGCCGAGCGGTGTGCACGGCGATGACTCGTGCGCGGGTCGCGCGACGATCCAGGCCGAGCCACCGGCGGAACATTTGATGGCCGCGTCGATCCTTGGCGGTGTACGGCGGGCGGTGTTGCTTGTCGCTGGTGAAGGCGTCGAGTGAAAGGGGACCGCTACCGGACCCGGTGCATCCGCTCTGCCCAGCGGGGGCAGTCGGGTCCGGTAGCGATGAAACGTGAGTAGGCGCGAGCATGGGCAGTGCTCCTTTCGGAGAGCCAACGTTTGGGAGTCGGGTTGTATTCGAGAGGGTGTCGGCCACGCGCAGACGGTCACCACAACCGTTGCGCGTGGTCAGCCTTGCGGCTGAAGGCGCCCGAGCGCGCCCCGACGAAATCGATCATTCGAGGTTCAGCGGCGGCAGCGCGCTGCGCTTGGCGCCGTTGTCCAGCCACTCGGCGCGCGAGAGTGCCTTCGATTCCTCGGGTGTAACGGCCTCGACGTGGAGCACCTCCCGCGCGATCAGGCGCTCGATGCCCGGGTGAAGCTCTCGCCACACCGCGAGAGCATCTGGCGTCATCACCTTCCAGAAGCCTCCGCAGCCTGAATACGAAACACCCTCCACGCGGTAGACCTCACCGACGGACGGCACCCCGCGATCGTATTCGACGCGCAGGCCGACGTCCTCGGCGCGCTCGACGTCCTCGGGGCGGATACGCCCGGGCGGTTGGTCGATCGTGAGCATCGTGCGCGTCGGGGCGATGGTGAGCTTTACGCGCTCGGGCGGGCTGTAGAAGTGCCACGTGACCTCGGCGGCGCACGTATCGCTCATCGCGGCCACGAGGCGCTGACGAAGCGCACCGGTGCAGCTCTTCGCCTTCGAGATGGCGTCCGCTGGCAAGAGGCCCACGGCGCGCTCGCGCGGAGGAAGGCTCGCAACCGCTGAGATGAAGGCCTCTGCATCCAAGGCTCGGATGGCCGCATCGCGAGCCACGCGCTCACGTCGCTCACGGTCCTGGCGCTGCGCCTGTCCGAATGGCGTGCCCCGCTCGAACGCCTCGCGGAGCGAGGCGAGATCCGATCGCAGCTCGGCGCACACCGCATCGTGCTCTGCGCGCGTGATGAACTCGGTGGACGTCGCCACTAGAACCCCTCCGTGGCGGCCCGGCAGGCCCTCATGACGAGGTACGCCGTGCCCTGACTCTTCAGCGTGACGCGACGGTGCTCGGAGCAGAAGTCATCGGGACCGAGCCCACACTCCGCGAGGACGGCGAGCGCCAGCTCGCGCTCGTCGAGTCCCTCGTTGGCGACGTTCAGCGCAGCCGCGGCTGCCAGTAGTTCTGCGTTCATCTATCGCTCCTGCTTGGTCTTGTATGCGTTGGCCGAGGACCGAAGCAGCTCGGCGCGGGCAGCGACCTCCCGCGGGCTCGGCGAGTTCACGGCCTGCGCCGTGGTCGGTGCGGTTGCGCGCGACGTCGGAGCCTGCGGAGCCTGGGGGGCGGGCTTCTCGTCGTCGTGCTCGTCGCCTCGCTTCAGATACGCGGTCGCGCCATCGTTGATCATCTTCTTGCGTGCCTCGCGCTCGCGCGCGTGAGGGTCGTGGTTGTCGGCCGCGCCATCTCGACGAGCGCGATGCGTGGCGATCCTGATCTGGCTACCCCCGTCGTCGGTCTTCCTCCCGGCGAAGACATCGGCCACGTTGGGCAGGGCGTCATAGATGTGTTGCGGAATGCCGAGCGTGTTCATGCTTGCTCTCCTTCGTGTTCGCGCTGTTTGCGGTTCTCCCTGATCATTCGGCAGATCCGATTCGCGATCCCAACCGCTCGCGTCGAGGCCGTCGGATACAACTCGCGCAGCTCGTTCAACGCCCACGCCAGCGCCCGGGCTTGGCGTTCACGCCCTCGCGTGAGGCCGTGCTGCTCATCGAGTTCATCGAGGTGCCTCATGCGCACGATCATCTGCGCAATATGTTGTTCGGCCGTGTCGTCGCGCTCGTCGCGTTCGTCGCGCTCGTGGCGTTCGCTCATGGCTACTACGCCGAGGTTCGCTGCGCGTCACGTCGCGATGCAGCCCAGGCGAGCACCGCGGCCCGACTGAACATGCGGCGACCGTTCGCCGACTTGATCGGGGCCAGCTCGGCCTCGTGGTTGACCAGCGTTTGCACGCTGCATTGGGCCAGTCGAGCGGCCTCGCCGCTCGATAGCCATGCTGAACTCGAAGATTGGATATCGCCCATGAGTAAAAGCTAGCACGTCGATCTGATCATCGTCGGACAGCGCCCGGAGATAGCCAGAAAGCAGATTAGTTACGCAGTGAACAAGATAATGAAACAAAATCCATCACTGATCACGAACGAAGAAAGGGCGCCCGAAGGCGCCCGTGATGTGACCGTGATCTGCGGGCCGCTCGCCGCGCGTCTACCAGTCCCGCGGTGTCCGCGTGAACGCGTTGAAGAGCGCGTTCATGCCGAGCGAGTAGTCCCCGGCCGCGCGACGCTCGTACTCCTGTCGGAGCGCTAGCAGCGTGGGCTGCCGGAACGCATCACGCGGGGCAACCTTCGGCGTGGTCCCGTACTTCTTGGCGAGGATCGCTTCCGCCCGCGCGTCCAGCTCTTCGCGCGGGACGCCGGTCATCGCGAGCGTGCGCTTCATCTGCTCGTGCTCGGAAGCGCTGGCCGACGTCGCGAGGGACGCGACGGCTAGGCGTAGCGAGTCGACGAAGTCATCGTGGCGACCGTTGGGGAACGTCACCAGCTCGGCGACGGCATCGGCGAGGCCGGGCCAGTGCTCAGGCAGGTACACGTTGCCGGCCTCGAAGAACGCGAGCACGGCCTGCAGATTGCTCACTTTGTCACCGCGGGGCGGCTGCCCGATCAGTCCTGGGATCTCCGCAGCGAGCGAGGACACCAGCGACGAGCCCGAGGCTGCCGCCTCCACGACCTTGCGCGACGTCGGCCAGCGTGCCGCAAACGCGCGCATCTGGCGCTGTACCTCGGGGAAGTCGGCCCTCGCGCGCCACGCGTCGAGGAGGAAGAACCCGCTGCCCTTCTTCCCGACGGCCACGATCACGTTGTAGTCGCCGGTCTTCGTGAGCTTGCCACCCGCAAGGTCTGCAGCGATGCACACGGCGTCGAACATGTCCGGGGTTTCGACGGCGGGGCCTTCGAAGCAACCACGCGGGCGCAAGCTCGCGCCGTCGGGCGCACCCGGTGCGCGATGGAACCGGAGCCACGACGTTTTGATCAACGCACCGCCGGCCGGGGCAGGGCGCTGCTGGTGCAACGCGGCCCACCGGAGCGGACCGAGGCGCTCCTTCTCCTTGGCGATGACCTCGGGGGTGAGGCGCGTAGGGTGCAAGCTCTCGCCGTCGATCGTCCGATGGTCGCCACCGATCGGCGTCGTGCACGCGTTGTCGGCCTCGAAGACCGTGGGCAGCCGCAGCTCGCACCAGCCCTCCGCAATGCGTGCGGCAGCCCAATCGGCCTCATGAACTCGATGAGCGATGCCGATGCGAACGCTGGTGCTCATGTCATTGAGGCGGTTCGCGATGGAGGCGTCCCACCGTTCGAGCACCGACCGTCGCTGCGCGTCGCTCGTCGCTTCCTCGGGGTCGTGCGGATCGTCCACCCACAGCAGATCGGCGCGCTCGCCGACGATGCGCGCGTCGATGCCGATCGCGTTACGGAACCCGCCTGCCGAGTTCACGAAGCTCCCCTTTGCGTCGGCGTCGTCGCGGATGCGCCAGCTCGGCGCGAACGTCTCGCGGTACCAGGGCGAGGCGATGACCTCGCGGGCGTACATCGAGTCACGCAACGCGACGCGCGGGTTGGCGGAGAAGCAGATCGCGCGGAGCGACGGCCACCGGAGCCACGCCCACGGGATCGCGTACACGCCGATGCGACTCTTGCCGGTACCCGGGCCGACGCTCACGAGCAGGTCGCGCACGCGTTGCACGTACGTCGGATCGCCCTGGCGTCGAGCCCAGTCCTCGATCACCACCTGGACGTGGTTGCAGACCTCCTCCAAGTGCCAGCTCCACGCGAGCGGCGTGGTCGGTTCGAGCACGTGCCACCCGGCCCGGAAGAAGGCGGCCAGGGACCGGCGCTGCTGCTCGGCGCGCCACACGTCGGCGGGGACGCTGGCCAGCAGCTCGGCCAGCTCGGGGCGCCCGAGCGCGGGCTCGGACGAGCAGATCACGCACAAGCCGGCGGCCGTGCGGAGTTCCTTGGGATGTTCGCAGGACATGAGACCTCCGGGGTTAGACAGCGAAATCGATTGGAACCGACAGGGCTGTTATCGGTGATGCCGCCCACGTGGGCGCGCCACGTGGCCTCGGTCTCGGCGGTTGCCACGCGCACGAGCTCGCGCACGGCAGAGAACGGCAATTCTCCCGTCGACAGTGCCTCGGTGATCTCTGGTAGCTGCTCCAGCGCACGCGCGACCTGCATCCGTTGCTGCGCAGTCCGCGGCGCGTATCCGAGCACGCGCTCGAGGTAGTCGGACATGTTGACCATGCCGAGTGGCTCCCAGATCTGCACGCGCTCCGCTTCGCGCAACCAGTTCGCCTCCTCGGCATCGAGCGCAGCGCGCCGCCTCGCGATGCGGCGCAACGAACGATCGATCCGCTTCCACGCTTCAGATTCGTCGGCACCGGCCGCGCCACCTCCGCACACCCACGCCTGCTCATCACCGACGACGCTCGCGCCATCTCGCAGCATCACACGATCCTTCCCTCGAGCCGCCAGCTCGAAACCGCTCCCTCGAGCGCTCGCGTTCTAGCACGCGTTTTTCGGGCGCCACGTGCTGCGTTCTTGGCCCATCAATCGATGCCCTCGTCGATTTTTGGCCTTCGCAGTCGATTCGAATCGCAGTGCTCGAATCATCGCGCGTGTGTGAAGGTCAGCGGGCACATCGCCGCCTCCCGTCAGGAGCTGCGCAAGACCCCGTCAAGCAAAATGCGCATCGCATCGAGACAATCGACCGCATTCGTTCCGCATGAACGGCGACAGGAACTTCAGCAACAACGAACGAACCCCCGTGAGCGCGTGCGTACCGCAGCAACCGCGACGCGAACGAACCAGATCGGTGCGCAACCATGACGCGCGGCCGCAGCGAGGCAACGCGAACCGCCGCGACCGCGACACGTGGCGAACCGCCGCAGCCACTGCGCCGCGAACCGCCGCGACCGCGAACCGCCGCAACCGCGATGCACCAGTGCGTCGCGTGCTTCCCGAGCGCACCCGGAGCAGTACGGCGCGTATCGACGCCGCACGTGGGCAGGTCACGAGCGGCCGTCAGCGCGTCGCGTGCTTCCCGTGTGCACCCTGCGATCGGTACGACGTCGCATGCGCTTCGCGGGCATCGCACGCACCACGTCCTCGTCGATTTCGACGCGCCCTGGATACAACGTGTCTTGCCCGCTTCTATCACTAGATCCGCACCGACCAGGACAGCCCGCTGCGCAGCATCCAGATCGGCACGCGCACGCCCGTCCTCGCGCACGATGGCTTAGAGCGGGTGCTCGCTGACGCACGCGTTCGGGTTCGACCAGCGGTCGCCCCAGAAGCCGTCGTCGCACTGGTACCAGAGGCCATCGAAGCGGCTCTGCACGCACGCGTTCTCGGGCATCTCGCGCTGCAGCGTGTCCGAGTAGCAGGGGTCGCCCTCGGTGCCGTTGTTGCCGCCGCCACCGCTGCCGGTGCCCGTGCCGCTCGCGCCCGTGCCGTAGTCATTGAGCGCGTCGGTCGCGTACTCCATGCGCCGGCCCTGCGCGCAGGCGCCGCAGCGCTCGTACTTGTTCTGGAAGGCGATCACCGCCTCCTGGAGCGTGTCGGCGCGGCGAAGATCGGCCAGACCGAAGCTGCTGACGCTGTTCAGCTCGTGCCAGATGAAGTCGAGCTGCGTGGTGAGTGCCCAGCGGTTGAGGCCACGCGCGTTGGCGTAGGAGACCAGGTTGATCGGATCGCGGTTCCAGCGGCCACCAAGCGACCACTGCGCGATGCCGCGGCCCGGGCCGCCGCCGAGCTCGACCGCGGTTGGCCGCACACTCGACTCCTGCATCAAGTTCCCGACGATGCCGGCCGCCTGGATCTCCGTGAAGCCCTTGTTGACGAAGTAGTTGAAGGCGGTGCGCGCGTTGTTGGAGAGCGCGGCTTCCGAGTTCTCGGGCGGCAGGTCCTCGTCCGTGGGGTCATCGGACTCGAGGGCATCGCCAGGGCCCACCATGCAGGCGGGGGTGGCGATCGCCGCGGAGACAAGCACGAGAGCCAGACCGAGCTTGGAAAACATGCCGAGCTACTAGGCAAGTGATGTGCCGCGGCTATGTCCTTGAAGATCCGTGGCGAATCGCGCCGAAACCCTGGGGGGACAGACAGGTCCCCCGGACTCGCCTCTCATGGCAACTGGCGTCGTGCATCGCGATGCACAGCTCAGTAGCGCGCGCGCCAGGCGACGTTCTCGCCCGCGTAGTCGGCGGCGACCTCCTCCCAAGTAGCCCCGGGCAGCAGGTCGCGGAAGGCGCGCGTCGCGAGGATCTCGTTGCCTTTGGCCGTGTCCTCGCCGAGCTTGCTCGCGAGATTGACCTCGTGCCCGAACACGTCCTCGTCGCCGATCTTGAGCAGCTTGCCGTGACCGAGACCGACGCACAGCACGATCTGCTCCTCGGGTGCGCGCCGCGCGTTGACGGCGCGGCAGGCTCGCTGCATCTCGATCGCGCAGGCGAGCGCGGCCTCGGGACGCTTGAGCAAGATCAGGAAGCTGTCCGCCTCGACCTTGATGAGCACGCCATCGTGGCGCTCGACGATCGGCAGCAGCAGCTGCTTCTGCTCGTAGATGACCTGGAGAAAGTGAACGATGCCGAAGGCGGCGACCTGGCGCGAGAAGCCGGCGAGGTCGGTGAACATGACCGACCACTCTTCGCCGAACAGATCCCAGATGCGCCGATCGATGGCCTCCGCATCACTGCCGACCTTGGTGCGCTCCTCGATGAGCTTCCAGAGGCGCGCCGAGCTGCTGTTCAGGACCGCATCCTTTCCCATCCCCCGAGCGTATCTCGAGTGCGTTACGCGGAGCAGTCGAGCGTGGCAACGTCGACCGCGAGGAGGTAGAGCTTGCCGTCGATCTCGCCGTAGTAGAATTCGGCGCCGGTGCCTTCCGAGGTCACCTTGAACTGGATCTTGCCTTCGAGCGCGGCCGCGCTGGCCTTCTCCTCGGCGGTCGGCGTGATGATCTCGTATTCCTCGAGCGCCTGCAGCGTCTTGGTGACCGGGTTGTAGGTGCCACCCTGACCGAAGAAGCAGCCCGTCGCCTGGACCTCTTCGTTGCACGGATCGGCCGTCGACGTACCGACCTCGAGGTTGCACGTGATCGGCTCCGCGAGGGCCCACGAGACCATGTTGCCCTCGGCGGTCAGCTCGCTCAGGTTCGCGAAGTGCGAGACCACCGCGAACACGCCCGGCTTGACGACCGCGTAGACGCCGAGCTGTGGGTGAATCGGGGGCAGCGCGCCACCCGCGAACTGCGTGCTGATCGCGGCGGGGATCGCCGGGCCACAATCGGGGTCGGCCTTCGCGCAGAAGGTGTCGCAGACGCCGTCGCCGTACCAGCCCATCTCCTCGCACAGATCGCAGTCCTCGGGGAGGTCCGCGGCGAGGCAGTACTCGGAGCTGTCCTGGTCGGCCTTGCCGGCGAGGTCGCCCTTGGAAGGCAGCGATGACTCACCGCCCGAACACGCGGACACGAGAGCAACGAACAGCGAGGCGGCGAGGAGGCTGGTCTTCATGCCCGGACCGATGAGCAACCGCAGTGCCACCTCTTGTCTGCACCACAACCTCGCGAATGCTCGTGGGAATGGCCGAGTTGATGGAGGGACAACTGTCCCGAGTGGGTTCGCGCGGCATGGCTGGCCCGGTTGCCGTATCGTTCGCGCCATGAACATCGCGATCATCGGTAGTGGGAACATCGGGGCAGGCCTTGCACGCGCCTGGCGCAAGGCGGGGCACGCTGTCGTGTTTGGCGCCCGCAACCCGGCGGATGGCGAGTTGGTGTCCCTGTGCGAGCAGATCGGTGCGCGCGCCACGACGGTCGAGGACAGCGTGCGGGGAGCCGAGCTCGTAGCCTTCGCGATGCCTCACGCCGCGCTCGAGGACGTCCTCAACAAGGTCGGCGATCTCGCAGGCAGGACCGTCATCGACTGCACCAACGCCGTCGTCCGCGGCGCCACCGGCATCTCGATCGACACCGGCCACTCGAGTCGCCTCCAGGCCCGCCTCCCCGCCGCCCACGTCTTCAAGACGTTCAATGCGCAGGGTGCCGAGAACCTCGCCAACCCGAGCTACGACGGCATCGCCGCCACCAACTTCTTCTGCGGCAACGATGCTCCGTCCCGCGCCCAGGTCGCGCAGCTGATCACCGACATCGGCTTCACCCCGATCGACCTTGGCCCGCTCGCCAACGAGGTGATGCTCGAGCAGCTGATGCTGATGTGGATGGCGTGCTTCCGCGTGACGGGCACCCGCGACATCGCCTTCAAGCTCCTACGCCGCTAAGGGCCGGCGAATAAATACCTCGGTCGAGATCGTGCACATGCACCTGCACGTCCACGATCTGTAGCAGGAGGGCGCGCTGCACGTCGCGGAGGTTCTCCGGCTGAGTACGCCGCGTACTCGATCGACTTGTGCTTTCGCGCGCCCTAAGCTCGGACCGTGGTCAACATGCGCCGTGGCGTGCAGGGGCTCGGGGCGATCGGGCTCCTCGTGCTCGCCCTCGTGCTCTGGCGATCGCGCGGTAGCGATCAGCCGGCGACGCCCACCAAGCCCACCGAAACCACCGGCAGCGCGCAGCACCACCGCACGCACACGGATGTACCGCGCGGGCGGCCGTGGTTCGCCCCTCTCGGCATCGGTGGCCGGCGCATCGCGGGTGTGGTCACCACGGCTGACGGCGCCCCCGTGGGCGGCGCGATCGTGCGGATCGGCAGCGACGCTTCGAGTGCTGGGCTCGTCGCCGCGCCGCGCCTCGTGACCGACGACAACGGGCGGTTCGACGCCGGCGAGTTAGCGGCTTTGCCGTACATCGTCAGTGCCGAGGCGCGGGGGCTGACGCCGGCGCTGCAGGCGATCGACGCCGGCTCGCCGAACACGCGGCCACCGGTGGATAAGCTGCACCTCGTGTTGCATCCGTGCGTGGCCTCGATCCACGGCACGATCCTCGACACCGCGAGTGGTGTGGTTCCCGGCGCGCGGGTCACGATCACCGATGGCGACGGCATCCTCGGCGGCGGCGTGGACGCCGATGCGCGCGGTGCGTACGAGCTGTGCGTCGCTCCGGGCGGGCAATGGATCGCGGTGACCGCCGACGGCTACGCCGCACATACGACGAGCGTCACCGTGTTCGGGCGCACGCGCCGTGACTTCGAGCTCGTCCCGGGCGCAACCGTCGTCGGTCGGGTGGTGCGCGCGGCAGACCAGACGGCGGTGGCCGGTGCGCTCGTCGAACTGCGCGGACGCGATCGCGACACCCTGCCGCTGCGCACCACCTCGAATGAGGAGGGCCGGTTCGAGATCGCGGGCGTCCCGCCCGGCCGCCACTACCTCACCGCTGCCGCCGATCGCCTCTCGACCGCCGAGCCCGTCGACGTCGATGCGCAGATCGGCACGCCAGCCGATGACGTCGTATGTCCGCTCGTCGCTGCGTATGCGGTCATGGGCACGGTCGTGGAGCAGAACAGCGGCAAGCCGATCAGCGGCGTCACCGTCCACGTGGCCTCGACGGAGCGCACCGCGCGCGAACCCTCCGCCGTCTCCCAGCCCGACGGTAGCTTCGTCATCGAGCGCGTCATTCCCGGCGAGTACCAGCTGATGACCAACGTCGATCCGTGGGCGCCCCCGGAGCAGCGACGCGTGCAGGTGGCGAGTGCCGACCTGACGGGCGTCGTCGTCGAGCTCGCGCGTGGTGGCACGATCGCCGGGCGCGTGCTGCACGAGGGCAAGCCGGTCGCGGGCACGCAGGTGCGCACCGAGGGTGGACCGTTCTGGGGCACCACCGATCATGAAGGGCGCTTCAGCCTCGAGCACGTGCCCCCCGGGGGCTACAAGCTCTACGCGGAGTCACACCGCCACGGCGCGTTCGCGCGCAGCAAGGACGTCGCGGTGATCGCGGGCGAGACGCAGAACATCGATCTCGAGCTCGATCTCGCGGGCTCGATCGAGGGCATCGTCGTCGACCAGACCGGCGCACCCGTACCGAGCGTGTTCGTGCGCTTCACGTTGCTCGGCGGGGAGGACTACGGCGCCGCCACCACCGCGGAGGACGGTACGTTCAAGGCCCGCTCGCTGTCGGGCGGTGGCAACTATGCGTACGAGGTTCGCAAGAGCGACACCTCGCCGCTGGTGTTCCCCCCTGCACAGAGCAAGCGATTTTCCCCCGTGTACGTCGGCGATGGCAACGCCCACGTCACCGGCCTGCGGATCGCGATCCGCTACGAGCGCCACACGATCGCGGGCACCGTGGTCGACGCGGATGGCACACCCCAGCCCGACGTCGTCGTGCGCGCCGAGCGCGTCGACAACCGGTTCGCCCCCGCGTCCTCGACCTCGACCGACGCACGCGGCGCCTTCACGCTGCGCGACCTGCCGACCGGCGCCTACGTCGTCGAGGCGCGCTCCGTCTCCGGCGAAATCGAGGAGGAGAAGGTCGAGGCAGGGCGTATGGGCCTGGTGCTGAAGCTGCGGCCGTTCACCGCGATCGAGGGCAGGCTGCAAGGCTTTACGACCACGCCGCAGGTGTTCGCGCGCAACGAGAGCGGCGAGGGCTACGACGGGCGGCTCCGCGGGGACACCTTCCGGTTTCGCGACCTCGCGCCGGGGACGTACGAGGTGATCGCACTCTCGCAGTCCGAGGTCGGCATGACGCGGACCACGACGACGCCCGGAACACCGGTCACGATCACGATCGCCAAGCTCGCCACCGGCACCATCGAGGGCACCGTGCGCGACGAGAAGACGCGCAGGCCCCTCGCCGAGGTGCACTGTCGCTCCGAGCTGCGCGGTGGCGATCGCAAGTTGACCTTCACCTACACCATGGGCGACGAGACCACGACCGCCGGCACGTTCCGCCTCGAGCGTGCGCTGCCCGGCGTCCATGACATCACGTGCACGAGCCTCACGGCGACCGTGACCGGAACGGCCACCGTGCTCGCGGGACAGGTCGCGCGCGTCGAGCTCGTAACCGCGCCGCGGGCAAAGCCGCGAGTCCCGCGTGCGGGCCTCGACTTCGAGGAGCAATTCGGCGACCTGCGGGTGAAGTCGGTCGTCGCAGGTGGCCCCGCCGCGCGCGCGGGTGTCGCGGTTGGAGATGCCCTCGTAAAGTTCGACAACGCGGTTGCCGAGGACTGGCCGGAGTGGCGCCCGCAGCTCGAGATCGAGGAGAAGCAGATCGGCGATGCCATCACGCTCGTGTTCGAGCGCGGCGACAAGCAGCTCACCGTCGTGCTCGTCCTCGAATAACACTCCCGCACCGTGGCCCCGCGATCGGGCATCCTAGCAGGACGCTGACAAACGCGGCGCAGCCGCGTTTGCAGCGACCTGCCCCGTGCCCGTGCCCGTGCCCTTGCCCGTGCCCGATCTGGACGGTCAGGCTCCGGCGAGCCGGGCCAGCATGGCGACGACCCGCTCGAGCA
>JANRKM010000198.1:0-22383 GCA_033763475.1 Kofleriaceae bacterium
TGCTCGAGCGGGTCGTCGCCATGCTGGCCCGGCTCGCCGGAGCCTGACCGTCCAGATCGGGCACGGGCAAGGGCACGGGCACGGGCACGGGGCAGGTCGCTGCAAACGCGGCTGCGCCGCGTTTGTCAGCGTCCTGCTAGATACCTAGAGGGGAATGATTCGCAGGGGCTTCGGCACGACCGCACCGGCCACCGGCGCACCGTCGACCACCGTCGAGAACACCGCGCTGCCCTCCGGCAGCTCCGCGCGACGCACCGGATCGCCACTGCGCGGGTCGAGCACGAGCACGCCGCGACCTCCCGCGCCGTAGGTCACAACGAACGGGCTGCCGACCGGACCGCGCGCATGAGCAGCGTCGGGTTCGGTGATCGCATAATCGTTGCGCGCCCGCAGCGCCCCCGAGAGCTCGTAGACCGCGAGCTGCCACGCCGGGCCGGCCGACGGCGGAGGTGCGATCGGCGTCCACAGCCGCGGCCGCGCGAGCTCTTCGGGCGGTGGTGGTGCGGGCCGGCGCACCTGCACGAAGCGCTTCTTGACCGGTGGCCCCGGCGCCTTGGATGGATACACGCCGGGGACCCAGTCACCCGCTACCTCGCCGGTCACGAGGTCGCCGAGCGCGCGCCAGCCAAGCCCGAGCCCCGCGAACCCGACACGCTCGCCCGTGCGTGCGGCGAGGCGATATGCGTCGCCGTCCTCGAAGGCGACGAGCACGCCATCGCCCGATGCAGACAGCCCGCGCACCACGCCGTCGACGGCGAGTGACCACACGGGAAGGAGATCGAAGCGTGGCCAGCGCGCGACCACACGCCCCGCCTGATAGACGACGACCAGCGTCGTGCCGTTCTCGAGCGCGACCGGCGTCGCCCTCACGGGCCCACCGTCGTCGCTCGCGAGATGCCCCCGCACGTGGCCCGTCGTCGCGTCGAGCACGACGGCGCGATCTGCGTCGAACACGATCACGGTGTCGCCGGCGGCGGCGATGCCATCGATGGTGTCGGTCTCGTACTGCCAGCCCGCTGCGCCCGCGCGGCTCGTCGCGCGCACCGTCCCCCCGCCGAGGGTGTCACCGCGCGCCGCGCACACCACGAGCTGGTCCGTGAGGGCGAGCGCGAGCGGCAACCCCGGTCCACAGCCATCGGTGCGTTGCCACGTCCACTGCCGCGTGGCCAGGTCGGCGCGTGCGAGGGTGGCCGTGCTCGCGTCGCTGGGTGCCCGCTCGAGCACCGCGGCGTAGATCACCGCGGGCTCGCGCGGGTCGAGCGCGAGCTTCGCGACTGCGTGTTTGCCGGTATCGGGTTTGGCGATCGCCCTGGCTTCTTCGAGCGGACGCAGCTCCGGCAGGTCGCGCAGCTCCGCGGGCGCCGCGACGCCGCGGCTGGGCGGCACGAGGTGAAACGCCCGCGTTTCGTGCGGCGGCAGACCGATGCGCCTTACCTGCTCGCCCGCAGATCCGCTCCAGCTGCCGGCGACGATCGCGCGCTCGCCGAGCACGGCGCCCATCGAGGCCAGCGGCAGGTAGGCACGCACGCCTCGCTTGTCGAGCACCACCGCGGTCAACGGGGTCGCGCGCACGAGTCGGAGCTCACCGCGCGCGGCGAGCAGCGGGCCGAGCGCGGGCAACATCGTCGCCTCGACCTCGGCCGACAGATCGCGTGGCCACACCGCGACGCCGCCGGACGTGGAGAGCTCGAGCTGCTCGCTGCCATCGCGCGCGCGCCAGATTCCGCGGACGCCGTCGACCCGCCCGGTGATCGCGCCGGTCGTGCGCGCGAGGGCGATCCACGATGCGCCGTTATCGGTCGGCGTCCGCACGAGGACGCTGTCGCCCACGCACGCATCGATCTCGTCGATGGTTCCGACGGGCACCGACCACGTGATCGCCGAGCCGCCCTTCGCATCGGCGATGCGCGCGAGCTTGCCGTCGGCGCCCGACACGAACAGCTCCCGCCCCGCATCGCCGCAGCTCGCGATCACGGTCTCGGCGATCACGCCGGCAGGCAGCTTCACGCGCGATAGCTCGTCCCCCGTACCCGCGTCGAGGATCACGGCCTCGCCCGTCGGACCGACGACCACGCGGTCGTCGGTCATCGCGACGTACGGCGCTTCCGAGCGCCAGGTCTTCTCGCCGTCGAGCGAGACGCCGCGGACCCCGTTCGCATCCGCGCATACGAGCGCGTCCGACGCGACCCCGACGACCGGCCCTGCACATTGCTTGGTGCCGCGCCACAGCACCTGCCCCGCGTCGACGTCGATCACCTCGACCGCGGGGGTCACACCCTCGAGCCCGTAGATCACCGCACGCGCCGGCCCATCACCGGGGACCGCCCACGGCGTCGGCTGGCGCAGCGGAAACCGTACGCTGCCCGCGATGCCCGCCCTCTCCACCGGCTGCGGCGCATGGCTCCGGCCCAGCCGTCCGTGCACGGTCCCGAGGGGCCAGGCTGGCGGCGGCGGCGCGTACACCCAGGTGGGCGGTGGCGCGTCGGGCGGCGGAGGCGCCGGCGGCTCGCACGCGATCAGCGCGAGCAGGACCACGGGCCGGAGGCGCACTGACCGTGCATAGCATGGAGTGGTCTTGGCGTTGCATGACCATCTTCGATGATTCCGACGACGGAAGCGTTCGCGGAGCACGTCGCGAGCCATGCGGCGGCGACGGAAGCCCAGGCCATCCAGGCAACGCGTAGCGTGCTCGCGATGCTCGCTGTCTACGCGAGTCCCGAGCAGCGAAGGTTCGTGGCGGCGGAGCTCCCCGCATCGCTGGCTACGGCATTGAACGAGCCCGTGAATCCCGATGAGTTCGCGGCGTCGCTCGAGCACGTAGGCGAGCCACCGCTGCGTGCGGGTCAAGCGCACGAGCTGGTGGCGAGCATCTGCCGCGTGCTCGCCGAGGAGCTTTCCACCGAGGCGCTGGAGCTGCTGCGTGCAGTCGCGCCGGCGGAGCTGGGGCGCTTGCTGAATCCGCCGGGCGCCGAGGTGACGGGGCGGCCGACCACGCGTGGCTACGAGTCGCTCGCAGCGGGTAAACCGGGCAGCGCACATCCGATCGCGGATACGCCCACCGAGCGAGCGCAGCCAGAGTCGCTCGCAGCGTCGACCGACGGACACGAGGACACCAAGCTCGCAACCGCGCACGGCACGACGCAAGAGCGCGCGCACACCACGCTCGCCGAGGGTCGCCCCGGCTTCACGCGCAAGCTCTCGGGAGAGACCTCGCGGCGCCGGTGAGGGCGGCTAGCTGCGCGGGCGCGCGACGACGATGTACTGGTCCGGCAGCTGCGTCGCCGAGACCTCGGCCACGAGCCCCGCTGACCGCAGATCGTCGATGATCGCCTCGGACGGCAACCGGTGCTGCTTTGGTGGCCCCTGCTCTGCCTCGAGCTTGAAGTCGACCACCGCGAGCATTCCGCCCGGCGCGAGCGCGGCGGCGAGCGCCTTCGCGTACGCCTTGCGATCCGCGAGGTGGTGCCAGACGTCGACGACGAGGATGCGATCCACACCCGCCGGCGCGAGCCCGGGGTCCGCTTCCTTCGCGAGCCGCGCTTCCACGTTGGGCAACTGCTCGCGCTGCGCGCGCTCCGTCAGGTAGCGCACCATGTCGGGCTCGATGTCGGTCGCGATCACCTTGCCCTGCGGCACCTGCTTCGCGATCCGCATCGCGAAGTAGCCCGTGCCGGCGCCGACATCCGCGACGACGGAATCCGGCTTCAGCTCGAGCGCGGCGATCACGCGCTCGGGCTGCTGCCACGCGTCGCGGGCCGGGTCGTCGAACTTCTTCGCCCATTCATCCGCATGCTCGAACCGATGGTGCATCGGCCCGCCATGCTGATGATGATGCGCATGCTCCGGGGCCGGCGATGGAGCCGGAGATGTGGATGTGGACGTCGCCGCGCAAGCGGTGAGGACGATCGGCAGTGCGCGGCGCATCGAGCTAGACGCGCTCGATGATGGTGGCGATGCCCATGCCGCCGCCGATGCACAGCGTGATCAGCGCGGTGGACTTGTTCGTACGCTCGAGCTCGTCGAGCGCCGTGCCGAGGAGGATCGCGCCGGTCGCGCCGAGCGGGTGCCCGAGGGCGATCGCGCCGCCGTTGACGTTCACGCGGTCCATGTCGATGCCGAGCTCGCGCACGGTCTGCATCGGCACGGTCGCGAACGCCTCGTTGATCTCCCACAGGTCGATATCCTTGGCGGACATGCCCGCGCGCGCGAGCGCCTTCTTCGACGCCGGGGCCGGCGCCGTCAGCATGATCACCGGCTCCGAGCCGATGGTCGCCATCGCGCGGATCTTCGCGCGCGGTTTGAGACCCGCCTTGGTGCCCCACTCGGCCGAGCCCATGAGCACGACCGCGGCGCCGTCGACGATGCCCGACGAGTTGCCACCGGTGTGTACGTGATCGATCGCCTTGGTGTCGGGGTACTTCGAGAGAGCGAGCTGGTCGAGCGTCTCGCCGTTGGGGCCCATCGGGGTCGCGCCCATCTGCGCGAACGCCGGCTGCAGGCCGCCGAGGCCCTCGAGCGTGGTGTCGGCGCGCGGGTGCTCGTCGCGATCGAGCGCGACGGAGCCGTCGGCGTTCTTCACGGCGAACATCGAGCTCGCGAACCGCTTCTCCTCGATCGCGCGCGCCGCCTTCTTCTGGCTGCTCAGCGCGAAGTTGTCGACGTCGGTGCGCGTGAAGCCTTCGCGGGTGGCGATCAGGTCGGCCGAGATGCCCTGCGGCACGAGGTACATGCGCTTGCGGAGGCCTTCGTTGAGGCCGTCGAGCATGGCGCCGTCGGAGCCCATCGCGACGCGCGACATGGACTCCACGCCGCCGCCGATGCCACCGTCGATGAAGCCGGCGCCGATCTTCGACGCGATGCTGTTCACGGCCTCGAGACCCGAGCCGCAGAAGCGGTTGATGGTGAAGCCCGTGACCTCTTCGGGCCACTGGCCCGCGATCAGCGCCAGGCGTGCGATGCAGGCGCCCTGCTCCTTGACCTGGGTGACGCAGCCGACCGAGAGGTCGTCGACGAGCTTCTTGTCGAGCTTCTTGCGCTCCGCCATGTGGTTCAGGGTCTGCGCGAGCAGCTCCTGCGAATGGTGGTTGGCGAGGCCGCCCTTGCCGGCCTTGCCGCGGCCGCGTGGCGTACGAAGAGCGTCGAAGATAAAGACGTCAGCCATCGGAGAACTCCCTTTGTAGATGCCGAGGAGGTTGGACCAAACGGCTAAGGCATGCAACCGACGTCTGCGGCCTGCTGCTGGAGCGCATGCAACGATTCGCCGCACGCCTCGTCGATCCGGGCCCTTGCGTCCCCGTTGAGGCTCGCCGTAGGTAGCGACCAGAAATCGGCGGTTTCGTTGCCGAGATTGACGCGGGCCTCGAGCGTCATGCCCTTGCAGCCCATGACGTTGGCGACCGCGGAGACGAACTGATCGCAACGCGCGATCCCCACCTGGAGCGCCGCCAGCTTGGAGACGATCTCGGCGACCTGGGCATCGGTCGCCTGGTTGCCGGTGACCTGCGCCACCAGCGGCGCGCGCTGGGCCTCGGGCAGCTCGCGGGTGCACGCCACGAGGTCGTCGCCCTGCATGCCGGCGAAGCACTCGATCGCGGCCATGGTCCAGCCGTCCTCGATGCAGCGCGCGCGTACCGGACCGAGGAGCTCCACATCGGGAGGACGGATGTCCTTGGTGACGCGCTCGATGCCGATCGCGGCGTCCGCGCACGTCTTCATCACGACCGGTGCAACCGGTACCGGCGGCGCGGGAGGTGGCATCGACCGCGCCGCCGGCCCGCAGCCGGCGATGGCGCCCGAGAGGGAAATGACCACGAGCGCTCTCACGTGTTCACTGTATCAATCCACGCCGCGGATGCCACCGCGCGCCGGCGCCCGAGCGGACGGGCTCACGGGCCGGTCACAGGTCGCGCGTCGGGCCGCTGGCATCGACGTTGGCCGGGTCGACGTGCTCGCGAGGCACGATCAGCTTGAGGGCGCGCGGCACCACGTCGATGCGATAGCGATCGCCGGCGGGCAGCTCTTCGCCGTCGCACTGCGCCGACGGCAAGGGATTCGCGCGCACGTCGAGCTCGAAGCGCGCACCGGCGACCGGCGGCGCGTGCGAGAACCCGAGCATCGACAAGTCCTCGGCCCCGACGGGACTGCGGCGCAGGCTGCCGAGCAGCTTGGAGCCGAAGTCGCGGCGGCCGGCAACCGGCACCAGCTCGAACAGCCCGTCGTCAGACTCGATCGAATGATCGAACACCCATTCACCGCCGAAGATCTTCGTGTTCTTCACGATCACGTCGAGCAGGTGATCGAACTGGTACACCTTGCCGTCGATCACGGCGTCGAGATCGAACTTCACATCGACGACGTAGCTCTCCGCGAACCGCTGTAGCAGCGCACCCGCGTACACCAGCTGATCACGATAGATCGCGCCAAGCCCTGGGATCATCCCCACGCGCTCGCGGTCGCGGTTGCGCGTCTGGAGGCTCGCCGCGCCGATGCCGATGCTGAACGAATCGAAGAACAGATCACGGTGGATCTCCTTCAGGCCACGGTCGATCGCGAGCCGGCCGACGTCGCAGCCGACCACCTCACCGGCAGCGATCACCCGCACGTTGCGCTCGAGCGAGCCGGGCCCCGCCTCGAGGCCGAACGACTTTCCCTGATCGTTGGCCGTGCCGGTGGGCAACATGCCCATGACGACCTCACCCGCGTGCTGGGATGCGAACAACCCCTTGCCAACCTCGGCGAACGTGCCGTCACCGCCCATATAGATCACCACGCGCACACCATCGTCGTCGATGGCCTCGCGAACGCGGTCGATCGTCCGACCGGCGGGCTCCGTGGGCACGAACCGGTGAGGAACATTGACCTCGTCAAGGAGGGCGCGCGTGTGGCGGATCCAGTCGGCCGCCTTCCCACTCGCGGCGGTCGGATTGGCGAACAGCACGGCGGGCTGCCCGCGTAACCAACGATCGATGCCAGGCATCCGTGCAGAATGTATCGCACGGGATCGCCGGGAGGCGTACGGCGGGAGGCGGCCCGATCGCATAAGGTAGGTGCGAGATGACCGACGAGCACGAGCTCCTACGCCAAACGATGCGCCAGTTCGTCCAGACCCGGGTCGAACCGCAGGCGATGGAGCATGACGAAGCCCAGAAGTTCAACACCAAGCTCCTGCGCGAATTGGGAGAGCTGGGACTCATCGGTGTGACGATTCCGGAGGCCGACGGCGGGGCGGGGATGGATGCGACGGCTTCGTGCATCGTCCACGACGAGCTGGCCTACGCGGATCCTGGCTTCGCGCTCGGCTACCTCGCCCACGCGCTCCTGTTCGTCAACAACTTCTACTGGGCGGGCAACGAAGAGCAGCGCAAGCGCTACCTGCCCAAGACCCTGTCCGGCGAGTGGATCGGCGCCATGGGTATGACCGAGCCCGCCGTCGGCACCGACGTCCTCGGGATGCAGACGATCGCGCGCAAGCTGGGCGACCACTACATCCTCAACGGGCGCAAGACGTTCATCACCAACGGCCCCGAGGCCGACGTGTTCTGCGTCTACGCCAAGCTCGAGGACCGGATCACCACGTTCATCGTCGAGCGCTCGTTCGCCGGGTTCTCGACGAGCCCCAAGATCCCCAAGCTCGGCATGCGCGCCTCGACCATGTGCGAGCTGATCTTCGAGGACGTGCGCGTGCCCGCGAACAACCTCCTCGGCAAGGAGGGCGGCGGCATCACCAACATGATGCGCAACCTCGAGATCGAGCGCCTCGGCTTGTCGGCGATGAGCCTCGGCATGGGCCGCCGCTGCCTCGACGTCATGGTCCGCTACGCGAGCGAGCGCCGCAGCTTCGGCAAGCCGCTCGCCGAGCACGGCCAGATCCAGCGCTACATCGGTGACAGCTTCGCCAAGGTCGAAGCGATGCGCGCCCTCATCTACAACGTTGCCGCGTCCACCGGCCCGACCTCGCGTAACCGCCTTGGCACCGACGCCGCCAAGCTGTTCTCAGCGACGGCCGCCAAAGAGATCGCCGACGCCGCCGTGCAAGTGCTCGGCGGTTACGGTTACTGCAGCGAGTACCGCGTCGAGCAGTTCCTCCGCGACAGCAAGCTCATCGAGATCGGCGGCGGCACGATCGAGGCGCATCAGAAGAACATCACGCGCGATCTGACGCAACGCTAGAGCGCCGCTAGAGCCCGGGCGAGCGGCTTCGGCGCACGCGCGCTATTTGGCGGCCCCAGCCGCCGAGCCCGACTCGGCCGCCGAGCCAACCGGTGCGGCCGAGCCTGCAGAGCCAGCCGGAGCAGCCGAGCCCGCCGAGCCTGCCGAGTCCGAGGGCGTCGCGGGCTCGGGCTTCACGGGATGGCCAGCGCCGCCCATGCCGCCTCCCATCGGGCCGCCGTGGCCGCCGCCCCCCGGACCCATGCCGCCGCCCATGACCTTGATGATCTCGGCCTGAAGCGCCTGCGCTTGCTCCGGCGGCAGCCCCTCGCGGCACTTCTTGATGCCCGGCTGATCGGATGCGTTGGCGAAGCACGTGATCACGGCCTCGGACCACTTGTCGGCTTCGCAGCGCGTGGTGAGGACGGTGCGCAGCTTGTTCGCGATGTCGTTCATGCCCTCGAGCATGCCCGGCGGTACCGCCTGGCCCGCCTTCTCCCGGTCGGCGATCATCTGCTTGCGCGAAGCCATCATGCCGTCGATCGCGCGGTTGATCGCCGTCGAGCACGTCGCAGCACTGCCGGCGCCGCCGCCTTTGTTCTCGCTCTTCTTGCAGCCGGTCGTAGCGAGCGTGCAGGCGAGTGCGAACAGGATCGTCTTCATGGGCGCACGATAGCGCCAGGACGCGCTTACTTGCAGCTGGCGAGGGTCTTGTTGATCGCGTCTGCGCCTTCCTTGCACGTGTTGCCGAGCGCAGCGCGCCCGTCCGGGGGCACGGCAGCCCACCTCTGGGCCGCGGCGTCGTACGACTTCTTGAGCGCGTCGCGCGTCGCGAGGGGCAGTGCGTTGCACTCGGCAAGCTTGTCGATCGCCGCGTGGTACGCCTCGCACTCCGCTGGCAACGCCGACAGCGCGGGTGCCGGCGGTACGGCCTTGGCGGCGCTGCCAGATCCCGAGGCCGTGGCCGGCGCCGCTTGCTTCTTGTCCTTGCAGCCGAGGGACAGCGACGACAGCGCGAGGACGACAGCGACGACGGAGCACGACTTCATCGATGCATGGTCTACCCAACGGACGCCGAAAATGCGAACGCCGAAACTGCAACCGCCGAAAATGAAAACGGCCCACAACGAATGCGGGCCGCTCGTAAGCTAGCAGTAACCGAAGGTCGTGCTTAGTTGCACGCCGCCGCAGACTGCTTGACCGCGTCGACAGCCGCCTTGCAGGCCGTCGCGAGGGTCGCCTTGCCCTCGGCCGGGACCGAAGCCCACGCCGCCGAGGTCTGCTCGTACGACTGCTTCAGCGCGTCCTTGGTCTGCTGCGGGAGCTTGTCGCACTTCGCGAGCGCCTCAATGGCCGCCTTGTAGTCGTTGCACTCGGCCGGGAGGTCACCGCCGCCCGCGGCCGGAGCCGCCGAGCCGGCCGCAGCCGCCGAGCCGTCCGCCGAGCCGGCCGCCGAGCCGGCCGCCGAGCCCGCCATGTCACCCGAGGGGGCCGCCGAGCCAGCCGCCGCCGAGCCAGCCGCGTCGCCACCGGCGCCCATGGCCTTCTCCTGGCACTTGGAGTACTCGCCCATGATGCCCATCATCTTGTCGACCATCGCCTGATCGGGCTTCTCTTCCTTCTTGCCCTTCATCGACTCGCCGTACTTCATCATGTCGGCGTTGACCTTGTCGGCGCACGCCTTGTCCGCGCACTTGCACATGGCGTCCTTGAACTCGGTCATCTTCGCGATGGCCTCAGCCGCGCCGCCCTTCTTCTTGCAGGCGCCAACGGTGAAGAGCGAAGCAGCAGCCAGGAACGCGATCGTCAGGTTCTTCATCTGGGTGAAATCCTCTTTGTGAGTGCGTCTGTTTTAGAGCAATCACCCTGCGTCGGAAACAAAAGCACTGCGCTTCATCGTCGTCGGTTTGCACCAGACGAAATCAGCGCTCGTGACAATCGGCGACAATTCCTTTCGGCCCGCGACAATCATTCGCTCTCACGGATGAGTCTCCGCGATAGCGGCGATGAATGACTGTCACGCCTCGAGAAGGAAGCGCTCGTACGCCCCGAAGTCGTACTCGCGGCCGAGGAAGTCACGGACGAGATCTGCTGCATCGCGGCTACCGCCAGGCGCGAGCACCTTGTCGCGATACGCGAACGTCACGTCACGCGCCATGAGGCCCGTGGCCGTGAACGGCGTCAGCAGGTCCTTCGCGATCACGAGGGACCATTGATACGTGTAGTACATCGCCGAGTAGCCCACGAGGTGACTGAACGACGCGTGGAACTTGGTGCCTGCGACATACGCGAACGGCGTGTAGCGCTTCTGAAGACGCTGTACCTCGGCAAGCTGGTCGAGCGTGCGGGGATCCGTTCGGTGGAAGCTGAGGGAGATCGCCGCGTAAAAGATCTGCTGCACGGTCGCCGTGCCGAGCCCGAACTTGTCGGCGCGCCGCATCTTGTCGACGAGCTCGCGCGGGATGACCTCGTCGGTCTCGTGGTGCCGTGCGAACCGCGCCAGCGTCTCGTAGCTCCACGCCCACTCCTCGAAGATCTGCGACGGGGCCTCGACGAAGTCCCACTCGGTAGCGACACCGCTCTGCGTGATCCATCGCTGATGGCCACCGAGGATGTGGTGCATGAGGTGACCGAACTCGTGGAACATCGTCACGACGTCGTCGTGCTAGAGCAGGCCCGGGTCGTCCTTCGAAGGCTGCGGGAAGTTGCACACGAGCACACCCTCGGGGAGCTGCACGCCGCGCACACCGTCCTTGAGCGGGAACTGCGCCGCATGCTTGTACTTGCCCTCGCGCGGATGCATGTCGAGGTAGATCCGGCCGAGCTTGGTCTCCCCACGCATCACGTCGTAGATGAGCACCGTCTCGTGCCAAGGTGCCAGCTGGGGAGGCTTCGCGTTGTCGACGCGCACGTACGCGATATCGAAGATCTCCGACGTGATATCGAGCAAGCCTGCGAGCACGCGGTCGTAGGGGAAGTACTGCCGCACCACGCTCGCGTCGACGTCGTAGCGCTCCTTCTTCACCAGGTGCTCGAGCCGGACCTTTTGCCAGTCCGCAACCGCGGTCGCCTTGGGCTGCGTCACTTGTAGCTGGCGCAGCAGCTCCGCGTAGTCCTGCTCGGCGCGCGGCGCGGCGAGCTTCCACACCTTCTCGATGAACTCCGCCGCGCGCTCGCCGGTCTTGATCATCTTGTCCGCCGTCACGTAATCGGCCCAGTCGGCGAAGCCGAGCAGCGTGGCCTTCTCGGCGCGCAGCAAGAGGATCTTCTCGAGCACTGCTTCGTTGCCGCGATCGCCGCGGCTGCGGAACGCGACGTACAGCTTCTTGCGGAGCTCGTCGTCCTCCGCATAGGTCATGAACGGGTTGTAGTCGTGATAGTCGGTGGTGATGCGGACGGCGCCCTTCGCATCGGGCGGATGCGACGCGATGAAGTCGGGTGGTAGACCCGCAAGCCGCGCCGGGTCGTTGACCTCGAGCGTGCGCACGTCTTCGGCGACCGTCTTGCTGAACTGCTGCCCGAGCTTGGTCAGCTCCTCGTCGATCTCCTTGAGGCGCGCGCGCACCTCCTCGGGCTTGTCGACGCCGGCGCGCTGGTAATCACGCAACGTGTGGGCGAGGAACCGCTGCGTATCCGCATCGGCACCACGGACATCGACCGCCGCGAGCGCGTCGTACATCTCGCGATCGAGCGCGAGGTTCGAATAGAAGCGCGAGACCTCTTGCTCGCATTCGCGCGCGACGTCACGGATCGCCTCGTCGGGGTGGACCTCCGACATGAGGCCCGCCAGCGCGTTCGAGGCGCTCGCCGCAGTCAGCAGCTGGTTGTAGCGGTCGAGGGCTTCATCGATCGTCCGCGCGCTCGACGCGATGATCTTCGGGCGCAGCGCCTGTGCGCGCTGCAAACCCTCGAGGCACTCGGTGCGAAACTGCTCCGTAGAGCTACCGGCCTTCTTCACGACCGAGAAAAGGTAACATCGTTCCGCGATGGACGATGTAGTTCCCGCGCTTGGTGATGCACTTCCGCTGGTCGCGACCGACCCGCGCTGGCTCCCGATCGCGCTCGACGATCTGGATGCCGTACATGCCGACCACCTGCACTGCGAGCGCAAGGCGGCGCAGTCGGCGCTGTCGCTGATCCGTAGTTACCCGGAGCGCGCGGACCTCGTGCTCGCGATGGCGCGCCTTGCGCACGACGAGACGCGCCACGTGGTCCAGGTGTCGCAGCTCATGTCGCGCCGCAACCAGCCCGCCGCTTACGACTTCGGCGACGACTACGCCGCCGCGCTGCGCGACCACATCCGCAAGAAGGAACCCGAGCGCCTGCTCGATCGGCTGCTGGTGTTCGCCGTCATCGAGGGTCGATCGGCCGAGCGCCTGCGCCTGCTCGCAGAGTCCCTCGAAGATCCGAAGTCGCGCGAGCTGTACGCCAGCCTCGCCACCGCCGAGGTCCGCCACCGCGACATCTTCCTGTCCCTCGCGCGCGCGACGTCCCCATCCACGTGGGAGACGCGCGCCGCCGAGCTCGCCACGCGCGAAGCCGAGATCCTCGCGAACCGCCCGATCGTCGCGCGCATTCATTAGCGAGCCGAAAGGCGGCCGCGCGGTCACGCACGCGCTCCGCAGCGCGCGAGCCCCGCCGGTGCGCCAGCGCCCTCGTCATCGTGTCGAGGCGCATCGGCTCGATCGAGCAGCGTCGCGCGGACATCATCGTCGATCAGGCGGCGCGCTGCACGGGCGGCTCGCCATGCTCGGGCGTCAGCTCGGCGAGCGGTGGCATCGCGGCGAGCGCACGCCACTTCAGCGCCACCACCCCAACGACGAGGATCGCGAGCGCGCCACCGCCGACGATCGCCGGCACCAGCCCTACCAAGTAGACGGCCGCGCCCGACTCCGCGATACCGAGCTCGTTCGACATGCCGATGAACACGTAGTGCACGCTGCTCACGCGACCGCGGATCGCATCGGGAACGACCAGCTGCTCGAGAGTGAGGCGAATGACGACGCTGATGTTGTCGAGAGCGCCGCACACGACGAGGAGGAGCAGCGTGAGCGGCAACGAGCGCGAGAGGCCGACGCCGATCGTCGTCACGCCGAACAGCGCGACCACGGTCAGGAGCACGCGCCCGGGGCGCCGCCACGCCGGCAAGCGCCCGCCGATGACTGCCATTGCCACGGCGCCGACCGACTGCGCCGCGCGCAACATGCCGTACCCGATCTCGCCGGTGTGCAGCAGCTCGGTCGCGATCAAGGGCAACAGCGCGGCCACGCCCGCGAACAGCACCGCGAACATATCGAGCGTGAGCGCCGGCAAGAGCAGCGGCGAGCGGAAGATGAAGCGCAAACCGACGCGCCAGTCCTTGCGATCGCTCGCCGGTGCGGCGGCGATCTGGCGGGGTGGCGGCAGCGAGCGATACAGGATGCCTGCGGCGATGCCGGTGACAGCGACGCACGCGTAATTCCATGCCGGTCCCGCGACGGCCAGCGAGACACCCGCGAGGAACGGGCCGATCACCGTCGCGAGCTCCTGCGCGCTGGCGCTGATCCGGTTGGTCCGCGTGAGGTCCTCGCGCGGGATGATCAGCGGGATCATCGTCGTGCTCGCGGGTGCGTGCACGACGTTGACACAGCCCTGGAGCGCCAGGAGCGCGAGGTACACGGGCACGGGGGCGTCCGACGCCGAGGCCAGCGCGAGGCCGATGCCGACGACACCGGTCATCAGCGCGGCGATCGTCGACAGCAGGCGCCGATCGACCCGGTCGACCAGCGCGCCCGCGGGGACGAACAGCGCGATGACCGGAGCGACCTGCACGAGGCCGATCGCGAAGATCACCAGTGCCGAGGTCGCTTCGCCGGTCCGCTTGTACATCTCCCAGACGATCGTCGCGCCGATGATCTGGCGCCCGAACGTCTGGAGAGACCGCGCGCCGACGAGACGCACGATCCTTCCTCGAATGTCATCGCGCACGGCGCTTCAGATGCTAGCGCACGCGCCGTCGATGCGGAGGGTCAGGTCAGGATCGGTCGCAGGGACAGTCCGTCCTGAGGTCGAAGAGCTCTCGAGAACGAGCCCCGCTCGAACAACGTGAGGTACGACGACGTGACTACTTCTTGGGCATGGCCGGCATCGCGGCAGCGCCCTTCGCCGGCGCGGGCGGCGTGGTGCCACCCACCGCGGCGTTGCGCGGATCATCGGCCGAATTCACGTAGGTGATGTCCCACGGCCCCGTGCCGTGGACCTGCACTTCGGCCTTCTTCTTGGTCACGAGGTAGTGGACGTGGCCCGCCGGGATCGTGACGAAGCTGCCGACGGGGAGCTTGGTCGCAGCCTTCTCGTCGACCTTGTCACCGGCACCCATCATCACCTCGCCGCCGAGCACGGTCACGTGCTCGATGCCGGGGTGCGTGTGCGGGCTGATCTTGTAGTTCGCAGGCAGCTGGATGCGGAACGTGAAGGGACCGGACTTCATGTCACCTTCGATGACCGCGATCTTGGAGCCCTTCGGCAGCATCGGGGGTCCCTCGGTCCACTTGATGTCCTTGGGCACGGTGAACAGGTGCTCGTGCTCGCCGGCGGCCGGCGTCGCGGCCGGCGGCGCCTGCTTCGAGGTGGTGGCCGTAGGCTGCTTCGCGGGTTGCGCGAACGCGGTGGACGCGAGCGCGAGGGTGCCGATCGAAGCGAGCAAGATGCGGTCGAGCATGTTCGGTCTCTCTCTCCGTTGTTGAGGTGAAGAAGAACCTACTACGCGTTTCTCGAGGAGCTTGTCGTCGAGAACCACTCCCGCACGATGTTCGTCTCGTGGGGCGTTATGCCTCGTCACGTGCGAGTACGTGCACACCTCGCAAGGCGTCCACAACGCTACTTGCGGACGAGCACGCGTGCACTGCGCGGCGGCACGCTCACCGCGACGGTGCCATCACCATTCACGCGGAAGGTGGCGTTGTTGCCGCCCGGCATGATGTCGGTCAGCGTCGAGCCCGCGGGCAGTGTGGTGCGCAAGCACGCGCCACCCTCGCCCGCCGGCGCGCAGCTCTCGCTCTGCTGATCGCTCGAGTTGATCACGACGAGCGCCGTCTGCTCGGGCGCGACGCGCTCGAAGGCGAAGATCCCAGCATCGCGGCGCGGCCCCGCGACCGTCGTGGACCACGCCGGCGATACGGTGCCGCGGCGCAGCGCGGGGTTCGCCTTGCGCATCTCGATGAGCCCTTGCACGCGCTGGAATGCTTCGTGGTCGGTGGCGAACGGCGCGAAGCCCTTGCTGCGATTGCCGAGGAACATGTCCTCACGGTTCTTGGGATCGACGCCGCCGTCGAACAGCTGCTCGGTGCCGTAGTAGAGGCACGGGATGCCGTCCCACGTCATCAGATATGCGAGTGCCGCGTCGAGCACGGCCGGATCCGCCTTCTCGAACAGGAAGCGCGGCAGGTCGTGGTTGTCGAGGAAGTTCACCATCACCTGACTCGGCGCGAGCCCGATGCCGCCGTCCTCGGAGCGCGCGTGCGGCGTGCCCTGGTACGTGGGGCCGGCCGCGTAGCCTTGCTGGTTGCACCACGCGTCGGTGGTGTTGCGCCCCATGCGGCTGTTGAACAGGCACTCGAGGTGCTTGGTCGGCTGGTTCTGCGCGAACACCGCGTCGATGCCGCGATACTTCTGCGCGAAGTAGAACATCGAGTCGAACCGGCCGAACGCACCGGCGGCATCGCTGCCACCGAACGTGTAGCTGCCGATCAGCTCGTCGTTGCCATCGAAGCCTTCTCCGAAGATGAAGAAGTTTTGCTTGCCGAGGGCCTTCGCCTTGGCGCGCATGCGCCCCGTGAAATCCCCCCAGAACCCGCGCACGTTGCGCGCGACCTCGGGGCGATCGATGTGCTTGACCGTGTCGATGCGGAAACCGTCGAAGTCGGCGACCTCGATCCAATACTCGAAGACCCGGATGAGCGCTTCTTTGACGTCGGGGTTGTCGGTCGCGAGATCTTTGAGGCCGCCCGGGAAGTCACCCGTCGTCTCCTGCATGCGCACGAAGTCACGCGAGTAGTCGCTCTCGTGCCACCACACGTAGACGCGCCCGCGACGGTTGTACCAGGACGGATCGTCGAACCACGCCTTGTCCTCGGGCCAGTCGAACCAGTCGGGTGGACGTGGTGGCGGCACGCGGTTCGTGTCGGGCCAGTCGGTGAACCGGACGTCGGCGTCGCCGGAGAAGCCGAGCGAGGTCCAGCCCTGGACGCCGCGCGGGTCGTAGTCCGGATCCCACTCGATGATGCGCTCGAGGTAATCGGAGCCGTTCGCGCAGTAGACCTTCTCGTCGGTGCTGCACGCGTTCGGGTTGTCGCGGCACAGCTGGAGGCAGGTGTGCGAGAAGCCGCCGCCGGAGATGGTGTCGTCGGGCTGCCCGTTACCGTTGATGTCGTAGTACCAGAGCTGGCCCATGTGGTTGGTGACCACGTCGAGGATCACCAGCATCCCGCGCGCGTGCGCCTTGTCGACGAGCTCGCGCAGCTTGGACAGGTCGCCGAAGTGAGCGTTGGGGCGCAGGAAGTCTTGCGTCCAGTAGCCGTGATAGCTCGCGAACCCGGCGTCCTCCTCGGTGTTCTTCACCACCGGGGAGATCCAGAGGGCGGTGACACCGAGCGTCTCCAGGTAGTCGAGGTGATCGATCACGCCCTGCCAGTCGCCGCCGTGGTAGCGGCCGGGGATGGACGGGGCGACGTTGATGTCATTGTTCGGATCGCCGTTGGCGAAGCGGTCGATGACGACCTGATAGATGACTTGATCGCGCCAGTCGAGGTCCGCGTTGGCCTGGTGCGGCAGGTCCGACGGGTGGTCGAAGTCGGCCGCACCACCGCAAGCAGCGAGGAGCGCAGCGAAGGCGGTGGTGCGAAGCATGGGCGCGGTGCGCAAGGAGCACGATTCGTGCCCCGATTCGCCGTCGATGATCAACAGGTTAATGCAGCCCCGGCCAGGGTGGTGTTGCCGTTCGCAACGTACGCTTGCGCGCGTGACCTGCGCGGCAACGCACGCAGGCACCGGACTGTGCCAGTTCCGACACGTCAAGGGTCTCCGCCCCTGCACACGCGTGGGGCTCCCCCCCAACCACGTGGCGACCTACGCTAGACTCTGGCCGTGTCCGACGCAGGCCGTCTTCCGTCGATCGCGACCACGAACATCTCGCTGCAGGCGATTGTTGATTCCGACAAGCGCCTCGACGAGCTGTCGACGGCACGCGTGATCGGCGAGGCCGCGGAAGCGGTTCACAAGTTGCAGAAGAACGGCCTGGCGCTGGGCACGCTCTCGCCACTGGCGATCGTGGTGTCGTCGTCGGGCGTCCGCCTCGATCCTCCCGTCGAGCCGACGGTGGCCTACAGCGCGCCCGAGCGCGTGAATGGTGGCGCCGGCGACCGGCGCAGCGACGTGTTCTCGCTCGGCGTTGTGTTATGGGAAGCGCTCGCGCACACGCGGCTGTTCGGTGGCAGCGACGAGGAAGCGAAGAAGGCCGTACTCGAGAAAGCCGTGCGCGCGCCTTCGGAGCACAACGCCAACGTCCCCGCGGAGCTCGACGCGATCTGCAAGAAGGCGCTCGCGCGCGACCCCGCCGATCGCTACCAGAGCACAAAGGTCATGGCCGCCGAGATCTCGGCCGTGCTCGACGACGCGAACTACCCTGACAACCACGAGCAGATCGCCAAGTACCTCGAGCAGACGTTCCCGGCGGGCGCGCCCAAGTCGTCGGCGGGCGCGAACCTCGCCGCCAAGCTCGCCGCCGCGCCGGCCGGCTCCGCGGCATCGTCGAAGTCACCGTTCAACCAGACCACGCTCGGCATGGCGCCGCTCAAGGACTTGGTCAAGGACGCCCCCACCGACGCGCCCGTGACCGAGCCGCGGGCGACGTCAGACTCGTTGGTGCCGCTCCCCAAGCGCGAGGACCTCGGCAAGACCCAAGCGATGGGCTCGCTCGTCAGCGGGGACTTGCTGCCGCCCGCACCGACGACCCTCCACACCCCGCCTCCATCGGAGACGGTCGAGCCGGTCGAGCCGGTCAAGACCGTCGAGCCCCTCGCAGCACCCGCGAGCGCGGCGCCGGTCACGACGATGCCGCTGACACCGTCGGCACCGATCGTCGCCGCGGCTGCGCCGGCCGGCAAGCGCAGCACCGGTCAGCGGCCCGCCGTGTCGATCGCGAGTGCGGAGACGGTCGCGACGCCCGCGCTGGTGCCGACCGCCGAGTCTTCGAAACAAACTGACACACCGAAGATCGCGGGACTGCCGGCGATGCCTCCCGGTGCGTCGGTGGCTGCCGAGGTCGCGGCGCCTGCGCCCGTCGAAACGAAGACCGAGAAGAGCGGCAAAGGCAAGAAGAACAAGAAGCGGAAGCGCTCGCAGTCGGCGAACAACAACAACAGCAGCCGCGACACCAAGCCCGAGGCGGTTGTCGAGGAAGAGGCCGACGACAGCGACAGCGGGTCGAGCAGCGACGATCTCGCCGACACGGCCAAGGACGCCGCGGTGATGAAAGACGCGGACCCGGCGACGAAGGAAACGGCAAACCTCACCGCGCCGAGTGACTCCAAGGCCGCGACCGCAGCCACCGACACGACGCCCACCGACACGACGCCCACCGACACGACGCCCACCGACACGACGCCCACCGACACGACGCCCACAGGCACGACGCACACCGGCACGACGCCCACCGGCACGACGCCCACCGGCACGACGCCCACCGGCACGACGCCCACCGGCACGACGCCCACGGACACGGCCGCGCTCGAGCCCGCCACCCGACCATCACAGCCAGCCGTCGATCCGCGCGATGCGGTATCGCTGCCTCGTCGCGCGAAGAGCGAGACGGGCGACCAGATGCTCGGCGGCTGGGGCTGGAGCGACACGCACGAGCCCTCCGCGGATAGCGGCGAATACGACGACGACATCGACGAGGAGAAGGTCCGCCGCAAGCGCTTGGTGATGGCTATCGGCGGCGCACTCGGCGTGCTCGGCCTCCTCATCATCATCGCGCTCGCTGCGGGCGGTGATTCGAAGAAAAACGACGAGGAGAAGGCGAACGTCACGGCCGGCCCGTCGCGGACGGCAGCCGAGCCGACGCCTACGCCATCGCCGTCGCCGTCGCCGTCGCCCAGCCCGACGCCCGAGCAGACGGATCCGAACGCGGGCTCCGCACAGGCCGCAGCCACCGATCCGAACGCGGGTTCGGCAGGCTCGGCAGGTTCCGCCGATCCGAACGCGGGCTCCGCAGCCGCGGGCTCCGCCGAGCCGAATACGGGCTCGTCATCAGCTGCCGCGGTCGTCGACCCGGCGATCGCCAAGGCCGAGGAAGAGCGCCGCGCGAAGGATGCCGCCGAACAGGAGCAGGCCCTCGCCAAGGAGCAGGCCGCCAAGGATCAAGCCGCGAAGGCCGAGGCCGAGCGCCTCGCCAAGGAGCAAGCGGCGAAGGACAAGGCCGCCAAGGACGAAGAAGCACGCCTCGCGAAAGAAGCGGCGGACAAGGCCAAGGCCGAACAGGCGCGCATCGCGAAGGATCAGGCTGCCAAGGACAAGGCCGCGAAGGCCGAGGCCGATCGCCTCGCCAAGGAGAAGGCCGCGAAGGACAAAGCTGCGAAAGCCGAGGCCGAGCGCGTGGCCAAGGAGAAGGCCGCGAAGGACAAGGCCGCCGCTGCGGCGAAGGTCGCGAAGACGGAACCGAAGCAGGAGCCGAAGAAGACCGAGCCCAAGAAGACCGAGCCCAAGCCCAAGAAGGTGGCCACGGGACCTGTCGATCCGTACGCGGAGACCGCCACCAAGGTCGATCCCGGGGTGGCGTACAAGACCGGCTTCCAGCAGTACGTGCGTGGTGACACCTCGGGTGCACTCGCGACGTTCAAGGGCTCGCTCGCCGCCAACCCGGGCTACGCGCCGACGTACCGCGGGCTCGGCCTCGTCTACGAGAAAATGGGGAACAAGGCGCAGGCGAAGAGCTCGTTCAAGAAGTACCTGCAGATGTCCCCGTCGGCCTCCGATGCAGATCAGATCCGCGAGCGAATGGAGAAGCTGTGATCATCCCACGCGCACTCTCGTCGCTGACCGCCGTCAGCCTCATCGCCGCGCTGGTGGCGCCGGCCGCAGCGGACTCGCGCACCATCCAGGTGCTCAAGACGCAGGGCAAGATCGATGCGGCGATGCGAACGAAGATCGACGCGGCGATTCTCGAGCACGCGAAGGCCGACGCCACGGCGACTGCCGGCGACATCACCTTCAGTGAAGCGGCGGCGGCTGTCGGCTGCAAGCCGGAGACGGCGGCGTGCAAGGACGAGGTCCGCGAGATGCTCGCCGTCGACGAGGTCGTGTACGCGAACGCGGCGCGCAAGCCCGGCACGATCGAGCTCACCGTGTATCGCGTCGCAAAGGGCGGCATCGCGCGCGAGCTGAAGACGTCGATCCCGAGCGACAAGCCCGTCGACAAGCTCGCTGGCGTGGCGCCACTGTTCATCAACGCGCGGCCCGTCACGCCGGCGGAGCCGACGCCGACGCCGACGCCGACTACGCCCACGCCCACCCCGCCACCTGCAACGCCCACGCCCACCCCCGCCCCGACCGGCGAAGCGACGCTGATGCACAGCGAGATCCGTGACGGCGAGACCGCATCGAGCACCCTGCCCTCGACGACGCCGGGGCAACCGCACATCGTCGATGCCCCCACCCATCCCAACCGCCGCCTCCAGATGATCGGCATGATCGGCGGTGGTGCGATGGTGTTCGTCGGCCTGATGTGCTGGGGTGCGGCCGCCGACCTGCAGGATCAAGTCGACATTGCGCCGACAGCGACGCGTGCGCAGATCGACGCGCTACGCGACCTCGAGAAGCGCGGCGACGGCTACGCCGGCCTCGGCAATCTGCTGTTCCTCGGGGGCGCCGTGCTCGGCGGCCTCAGCACCTACTACTTCGTGAAGGGTCGGCAGCGCACGCGCGCGGCCGTGACCGCTACGCGCATCACGCCTACCGTGTTCGACGGTGGCGCCGGCGTCATCATCGGGGGGTCGCTATGAAGCTCGTCCTGCTCTGGCTCGCGGCCGTAGGCCTCGCCGTTGCGACCGCCAGCTCTTGCTCCATCGACCATCGCAGCAACGACCTCGCGTGCACGCAGCAACCGGACTGCACCGGTGGCCGCGTCTGCACCGACGGCTACTGCGTCGATCCCAACGGCGGCGTCATCGATGCCCCCCGCCCACCCGGGGATGGGCGGCCGATCGATGCGCGGCCGACGCCGTTCGACGCGCCGATGAACGTGTGCCCGCCACAGTGCAGCTCGTGCAATGCCGGTACGAAGAAGTGCACGATCGATTGTGCAGAGATCAACTGCGTCAACACCACGCTCGTGTGCCCGTCGGGCTGGAACTGCGACATCGACTGCAGTGTCGCGAACTCCTGTCGCAACGGCGTCAATTGCGCCAATGCTGCCTCGTGCGACATCACGTGCTCGGGGCAGGGCTCGTGCCGCCAGATCGTAAGTGGCTCCGGACCGATGGACGTGAAGTGCGAGGGCCAGAGCTCCTGCCGTGGCATCAACTGCGATGCGTCCTGCGCGTGCGACGTCGAATGCAGCGAGCCGGCCGAGTGCTCGTTCCTCACGTGCAGCGCGCTCCAGTGCGGCGTGGTCGGTGACGGTTGCACCTCGCAGCGTCAGGGCTGCGAGACCTGCCCGTAGCTCACCTTCAGGACGTGGACGGGGAGAGTGTGGCGTCGGTATTGCGAAGGCGATGAGGACCTACCCGACGTCGTCATCACCAGCCGCTTCGATCACGACGGCGCGCTCGATCCAGCGATGCTTGTGGTGGCGCGCTTCGATGCTGTCCTGCGTGTCGTCGCGGCGCACCGACGATTTGCCGGTGGCGATTTCGAACCTCACTCCGAGCTCGGAGATGTCGCCTGATGGATCAGCGATACCGCGAGGAGTTCCACCACCACTCGGTAATGAATGACGGCGCTGGTGGCTATGCGTTTGAAGGCATCGAGCAATGAAGGCCAAGCGAATCGCGGTCGAGGAAGTGACAAGCCTTGCGCTCAATGTCTAAGCCCAATGACTAGTCGACGCTGAGCGTGGCGCGTGAGCGTCCGGTCGACCGCACCGGGTGCCCCCACTTGATAGCGACCGGGTAGTCGTGGCAGGCGGCAGCGCCTGCTCAGGCTGCGGCGCGGGCCGCGGCCCAGCGCGAAGGCAGCAGCGCCGGCAGATCGAGCAGGCGG